>CAMNRM010000073.1 GCA_946553025.1 uncultured Clostridium sp.
ATTGATATTCCTAGGTTTTCGGCCTTAAAAGAACATTTGTTCTGCAAAAGTCAGGATACTATATCACAAAATAGCAATTCCTATGAAGAAATTTTAAGAAATCGTAAGAGATTTGCAATTTTCTATTGTAAAAATATGGAAATTATGCTATACTCTTTTTAGAGATGATACCGGAGAAGGAGGTGGATCAGTTGGAAACACCATTTTATCCGGAAAATATCAGCTGTGCCGTGTAATCGGAAGGGGAAGGACGGGCGTAGTTTATCTGGCCTTTCACCAGGAACTGGAAGAATACCGGGCAGTAAAAGCCGTAGCAAAGAGCAGCCTTGGCTATGAAGCCTTTCGGAGAGAAGCTCTTCTGATGAAAGAACTGCGGCATCCGGGAATACCGGTTATTTATGATATTGAAGAGGACGGGGAATACAGCTACCTCGTCGAAGAGTATCTTCAGGGCGATTCTTTAAACTCCCTGGTCAGCAGCCAGGGACCTCTGACCCGCTGCACCGTACTTCGGTACGTGATCCAGCTTTGCAGCGTGGTAAATTATCTGCATTCTGCAGGTACAGAACCCATACTACATTTGGATTTACAGCCAAAAAATCTTTTAGTGTGCCATGAAAACCTGAAACTGATTGATTTTGGACAGGCGGACAGGCTTCATGAAGCTAATAAGGCCAGACAGCGGTTTGGAACCGTTGGTTTTGCTGCTCCGGAACAGTACTGTTGTGAGAAAAATATGGATGAACGCACGGATATTTATGCCATTGGCGGACTTCTGTTTTATCTGGCAACGGGAGAGTATCCTGACCCGGACGTATCCCCTGCGATGTCGGGACTGAGAATGTGGGACAGAAAAATCGGACGAATTGTCGCTGCATGTCTGGAACCGGAAAAAGAAGACCGCTATCTGTCCGTCCGTCAGCTTATGGACGATTTGGAAAAGCTGCAAAAACAGCCGGTATCATCTCTGCTTATTGCGGTGTATGGAAATGAACCAGGAATTGGCACAACCCATATCAGCCTGGGGCTGTGTGCCAGCCTTTGGGAAATGAAAATCGCTAATCTGTACGAGGAATGTCATCCTTCCCCTCATCTGCGCAGGCTTGGAAAGAGTCAGGGGAAGCGGGCAGATTCCTATGGGATTTTCAGTCTTTTTGGCTGTGCACTTAAACCCTGGTATGGGCGGCAGGTTCATTTTCTTGCCCATCGCTATCCTGTAGTTGTCCAGGATCGGGGTGTTTGGCGGGGAGAGAAGGAAATGAAGGAAATGGACGCCGGGGATCAAAAACCAGATGTCGTTTTGCTGGTGGTGGGCGGAAAGTGGTGGAATGCTTCCCCGGCGAAGGATTTTCTAGCTCTGTGGCCGGAGTCCGGAGCGATTATCTATAATTTTTCGGATAAAGCTATCGGTTTAGCCAAGCCAAAAGGAGTGCAGCGCAGGAAAATCCTTCGTTCTCCTCTCTTTGCCAATCCTTTTAAGCCGGATAAAGCGGTCAGGGAGTGGATGGCGATGCTGTGGAAAGATGTTGTATGCAGATGTACAGGGGATGAAAATCTGGGCAGAAAAAGCAGGGAAAGGAGAAAAAACCATTGCAGAATCCGGAAAAAAACAAGCCTCCGAAAACCGTAGGGATTATGGGCGCGGGGGGCGGCTGCGGCGTTACCCATTTTGCTGTTTTGCTGGCGAATTATCTGGCAGCCGTAGAACTTGAAAGGATTGCTGTTATTGAATGGAATCCAAGGAATGATTTAGAAAAACTGGTGAATATCTATACAGGAGGAAGAAACAAAAACTGCCCGGTTTCCCTCCTGGACATTGACTATTATTTCCACGGGGGGCCGGAAGAATTTCACACCTGTATGCAGCAGGGCTATCAAACGGTTTTGTTGGATTTGGGAAGGGCCGGAGAGGGAAGGGAAACCGAGTTTTTACAATGCCATAAACAGTGTTTTTTCTTTGCTTTAAATGAATGGAAGCTGCAGGATGTGACGGCGCAGAAGAACCTTTGGAAGAAGGGAAAGGGACGATGGGATTTCTTTATGGTTTTTGGGAGCAGGGAAGCCAGACAGGAAATTAGCCGGCGGTATGGATTAAAGGTTGCACAGATTCCTTTTGCTCCGGATGCCTTTGCCATCGAGCGGGAAACCGCAGAATTTTTCAACCATTTCTGGAATCGGAAAGAAATTTGAAAACGGCAGGAAAATGGGTTACAGGAAATGCTAATAAACGGTAACGCAAGGAAGTTAATATGTCACGATAGAAACCTCCGCAGAGAATACAGCAAGTACAAGACCTGCGTTTTGAAATTTCTTTGGAGAAAACTGCCAGTATTGGAGGAACGATATGGGAGAGGATAGACGAAGAAAAAGAAATCGTAAAGAACAAAATGCATATGTAGAGCAGTTAAAAGCATATAAGAGCAAGGGGATTCCTATTTACATTGACGGCAGGGAAATGCCAAAAGAAAAAGACTGGTACAAGATCTTTGAAGTGCGGGAAGACGGGGCCGTGTACATGGCTGATTTTATCAATACGGAAAACGGCCAGCTGGCAGAGATTCATTTTGATTTGGTGTATTTAGACCTGGAAAGGAGGCAGGCGTGGGAGAATCGAAAGCGTCTGGATGAGATGGTTCGCAAGGCACAGTTAGAGCACTATAAGGCCCTGCTTCAGAAATATCAGAAGAAAGAATAAAAATCCTGGGGAATCATTACAAAATCTAAAGAAAGGAGCAGAATTTCCTTCAGCCTGTATCATCGATACAAAATACTATACGAAATACGTTAAAAAAATTCAAAAAAAAGTAAACCCCAGAACCGGAAAAGTATGATATAATGCAAAAAGCAGATAGTGCAGTTTTGCTGTCTTTACCACAATCGGCAGATAACGCTTTTATTTGAACTGTGCGCAAACTGCAAAACACAACGGAGGATAAGAAAGCATGAAAAAGGTAGTCCCATTACTCATCGCTGTAGGTCTGGTTCTTTTCTATATCATTGGCCGTTTAGGATACACCGCTTATGTAAAATACGCCCCATCGAAAGAACTTTCGGATTTGTCTGACTATTATCAGGTTTCAGGAGATGAAATCGCTGTTTATCTTGACGGGGAAAGCCAGGATGAGAAAGGTCTTTTGCGGCAGAATCAGCCTTATCTTCCGCTTACCTGGGTAAATCAGAAACTGAATGAGCGATTTTACTGGGATGCACAGGAAAAGATTCTGGTCTACACCCTTCCGGAGAGCATTGTCTATATGAATGCAGACAGCAGGGGAGATGACGGACTTCCTCTTTTTCTGGAAAATGCAGATGGTATCTATCTGTCGAAAGACTTAATCCTTACCTATACGGATATCCGTGTAGCTTCATTTTTAGAGGATGAAATTCACCGGCTTTTTATCAGTACCCGCTGGGAACCGGAAACCTGGAACGTGCTCAAGAGAAAGGGTGCCGTCCGCGAAAAGGGAGGAATAAAAAGTCCGATTGTTACTTTGCAGCAGGAGGGCGCGAAGGTAAGAGTGCTCGATTCCATGGATTACTGGGCACGGGTTCAGACCGAGGACGGTCATATGGGCTATATCGAAAAACTGCGTCTGGGGGATGGCGAACCGCTTACCTTTATCAGCACCTTCCAGGCCCCGGTGTATAAGAATATTTCCCTGGATCAGAAAATCTGTCTGGCCTGGCATCAGGTAACCAGCCCGGAGGGGAATTCTTCGATTCAAAAAGTACTGCGCAATACAAAGGGGATTAATGTAATCTCTCCCACATGGTTTTCCATGGCAGATAACGAGGGAAATTATACTTCTCTGGCTGACCGCGCCTATGTGGATTACCTTCACGACCAGGGAATCCAGGTGTGGGCGTTAATCGATAATTTCAGTTCCAATGTACAGTCGGAGGTTTTGTTTTCCAGAACCTCTGTCCGCACGAAGCTGATTTCCAGCCTTATGCAGGATGTGCAGACCTATGATTTGGACGGATTGAATCTGGACTTTGAAAGCCTGAAAGAAAGCGCAGGACCGCATTATATTCAGTTTATCCGGGAACTGTCGGTGGCCTGCCGCAAGAACCATGTTATTTTATCCATAGACAATCATGTTCCTGCGCCCTATAATGCCTTTTACAACCGCAAAGAGCAGGGGAATGTGGCCGACTATATTATTATTATGGGCTATGACGAACACTATGCCGGCGGGGAAGCCGGCCCGGTAGCCTCTCTTCCCTATGTAAAGAATGGGATTAAAGATACCTTAAAAGAAGTTCCTAAAGAAAAAGTCATTAATGCCGTTCCCTTCTACACCAGGGTCTGGAAGACGAATAAAGAGGGAAACAGTTCGGATGCCCTGGGAATTTCCGATGCAAAGACATGGGTAAAGAGCAACCGGGTTGCACTGCAGTGGAAGGAAGATGTGGGAGCTTACTATGGAGAGGTTATCACCGAAGACGAGAGTAAAATTGTCTGGATGGAAGAAGAACGTTCTCTGGGCCTTAAGATGGACCAGATAAAAAGCTATGACCTGGCAGGCGTTGCCTGCTGGAAGCTGGGTTTTGAACCCAAGGAAATCTGGGATGTTGTCAAAGCCTGGGAGGAAGTAAGCGAAGAAGAATAAGGGAAAATTTGCGAAGAAAAAGAATAGCAGCAGGGCAGGCATCATACGATAAAGGGAGGAATCTGGGTGGTGAAACATGAAAGATTTTTTCTGGCAGAGTATATTGGGGCTTGTCCTGCTCTTTGTTGTAGCCGTCATTGCATTAAACCCCGCAAATCTGACGCTGGGAACCGGAAGCTTCCTGGAAAAAGCAGTAAGCCTGTCCGGAGCGGGAAGGTTTTTTAAGGGAGAAGAAAAAGAGGTGAAAAGCAAAGGAAATCTTCCGGTTGTGGTGTTGGATGCGGGTCATGGAGGGATTTTTTACAGACCAGAAAAATGATTCTGGGCTGGGGCAGTGTTTGGCAGGTTCGCAGTTTTAGGAACTGTATCATATTCAATCCGTTCTGAGAATACGTTGTTAGAAAATGCAGCGGATTTATGAGATATGAAAAATCAGGTCGAGGTTAAAAAACAAAAGGTTAATACTTGGACAGTTGTCCGCAGCTATCAAGCGAAGTTTTCCTGTACAGAGGCTGTTGAGCGATTGATTAAAATTCATCGTGCTGCCAGGGAGGAATCGTGATGGAAATGAAGGCTGAGAGATTTCACCTACATAATTCCCTGTATCCTGACAAATGGAGTGCGGGCATTTATGTCAGACTTTCCGATGAGGACAGAGATAAGAAAAGAAAAACGGATTTAAGTCAGAGTATTCAAAATCAGACAGATTTTTGCAGGTCTTATATTGAATATTTGAATAGCCAGCCAGATGAGGAGTTTACACTTGCAGAATATAAAATTTACTGTGATGATGATTGTACAGGGATGAATTTTAACCGAAGCGGGTTTCAGGAAATGATGCGTGATGTTCAGGCGAATGTAATTGACTGCATTATCATAAAAAATTTGTCACGCCTTGGGCGATATGATACAGAGATGCAGATATATCTGGAAAAGGAGTTTGAACAACGTGGCCGGGAGGTTCGTTTGATTGCCATTGGCGATAATTATGATAGTTTGTACAAGGAAACCAATATTGAATACAGAATCCGGCTGATGCTTAATCGGGAATATTCAGAAACGCAGCATAAGAATGTCAGTATTGCTATGCATTCCATGCAGAAAAAAGGTTTTTTTGTGGGGGCATTTGCCCCCTATGGGTATCAGAAAAACCCTGAAAATAAACATCACCTTATCGTTGATCCTACGGCTGCTGTTGTGGTTAGAGAGATTTTTGACAAGTATCTGCTGGGAAATTCCCCTAAGGAGATTGCGGCTGACCTGACCAGGGAAGGGATTGTAAATCCAGCAACTTATAAACGGCTTCATGGTTCTAATTTCAGGTGCAGCAAAAAAATTTCGGATGAGGAAGTGCATTGGCGGAGCGATGGTGTTAAAAAAATTTTAATGGATGAAACTTATACGGGGACACTTGTTCAACATAAGCAGGTAAAGCAGAAGCTCACGGATGATAAGCCAACACGGGTAGAGAAAGACCAGTGGATTCGCTGTGAGGGAACACATGAAGCGGTTATTTCTAAAGAGGAGTGGATAACTGCCCAGTCTATGATGAAAGAGGTTAAACGGGATATTGCAAAAAAAGATGAGGTGACGATTTTTAAGGGTATACTAAAGTGCGGAGATTGCCGCCACGCCATGCGGAAAAGGTGGGATTCCTACAAGCAGCAAAAAACCGGTGAAATGGTGAAGTATTTGTATTATAACTGTGCGACCTTTCGTGATTATAGTCAGCATAAGAAGCAGCTTGGAGAGAATGCGCCTAAGTGTACAAGCCATTACGTATCAGATAAACTGCTTCGTGGGATTGTCATTGACGATTTGAATAAAATTATCCGTCAGGTCGAAAACCTGCGGGAATTGGCGGAGAAACATCAGCAGACGCAAAAACAGGAGTTCCCTGGGGTCTTGCGTGAGATTGAGAATAAAAACAGAAGAATTTTTCAGTACAAAGAGCGTTTAACCCGTGCCAGGACGCTGCTGTATGACGGGACAATCAGTAAAGAGGAGTATGAGAGCGATAAGGCGGCAATCCAGGCAGATATCAGCAGCCTGGATAATGAAATCAAGATGCTGCAAAAGACCATTTTCAAGGTCAGCGATGTGCTCTCTAATCCGTGGGTAGAGAGGCTTTTGGAGAATGGAGCGATCACAGAACTTGACCGTGCTACGGTGGTGGAGTTTATTGACAAGATTTATGTGTTTGAAGATAAGCATATTGAGATTGTCTATAAGTTCAGTGGGGAGTTTGACGAATTGTTTGTGAAGTCTGTTTAAGAGTGTCCGTGAAATTTTAGACAATTTGCAATAGGCTGGGTAAAATGTTATACTTATCTGGAGAGGAGCGTGATACAGCCATGCCAAAAACGCATGAAAAGAATGGGATTATTTATTTTGATAAACCTTTTAAAACAACATTAGTGTCCTGGGTATTAGAACATGAATTGTGCGACAGCCTGGTTTTAGAAAGAGAAGAGTTGATTGACGATGGGTGTGATGAGTGGATCTATGTCCGATGTTACGCCAGAAGCAGAGAGCATAATAACTGCTTATATTCCGATGTATTTCTGTCAGAACTTAAAAATGAGGGATTGAGAGTGCTGTATGGCTCTGGATGCCAGCAGAACATATGATTAATGCGACCTATCTATATAAAATTATAATTTGAAAAGGAGAGTTATTAAAATGACCCAAATAAAAGAGCGTGCATTCAATATTATTCAAAAGCTTCCTGATGATAAAATGATATTTGTCGTTAGTATTTTAGAAGGCTTAGAGGGGCTGTGCATAAGCCAGGAAGATGAGAAGTCTGTGTCGCAACGTGCATACCAGGATTTACAAAAATATAGAAAAGAGGGGCGGCAGGAGGTTGATTATAAAGCAGAACTGGAGCAGGCATTGGAGGAAAAGTATGAAAGTATTGGTTGATACAAACGTTATTTTAGATGACTTGATGGGGAGGAAAGAATATTTTCATAATGCCGATAAAATTATCAAGCTTTGTGCAGATAAAAAAATAGAAGGTGTTTTGGCAGCACATACCATTCCTAACCTTTTTTATATTTTAAGAAAGACTATGGATATTAACACGCGAAGACAGATAATTTTAGATCTGTGTAATATTTTTGGTATTGATCCGATTAATAGAGAAAAGATTTTGTCCGCAATTCAGAATGAAAATTTTGCTGATTTTGAAGATTGTTTACAGATGGAATGTGCGATAAGCTATGATGTTGACAGAATTATTACCAGAAATGTAAGGGATTTTTCAAGTTCTTCTGTGCCTGCAGTAGCCCCGGAAGACTTTTTGAAGGAATGGGAGTCCCTGAAAAAGGGAGGAAACTAGGCGAATAATATTTTGGTCTGTTCCCGCCTCCCGGTCATGGAGGAAATGACCCCGGAAAAGTTGGCGTGGATGGTCAGCTGGAAAAGGATATTAATCTGGAAATTGTACGGAGGCTGAAAGTATATCTGGAAATGAACGGAGTAGAGGTTGTTTTAACCAGGGAGGATGATAAAGGTCTTTACCAGTCGGGAGATAAGAATAAAAAATCCGCGGATATGAAAAAACGAATTGAAATTATTAATAAGGCAAAACCCCGGCTGATGGTGAGTATCCACCAGAACAGTTATCATCAGCCGGAGATTTCAGGGGCGCAGGTGTTTTACTTTGGAAAATCGGAAGAAGGTAAAATCTTTGCAGAACTGATGCAGAAAAGGTTTGACTATGTATTGGGAAAAGAAAAGAATACAAGGCAGGCGAAGGCGAACGGCAATTATTACCTTCTCACCCATTCAAAACCGGTTTCCATTATTATCGAGGGCGGGTTTCTGTCTAATCCTCAGGAGGCAAAAAAACTGGAAACAGAGGAATATCAGGATAAGATTGCCTGGACGGTGGCCATGGGGATTTTGCAGTATCTGAACCGAGATAGCCACTGACGGGAAAAAATAACTGCTGACAGGCGAAATCCGGCAGTACGAATACGCATGAAGGAAGCTTAACGGGCTTCCTTATATTGTTTCAGGGCTTTGGCGAGCTGATCCGGGCAGGAAGTCATCCGGGCACCGCAGTGGATGCCGTCTAAGCGGCGAATGGCTTCATCGATGTCCATACCTTCGATTAATCGTGCAACTCCCTGGGCATTGCCGGCACAGCCTCCGACAAAGACAACATTCGTCAGTCTGTTGTTTTTAACTTCAAAGTGAATCGATCGGGAACAAACGCCCTGTGTCTGGTAATCCATGATGTAAACTCCTTTCAGGTTTAATTGAGGTCTATTTTCCAGCAGATAAATGATTGAAAAAACCCTTTCTTCCTCTTATAATAAAAAAGAAACCGAATGATGGAAAATAAGGGTGCCATAAGTTATTCTCATTCTACTATATGTCAGTAAGAGGGAAAAAGGTGCCAAATAAAGGAGGAAAATTATGCTGGGAATTATTGGGGCAATGGATGAAGAAGTTGCAAAATTAAAGGAATGTCTGGAAAATAGTTCGATAGAAACTTATGCGGGGATGAAGTTTTATCGCGGAATGCTTAAGAAAACGCCGGTGGTCGTCGTTCGTTCAGGCATAGGCAAGGTTAATGCGGCCGTTTGTACGCAGATTCTGGTGGATCGCTACCAGGTAGACGCAGTGATTAACACGGGGATTGCCGGTTCCCTGCGGGCGGAAATTAATATCGGCGATATTGTCCTTTCCACGGATCTGGTGCAGCACGATATGGATGCCACGGGCTTTGGCTATCCGGTAGGTCAGATACCGCAGATGGATATTTTTGCTTTTCCGGCAGATGAAGGGCTTCGCAATCTGGCCAAAGAATGCTGTGAACAGGTAAATCCGGATATTCAGGCATATATGGGGCGGGTAGTCAGCGGCGATCAGTTTATCTCGGACAAGGCAAAAAAGCAGTGGCTGGTGGAACATTTCCAGGGGAGCTGCACGGAGATGGAAGGCGCAGCCATTGCCCAGACGGCCTGGCTGAATCAGGTGCCGGTGCTGATTATCCGCGCAATTTCCGATAAAGCCGATGACAGTGCCAATATGGATTATCAGACCTTTGAGGCCCAGGCGATACAGCATTCGGTAAATATTATGCTGGCCATGGCAGAAAGGATGGCTGCGCATTCCTGAAAACATCATCGAAAGACCGGCATGGCATGGTTCATATGCGATTCGAGGCAGAATTTGACGAACGATTTTTGCCGTTCTTATCTTCCCAAATGAAAAATTGATGATTATAATGGACATACATCATCAAGAAAGGGGAGCGATGACAATGCTGGAATTTTTACAAACAGGAAAAGCGATTTATGCGCTGGCCGTAGTTTGCTTCATTGGTATGTTAAGTAAACTGTCTGCTCGCAGCCTCTACAAACGATTAATTCGGGAAACCGGAAATATGATGCTGACAAGGAACAAATGGCTTCGGGAACTGCGCCAGAAAGCAGAGGATACCTATCGCCTGAATCAGGGCGTGGCAAATACCCGTGTTTTCGTGGAACGGCAGATTGACGAGGCAAAACTGGGGATGTTCACTCCGGAAGGCTGGAATGAGTTTTCAAGCCAGATAACAGCCCTTTGCTTTTTGCTGGGCGGGGCGGCTGCATTTGGTGCTTACTGGTACAGGTGCGATTCTTACTATATTATCCTGTACAGTTCCATGGGACTTTTAACGGGAATCTTTAATATTATGGTGGATTACGGTGTGGGATTGGAGCATAAACGGCAGCGTCTGAGCACCTGCCTTCAGGATTATCTGGAAAACTCCCTGTGGAAACGCCTTAGCCGGGATCGCCAGCCGGAGATGGAAGAAGATAAAACAGGAATGAATGCAGGCAGTACTGCTGCCTCGGCAGAAAAAGAGCCGCCGGTTCGCCTGTTTCGCGGCAGAAAGCGGGAAAATTCTGCACTTGCCGCAAAACCGGCGTCATTGACCGCAACAGCAAATCGCGGGCCGGAGAATCCTAATTCCACGCGGCAGAACCGGGACAATGTATCGGCAAGAAGGGAACGCGCCCAGCAGGGAAAAGAGGAAAATGAAAAGGTTATGCCGGACGAAGCCATAAGCCAGCTTCGCAAAAGCTTAGAGCAGGCCGCTGTGGGACGAGCCGATCAAACACTTAAAGTGCAGGAAAAAGCCGGGCCAAAAGCTTCATCGGAGGCTTCCATGGGTGCTTCTATGGGAGAAAACTGGATGAAGGACTTAAAGCCCGAGGAGATTAAGGTATTGGGGGAGATTATCCGGGAATATCTGGGATAAAGCCGGGGAACAAAATGCTGCTGTTTACATGTTCACCGTAACAAAATTATTCCTCAATAACATGAATCTCCAGGTAATCAAAGTCAATGGCTTCTACAAAATTATCCTGAGAAAAGCGGGTTTTGTCATGGCGCTGGAAACTGCGGATATTGGCATCCAGCCAGATTGGCTTACCTAAGTCAAACTGGTAGCAGAGATCTTCCAAAGCCTGAAAAACCATCTGCGTCCGGGATAATGAATAGTCGCCGTTGCAGATCACCGAATCCTGGATAAGATGATTATCCTTCCATATTTTTCCCCACATACGAAACATGAAAATTCCTCCTGTCTGTTTTTGCAGAAATGGTTAAGACCGAAACGTTTACAATGGATTTGATGAAGATGGAAATAAGTATATCGGATTTCAGAGCGAATGTAAAGGTGAAAAATTTTGTCCGGTGAGTATAAATTCCATCATTCTACAAATACTATTTCCAGAAACGGATAGTACAGTAAATGGAGGAATTTTTCTATGAAAGCTACGGGTATTGTAAGAAGAATAGATGAATGTGTTATATTAACGCTAAGGCAAGGAACCAAGGAAAATCAAGGGATTCCGTTGATTTTGTCCCAAATCGTTTAGGGATGACCAGGTTTTGATTGGCTTAGCCTATTCTCTGGGGAATACATAAGATGTAAAAGTAAATTGTTGGAAAGGAGGAGCGAGTAGTATTGCCGATAGCTATGCTGCTATTGGAATAAGGGCCGTTGGGCTTGTTGATATGCATTGTTTGATAGAAGATGGGACATACAAGGAATTTATTTTGGCTGATGTCAGAATACCTGGGTGTCCCATCTTTTTTCATTCAGAGAGAAACGATACCATATCGGACAAAGTCTGCCCATCCCGCAGGGATTAAGTTACGGGATGCCTGGAAAGGTATAGTTTTCCAGATACTCCCAAACATATGCTCCTGTCAGAACAGGGCCGGGCTTTGTCGGATAAGGTATAAAAACTTTGGCAGGTTATGGTTAGTTTGCTGTTGATTGTGGAATAATGAAGAGGAAAGGAGTTTAAGTTATGGAAAATAAAAAAGTGGATATTCAATTTAGGAATAAGGAGCATGAAAAGTTTTACTGGTTTTACTTTTCAAAATGTCGTTTCCTGGATGTTTACCATGCGGCGCTCATCTATTGCCTGGGGATTGACAGAGATACAAGAGAGCACATCCATGAAATTTATGATTTGGAAACGGGATATGTCAAACCAGAGTGTCTGAATAAGGGGTGGCAAACTTCTGGAAGTGAAAAGGTTATCCGAATGGCGTTTAACTTGTATAATAATGGAACGCCCAGTGTCTATGAATATAAGGATTCCCAAAAAAAGCTTACGGAATGTGAACAATATACCGTAGAAAAATTATTTTGTTGCGGTTATGCGCCATATTTTTGGCAGGCACTTAAAATTCGTTATCCAGAATATTGTGGAGCAGCATAAATGATGTAATTATCCTTGCTATAGAAAGCCATGCAGTAAGAAGTGTATTGTGCGAGGGGAAAATAAACGGAGGAAAAAGGATGGCAAAAATTCTGACCATAGCCAGCCAGAAGGGCGGCGTGGGAAAAAGTACAACTTGTGTAAATTTGGGCATTGGTTTAGCCAGAAAAGGGAAAAAGGTTTTATTGATTGATGCCGATGCCCAGGGAAGCATGACGGCGTGTTTGGGGATAGCAGAACCAGATGAATTAGATATTACTTTAGTGACTTTGATGGAAAAAATAGTAAATGATGAACCTTGGGAAATGAATGAAGGTATTCTTCATCATGAGGAGGGTGTAGATTTTCTACCCGCTAATATCGAACTGGCAGGCTTGGAAACCACTTTGGTTAATGTAATGAGCAGAGAAACGATATTGCGCCAATATACGGAAAAAATCAGAGAATCTTATGATTTTATTCTGATTGATACCATGCCATCTCTTGGAATGGTTACGATTAATGCATTAGTAGCGGCAGACAGTGTATTAATACCTGTAGAATCAGCGTATTTATCGGTAAAAGGTCTTCAGCAGCTGGTTAAAACTATCGGGAGAGTGCATCGACACTTAAATGGCAATCTTAAAATAGAGGGCATTTTATTAACTAAGGTCGATCGAAGAACAAATTATGCAAAAGATATATCCGAAAAGCTTAGAAATGCCTATGGGGAAAGGATACATATTTTTGAAAATTGTATCCCATTATCCATTAAAGCTGCGGAAACCAGTGCTGAAGGAAAAAGTATTTTTATCCATGCACCAAATGGAATTGTTGCGGAAGGCTATGAGGCACTGACCAGGGAGGTACTTGCCGATGAGCAGCCGAAGTGCAGATAAGATAAAATTTACCTCATTTGATGATTTATTTGGAGATACTTCCAGGGCAGAACAAAAGGAAGAAAGGGGAGAAGAACAGATTATTCGGGTTCCTCTTTCACAGCTTCACCCATTTAAACATCATCCGTTTCGTGTAGTTGATGATGAAAAGATGGAAGAAACGGCAGAAAGTATTCGGCAGTATGGGGTATTGGTTCCGGCTATTGTGCGCCCGGATAAAAACGGCGGATATGAAATAATTGCAGGCCATCGCCGAAAACGTGGGAGTGAACTTGCCGGGCGTGAGGATATGCCGGTGATTGTCCGCAATCTGACGGATGATGAGGCTACAATTATCATGGTCGATTCCAATATTCAAAGGGAAGATATTCTTCCATCAGAGAAAGCCTGGGCTTATCGAATGAAGATGGAGGCATTAGGTCATCAGGGAAGCAAAGGGGCAAAGCATACGGCAGTTTTGGTAGGAGAAGCGGCAGGAGAAAGCGGGCGAACGGTTCAGCGCTTTATTCGTTTAACTTATTTATTGCCGGAATTATTGCAGTTTGTGGATCAAAATCAATTAGCACCATTTGCCGGAGAGAAGCTTTCTTATCTGAAAGAAAAGGAACAGGAATGGGTGTTGAAGGAGATGAAAGAAAAAGAGATTGTTCCTATAGGAAGCCAGGCAGAAAAGTTAAAAGAAGAGAGTTTAAAGAAAACTTTAACCTATCATCGGGTGCAGGAAATATTAAAACAGAATGAAAAAACATCAGGAATCTCTATTTCAGCCAAAAAGATTCGTGATTACTTTCCAAAGGATTATACAAAGAAACAGATGGAAGCGGTAATTTTTGAACTTTTAGCTTCCTGGAAGGAAGGGCAGGAGGAAGAAAAAACACTATAGTTTGGGACAAGTAAAAACTTTGCGTCAAATTGTCGCAAAGTTGATTGGATAGAAGCTAAGGTTGGATTTGTGTATCATAGGGTTAAGATTGTGCTTTATTGAGAATAGAAAGGGACGGCTAACGGAAAAAGCGGTCTTTTTTCTATACTCACGCGCTGGAAAAAAGTTCCAATTTATATTTTGAAATTGCTTTGTATCTTTTGACATGGGGTTAATGTTATGTCTGAAGTTAAGAATTAATGTTGAGATACATAAACAGGAAGTTAAGATATGGAGAATGAAATACAATAAAGGGATAAAGGGGAAAAGAAAACTATGCAGGAAATTCAATTTGATTTTTTTCGTGGAACGGAAGCAGAACAATATACATTTTATCGGATTCCAAAAGTTTTATTCACAGCAGAATGTTTCCAGGTGTTGTCCTGTGAAGCTAAAATTTTATATGGTTTGCTGTTAGACCGCATGGGACTTAGCATTAAAAATCGCTGGATTGATAAGGATGGGCGGGTGTACATTATTTTTACTGTAGAGGAAATTGCGGAGCAGATAAATTGTGGAATACAGAAAGCAGTAAAATTATTAAAGGAACTGGATGGAGAAAATGGGATTGGATTAATTGAAAAGAAACGTCTTGGTTTTGGAAAGCCAAATATTATTTATGTAAAAAATTTCCTGATTAGATTTGCAGAAAGAGGGGAGAAATCTGTAGAGGGAGAAGGTGCAGGAAATCATTTTTCAGATACGAATGAAGTTGGTGTTGGAGAGATAGAAAAGCAAGGGGCAGAAGGAGCCATTGCAGTACAGAATGATGAAAATCACAATTCAGGAGTTAATGGGGAAGCAGAGAATGATAGGGAAATTATGATACAGCAAACTTCATTAGTGCATTCAAAGAATGATGAAAATCATAATTCAAAGAATAGTGAAAATCACAATTCAAGAATGATGAAAAACGAAAGTCAAGAATGTTTAAAATCACAATCTAATGATACTGATATTAATAATACTGACAGGAATAATATCTATCCAATCTTATCGGATTCTTCCGAACCTTTCAAAAATGTTGATAGGATGGATGGGATAGATGCCTACCGGGAGAAAATTAAGGAACAGATATCCTACTGGTGTTTTCAGAATGGAAAAAGATATTCGCTGGATGAAGTAAATGAATTGCTTGAACTGATGGTAGAAGTTATGATAATGCCGAATGAAGGCAGCGTACAAATAGCCAGGATGAAAAAGCCAATAAGTGTAGTAAAAAGCCGTTTTATGAAACTGAATCAGATACATATTGAGTATGTACTGCAGTGTCTGGAAAAAAACACAGGAAAGGTAGGGAATATTAAAGCTTATCTATTAACAGCATTGTACAATGCTCCATTAACCATAAATAACTATTACATGGCAGAAGTAAAACATGATCTGTATGGGAAATAAGGTGGAATAAGATAGGGGAAGATGAAGGGAAAGGAGAGAATAGTGTCAAAACTAAATTACATTCGGGAACTGGCGGAAAAAACTGCTGGCAAGGTAAGCCGTTCCCCGAAGGCGTGGACGGACTATTTGGATACGGCGGCGAGGTTGTATCGCTACCCGTTTGCAGACAGCCTGTTAATCCATGCACAGCGCCCCGATGCAACGGCCTGTGCGTCGATGGAACTGTGGAATGGAAAGATGCGTCGGTGGGTGAAGCGTGGGGCAAAGGGAATTGCCCTGATTGACGATGGCGGCAGGAAAAAGCGGTTAAGATATGTGTTCGATATTTCCGATACTCGGATGGTGGAGGGAAGAAGAACACCGTATTTGTGGCAGATAAAAGAGGAGCAGAGAGAAGCGATTAGGAAGTTTCTGGTGGAAAGTTATCGGCTCAAAAGGGAAGGGATAGAAAGCCTTTCAGGGGCTTTGCGGGTGCTTTCCGTAGAGGTGACAGAGGAACTGGATGAGGCATTTGCAGGCTTGGAGTATGAAGATGGGGAGCGCTTTCAGGCAATGGGAAAGGAAGCCGTCAGGAAGCAGTTTAAGATGCTTTTGACAGACAGTGTCTTTTATGTTCTGGCTCGCCGCTGTGGATTGGAACCGGGGAAGTACATGAGGGAAGGGGCATTTGCCGGGATTGAGGAGTTTGGTTTACCATCCCGTTTGTCGTTTCTGGGCGATGCCACGAATAAGTTTGCAGAGTCGGTGCTCGTCTGGATTCGCAGGGAAATACAGAAGATTCACCGTGAGGAAATGAAGCGGAAAAAGAATCAGGAAGGAGAAAAAGAACATGAAGCTGACTTATCACCAAAAAGGGGATTACCTGTTCCCAGATCTGACCATAACCGAGGAGGACGTGGAAATTGGGAAATACGGGATGCTGCGGGAAACATTCCTGAAGGAACATCGGAGGGGCTGGTATCAGAGCCTTCTTCTTTCCGGGAAGCTGAACCAGCATCTGGAGGAAACCGAGAAAGCAGCCAGGGAAAGGATGGAAATGATCGTCGAAGGATTATTGGAGAAGCATCCAGCCCCGGACAAGAAGGCCGACCCGATGGCATGGACAGCTTACATGAACGCAATAGTCGCAATGGCGGAGGAAGTCGTTCTGCGCGATTTGGTGTACTGTTAAGGGGAAAAATGATTGAAAATGATTTACGTAAAGCGGGGGAAGAACAAGCCTCCGTTTTATTGTTGCCGGATTTACCAGGAATAGAATGTTAGACGGCATTTTAAAAGAACAGGAACTAAAGGAAAAAATGGCAAGGCTGGTTGAATTGGATGCCTTGCTTAACCTGGATAAAAGGGGAGTGGAAGAAAAGCAGGAACTCCATCAGGAAATGCAACGAGATATGGCAAACAGAACAAAGGCAAGACTGCACTCTGCAAAAGGAGAAGAGTATTCCAGATAACAGAGTTTAAATAACCGTATGCCAGTTTAATTATTTTTGGGATACCAAAGGCAACAACAGGAGCAATCATGTTAAATAATAATCATCTGTTTTAACAGGCAAAAAAGAACCAAGTTTTATGTGTTTAGGCAGGGATTAATGACCTGTCTGTTTTTATGGAGGTAAGTCTTATGGGAAGAAAAAATTGGGAATTAGAAGGGGAAAAAGAATGTTCTACAAAGAAAAGTGATTGCCTGGAAGAACAGGAAGTACAAAAGCTAAACTACCATCAAGTAAAAGAAAATGGTGAAAAAAAGATATTTTTCAATGCGCCTGACCGCAACAAAGTGTATATAAAAAGTGAAAGAGATGAAACAAACTATCCAAAAAGCAGAAACGAACAATTGATCAATCATCCATCCGATTGGACGATGGAAAATATTGATGAAGTGGCTAAAGCAGTTAAATTAAATCCATTAACGGAAAGTGTATCCGTATTTTGGAATATCTATCATGGTCCTTTCAATGCGATTCCCTGCAATGAACCACTACGAACGATAATTCTCAAAGCAAAGAGATCCTATTCGGCCTATTATCCTATTCCCGATGAAGAATATTTAGGCGATGTTATGGCACTTATGGGCACAAAGGTACTTTCAGACTGGCTTCCTGAAAAGGAAACTCTGGAGCATTATATCCGTTGTCGCTGCCGTCCCCATGCCGAATATGGTCGTTCTATCTTAAAGGCTCATGGAAATAAAGTATATGCTCTGGTAAAAAATGATGGTCGGGGTTCCTTTAAGGTATGCGAAATCAGTAAATATAATCTGACACATTATCCAGGTTACACAAAAAAATATGTCAACCAGCAAATACTTTCTATGGATGCCATGACGCAGGAAGATGGAGATTATCTGTTTAACCACCTGTATGATACTTCCAGAGATGATTTTGAACAAACAGAGAAAAGTTCCCTTCGCAAGTGGCTGATGGAAGTATGTCGGGTTACAGAGTATGAGATGCAGATATGTGAAGCGATTGCCGCTTATGGGAAGTGTCTGGATGATGTAATTGTAAGAGAGATAAATGAAGGAATTGTTCTGCCATCCGGCAATCCTCCGATGACGCAGAAGGAAATTTCTATGCTAAACAATCGTGTCCATAAACGGTCGCAGTATCACTATAAAAAGGCGATGGAAGGTATTCGATAAAAACATTTTCTGCTTTTCCATAAATGCTTTTCTACAAAGAAAATTTTTTTGCCATAAATAAGTTGAAAGGTAAAGAAAAAAACAGAGATAAATTTAAACATAAAGGAGAATAAGCTTATGGAAAAATGCAGAGAATATGTCTGTAAAGATAATAAAAATGTACAGAAAAAATCGAATTACGAATGGGATAAAGTTGATAAAAACACCACCAATAATTGCAGTAAGGAATCTCATAATCAATGGGGATATAATCCTATAACCGGAGAAGAAAAAAAGTCTGATGAAGAAATAAAAAGTCCTAAACAACAAGACAAAAAAGACTTTTCAGAAAGAGATTCCTTATCCGTTATAAACTTATCTGGCGGGAAAGATTCGACAGCGCTTCTTATCTTAATGATAGAAAAAGAACTTCCCATTGATGTTGTAATTAATGCTGACCCATGGATGGAGTTCCCGGAAATGTATGAACATCTTGAAAAGGTAGATGAATATTTGTACAGAGAAAGAGGAATACATATTACAACATTGCGCCATCCCAAAGGTTTTGAATGAATGATGTTTGAAGAACCAAAAAAGAGGTCAAGTGCCATTCAAAAGCGTATTGAAATGGGTGTATCATTATATGGAAATGGCTGGCCAGGAATTAAAGTTCGATGGTGCACAGGACAGCTAAAAATTAAGTTGATTGATGCAGAAATTCGACGGCTGAAAAAAGGAAAAAGGGTACTCGATTATATAGGAATAGCAGCAGATGAAGCACAAAGATGTAAAGAAAAACGATACCCTTTAGTGGAATGGGGAATTACGGAGGAAAAGGCTCTGCAGATTTGTTATGACCATGGTTTTGATTTTGGCGGTTTATATAAAAAATATCACAGAGCTTCATGTTGGTGCTGTCCCTTTCAACGAATTTCTGAACTGCGCAATCTGAGAAAATATCATCCGCAGTTATGGAAACAGTTGATGGAAATGGATCAGCGGGCAAAGGAGCAGTTTGGTTCCGGCGCTCTTGGGCAGTTTAAGCAGCGATGGAGTATAGAAGGATTGGAAAACCGTTTTGCACAGGAAGAAAAACCGAGATTAATTTTGCCATAATCATTTCTGCGATCCTTTTTTACTGGATGATACGAACTACCTTCCGTCTTGAAAGCGTTCTGGACAATAAAAAACCAACAGGTTAATTTCTTGCCATTCAGAATTGTCATTCCATCCATTACAGGAAATGTAATAGTCGCCAAGGGAAAAGCCAAGGAGCTTTTTATCCAAAAGACGTACTTCATTTGTATAAAAATCAATTACTCCAATCCCCATAGGAGCAGTATCTAAGCAGTTTTCCATCACACGATTTAAGCAATCCGAACATAGATGGTTAGCTGCTTTTTCCGTATCCAATCGTTCACTGTCCTTAAATGATAAATAACCGCTGGCATAGCCTCGGTTCAGGTTTGGAAAGACAGAGAGGAAAAAGCTTTCTTTTTTCGTATTTGTGATATGCGTAGAAGAATTGCTGACTGCTTCCTCTATCTGCATGCCAAAATCATCATACCGGTTGATGATGATAGGTGAAAGTTCTAAAGTATTCAAATTGATGATACCCAGGTTTTTCTGTCCTTGGTATAGAAAAGGAAAAGTCTTTTCTCCATTTCCACAGAAAAAACAGTCTTCTGGCAGCGTATCGGAATGATAGCGGGAAAAAGAATGATTTGTTGTTTCCGGGGAAGTAGTTGTGGTCAGATTTTTTGCATCCAACAGATTATTAGTATAGCTATTAACCTGGCAGCCACTCATTTGTAAGCTAAGAAAAACAGCAAATAGAAAAAGAGATTGCCGCCAATCCCCACTTTTTACCAAAAAACATGTTCCTTTCATCCGATACCCTCCTAATCTAGGCAAATCATTCATATCAGATAATTATATCCGATTTAATCAGATATTTCAAACAAAATATATGATTAAACAAGATATAACAGCGATAAGTGTAGGGTAGAATAATACAAAAAAGGACGGCGGCTTATGTTTGAGGAATTATTTTATGACAGGCTGATAAAATTGAGAACAGAAAAGAAAGTTTCTGCAAGGGAAATGAGCCTGGATATTGGGCAAAGTCCTGGCTATATCAATGGCTTGGAGAATAGGAATGGCTTTCCATCCATGCAGTTGTTTTTCTATATTTGTGAATATCTGGGTGTCACGCCATCGGAGTTTTTTGATGAAGGCAATAACCATCCTATCGAATACCAGGAACTTTTGAAGGATTTGGATGCATTGAGTGATGAAAACCGTCGGAATGTGCTGGCGATTGTCAAAGGTTTAAAACACTAGAATGTGGGTAGGGAAAAGGATATAGATAGATTTCCAATATTTTGTAAAACATATAGGTAGTACTCAGATAACGTTTAAAATAATCAAAATCGCTGTGTGATAGCCGGGTAAGGCTGTGCTACAGCGATTTTATTTTTTTCTTTATCAAATTGAGTGTTAGGAGTTTCAAATAGTCCTTTGTTCTTATCTTACTATAATAACTTTCTACAGGGAGGAGAGAGAAAGACCTTTAATAAATTTTTACTTGCAGTTTATCGCATATATCGTCCATTATAAGAATTAGCCGTGTTTTCACATCGAAACTCTGTATTCTCCCTACTTTCAGCAACCATACTTCGGATATCTGCAATGGATGTTTTTCTTGTATCCTTTAATGCATTTTCCTTATTTATGGTCATGCTGTTCTCCTGCTCGTTTCTCTGATGAAATAAGCCCAATTCTTTCATCTTTAAAATAAGCTGGTCAAATTGTTGATTAAGTTTTTTGCGCTCTTCCCCCATAGGAATGGCATAAACTACTCGTCCACTTTCGTATTGAAATACAAATTCTTCTGAATGTGCAGTCAAATATTGATTTTCTATCCCGGCTTCCCGCAGCTTGTCCGCGATATAACAGTCAAACGCCCGTGCAAGTTTTTCACATAAATCGTAGTGCTCCCCATGAGGCGTTTTTGCAAAATTTCTGTATAATTCCCAACAGCCATCCTGATAGTCTGTGTTGATGATCTGTTTAATGTCCTTCGTTGCTCGGCGATAAGGCTGTTCGGCAAGATGTAAATTGGCAAGAGCAGCATTAATGGAAATCCGTTTTCGCCTGGGGATAACATGACCTGTAATTTCTTTATGCAGGGCAGAGAGTTTTTCCAATGCAGGATTTGTTCCATTTACTCCAAAATACATATCCCGTTTTGCAATACACCGATGCTCATAGACTTCCTGCAGTGCATTATCCCAACATATCTGCTGTTCTGACGTAAGTGGTTTTGTCATAATCGACTGAAGTTTTTTCCATAGATAAATTTCCGATTTTTGGATAGCTGCCTGGTGCTTTTGCTCCAGGATGTCATTTTGCTCATCTGTAGTTATCATGACGTTTCGATACATTAAGCATTGCTGAAATTCTTTGACAAATGAGGGAGCAGGATAAGTATAAGAGTTCCATAGAGCAAGCTCCGCCATTTGTGAAAAACTTTTGCCAAATTTTTGCTCAAAATATTCATCCATTGCATAGAACCACGCATGAGCCAGAAAACCATTGCCATTTCCATTTGGGAGGGAGATAAGCTGCTGTTCTGCCTTGTAATCCGCTAAAACTTCACCATAACCACGAGCGCCGAAGGACAGTGCCAGTTTCCCGCCAAGGGAAATATCATCTGGTGCAATATCCAGAATATAGGCCAGGTCACGTAAAGCGTGGTAACATTGGTCTAAGGCTGACTGTGCATCCTTATCTGACATCCATAATCCAAACTCGACGCCACGGATACCCAGAGATAAAAACTCGTTTTCTCCTGCATGGCATCCTTCGGGAAGATAGGAGGGGCCATTGCGGATAAATGAGGAAAGCTTAGGAAGAGGAAACGGTTTTTTTCGGCGTTTATAAGGTGAATCATCATCTCGGTTAGCGCTTTGTCTGCGCTCTTTTTGTTTTTTCCGTACAGCCGACCTGTCCTTTTTAGGAATACCAAAAAGAAGTTTTTCGGCTTTATTCTCATAAACAGGATAGTTTATCTTGGCAATCCTGAGTAATTTCTTGCTAATAACATCTTTGGCTGAGTCAGCAACATCTATATCCTGATGATTAGAAACACTTAGATAGTTTTGTTGTAAATAATGGGAAAAAGAATCTACCCCATCTGCATCATTGACCTGGTTTACCTGGTCACGCAGTTCACTGACGGTGTTAAAATAGTTAATCATTGACACTTCATCTGCATTGGCTGGATGGGAAGGAATCGCTTTTCGGATTTCTTCCCTCCAATAAGCAACTCCCTGTGGGATTCCTGAAGCAATCAGTTTTTCTCCATTCGTTTCCGGCCAGATATTGTCACGGCAAATCAAAAGAAAATTCCCAGGGTTTTTAAGTTCAGGAATTATTTTTTCCTGCTTCTTTTTATCTTTATTTTTTCTAGCACCCTCAATCTTCATTCCAAAATCTTTAATTGTCTTTTCCATAAAATCCCTCCTCGTAATAAGGTGGGAAGAAAAAGAAGAATTAAGAAGCGGAATGTGATAAATAGAGGAATCGGACAGAACAAGAATGAAGTCAGGGCGTGATTGCCGCAGAGAGGCAATCACGCCTTGATAACCTATCAGCAAAAGCGTGCAGAACGGTCAACGGCGGCGCGACAGCGCCGTTCATCTTGCCATTGACGGTTCTGTGCGTTTTTGCTATCTTGCGGGAAATAAAGTAAAATCGTAGATATTTGTATTTTGAGATGAAAATGATAGATTATTTATGGAATTTATGATAAGATAAAGGCAAATAAGCAAACGGGAGGAAGCTATACCATAGATGGGAGCAGAAGTGAAAACGATACTTGCAAGA
>CAMNRM010000074.1 GCA_946553025.1 uncultured Clostridium sp.
GATGTCGTCTTATTTTTTTATTTTTTAAAATTCCCCAGGTAAAGTTACACTATCCAAACACCTGTTTAATCCCATAATTGCAGTTTATAAAACTCTTCCTGTGATACTGCTGTATTCCGGACAAATTCAGTTATGACACTACTTCTCTCAGTCTGCATCTTTTCCATCAACTCACCCTTTATGTATTCTACTAACTCAGGCTTAATCTCATCTGCACTTACTACTGGTTTAGCAATTACCTTTTCAATATCCTTTTCAGCTTCTTTACCTTCCTGACTTATTCCTTCCTGACCTTCTCCTTGCTGTTTGATGTCAAGCATTACGACAGCACACGTCACCATGAAGGAACCATCACTAACTCTGCCAGGAATACGCTTACGAAAATATGGCTGCACTGCATGAAAGTGACCTTACCAGCTATCAAAAGATATTTCTGGAGCATGGCATAGATGCCTTCTTTTAAAGTTTTATTACTGTTCACATATTCACAGCAAAAAAGTTTCATTTGTAAGTCTTTCTCTTGCAAACAGATGTATATTGTGGTAAACTGTAATCTACATAAATAAGTGTGGTAAACTATAATCTACATAAATAAGTATGCTAAACGATAACCTGCATCAATAAGTAAAAGAGGGAGTTTACAATCCATATGAATAAACGAACAAATCAGATATTAGAATTTTTGACCGAAGAAAATAAAATTGAAGTTTCTCAGCTTGCTGAAAAACTGGGCGTTTCCCAGGTTACTGTGCGCAAGGACCTGGACGAATTAGAAAGCCAGGGCATTATCGTCCGGGAACACGGTTTTGCCTGCCTGAGAAGTACAGATAACCTTCATGGACGTATCGCCTACCATTATGAAGCCAAGAAAAAGATTGCAAAATGTGCCGCAGAGTTAATCGCTGACGGGGACACCCTTATGATTGAAAGCGGAAGCTGCTGTGCTCTTCTGGCTGAAGAACTGGCAGCTTCCAAAAAAGACCTTACCATCATTACCAACAGTGCTTTTATTGCCAACTATATCCGGGGAAAATCAAATTTTCAGATTGTGCTTCTGGGCGGAATTTACCAGCAGGATTCCCAGGTTCTGGTAGGGCCGATGATTCAGCAATGTGTGGAAAATTTCTTTGTCCGGTATTTTTTCATCGGCACGGATGGTTTTTCCCTGCGGACTGGCTTTACCAACCAGGATCAGATGAGAGCACAGGCGGTAAGGGATATGGCACGTCAGGCAGAACATATCATGATTTTGACGGAAAGCGAAAAATTTGCCCGCCATGGGATAGTCCCACTGAATCTGCGCGACTATCCCCGTACAGTTATCACTGATAATCAGATTTCCGAAGAAGCAAGAAATGAACTAAAACAGTGCGGCATTGAATTAATCACCATTTAAGCGCTGTAAACGACCATGTTACTCTTCTAGCTCTTCCACATCCAGTTCTCCCCCTGCAGGCATCTCGGTTTCCAGTACGGTTTTTTGCGTATCCTCGGGATTGACAACCTCCAATACGGAATCTTCACTGTCGGTTTCTAAGCTGGCCGCACCTGCAGGCTCTTTCGGAATAAATGGTTCAGCCTGGGCAGCCGCCGTTTCCTGGCTGGCCTTTTCCTGCTCATTTTTTCCTTCCTCTTTTGCCGGCGCATCCTCCTGGCCCGGTGAGGTCGCAGCATCCTCTGCCGTAAAAACCGGTTCGGGATTTTCACCCTGGGCCGAGGCCGCTTCTTCCTGCTGACGATTTCTGTACATCTCGGCCCGCTCACTTAACTTTGCCCGGGCAATCTGTGCGGATTCTTTCGCAGCAACAGCCGCTTCATGGGCGGTATCTCCTAAGATAACGGCAGCATCCTTTAATACGCTCTTAGCCGCCCCTGCAATCTCACCGGCAGCGGATACCATATCCTTTGCCGCTAATTTCAGTTCATCTTTACTGACATTTAATGGGATGTACTTTCGGGATGCTCTTGGATCGGTGCTTTCCCCGCTGCTTTCGCTTTCCGCGTCTTTGTCAGCATCTTTTGCTTCTTCCGGCTCTTTATCCCCCTGTACTCCCGGCTCTTCTTCTACCATAATGCTTACGGTTTCTTCCTCTTCAAAAAGATCGTCATCATTTTCCTCATCGCCTTCAAAGTCATGGAATTCCTCTTCCAACTCATCATTGAACGATTTGTACTTTCTCAGATAAGAAATCCCAGCGGCGGCAGCTCCAGCAGCTGCAGCAAGTACGACAAACTTCCCAAAACCTTTTTTAGCCATAAACAAACACTCCTCTCCGGGTATCAAGTACCCTCATTTCTATTATTTTAATACGAATAGAGAAAAAAAGAAAGGGATAGAATATAAAATCCATAAAAAATTTATGTTACAGTTCAAACATTCACCATAACTATGTATATCCGTATTTCGCCATCCCAAAAGAAATCCCCTGAAGCAAAAACATTCACCATAACTATGTATATCCGCATTCACGGTTTACCTTCCTCTTTCCACGGCACACGGTTTTCCCACCAGACCTCTTCTAATCGATTTTCGGGAACGACAAAAAATCCCCTTCTTTCTTTCTCGGACAAAAGGCGGTACTCCCCAAGCCCCGGCAAAAAGCTCCACCGTGTATCCAGACAGGTTTTCCCTCCTTCGGCAGTAATCTCCCACCAGCAGGAACTGCCCTGCGCATTAACTTGTTCATAGGTAAGTCTTCCGTCCAGCCGATCGTTAAGAAAAATCCCGGAAACCTGTTCTTCCATTCCCTGTCTGTTTTCCCCGGATTTACTCTCCCCCGGCTTCCAGGAATAGCTTCCGGTAATTCCCAGCCCTTCCATCTGCCCGTCCTTCCAAAGTCCCATAGAATAGGAATAACCATAACCGGATTCTTCGCTGTCCGGCCAGGCAATCGCACTGCACACGCCCTCCGGCTTTCCGCGATGAAAATTTCCGTAAAAACAGACCTGATCCTTTCTAAGGGCAAGTCCCATCCCTTCCAGCTGCAAAACGGGTTTACCGTCACGGACATAGATAATCTCCTGTCCGCCCATCTCCTCTACGGTGCTCCAAAGCTTCTGCAGTTCTTCCTCTTCCTGTCCAAGCTGCCAGGCTGCCTGATGAATCGAGGCCCCGGCTAAAAAACTTTCCAGTTCCTGCAAATATTCCAACTGTTCTTGCACCAGAAAAACTTTTCCGGCATTTTCTTCTGCAAGGGAAACGCTTGTCTGGTTATTTCTCCTGTGTACTTCTCCCAAAACCGCAGAATACACCAGAAGGAAAAACCCGCCCACAAGCACAAAAACGGCTTTCTTTGTATCCGCCTCCCATGCCTTCACACTTCCCACCCCTTTCGCAGACATTCTGCACCTTTGCGGATATCTTTTTCGGATAAGCTGGCATAGCCAAGGACAATGGTAGACGGATAGCGGTGATATTCCGGGTAAATAAAATACTTGGACAGGGCATAAACCCTAGCCCCGGCCCCGGCGGCACGTTCCACCAGTTCCTGTTCCTCCCAGCCGCCGTAATGGCTTAACAGAAGATGAAGCCCCGCATGTTCTGCCGAAATCACAAATTTCTGCTCAAATCCTTTTAAGCTTTCCATCAGACAGTCATGTTTCCCCTTATAAATTCCCCGCATCCGGTTTAAATGCCGTTCATAATAGCCTTCGGTTAAAAACTGGTAGAGAATGTTTTGATCAATTCTCGGCACCGTTGAAGAAAAGAAGCCTGCCCGCATCCGATACTCCTCTAACAGGCGTCGGGGAAGAACCATAAATCCGACACGGATAGCCTGGGCAATGGATTTGGAAAAGGTTCCGATATAAATCACCTTTTCTTCCTCATCCATTCCCTGAAGCGCCGGTATCGGCTTTCCTTTATAGCGGAATTCACTGTCGTAATCATCTTCGATAATATACCTGCCTTCCTTCTCCCTGGCCCAGGCCAAAAGTTCCTGCCTGCGCTTTACCGGCATAACAATTCCCATGGGATACTGGTTTGCAGGCATCACATAGGCCGTGTCCGGCTCGGGGATCTTCTGTTCCCGCAAAAGTTCCACGTTCATTCCGGATTTATCCATGGAAATCGGAATCACCGGCTGTCCCTGGCTGACGAACACATGATAAGCCTGGCGATAGGTCGGATTTTCCATGGCAATCACCCGGTTTCTTCCCAGAATCATGGAGAGCAGCATAAGAAGATACTCGGTTCCCGCTCCGATAATAATCTGTTCGGCGCGGCATCTTACCCCTCTGGCCGAGTGAAGGTAGGTGCGTATCGCCTCCCGCAGGGCATATTCCCCCTGGGGATCACCGCTTAAAAACAGGGCCTTATTATCCGTTACCAGGATATTCTTGGTGATCTTCCTCCAGGTATTAAACGGAAAACTGTCCAGATCAATGCCGCGGGGGGAAAAATCTATGGTTAAATCCTCTCCTGGCGCTTTTTCCTGCTCCACAAAAACCGACGGATGCTTTTGCCTCTCTTCTCCCTGCACATCTGCCAGCTCCTCAATCTCCGCCACAAAATAGCCGCGGTAGGGCGATGCTTCGATATAGCCCTCGGACAGAAGCTGGTCGTAAGCCATCTGCGTTGTGCTTCTGCTGATTTTTAAGTGTTCCGCCAATACCCGGGTCGAAGGAAGCCTGCTTCCCGCGCCTAAGTTTCCCTGACGGATTTCTTCTTTCATAAAGCGGTAAATCTGTTCATACATCGGGATACCGCTGTGACTGTCCAGCGGTATAATTAACTCCATATCCGTTCACCTCCTAAAGCGTATTGGAAAACCGTTTTCTGTCCGATATCCCTTACCCATCAGCCAGAAAACGGAAACACTACAAAAGCCGCTACGAAGCATCTCTTTCATCCTTCGTACCGGCCTTTTTTGCTGCTATTTACACGGTTCACTGTAACCGAAAAAATCCATGCTGTACTAACTCCTGCCAGAACCCGCCTATGCCTTCGGCAGTTTAAATGAACTCTTCAGCGAAACAATACGGTTAAATACCGGCTTTTCCTCTGTGCTGTCCTTGCAGTCCACACAGAAATAGCCGTTTCGCATAAACTGGAAGCTGTCGTATGGCTTTGCGGCAAACAGCGCCGGTTCCACGAGGCACTCGGGAACCACCGTCAGAGAATTTGGATTTAAGTTCAGAGAACCGTCCTCATTCAATTTCCCTTTTTCCTCGTCCACAATGTTCTCGTACAGCCGCGCTTCCACAACCTTCGCCGTCTTTGCGGCTACCCAGTGAATCGTTCCCTTGACCTTGCGCCCGGTAAAGCCCGAACCGCTCTTGGTTTCCGGGTCGTAGGTACAGTGCACTACGGTAACCTTCCCCTGTTCGTCCTTTTCAAAGCCGGTGCAGGTGACAAAGTAGCCGCCCATCAGCCGGACTTCATTGCCGGGGAAGAGGCGGAAATACTTCTTCGGCGGCTCTTCCATAAAGTCCTCACGCTCAATGTAAAGCTCCCTTCCAAATGGAACCTTACGGCTTCCCAGTTCTTCATTTTCCAGGTTATTTGGAATTTCCAGTTCTTCCATCACATCTTCGGGATAATTGTCAATCACCAGCTTAATCGGATCAAGAATCGCCATCATCCTTGGCTTTTTCAGCTTTAAATCCTCACGGATGCAGTATTCCAGCATCGCATAATCCACGGAACTGTTCCCTTTCGCCACGCCGACCAGTTCCACAAACATGCGGATAGACTCCGGCGTATAGCCGCGGCGGCGCAGGGCAGCGATGGATACCAGCCGTGGATCATCCCAGCCGTCCACAATCCCGTCCTCCACCAGCTTCTTAATATAGCGCTTTCCGGTAACCACATTGGTCAGATATAACTTGGCAAACTCAATCTGGCGCGGCGGATGTTTAAATTCACATTCCTGCACCACCCAGTCATACAGAGGACGGTGATCCTCAAACTCTAAGGTACAGATGGAATGGGTAATGTTTTCAATCGCATCCTCAATCGGATGGGCAAAATCATACATCGGATAAATGCACCATGCATCACCCGTGTTGTGGTGGCTCATCCTTGCCACGCGGTAAATAACCGGGTCACGCATATTGATATTGGGGGAAGCCATATCAATCTTTGCCCGAAGAACCTTCTCGCCGTCCTGGTACTTTCCTTCCTTCATCTCGGTAAAGAGCTTTAAATTTTCTTCTATCGAACGGTTGCGGTAAGGGCTTTCCTTCCCCGGACGGTTAAAATCGCCGCGGTATTCGCGGATTTCCTCTGCCGATAAGTCACAGACAAAGGCTTTTCCCTTTTTAATCAAAAACACGGCACATTCATACATCTGCTCAAAATAATTCGACGCAAAAAACAGCCTGTCCTCAAAATCCGCGCCAAGCCACTTGACATCCTCAATAATGGACTCCACAAACTCGGTCTTTTCCTTGGTAGGGTTCGTATCGTCAAAGCGCAGATTAAACTTGCCCTGATATTTTTTTGCCAGTCCGTAATTTAACAGAATCGACTTGGCATGTCCTATATGCAGATAGCCGTTTGGTTCCGGCGGGAAACGGGTCTGCACATGGGAATAAACGCCTTCTGCCAGATCCTTATCGATTTCCACTTCAATAAAGTTTTTGGAAACCACTTCTTTTTCCTTCGCCTCCGGCACCAGATTTTTTTCTTCCATCTTCTTTTCCTCCGTTATCCATCAACTCAAAAACAATCATACCATACTTAGGCCATTTGGAAAAGGGGAAAATCAAATTTTCCAGCGGGTACTGTTCTCCCGCTGAACCTGTTCGGTTCTCTTTACCCCTGCATCCCTCTTCATTGGCTTGGGTACGGTTTTTAAAATCTCCATAAGAACCTGTTTGCCGGAAACCTTTTCCCTTCTGGCCCTGGTATTTAAAGAAATCCTGTGATTGACCACATCCAGAAAAACCTCCCCAACCTCGGCAGGCGATACATAGTCCTGTCCCTTAAGCCATGCCATCGCCTTTGCCATCTTAACCAGGGCAATGGTTGCCCGGGGGCTGGCACCGGTTTCTAAGTAATCCTGCTCCCTTGTGGCACAGACCAGGGCCGTAATATACTGGATCATGGATTCCTGAATATAGGTTTCCATCGCTTCCTGCTGCATGGCCTTTAACAGCACAGGACTGGAGAGCACCTGAAGATTATCCGTCCTGCGCCCCATCCCCGCTTCCCTCGCCATCTGCACCTCATCGTCAAACGAAGGATAGCCCATGGACGTGCGGATCAGAAAGCGATCCATCTGTGCAGGCGGAAGCGGCTGCGTCCCTGCGGCCCCTGAGGGGTTTTGCGTGGCAATCACAAAAAAGGGCTGCAAAACCTTCCGGGTAACGCCGTCCACACTCACCTGCCCCTCTTCCATAACCTCTAAAAGCGCCGACTGGGTCTTTGGCGAGGTTCGGTTAATCTCATCCGCCAGAAGAAGGTTGCAGAACACCGCTCCGGGCTGATAGACAAACTCTTCCCTTTCCTTCTGGTAAATGGAAAATCCGGTCAAATCCGAGGGCAGCACATCCGGGGTAAACTGCACCCGGTTCCAGTTTAAGCCCATCGTCCGGGCAAATGCAATCGCCAGGGTCGTTTTTCCCACCCCCGGAATATCCTCCAAAAGCACATGGCCGCCGGAAAGTATGGCCAGCATAAGCTTTGTCACCAATGCTTCCTTCCCCAGAATGGCCCGGTTGACCTCCTTTTGCACCTTCCATGCATTCTCCTGATAAACACTTCCCATTTGGCTCGTTTCCTTTCCCTTTCCTGGTACACCCCTGCACGAAACCTGAACTTACCTTTCCAAAACCAGCAGGATTTCCATGATGCGCCATTTGATTTTCTTTATCCCGTACAGCCGCCCGGCGATATCGGCAGCCATGATTTCATAGCCTTCCCTTACCTTTTCTCTTTCTTTATCGGAAGAAATCTCCCGTCCATAAGCCGTCTGAAAAGCGCAGGCCCTTATCTCCTCCAGTTCTTCTAACGACAGCCGTTTCTCCGAATAAAACAAAATCCCCACGTCATCTTCCGCTTCCTCTTCTTTTTCCAGTTCGGCAATGATGGCCCGGCAAAACTCCTGCTCTGTCCCGTCAAATTCCTTCCCATAACCGGCCAGGTGCAAAACCGTTACCATCTTCTGGTACAGTTCATCCGCCCCAAGCTGCAGCAGCCTTTTCTTTCTCTGCCTTACCGCCACCCGCCCTGCGCCGATAAAAGCCAGACTCACTATAACGAGAATTCCCGCCGTCACCATAGCGGCAAGTCCCCCGGCTTCTCCTCTGCCCGGCTTATTCCCTGATTCCTCTTCTTTCCCGTCCCTATCCTGCTTTTCGCTCTGCGAACTTCCTTCATCCGGCAGTTTTTGGCTTTCTTCGCCTATCTCTTCCCCGCTGCCTTCTTCTTCGTAAACATCCTCCCCGCTTTCCTCCTCTTTGCTCTCCTCTGGTTCCTCCTGGATAAACGACAGCATCCAGTCCTGCTGATTTTCCAGCCCTTCTTCATCCTCACTTCCAAAATCGTCGGTCGGTTCGACGGGCGGCGTAACCTCCACGGGAAGCCATCCCGGGCCTCCAAGATAAATTTCCGCCCAGGCATGGGCCTTCTCATCGGTCAGCCGGGCATGGTAAAGTCCGTCCGTTCCCAGGGAAAAGTCCGCCGGATCGGCTGCATATCCGGTAACATAGCGGGCAGGTATCCCCTGCATCCTGTACATTAACACGGCAGCCGTGGCAAAATGCTGGCAGTAGCCCTCCTGCCCGTCAAACAGAAAATACTCTGCAATATCCGTCCCATATGGCATAAACCCCGGCGTCTGGCTGTAGGCAGCATAATCCGTCAGGGTCTGCCGAATCCATAAGGTAATCTCCCGGGGATCATTTAACGGGTTCTTTCTGCACAGAGAAAGAAGGCGGGGCAGCCGTTCTTCGGGCACGGAAAGATAATGCTCAGCCGCATAGGTGCGATAGGGTTCTTCCATCTGCGCAAACCACTGCAGAGGTTTTTCCCCTAATCTTTCCCGGTATTGATAGTATTCCTTCCAGGAAAACAAATCAAACCGATAGACGCCTCTGGAATCCCTGGAAATATAGGAAGAAAGATAAGGAGAGAAAAAAGAATTCTGCGCCCCGTTCACCGGACGAATCTCCATCTTCTGGCTTTCCGGTTCTTCCCCGGACTGTCCGCCCGTGTTTTCTCCCTCCTTTTCTTCCATCTCCCGTTTGCCGTAGCGGATCAGTTCAAACTGTCTTTGCTCAAAATAATCCGGGGAAAGATAGGCCGACGCCCATTCTCCCTGTCCGACATTAAGTCCTGCATAAAAGTCCGCTTCATCGGCCTCCTCCCATGCATCGCCCGAATAATTTCCTCCGGTAAAATCCTTCAGATACATCCTGTCTTCCGGCATCCCGGACAGGGTCAGTTCCAATTGCAGCACATTGGACGCATAATGGTTTCCCCTGCTGATTTTCCCGGACTGCACGCCTACAGAACCGCTGCTGTAGACCGAAGTCCGGCTCTCCCCGGACTGACGATTGGACGCCAAAGGATTTGCGGGAGTCTTAACCCCGTGGGTCAGGGACTGGGTAAACTGCGCGGATTCCTCCATCCAGCCCCTCCTGCTTTCCGAAGAAACCAGCTTTGCAAGAAAGAACGCCCCAAACACCAGCAAAAGCCCCGCAATAAAACTCTTGTGCAAAACCGCATCCCTGGTGTTTTTTTCTTCCGCTTCATCACTCCACTTCTGATAAACCGTATAGTAAACCGAATTTCCGATATGAAATGCAGCCAGCAGCCCCAAGACAAGCCCAGAAGGCCGATAGCCGAAAAGCGGGCTTAAAAGCAGGAGAAACAACGTAAAGGCATAAAATATCCATCCCTTGTTAAAGACAGGAACAAGGAAAAGACAAAGCAGGGACACAAGAAAGGATAATGCCAGAAACAAAAGGGTAAAATCACCGCTGCCTGTTTTTTGGTTTATCAGGCAATAAATTAAAATATTAAGCTGTTCATCCAAAGGCTTTTTAAGCAGGCAGAAACATAAAAAATACGCAAAAAGGACAAAAAGGGCCGCCTTCCATCGGCTTTTCTTCTTAAAAGGCCAAAGAACACTGCCAAGCAAAAAAGCACTTCCCAAAACCAGCAGGCGGTTACAGGAAAAATCCCCTATTTCACGAAAAAACAGAAGAATTGCACAGACCAGACAAAAATACGTGATAAAGACAACCGGTTTTTGTTCTTCTCTTCCCTGCATGATTACACGAATCCATCTAAAACTTTCTCTGTACTGTGCACGTTTCACTGCATCGTTCACTCCATTTCTTCAAGATCAACCAACTGATGATTCAGGTAAAACCTTCCCTCAAAATCCAGGCAGAACATAACCTCTTCCTCCTCCTGCAAAAGCTGTCCCTGCCCCTTCTCTTCATTTTTCTCATAGAGATCCAAAACCGCCCCAAACCGCCCCTTCTTTTTCGGCAGATTCTTCCTTCCCCGTTCAAGCTCCTCCATAACCCTTCCCATCACTTCCGGATAATCCTGTTTCGTCTTTACACAGCACTCGCTCCACTCCTGTTTTCGGCTTTCCTCCTCTTCCTTTGCCGTTTCCAGATATGAAGAATTCCACAGCACACGGACAATCCATCCCTCCTCGACAAGCATGGCAAGAATGGCTGCAAGTCTTTTTAAAAAAGCTTCGGCCTTCTCCGGCTCCGACTCCGGCCAGACCTTCAGTTCCAGATAAAAAAGCGCCTCGGGCAGAAAAAAGCTGTGTTCACGACGAACCAGAAGCTCATCCATCCTTGCGCTTAACTTCCAGTGGATGTGCTTCATCCGATCTCCCTGACGGTAAGGCCCCATATCCTCCCCCTTTGACGGCACGGCAAATGACCAGCCAAATTCCTCCGAAACCGGCAGCACCAGCAGGCTTGTCGTTTTCTCTGTCCGGCTTCTCAGCTTAAACAGCCGGAAAATATCGCAGGTTTCCACCTTTGTCAGCGTAAAATACACCTCGCCGCAGTTTTGTGCTTCCCAGATAACCTCCAGTTCCGTGTCCGCACAGGACGGACATGCCCCCTGAAAGATTTCTTTCCCCTTCTGCCCCGTCATCCGGTTTTCCCATTCCATCCAGACGCGAAGATAAATCACCGGAAGATAGGTGGGATTGGTCAGTTTTATGGTTCCGGGAAAAAAATCCCCCTTAACCATCGTATCCGCAGTTTCCGCAAATTCCACCAAAACCCTTCCCCGCAGATAAAAGGAATAGGCAAACAGCAGAACAAGCAGGAAAATCCCGGCAATAAACAAAACCATCAGACTGTCCTGCTGGTAAAGTCCGGCCAAACCGCCGACCGTAAGAAGGGTGATAACATACATGGCAACTCTCATGAAATCCTTCAATTCTCCTTTAATTTTAACCATTTTCTTATCGTTACCGTACATTTTATCATCAGCCGAAACAATGGGCAAGTTATTTTTTTCGCTTCATCCACACTTCACTTGCCAGAGCGTTTACTTTATGCTACTATTTTTTCAGAACCCAAAGCAAAAGTTCAAAAAACCAAGAAAAAATAAAAAGGAAAATGAACCATGGAAAGACAATCTCCAAGAAGCAGAAAAGTAAGAGTAACCGGCTCCGGACAGAGCATCCACAAGAGAGGCAGCGGCCTTGGCACCGGCCCGGTGGGCGGCGGACAGGAAGGGCGACAAAAACAACCCGCAGGAGACCCTTTAGGCGGCGCAAACCGGCCCGGCGGACAAAGAAACGGATCAAACGGCGGTTTTAGAAGTTCAGGAAGAGGAGGCGGTTTTGGCAAGCTGCTGATTCTTCTGCTCGTCCTTATCTTCGGCGGCGGAGGGACTTTGTTAAGCAACCTTTCCGGCTCCCCCACGCAGTCAGGACAACCCGTACAGCAGGGCACAAGTGCATCCGGAAACTCCGGGCAGGCAGGAACAAACGGTTCCGGCTCCGGCCAGCAGACTGCCCAGGGCGCAGGAATTAACCTCGCCTCCCTCCTTGGGAATTTAAGCGGCGGAAATGTATCCAGCGGCTGGCTCACCGAAGCCAACACCGGAAAATTAAACACAGAAACAGACCCTTCCGCCAGAGAAAAACGGATAAAATTTCTGGGCAATGGAAAAGACACGGCGACCATTATGGTCTATATGTGCGGCACGGATCTGGAATCCCGCAGCGGCATGGGAACATCGGATTTACAGGAAATGCTGGCGGCAGACTTTGGTGAAAATATCCGCCTCCTTGTCTATACCGGCGGCTGCACCGGCTGGCGCAATAACCAAATCAGCAGCAGCACCAACCAGATCTGGCAGGTAAAAAACGGGCAGCTTCTCTGTCTGGAAGACAATTTAGGCAGTAAATCCATGACCGATCCGGACACCCTCACCGGCTTTATCCGCTGGTGTACCGGAAACTATCCGGCAAGCCGTTATGAACTGATTTTCTGGGATCACGGCGGCGGGGCAATCAGCGGCTACGGCTACGACCAGAAATTCCCCTCTTCCGGCTCGATGGGCCTTGCCGGAATCCACTGGGCGCTTAAAAACGCAGGGACAACCTTTGACTTTATCGGCTTTGACGCCTGCCTTATGGCAACCGCGGAAACAGCCCTGATGCTCACCGAACATGCCGATTACCTGATTGCCTCCGAGGAAACCGAACCCGGCGTGGGCTGGTATTACACCAACTGGCTTACCGATTTTGGAAAAAATACGTCCATGCCGACGATTGAACTGGGGAAGAAAATTGCGGATGATTTCGTTGATGTCTGTGCGCAGAAATGCCCGGGACAGATGACGACGCTCTCCGTGATTGACTTAGCCGAACTGGAAAGCACGGTTCCGGCAGCACTGACCGCATTTTCCAAAGCGGCAAGCGGGATGATTTCCTCCCAGCAGTACCAGGATCTCTCCCGTGCGCGGGGAAACACCAGAGAATTTGCCCGTTCCAGCCGGATAGACCACGTCGATCTGGTGCATCTGGCAAAGAACGTGGATAATGAAGCCAGCAATGCCCTCGCCCAAACCCTGTTAAGCACGGTAAAATATAACCGGACTTCCTCGAATATGACCAACGCTTACGGACTTTCGATTTACTTTCCTTATCAAAATGTCGGTAAGGTGGATAAGGCGGTAGCCTCCTACCAGCAGATAGGCATGGATGAGGAATATGTGCGCTGTATTCAGCAGTTTGCCAGCCTTGAAGTCGGAGGACAGGCGGCGTCCGGCGGAACCTCCTCTCCCCTTCCCGCCCTTTTGGGAAGCCTGACCGGGAGCACAGGCGCATCGGGAAGCAGCGGCGGGGCTGAAATGGTCGCTCAGCTTCTCGGTGAACTCTTAGGAGGAAGCGGCGGAAATATCGCAGGACTGACCAGCCAAAATTCCGGATTTTTAAGCAATAAGGGAATGGACGAGGAAGCGATGGCACAGTACCTGGCCCAGAACCGCTTTGCCGCGGAAAACCTGGTGTGGGAATCGGATGAAAACGGAAATAAGGTGATTCGGCTGGATGAAGAACAGTGGAATCTGGTGCAGACCCTGGAAGCAAATCTCTTTTACGACGACGGGGAAGGCTACATCGATCTGGGCCTGGACAATGTATTTTCCTTTAATGACAATGGGGATCTTCTGGCACCCGACGGGAGTACATGGCTGGCCATTGACGAACATCCCGTGGCCTACTACCATGTTTCCACCGTGGATGACGGGGAAAACTACACCATTACAGGGCGGGTTCCGGTGCTCTATAACGGGGAACGGGCCGAACTGCTGCTCTCCTTTGATAATGAAAACCCCTACGGATGGATTTCCGGGGTTCGGATGATCTACAGCGAAGAAGAAACCGAAACCGTGGCAAAAAGTGATTTAGAACTGCAGGAAGGCGATGTTCTGGAATTTTTATGCGATTACTACGGGTATGACGGGGAATACCAGGACAGCTACCTGATGGGAGAACCTTTGGTTGTCGGTACAGAAGAACTTATGATCAGCAATGTTCCATTAGAAGGGAAAACAAAGGCAACTTATCGGTTTACGGATATTTATCAGCAGCATTATTGGACGGAAGCCATAAATTAAGTTTTGTAAGCAAATATTTTATAGCACGATTTCACTACATGATCCATCAACAGCGAATGTTTAAACACAGACCTAAAAATTCAGACAATTTCAAATTCAAACCCAATACTGGTTTTTGAAAGCGAAATTGTCTGAATTACTTTTACTGTCCTGTTTTTGGTTTTGGCTTATACTGTTCTTCCCCGGTTTCAATAAAAAGAATAAAATCATTAATTTCCTTCTCGCTCCACCCTGCCGCTCTCAATCCTAAAAGCAGTCTTGCAACTTCAGTCATATTCACTTCTTAACACTCTCCTTTTTAACGTTTGCCATTTTGCGAGTATCCATCCTTTAACCCATTCCGGTGACTTCTTTTACTTCACTTAGTTTTATGTTTTGTCTTTCCTCTTGATAAGGTCATTATGCCATGCAATGTATGCAAAGTCAAGGAAAAACAATAAAAAGGATAGTGTACCTTTACCTGGGGGTTAGTGTTCACACGTTCACAGCAACAATAAAGTTACACTATCGCAATCAGGGAAAATGTTGACTTTAGATGTGCGAAAGAATATAATAAAATTACCCTTACAAGGGACAAAAACCAAGTAGCTCTGTAATCAGAATGCAATGCATTTATGCAGGAAGGAGGAAAATTAAACAATTAAACTTGTAAAAAAATGTAAAAAACCTATAAGTGCAGCTGGTCAGTGGTCATGTCCCAAAACGAGGGTGAAAATGAAAATCTAGGAAAGGAAAAGCTATTGAATCATAGCAGATTAAACATGAATTGGAAGTGGAAACGAAAATGGCTGATCTCGCTGGTACTTACTTTCTCCATGGTGTTTTCTACCGTAGGCTCAGCAGCGACCAGTCTGGCCGCCCCCACAGCAACAGCAGACACCAACGCAGAAACAGAATTAAATTCCAATGAGAAGACAGAATCAGATTCCGAAGACAAAACGGTTTTGGATTCCAAAGATGAAAATAACACAAATTCTGAGGATAAAGCCGATGCAAACACCGAAAATAAGGACGCGGATGATTCTGAGGATGAAAGCAAAGATGAAAGCAATGCAGATTCCGAAAACAAAAATGACGTGAATTCCGAAGATGAAACTGATTCAGATTCCGGAAACAAAAACGATTTAGATTCCGAAGATGGAACCGATACGGATTCTAGGGATGAAACCAATACGGATTCTGAAGATGAAACCGATACGGATTCTAAAGATGAAGCGGATGCGGATTCTGAGGACAATACCGATGCAGACTCCGAAAATAAGGACGATGTAAATTCTGAGGATGATGCAGATGCAGATTCCGAGGATAAAACGAATGCGGATTCCAAGGATGAGGCTGATGCGGATTCTGAGAATAAAGCTGATTCAGATTCGGAAGATAACGATAATTTGGATTCCAAGGATGAAACTAATGCTGATTCGGATAATGCCGGTTCGGATTCTAAGAATGAAGTCGATTCAGATTCTGAAGATGATACGAATGCAGATTCTAAAGATGATGCCAATTCGGATTCTAAAGACAAAAATGATGCTGATTCCGAAGATAAAAACAATTCGGATTCCAACGATGAAATTTCAAAAGATGATTTAGCAGAAAGCCCCGCTGACGAACCGTCCGCAGCCCCTGTAAATCCGGACAATGAACTGTCTGCAGATCTTAAATCGGATTCCTGCGACCACAACTGGTCGAAAGACTGGAGTTATGATGAAAACGGGCATTGGCATGAATGCGGCAACAAAGATTGCCCAGTTACAGACAACAGCGAAAAAGACGGTTATGGAAAGCACACTTATGATGAGGACAATGAATGCAGTATATGTGGTTATGTTGATCCTGCATCCGTCAACCAGCTTTCCAGAGCAATAGGAGATGTTCCAACCTATGAGGAAGCCTATAAAGCCATGATTGCCTTAAAGGATACGTATCCCGAAGGCATGGAATGGACGAACTTTAAACCTTATGGAACGCAAGGAGAAGAGCCTGCCTATCGCTGGAATGGCGGAAAGATTTTCGGAGCAAGCAGCGGCGTAGGCTGTTCAGCCTTTGCCTTTATTCTCAGCGATGAAGCCTTTGGTAATTTACCTGCAAGGGCAATCACAAGAGGCAACTTTGAATTTGAGGATGTAAAAGTCGGCGATATTCTGCGTGTAAAGAACAACAGCCACAGTGTAATTGTTCTGAAAAAGAGCACAGGAGGCGTAATCGTCGCAGAAGCAAACTACAATAAGTCCGTTCACTGGGGACGCGCAATGAGCGATTCTGAAGTTGAAGCCGCCGATCATATTATCACTCGCTATCCCGCAGGATATGTTTCCCCAGATGACTCAGAAGGTGAAAAAGAAGTTCAGAATGGAAATGCAGGAAACCTGAAATGGACACTGACAAATACAGGGGTATTAACCATCTCCGGCAACGGAGTTATTCCTGATTATGATGCTGATTCTGCACCATGGAAAAAATACAGCTTCAACACAGTTGTTATTAATAAAGGTGTGACGAGCATAGGAAGCTACGCATTTAATCAGTGCAATGACCTTCTCAGTATTTATATTCCTGATGGTGTAAAGAAAATTGCTAAAAACGCTTTTGAAGAATCTGGTTTGATTTCTATGACAGTTCCCGGATCAGTTGAAGAAATCGGGAATGATGCTTTCCATGGTTGTGCAAACCTTACTTCGGTAACGGTTTCTGAAGGAATAAAAATTATCGGAAATAATGCTTTCCGTGGCTGTATGAGTCTTACCCACATCGATTTTCCGAAGAGTATTACATCGGTAGGTGATGGAGCGTTTATGAGTTGTAAAGAAATGACTAGTGTAAGATTTATACCTGGCACTGGAACAGTAACTCTGGGTGCAGGTTTATTTGCCCAATGTTGGAGTTTGGAAGTTGTAACACTGCCTCAAACCACAGATTGCATTAGTGATAACATGTTCATGACCTGTTCCTCGCTTTCCACGTTGTATATTCCAGCAAGCGTAAAAAAAATTGGTGAACTTCCATTTACCCAGTGCAATGCTCTAAAAATATCCTTTGGTGGCAGTGAAGCAGAATGGAACTACATGATGACTCCACCGCTGCAATCTTCCTTAACATCAGCTGGAATAACAGTAAGTTTCAACGTCCCATTTGACAACCCCTTCGCTCCAATTCCGAACGATCCTGGTGACCTTCCGGATAAGGATGACAGTGGAACAACTCCGCCAAATACCGGTGATGGTGACGGCGATAATGACCACAAGCACAACTGGTCCTCAACATGGACTTCTGATGAAACCAGCCATTGGCATGAATGCGAAGACGATTGTTCGATATCCAACAACCGGGATAAAAATGGTTACGGCAATCATAGTTATGGCAACTGGATAATCGATAAAAATGCCACAGCTTCCCAAAACGGCAGCAGGCATCGGGATTGTACGGTTTGCAGCTATCGTCAGACAGAATCTATTCCTGCAACTGGTTCTTCCGGTGGATCTGGCGACAACTCCGGCGGTTCCGGCGACAATTCCGGCGGTTCCGGCGACAATTCCGGCGGTTCCGGTGACAACTCCGGCGGTTCCGATGATAATTCCGGCGGTTCTGGTGACAACTCCGGCAGTTCCGGTGACAATTCCGGCGGTTCCGGTGACAACTCCGGCGGTTCCGGCGATAACTCCGGCAGTTCCAGTGGCTCCGGAAGCACCTCCGGCAATACAACCAGCAGCTCCGGCGGCTCCGGCAGCAGACAGCATAACTATTCCAGAAAATCAAATACTACAGTTTACAGTACCACAATTAATCGTCTTGCCAACGGTTCCAGCGTCACTGCGGTTACCCATAATGACGGAACCGTAACTACAAGTTCTACGGATGCTTCCGGGAATGCGGCAATCGGTGTTCAATTGTCTGTTTCGGCGATAAGTACTGCCCAGCAGAGCGGTGGAGTTGTATCCCTGCCGATTTCAGCCGTTACACCCGCCCAGAACGCAGCTGCTGCTCCGGCGATTACGGTTTCTACCGGCGGCGTTCCGGCAAAGGTAGCCATTCCCGTATCTTCACCGTCTGCCGGCACGGTAGCCGTTATCATCCGCGAGGATGGCTCATCACAGATCATTACAAACTCTGCTTTAACCGCAGACGGTATTTCAGCCGTTCTCCCCGATGGGGCTACAGTGAAAATCGTAGATAACAGCAAGAGTTTTGCAGATGTTCCTGCCGGGAGTCCGTTTGAACATGCAGTTGCTTTTGTTTCCGCCAGAGAATTATTCCATAATACAGAGGAAACCGTATTTGCTCCTGACGCTCCTATGACAAATGCTATGCTGTTCACGGCTCTGGCCCGTCTTGACGGAACAGAAACAGATATCGGCACAGAAGCGAATACCGGTGCAGACGCAAATACAAGTAATAACGCTGCCGAAATAAATAACGCCACAGCCTGGTACACCAAAGGCATGGAATGGGCGGCTGCACGGGGCATGAATGCCGGGATTAATCCAGACGGTGCTATTCTTTGCGAAGAACTGATTACAACACTCTGGAACTATATGGGTTCTCCTGTGGCTTCCGGTATCCCATCCGATTCCACCGATAATGCCAACGCCCTGACCGGCAATACACAGGTCAGCAGCAGCCAGACCGCAATGCTCTGGGCAATGAACAATGGTATTGTCAGCGGTTTTGAAGATGGAAGTCTGAATCCCCAGGGACAGATCACACGTGCACAGGCTGCACAAATCATCATGAACCTTATTAATTATCCTTATTCCTTAACGGTACCCCACACACAAAATTAAGGAATAGGAACAGCCAAAAATAATCTTTAAAAACAGGGACCAGTGTAATATTTTTCTTACACTGGTCCCTGAAATTTTTATTCTAAGGTTATTCTAATGCTGCAGCATATTCTCAATAAATATCCCATACCCCCTGGTTGAGTCCTGCACGAATACGTGGGTTACGGCTCCGATCAGTTTCCCGTCCTGAATAATCGGCGACCCGCTCATGCCCTGGATCACGCCTCCGGTCAAGTTCAGAAGTTCGGGATCGGTAACCTTAAAGACAATGCTTTTCGTCCGATGGCTGCTGGAATAATCCACCTTTTGAATTTCTATCTGGTAATCCTTCACCTCGCCGGATACGCTGTTTCGCAAAAATGCTGCTCCCTCATGGACATCCTGGCGGTAGCCTATGGGTATGGCTTCACTGTTAATCCTGCTGCGCAGTGTGCTTCCTGCCGTTCCGAATATCCCGGTTTCGGTATTGGCATCAATCTTTCCCAGTTCCGAGGCAGAGCCATAGAAAATCACCCCGCTCATCACCCCCGGCTTTCCCGCGCTTCCTTTTTCAATGCCCATAATCTGGGTTTCATAGAGATTTCCTTCCGTAATTTCCACCACGCCCCCGGTATCGGTATCGCTGATTCCATGGCCCAATGCCCCAAAATGTCCGTTTAAGTCCAGATAGGTCATGGTTCCGATTCCCTGGGTATCGTCCCGCACCCATGCCCCCAGTTTATATGTTCCGTCCTCTGCCGCCACGGGGTTCATGGAAACCGACATTTTTTCCTGTCCCCGGCGAATCTGCAGCGTTACCCGTCCGCCCCCGGTCTGGTTGACGGCCTGCACCAGGTCCTCCTTTCTGGAGAGAGGATGACCGTTAATGGCTTCGATGTAATCCCCCGATCGCAGAACACCGTAAGCCGGTTCGACTTCTATTCCGTCGATTCCCATTAAATTTCCTGTTCCAATCACCAGGATACCATTGGATTTTAAGTAGATCCCCACAGGAATCCCACAGGGAACGGCATAGTTTTCATCGACGACGTCTACCTGCACGTCTTTGATTTTCACCAGGCCGAAAAGCTTGACCTCCATCTGATAGCTTCCCTGCTTTTTTCCCAGCATCTGAAAAGGTTCTTTGCCGGAAATACGGATCTGGTTGGAGGGAATATTGGAAGAATCTCCCAAAGAAACTTCCGCGTCCTTCATCACTAAGGTCGATTCAAAAAGCACGGGAAGCTGCATCTGCTCTTCTTCCCCGGCTACGATATTTAAGCGATCCGGAACGGTTTTTTCCAGATAATAAAACATAAACCCGCAGAAAAGCGCCGCGGCAAGAAGACTTCCTTTGAAAAACCACCTCCTCTTTCTCTTCTTTTTTTCCGGTTGTTTGGTTATCTTATTCACGTTTGGCCTGACATCCTGCATTTCCTTACCTCCTCGTAGTCTTAGTTTTCCCACAAGTTTGTAAGCATATGCCCATCGTGCAGCACAATCTGCTTACACGATTAGTATTGGCCATCTTCTTTTTTATAATCCTTTAAACAAAAACCATTACCGACTTATTTTGCGCGTTCTGCCAATTCCTTCATCTCTTTTGCATTTTTGCGCACCGCCTCGGTAATCTCGGCACCGCCAAGGAGCCTTGCAAGTTCGTCAATCGACTCCTCTCTTCCCAGACGGCGGATATTCGTCACCGTTTCCTTTCCCTTAATGGATTTTGCAATCTCAAAATGACTGTCTGCCATCGAGGCAATCTGCGGCAGATGGGTAATGCAGATCACCTGATGCGTCCGGGAAATTTCTTTTAATTTCTCCGACACCTTCTGCGCCGTCCTTCCGCTGATTCCCGTGTCAATTTCATCAAAAATCAGGGTCGGAATCTCATCGGTATCCGCAAGCACCGTCTTGATTGCCAGCATAATCCGGGAAAGTTCACCGCCGGAAGCCACGGCTTTTAACGGTCTTACGGGCTGTCCCGGATTGGTGGAAATTAAAAATTCGGCTTCATCAAATCCTTCTATTGTATAGTGATCCAATCGGCGAAATTCCATCACAAACTCGACTTCCAAAAAATTCAAATCAATTAAACTTTCCTTGATTTTTTCGGCAAGGATTTTCCCCGCTGCCTTTCGGATGGCGGATAACTGTTCACAGTCCCCTGCAAGAACCTTTTCCGCCTCACTGACCTTTCTCTTTAATTCTTCACGAATTTCATCATAATTTTCCAATTCTTCCAGACGTTTCTTTTTTTCTTCCAGCACCTTAAACACCTGGGCAATGGTCGGGCCGTACTTGGCCTGCAGCCCGCGGATAACGTCCAGGCGCTCTTCAATCTGGCGAAACTCGCTCTCTTCAAACTGACAGCCGTCCATGTACTCCTGAATCGAACGCCCCAGTTCATTGCTCAATGCCTCTAAGTCCAGAAGCTGATCCCGGATAGGTGCTAAATCCTCATCAAATCCCGCAACCTGATCCACATCCCGGACAGCACGTCCCAGACTGTCGCCTTCCAATGCCTCATAGGCAGAGGAAAGGGCTTCCATTATCCTCTGCACATGGGAAAGCTTGCGGTATCTGGCGGTGAGTTCCTCCTCCTCCCCTTCCTTTAACGCTGCTTCCTCGATATTTTCTATTTCAAACCGGCAAAAATCTGCTTCTCTCAGCCGATCTTCCTGTCCTGTATCCATGGAAGAAAGCTTTTCCTTAAGCTTTCGATATTCCTGATATTCCTGGCGGATCTTCTCCTTCCAGGAGGAAATTTTCCCCTTTCCGTAAGCGTCAAGAATCTCCAGATGCTTATGAATATCCATCAGGGACTGATGCTCGTGCTGCCCGTGAATATCCATCAAAAGAGCCGTCACCTGACGCAGTTTTGCAGTGGTGACGGTTTCATCATTGATTTTTGAAACGCTGCGGGTGGGCAGGATTTTCCGGGAAATAATCAGCGTTCCATCCTCTGCCGGAAAAATCTCCATCGCCTTGAGCGCCTCTCGTTGCGCATCACTGCCCACAGAAAATAAAAGCTCGATATAGGCACTGTCAGCACCCTGCCGGATACTGTCTTTGGAGGCTTTTCCCCCCAGTGCCATGTTCACTGAACCGATAATAATGGACTTACCGGCTCCTGTTTCTCCGGTAAGAATATTTAAACCTTCACCAAATTCCACCTGGGCCTGTTCAATTAATGCCAGGTTTTTTACCTGTAATTCCAGAAGCATGTTTTCCTCCCTGATGCTTTAATAGGCTCTCGGAATCTCAAAGCCTTATTTTATGCGGCTTCCGAGAGTCGTTT
>CAMNRM010000075.1 GCA_946553025.1 uncultured Clostridium sp.
AGCTTAGTGAAGTGCGCCCATTTTTGGGCTGTCCTCTACTTTCTTTCACACTAATCCTTTCCCTGAACTTACAGAAGCTATTGCGCACCTTATGCAGCAGTTCCATTTCCCGATTCTTATTTCATGCTGTCAGCAATAAATTTTTCTATTCCTGCATCGGTCAGAGGATGCTTTGTCATCTGCTCAAGTACACTGTAGGGAACGGTTGCGATATCTGCTCCTGCCAGTGCACAGTCAATGACATGAATCGGGTTTCTTATGGATGCCGCAATAATTTCTGTCTGGATATTATAATTGTGGAATATCGTGACAATTGTCCGGATCAGATCCATTCCCGGAACGGAAATGTCATCCAGGCGTCCAAGAAACGGTGAAACATAGGATGCCCCGGCTCTGGCAGCCAAAAGCGCCTGGTTTGCATTAAAAATAAGGGTAACATTTGTCTTAATTCCTTCCGAAGAAAGCTGCTTTACTGCCTTTAAGCCCTCGGATGTCATTGGGATCTTTACAATCATATTGGGATGGATTTTTGCGATTTCGCGTCCTTCCGCTATCATCCCCTGGGCATCTTGTGTAGCCGCCCCTACTTCCCCGCTGATCGGTCCGTCTACAATCTCCGTGATTTCTTTAATGACCTCTGCAAAATTCCTTTTGGACTTTGCAATCAGAGATGGGTTTGTCGTCACTCCGCAGATAATCCCCATATCGTTTGCCTTTTTGATTTCTTCTACTATTGCCGTATCGATAAAAAATTTCATGAACACTACTTCCTTTCTGCGTTTTGCTTTTTTCGTATTGTTAATAGGTGTTATCTTTGATATTGCCAAAATTGCACCTTTATATTCCATTGGCCTGTTTCTCCCTGCGGGCATCCAGTTCATGCGTCATTTTCTCCCGCAGACTGTCCAGCTTATAAAAATAGGTAAGTGCTGCAATAAGTATACATAAAATAACCGGAATCCAGATAAAACAGATTTCAATATAAGAAAGGGCCTTTTCCGTCTGAACCGCATTGGCGACATAGCCTCCGTTTTTTAAAAATGCACCAATGATAAAGCTTGTTAATCCCATTCCGCCTTTTACAAAAAATCCCTGAAATGCTGCAATCAGACCGGCTACACTTGCATTTTTCTTATATTCTGAATAATCAATAACATCGGGCTGCATGGCAAAGGTAAGCCCGAAAATTCCATAAATCCCCAGCCCTGTGATAACCAATCCGCCTAACAGGCACATCGTCTGGTTTCGCCCGATATAAATAAGCAGATCACCTACGATGTACAAAATAATGCTGAAAAACATCAGGTTTCTCTTGCTGTATCTTTTTTCCAGAGCCGGAAGCAAAAGCAGCATCGGCAGTCCTGACAAAATGCCCAGGATTCCTACCAGCGACAGCCATTCTGTCCTGCCCAGGTTATATTTGAAATAGTAAATAACCGTTGTACTTCTTACTACGTAAAGGGAAAAATAAAACAAATTCAGTAAAAATAATATCCATGCCTGTCCGGTAAGTCCCTTGAAATTTTCTTTCAGCGAAGAATGTTTCTGCTCGACGGTGGGGGGAACCACTTCTTCCGTACTGGCAAAGGTCACAAAAAAGATAAGCATCGCAGCAATTCCATAGACGGTCATCGTGATAAGATAGCCTTTTGCCTCATTTCCTCCGCCAAAAAAGCGCACCAGCGGCTCCGTAATCGACATTACAATCGCTGTCCCGGCCATTGCGCAGACCATTCTTGTGGAAACCAGAACATTTCTCTCATGGATATCCGAAGTAAGCCTTGGAACAATGGTATTAAGCGGTATATTTACAACCGTGTATGCCGTGCAGAGAAGGCAGTAGGTCACATATGCCCAGATAAGCTTGCCGCTGCTGCCAAAGCCCGGGATATAGAACGTCAAAAAAGTAAAGACGGCAAACGGCACAGCGCCCACGACAAAGTAAGGTCGTCCCTGCCCCCATTTCGTGTTGGTTCGGTCTACAATCAGCCCCATTCCTGTATCCGTGAGCGCATCGATAAATTTTGTCACCAGCATCATTGTTCCGGCGGCAGCTGCTGTAATCCCAAACACATCCGTATAAAAAACCATAAGATAGGACGCCATTGTGCTGAAAACCAAATTGCATCCGAGATCACCTATTCCGTATCCTATGCGTTTTCCCCATTTTCCCATAGCATTCTCCTTTTCTCTACCAGTTCATTGCTTCAATTGCAGCTTTTTCAATGGCAAGCCCTGTTTTGTAGCGCTCCATAAAAACCCGAAAACCTTCCACATCTTCTGCATAGGGTATGATGGTGTCCCCGGAAAGTTCCACAAAAATCCGCTTTTCCAAATAGTCCTCCAGTTTTTCACCCGTTTCTTTATTGATCATGTATGCCGCCAGCAGAGCAATGCCCCATGCGCCGCCCTCACTTGCCGTATCCATCACCGTTACGGGCGCATTAACTGCCGCTGCCAGATATCTCTGCCCGACACCTTTGGTCTTAAAAAAGCCGCCGTGTCCCATGATCCGTTCTACTTTTACTTTCTCGTCCTCCATCAGTATATCCATCCCCATCTTTACGGCTCCAAGGGATGTGTAGAGATGAACCTTCATAAAGTTTGCAAGGTTAAACCGGCTTTCCGCTGTGCGCAGAAACGCCAGCCGCCCTTCATTGAGCATGGTAATATTTTCGCCGGAATAATAGCCGTAGGCAAGAAGCCCTCCGCAGTCCGGGTCGCCGTTTAACGCATTCGTATACAGTTTTTCAAACAGTTCTCCCGTTTTTGCCTTTATTCCCATCAAAGCTGCAAATTCCTTAAATAACTCCACCCAGGCATTCAGGTCGGAAGTCCCGTTATTGGCATGGGACATTGCACAGGGGAAACCGGCAGGAGTGGTCACCATATCAATTTCCCGGTAAACCCTGCTTAGCTGTTTTTCCAGCACGATCATGGCAAATGTGCTTGTGCCTGCGGATACATTTCCCGTGCCCGGAGCAACGGAATTTGTCGCGGTCATACCGGTTCCCGCATCCCCTTCCGGCGGACAAATCGGAATCCCTGCACGGAGAAAACCTGTTTCGTCTAAAAATGCCGCCCCTTCCTCTGTCAGCACTCCCGCATTTTCCCCTGCCACGAGAACTTTGGGGAAAATATCCCTCATTTTCCATGGATATCCATACGGTTCCAGAAGGGCATCAAATTTTTTTACCATCCCGGCATCATAATCGTGGGTATTGGAATCAATAGGAAACATTCCGGCGGCATCTCCAATACCGATTACCTTTTTCCCGGTGAGTTTCCAATGGATATATGCACTCAGCGTAGCAACATAATCTAATTTTTCCACATGCTCTTCCCGATCAAGAATGCGCTGGTATAAATGTGCGGCTGTCCACCGAAGCGGAATATTAAAATGAAACAGTTCCGTCAGTTCATCCGCTGCTTTCTGTGTATTTGTATTCCTCCACGTCTGGAATGGAGCGATTTGTTTTCCGTCCTTATCCAATGCCATATATCCGTGCATCATGGCGCTGATACCAATGGCACCAATATTTTGCAGGGAAACGCCGTATTTTCTTTCCACCTCTTCCCGAAGGGAACGGTAGCATCTGCGTATTCCCGTATGAATCTCTTCCAGGCTGTAGGTCCAGATATTATCAATAAAAGAATTTTCCCAGTCATGAATCCCAATGGCAAGAACCTGACCTTTAAAATCAATGAGTACGGCTTTAATCCTGGTAGAACCCAGTTCAATCCCCAATGCGGTATTTCCATTTACAATTAATCTTTTTGCGTCCATGCTTCTCCTTTCTTTTGTCTGCGGCATCCGCAGAATCTTTCACGAATGCCGCATGTACAGGCAGGTATGCCTTTTTTAAAAACAGGTAAATGCGCCGTCAAGAATAAAATCCGAACCTGTAGTAAAGCTGCTGGTGTCCCCGGCCAGATATACACAGATGGACTCCAGTTCCTCCGGCGTTCCCATTCTTCCCAGAGGAGCCATCGCGTTCCACTTTTCAATCAGCGGAATCAAAGTCGGTGAATTTAAAGTCAGCTCTGTCCCGATGTATCCCGGGCTGATGCTGTTTACACGGACACCGCGCTTTGCCCATTCGATGGCCAGGGACTTCGTAAGCTGGATTACGCCTGCCTTGGATGCATTGTATGCGCACTGTGGCTGCGGCACGTTGACGATGTGCGCTGACATGGAAGCCGTGTTAATAATGGACCCGCCCCCATGTGCCAGCATATACTTTCCGGCTGCAATATCCGTCAGGAATATTCCGTTCAGATTGATGTTGATCACTTTGTTCCACTGCTCATAGGTCATTTCCTCTGCCGGTGCATTGATACAGATCCCTGCATTGTTATGGCAGAAGTCAAGTCCTCCCAGCTCCCTGACAACTTGTTCCACCATTGCATCTACCTGGTTCTTATCGGTACAGTCTGTCTGAATCGCAATCACTTTTTGACCGGTTTTCTCTGCAAGTTCATCGGCGGTCTTTTTTGCCTCCGCATAATCCAAATCCACAATGGCCACATCTGCACCGGCTTCTGCAAATGCTTTTGCTGTGCTTTTTCCGATTCCCCTTGCTCCTCCTGTTACAAACCCTTTCTTTCCGTCCAATCTCATTTTTTCAATAATTCCCATGATGCTCTCCTTTCTTGAAGATGATTTTGTAAAATGATTTATCAAATTGCAATTACATAATAACAACAGAAACGCATTTCGTCAATATGCAATAATCCACAATTTTTAACTTGTAAAATCATGCAAATTATCCAATAGATTTTTATGGGTTATCTGTGATATAATTAAATTTTAACAAATAATTTTGTAAAATAGAGGAATGAAATATGAAAAAAAGCATTACGCCGAATCAGATTAAGCAGAATAACCGCCGACTTATCTATGATTATATTTATGAAAACAGAAATGTTTCTCAACAAGATATTTCCTATAACCTGCACCTGAGCCGCCCTACCGTTACAACAAATTTAACAGCCCTGGAAAACGACGGGCTGATTCAAAAAAGCGGGCTGATCGATACAGAATTTGTCGGCAGAAAAGCTGCTGCCTATTCCATTGTCCCGGATTACCGTATCAGTATTGGCGTGGAAATCTTAAAGAACGAAGTAAAGATGATTGCTGTCAACCTGTATGGCGAAAAGATCAGCCATAGGAACGATAAAATTGCATTTACCTGTGACAGTTCTTATTTTAAAACTGTGTGTGATAAGATATTTGAATTTAAAAATTCGTTTGAAGCAGAAGAGGAACAGATTCTTGGTATCGGTTTTGCCATGCAGGGGCTGGTAACACCGGACAGACAGACGATACTCTATGGGGAAATATTATCATGCACCGGGCTTTCCATCGCAGAATTTTCCCGGCATCTTCCCTACCCCTGTTCGTTTATCCACGATGCGGACAGCGCTGCCGTTTCCGAATTATGGTCCTCCCCTGAACTTAAGGATGCCTTTTATCTCTCCTTAAGCAGACATCTTGGAGCAGCCATTATAGCGAAGGGCGAGATAGTAACAGGAAAGCATGGTCACAGTTCTATGATAGAGCACATACCGATGCAGCCGGATGGTGCTAAATGTTACTGTGGCCGAAGGGGCTGTATGGAAACACTGCTGTCCTTAACCTCACTCCTGCCAGAATCCGAAACACCGGAAGATTTTTTCGCAAAGGTAAGGCAGAAAGAGCCTTCTGCCTTAAAACGCTGGGATATTTTTCTTACAAACCTGGCAAAAGCCATTAATCTTCTCCACCTGGTTTACGACACCGATTTTATCCTTGGAGGATATCTTGCACAATACCTGTGCGAGGAAGATATTACCTTTATTCATGATCAAATTCAGCAGATGACACCGTTTACGGAAGCACATGATTTCCTTCTTATCAGCAAAATGCCAAAACACAACATTTCCATCGGAGCGGCGCTTCCTTATATTCAGGCATTTTTAAGTGAACTTAGTATTTAATCTTTTTCGGGTTAGCTTTAAATAACTGCGGAGGAAATTTATCAGGCGCTGGCAAAGATTTTGCAAAGGTAAGGAGGGTTTATGGAATTTGAGGTATTTGAACAGTTAAAATCCAAAATAGAAGAGCAGCAGGCCGTTTATCGCGCTTTGAAAGAAGGGGATAACCACATGGTCTGTTATAAGGAATTTCAAAACGGAGAGTGGGGCACGGATGATAAGAACTATACGAATCGTTTGCGTCTGGCATATTACCTTCTGTATTGCCATATTGAAGATGAAGATGTGGTTGTCTGCCTCTTTGAGGAAGAACTGAAAGACAGAGAGCGAAATTCTTTTCAGGGAATAGGAAGTACGCTGCAGATATTGACGCATCTTATCAGAAAATACAATGCGGATGGTAAATATACGGTTTTGCTGGAACGGGCAAAGAATGCGAACTTTGATTGTGCCTGCGGTTATGATCCGGATGAAGAAGTGGGGGATGACCTTGGGAGCAGAAGCATTTTGGACTGCATCTATCTGTGTCAGGAAATGGAATATAAAGATGTGATGGGTGTCCTGGTGGATGTGTGGAAGAAAAATACCGCAGAATGGTCAGGATCTGACCGCAAGATGCTGATTGATTTTAATACGTTTCTTGGAAGGGACACGGAAAATGAAGGGCTCTACCGGGAACAGCTAGAAGAGATTTTATCAGCAGAAAACAGCAGTACGAGAGATATTATTTCCGGGTATGAAAACCTGATCAGGTATTATTTAGCTATGGGGGATTATGAAAATGCGTTCTGTTTTTGTAAAAAGGTAATAGAAACTACGGATTATAAACAGATCCGAACTCTGCGGCTGTTTAAGGATATCCTGGAAGTCTGCTTTGAACTTACAGCCAAGGATGTTAAGGCAGGAGCCGACTTGTGGAACTGGGCAAAGGCAGAGTTTCAAAACGTGCCGCAATCGAGCAGATACGGGAATTTATATAAAAAAGCGATTGAGGCGGCAAATGCCATGGGTGATCCTTATGGAATACCGTTAGAGCAGGAATATGAAAATTTTCTTGAGCGTGTCAGGCTTGGCTGACAACCGGACGGAGGTTTCAGCACCATGGAACAATTAAATTTAAAAGGCAAAGATAAAACATTGCAGTTTGTTATTAAGCATCCATGCGGTGAGAGTTATAAAATGGATAATTTTGATTACAATATGTGGATAAACAAAAAAATTGGTAGTGTAATTTAATTGCTTATATCAAGAAGGACATAAATATTATGAAAAGAGTCGGCTTTTTTAAAGAATTGGCACATGGAGATAAAAATGCGACATCTATAAAAGAAATTATTGGTCAAAATACTTTAGATAAAGAACCCGAAATAATAAATTATTTAAATAATGGAAAGATTTTTTGTATTACACCAGGTGTGGTTTGCGATGTGTTGGATGAATCTAAAGGGGTAATTGGAAGTTTGGAAATATTAACTGATGGAGAGTGGATATGGCCCTCCGATTTATCTTATTATTTGCAAAACTATCATATAAAATTGGATGAACAATTTATTGACCATATTAGAAAAAATAACTGGAAGGTACCAGATGTGGACATAAATAAATAGAGGAGTTAGTTGATTTCCTGATGGTGTATTACCACGTGAATGGTCAGGCGTGGATAATTATGGAGTTACATGAAGATAGTATTATGAAAATGGTGAGATAACATCGATCTACCCTGAATAAATAAGAAGGTCATAAGAGGATTTGGTGAGAATTATGGGGCATGTGTTTTTGGGAAAGATTTAGATGATTATGATAAAGAAAATACTGCTCAATATGAAGGGGGTGAATTTGGATTACATAATGGAAATGAGTAAGATGCAATTCGTTAATAAAAGGTATTATAATGGTTTTGAGGGAGAACCTGAAATTCAGTTTCTTTGCAGGAAAGAAAAAGATAATGAAATTTTTGGAATATGGGAAGGTTATGTGACGAAGCTACAGAAATATTAACATTGATATGTAGTATGCTTCGTGAAGCTATTTCTAATAGTTATGAAGTTTATATAGCTAGAGAATAACGAATGACGTGAGTATGAATTGATAATGTTCTATTAAAGATAGTAGCATACAAGTACACACGGGATTATTTAAATAACGGGAGGCAAATGTGTTGACACCTAAAGTGAAAGTTAGCTTTTACATGTCAGGAGATGATGTGGATTTAGATATTTTAACTGAGCAGATAGGTATAAAACCGACAAAAATTGAATCCGTTTTATCTGTACTAGGGGCAAAAAGAGCCATTGAAATGGAATCTGATACATAACATGATTATTCTGTTTGCTTTTTGGATACATGGAAAAATGAAATTTTGTGATTAAAATATGCTGATCAGCACAAAGGATTTACAATGCCGAAGTGTGGATTAAAGATAATTGGAGGGATTATGAATTATACGGTTTTGGAATTTGAATGTGCCGGTATGGATAACGGAGGGAAAATCTCAATCGAATATACAGGTCGAGGGCAGGACATATCGCCGGAATTTGTCATAAAAAATTTATCATCAGAAGCAAAAACTCTAGCTATTACTTTGGAAGATATATCGCATCCGATTAAAAACTTCACGCACTGGCTGATTTGGAATATTCCTGCTGCTGATAAAATAAAGGGAAACATTCCGGCAGGCAAGATCGTGTCGGTGTTGGGGAATGCCTGTCAAGGAATAGGGTACGGGCTTCATCGCTATGCGGGGCCAAAGCCACCGAAAGGGAAAAAGCATACTTACCGTTTTACAGTCTATTCCTTAGACTGTGAAATGAACATAAGTGTTAATTCCATGAAAAAAAGTTTTCTGAAAAAGGCTGAAAAGCATATCATCCAAAAAGGAAGTATCATTGGTGAGTATGAGTAAGAAAGATGAGAAAGAGGAATGGGATTAGGAAAGAGAATTTTAAAAAATATGCACTGCAGATAACTGCTGATTTAATCTAAAGGGAGGTTATTGATGCAGAAAAAATGAGTTATAATTATGTCTTTTTATTTTATGATGTGGGAGAAAAAAGAGTATAAAAGGTGTTTATTTAAAGTATGTAAGAAATATTTATCTTATTTTCAAAAATCTGTATTTCGAGGCGAAATGTCACCATCGAAATTGATAAAATTGAAGGCAAAATTAGAAAAGGTGATTGATAAAAGGGTAGATTTTATCTGCATTATAAAACTGATGAATGATGGTGTATTTGGAGAAGAAGTTTTAGAAAATGGAAAAATGGGAAATGGAGAAAGCCTGATTCTCTGAATTTTCCCAGGCGTTATGGAAGAAAATTATAGAAAAAGCTTGAAAACATGAGGGTTTTTGGGCGTTAGAGTGAAAAATTGAAAAAAAGGAAGTGCGGTTGGTAAAATATGAAAAAAATGTTGAAAAATAAGGGATTTTGAGATATACTAGGGTAGGGAAAGGACGGAAATATGAAGGATTAATAGTAACATGAGATGTATTTGAACGATATCTTCTCTTGTCTATTCTAACATATCTTTTTCGATTAATAGTAACATGAGATGTATTTGAACATCCCTTTGCACTCTTCATAGCAATAGATGTTTGTGATTAATAGTAACATGAGATGTATTTGAACGAAATAGAAAAAACAAAATAAAAAAGAAGAGAAAAAGATTAATAGTAACATGAGATGTATTTGAACATATTTTCAGAAAATTATTATATTAAAAGGTGGTGGATTAATAGTAACATGAGATGTATTTGAACAACGGCACTTCCTCCGGCATTGATACCGTGACAATATGATTAATAGTAACATGAGATGTATTTGAACATTTTGGAATAAATATATTTTGTTATTTCTTCAAGATTAATAGTAACATGAGATGTATTTGAATTCTAAGGCGCAGAGCAAACGCCGCAAATCCGACAAGATTAATAGTAACGTTTGATGAATATACAATGCTGGAACCAGGATCATTAGCCTCTTATGTGGGATTTACCGAAGAGGAAGTGGAGAGCCTTTGTGCAGATTATGGAATGGAAATGGAAGGAGTCAAACACTGGTATAATGGTCATTCATTTGATACAGAACCCTCTATTTATACTCCTCGTTCCGTTAAAAAAGAAAGAATATTGTAAAAGTTTGGAAGAATATCAGAGTAATATTCTTTTGATTGGAGTAAATTATAACAGAAAAACGAAAGAACATGAATGTATAATTGTTGAGTACAGAAAATAAATAACAAAGAAGGTGGTATATTTATGAGTTATTTTCCATCAATCAGCCAGTTTGCCTTATATGCGCAGTCGATGAACGGCAGCCGTTTCATGGCTTTAGCGAACAGGCAGGGAGAAGTCTTGGGACAAAGGGCGGTTTCGGGGCAGGAAAATGTTCAGGGACAGAGAGAAACACAGCCCGCAGAGGAGATTTTTCCCGGAAGCCGCAGCGTTTCAAAAAAGGGTGATTTTGACACCTACGAGTGCCAGACCTGCAAAAACAGAAAGTACCAGGATGGTTCTAATGACCCCGGTGTTTCCTTTAAAACCCCGACAACCATCAGCCCGGAACGGGCAGCCTTTGCGATCCGTTCGCATGAGGCAGAACATGTGGCTCATGCAAGGCTGAAGGCTCTCGAGGAAGATAAGGAAATTGTTTCGCAGTCTGTCAGTTACCGCACGGGCATCTGTCCGGAGTGCGGAAAAACCTTTATGGCGGGAGGAAACACCCGGACGGTGTTCCGATCTGCACCGGAAACCTATCAGCAGGAGCCGGTAAAGAAGGGTATTTATCTGGATCTTACGGCATAAACAGAAAACAGCAGAAAAGCTAATAACAATAAATAAACTACCTGTTCCGAAAAACCCCCATCGCCGCATTCCACATATCCACCAGCACCCTCCACATCCGCACAAATGGATTGGATGGTGCTTCTTCGGTTTCCAGATCGACAACTGCGCTTTTCGCCTCTTCATCGTCCAGGCTGATTTCAGCTGTCCGCAGGATAATCTGCAGGCTGTGCGGTTCCGGATTTTTGCTGGAGGTTAAGGAGAGCATCGGCGCGTCCGGGTCCATTTCCAGGAAGCGGTTTTCTTCTTCAAATTTATCCAGTTCATCATCCAGCGTCGTTTTCATTACCCCGCTGCTTTTCCGGATTTCTCCCGTGCTGTCGAGCACATGCAGGCTCTTGTCTAAAAGATTCTGGCTGCCCTCCAAAAGCTGTCGGCTGCCTTCATCGAGATGCGGTGTGGATGCTTTTAACGTATTTTGAATAATGGTCATCGAGGCAACGGCCTGGTTCAGTCCGTTATTTGCCCGGTTGAGAAGTTCCTGGCTGTCGGTTAAGGCATCCTGAAGCGAAGGATAATACAGGTTCATCGTTTCCTGCAAATCCCGCACATCGTCAATTAAGTTGTCGGCTTCCACCATCATTTCCCTTATGCTGTCAATGGACTTATCTGTTCCCTTTAAAAGGGTCTGCGCGGATTTACTTAGGGAATTGCTGCGGCTGGCTAAGGTCTGTAAGGCATCGACCTTTTTCAGCAGGTTGTTTTTCGGGTTTTCAATGCCGCTTACGGCTGCCTGAAGCTGGCCTAAGGCATTGTCCTTATAACCGTTATAATATTTCTTAAAGGCAGCTTCATAGATTTCCTGCCATTTTTGTTCATAGAGTTCGGCCTGCTGCGGGTCGTCTTTATCTAAGCCGGAAGCCGCCATCATGGCGTTGGCGTAGGCCAGGGCCTGTTCGTCGGCAAAATAGTCGGCGTCCTTATCGATATCGCCCTCCATGCTGCTCTGGGAAAGCCCTGCTAAAGTCATTAAAATCGTGGCCTGCTGGGCCTGAAGCTGGGTGTCTAAGGTAATTACCTGCATCAGAGCGGATTCCAGTCCGGGAAGGTTATCCTCTGTACGGCTTACTCCGTTTTGTATGGTGTCTAAGTGCTCATCTAAATCCTGCAGGGGAAGCTGCATACTGCCAAGGGTCTTGACCAGCGCGTTCATATTGGTGTTGATATCCTCTGCGCTGTTTTTGGCAGTCTGTAAGTAGGGAACCATCGCCGCACTCTGCTCGGCAAGGGCTGCCAGGGCTTCGATGGAAATATCATTCTGCGCTTCGATAGCCGGGCGGTTTGTGCTGAATGTCCTTCTTGCCGCTTCTAAGGAATACAGGCTGTTCTGTACGGTCTGCACCCCCGAACGCATGGATTCCATGGAGGCCAGCATGGCGTCAATGCTGTTGTACATATCCGTTCCCGCCTGCCGCCAGGTATCTTTTACTTCTTTGACATCTTTGATATGCTCTAAAGAGGATGTCGTCCCCGGAAGCATCATCATAATTACGCCGATGGATTCATAGCTGTCGGAACCGATGCGTGCAGTAAAATCCCCTTTTTCCCCGGGCAATGCGGTGAAGACCACGCCGGTGGTTTCGCCCATGGTCTGCATCTGCGAGCCGGGGGCGTCCACGCTGTAGCAGGAGTCCATATCGACGGGAATCATCACGGCAAGCATCATATTATTCTGGTAGTAGGCGGCGGCTTTATCGTTCGGTTCAGCTTCCACATGGACTTCGATTAAACCGGAAACCCCTGCCAGATCTTCGGCTTTTGCCTCCTTGCCGTTAAATTTATAGCTGACGTCGAAGGTCCAGGGCAGTTCAACCTTGGAGGCGTCCATGGTTCCCTGATAGTAGAAGCGGGCACCCAGTTCGGATAAATCCCAGTTCAGTTGACCGTTACTCTGTGCAGGCTCCACATGGCTGCTCATATTGATGACCTTGCTGTAATTGCCGTAGTCGGTGAACTGCTTTACCCCATTGGTGGTAACGCCCTTGACGACATTGACGGTTTCCTGGCGTCCGTAGGGGTCTAAGTTGACATACATGGTTTCATCCACGCTGACGGTCGGTTCTGCGGCAAGCACCGGAAGAAAGGCGGTCTGGCACAGGACAGCGCTAATCAGGGCAATGGCAGTTTTCTGGCAAATCCGGTTTTTTAGGTTTTGATGCAAAACGGCCTTGGACTTTCCCGTCCTTTTCTTTTTTTTCTCTATATTAACCTTCATAGTGAACATCCTCCTTGCTGATTCTGCGTCGCCTCTGGTGGCGTCTGCGTTCTGCGGGTTTTTGCTCCGCTTCTTCGGGTGCGGCCTGCTGGTCGGAAACGGATACCCTGACCTTCTGCCGTTTTCCGAAAGGTTTTCCGTGGATAACTGCCCCCGCCAGGCGGCGTCTTGCAGCCTTTCGTTTCTCATGCCATTCCATCAGCCGTGCCAGTTCATTCTTGGTCAGCAGCGGGTCAACCAGGACCAGAAGGGCGGGCAGAAGGGTGAGTACCAAAAGTACGCTGATCCACGCGCCCCGTCCAATCAGATGGCCCAGATCGCCGATGGCGCTGATGGAAGAGATATGGTAAAGCACATAGCCTACAATGGTCAGTATTGATCCCGAGGTTAAGATTGCCGGGATACTGCGAATCAGGGTGAAGGAGGCCGCTTCGTGCTTATCCATGGTTTTTCTTGCGTCAATGTAATTGCTGGTCGTCAGTATCGCGTAATCTACCGTGGCTCCCAGCTGGATGCAGCTGACGATAACATAACCCATAAAGACAACCTTTTCTCCGGCGAGGTAGGGAACCGCCATATTAAAGTAGATGGCAACCTCAATCGGAATCATAACGACCAAAGGAATGGCCAGGGACTTATAGGTCAGCATAACCACCAGGAATACGCCCAGCATGGAGAGGATATTGACCAGCGCGTAATCTTTGGTAATCACGGCTTCGATATCCTGGGTGGAAGGCGTACCGCCTACCAGATAGGAGTTTTCCGGATAGTATTCCTTGATGATGGACTGGATTTCATCCGCGCACTGGAAGGCTAAGGGGCTTTCCTCTTTTGTCCTGGTGTAGATCAGGATGCGGGAGTAGCCGTTCTTATGTAGCAGTCCGGTTATGCTTTCCGGCAGAAATTCTTCCGGTACGCCCTGGGGAAGGGTTCCCGCCAAGGAGCGAACGGATTTTATATAGGGAAGTTCTTCCAGCCGTTCGGTGAACCGGGCTTCGGTAACATTTGACTGGGCGGGGACAATCGCCATCATCATATTGCTTCGTCCAAAGATTTTTATGATTTTTTGGTCGTCCTCATAAACCTGGGTTCCTTCCCCGGCACCTACCGCCGAGTTTCCAAACAGGTAGCTGTTTCTTTTCTGCGCCTGGTACATGGGCAGGAATAAGACCAGAACAAGGGCTAAGACCACCAGACGGATTTTGCAGATTCCGCGGCTTAAGCGCTTAAAATCCGGCAGGAAGGAACGGTGGGCGAAGCGGTCGATTAAACCCGACATCCTCAGGATTAACGCCGGCATTAAAAACAGCACGGTGATTAAGCTGAATACGACGCCCTTTGCCAGAGAAAGCCCCAGGTCAAAGCCGATATTGAACTTCATAACGGTTAAGACCAAAAAGCCGACGATGGTGGTAAGGCTGCTGGCTAAGATGGAGTTTAACGCCTCTTCAATCGCATGGGTCAGTGCCGTTTCCTGATCCTGGCCTGCATTTTTATAGCGGGTGTAGGCGTGGAGGAGGAAGATGGAATAGTCCATCGAAACGGCAAGCTGCAGGACGGCCACGACGTTGTTGGTTAAAAAGGAAATCGTTCCTAAAAAGATATTCGTTCCCTTATTCAGGACGATGGCCACGCCCATTACGGATAAAAAGAGCACCGGCTCAAACCAGGACGTGGTGGTAATGCAGAGGATCAGGAAGATAAAGAAAACGCCAAGACTTAAAATCAGCTTCATTTCCTCGGCAACCTTTTCCGCTAAAGACTTACTCTGTACCGCCATGCCCACGAAATACCCCTTATCGCTGGTAATTTCCCGCATCTCATCGATAGCTTCAGAAGTTCTCTTGCTGGCATCTCCTTCCACAAAGGTGACATCCATCACGGCAGAACCGTCTTTATAATAATCCTCGATATCCTTTTCGTTGATAAATTCGCTGGAGGTGTAGATATCCACTGCGGTGTCGCACCAAAGAATCTGATCCACGCCGTCCACGGCCTCTAAGCGATCCTTGTATTGTTTCGCTTCATAAAGGGTGACGTCCTCAATCATAATCCTTGCCGTGCCCGGATAGCCGAATTTTTCTTCCATTAAATTTAAGCCGGCCTTGGAATCGACATAGTCGGGAAGGTATTCCGTCAAATCATAGTTGACCTCGACAAAGGGTGCACAGATGGCGCAGAAGATCACGGCGACGATAAATACTTTTTCAATCAGCAGGTTCTTTTTGGCAATAAATTCCGGCAGTGTCATCCGGCGGTTTTGTTTTTGCTGTGCGTTTTGGCTGTTTGCCGAGTCGCCCTGCATTACTTCCTTTTTATTTTTCTTTCTCCATTTCATAAGGTAAGCCGCTCCTTTTTTATTTTCATCATTACTGTTCACATCTTCACGGTGATTTTTCATCCGCAGATGATTTATGAACTTAAAATTAATAATAGACAACTGTTGACTTATTGACTATAATGTATTATACTGGTGTCAGTTAATCAATGCAATAATCAATTATCATTGCAATGTATATTAAACAACAAAAATGTAATATTTGTTCATTATTAATTAAAATTTTAGAATTAGTTTCCAGGAAAGGTGGAAGATGGGATGAAGAACGAAACATTAGATCGCCGTGTGCGCAAAACAAGACAGCAGCTGCAGCATTGTCTGGCTGTTTTATTAAAGGAAAAAAAGATTCAGGAGATTACGGTGCGGGAGATAACCGAGATGGCGGATTTAAACCGCGGAACTTTTTATCTTCATTATAAGGATGTTTTTGATTTACTGGAAAAAGTGGAACTGGAACTTTTGGATGAACTCGACGGCACATTGCAGAAGTATCAGGCTTCCGATCTGCACCAGAAGCTTTCGCTGATTTTTACCGATTTATTTGTCTGTGTACAGGAAAATGCGGAGATGGTACAGATTCTTCTGGGGGAAAACGGAGATTTGAATTTTGTCAATCAGGTAAAGGAGAGGGTTCGGGAAAAATGCTTAAAGGACTGGTTTGAACTGTTTAACAGCCAGGACTCCCAGCTTTTTGATGCCTTTAATGCCTTCGTGGTGTCCGGCTGCCTTGGTCTTGTGACGTACTGGCTTCAGAACGGGATGAAGGAAAGTCCTAAGGAGCTGGCACAGATAGCTGAGCAGATTATGATGCACGGGATAAAGATATTGGGGTGAGAGATCTGTCGCTTTCCGGAGTCGGACTGACGATCAAAAACAGAGCAAAAATCGTTACAAAACGTTGGAAAATAAAGAAAAAGAAGTAAATTTGTAAGAAAAAAAGGCTGGAATTTTACCCTGTACTATAGTATAATCGGTTATGGTGCCGGGGCGTGTTTGAAAATTCATTTCCGCTAAATTTATTCGGCATCAGGAAGAAAAAAGAGAGAAAGAAAAGATTCTCGGAGAGGAAAAGGGAGGAATTATGAAAAAATTTTTATCTGTAGTACTCAGTGCCTGCATGGCGCTGACTTTTGCCGGCTGCGGCGCGGGACAGGACGGAAAAGCTGTCTATGACGCAGCAAACAAAAAGACACAGGAACTTACGGCTCTGGACGTATCCTATACGATGGATATGACGATGAAGCAGGGCGAGGAAACGATGGATATTTCCAGCAACATGGATATGAAGATGGATGCCATTAATTCCGAGAACATGCGTATCTATGCCGAGGGTGTTACCAGCACGGCCGGACAGGATATTGATACGAAGATGTACTATGAGAACGGCTACTATTACATGGAAGCAGCCGGACAGAAGTTCAAGTATGCGATGGATCTGGAAACCATGATGGAAACCGCACAGCAGAGCATGGGCGGAGGTGCTGTGGAAACCGATTATCTGAGCGAAGTAAAGGTAAAGAAGGACGGCGATAACCAGATTCTTACCTTCACGGCGGATGCATCCAAGATGGATTCTTATGTACAGGAAGTTATGGCTTCGATGTCTTCTATGCCGGGTATGGAAGGCGTAACCTATACGATTAAAGAAGTGAGCGGAGAAGCAACCGTGAATAAAGACGGATATTTTTCCAAGGTAGACATGAAGCTGTCCATGGATATGACGATGGGTGCCGAGAGTGTAAGCATGGATATGACCATGAATACGACCTATAATAATATCGGACAGCCTGTAGAAATTACCACCCCCGACTTAGACAGCTACCAGGAAATTGATCCGTCGCTTTTAGGGATGTAAGGTTGTAGGCAGATTGGTTTATTTGTTCAATAATAGGAAGATAAACATAAAAAATAAAAATAAATTATAGATGTTACAGGAAAAGCCCTGAGAAGGATGTTGGTGTTCTCAGGGCTTTTTTGCTGATTAAAAGTGCTTGTTGCGTTTTGCTGAAAGATAGAGATATATTTTGGGGTTTTAGTATTGACAAGAAAAGTAATGCGCATTATAATACAAAATATAAAAAATATTTTAATGCGTGTCGAAGGGGTCGGAAATGAAAGAGAATTATATTTATCCTGCAAAATTTGAAAAAGTGGACGATGTTATTGAAGTGTCTTTTTTGGATTTCCCTCATGTAAAAACTTATGGAGAAAATCCTGAGGAGGCTATTACTGCGGCGCAGGAAACACTGGCACTGCAGATTATTGACTGTGAGCGCAGGAATAAACCTTTGCCCAATCCGACCGAAGGAGTTTTGGGAGCAGTGTATGTTCATGTATGGCTTCCTTATTTCCAAAGTAAAACAAAGGAGATCTATGTGCGCAAATCGGTGACTATACCTCAGTGGCTTGATCAGTTAGCAAAGGGAAAGGATATTAATTTTTCCGGTGTTCTGGCTAAAGGAATCAAACGTGAACTGGGAATTACCGATGAGGCAGAGATTAAGCGTGAACTGGGGATAGATTCTTAAGAAGGGACAGAACATGGAAAAAGTGTTTGTAAATTTTACTAATCATCCATCGGAAACCTGGGAGAAAAAGCAAATAGAGGCGGCTCACCAGTACGGAAAGATTGTAGATTTGCCCTTTCCCAATGTCTATCCAAATGCGGGAGAACGGGATATTGAAGCATTGGGAGAAGCATATTGTCAGAAGATACTGGAATGGAAACCGGAAGCTGTGTTATGCCAGGGTGAATTTTCGCTGACTTTTTTTGTTGTATCCAGGCTTAAATGCCAGTGAGCAAGAGGCACAGGAAGATGAAAGAAAGGCTATTGAACAGTTAGAAAAGAAGAATGGTATTTGTATGAAGATAGAATTTGAACAGGTAAAATCATTAATTTAAGAAGGGATCAACCATACAAAATCAGCGATTGAAGGGGGAAATTATCGTGCGGTATTTAATGATTTTAGAAGTGTCACAGAAGCAGGCTTATATTTTTTCAAGTAACAAGCTTAAGGACAATATTCGTTGTTCGGAAAATATATGCCAGGTAACAGATCCGCAATATTTTGCACTAATAGCCAAGAAAGCAGGGGTAGCGTTTTTAGAAGAGGCTAACCTTGTGTACTCCGGGGGCGGACATACGGTTCTGGAATTTGACGGTGAAGAACAGGCAAAAAAATTTGCTTATGCAGTTTCCAAGGCAGCCAAGCAGGATTTTCCAGGGTTGGAATTGTTTATTAAGACGGAGAAGTACAATGACGAATTTACACCCGGGAAAAATCTGGAAGAACTCGCAAAGGCACTGGAAACAAAGAAATCTTTCCGGGAAGCATCTTTTGTACAGGGAAGCTTTGGGGTGGAGAAGATAGAGTCTTCATCCAGGAAGGCAAAACCGTTAGTTCAATCAGAAAAGGTAAGTGATGATCAGGACAAAGATAAACACAAACATGAATATGTACCCGCTGGATATCAGATGCCGACAAAATTTGAAGAACTGGGCAATTCCAAACATCGTTCCAGTTTTATTGCGGTCGTGCACATCGACGGCAATGCTATGGGAAAACGGGTAGAAGACTTAAGAAAAAAATATGAAAATGAGTCCTGGGAAAGCTATAAAGCGATATTAAAATGTTTTAGTGAGAGTATTGATCAGCAGTTTAAAGCTTCTTATCAGGAAATGACCGAAAGAATTGCAAAAAGTCTGGAACATGGGGCAGCAGAAAAGCTGGATTTAAAGAAAAATTATTTTCCTGTGCGGAAGATTATCCTGGCAGGTGATGATGTCTGCTTTGTGGCAGAAGGAAGAATTGGCCTGGAGGCGGCAAGAATCTTTATTGAACAATTATTGCAGAAAAGCAATGCAAAGGCTCATGAGAATTATACTGCCTGTGCAGGAGTAGCTATTGTCCATCAGAAATATCCTTTTTATAAGGCTTATGAGCTTGCGGAGATGTTGTGTTCCAATGCCAAGAAAAGTATTGCCGAGTACGGGCAGGAGGTGAAAGCCTGTGCGATTGACTGGCATATTGAATTTGGCGAATTGACGGATTCGATAGAAGAACTTAGAAAAAATTATCGCACTGCAGATGAAAATTTCCTGGAGCTTCGGCCTTATCTCCTCTGGGCAGAACCGGATGTACTTAAAAAAGAGCCGATCCGCAGATATGAGAATTTTAAGAATTTTTTAAAACAAATTCAGCAGGAGAAATTCTCTTATGCCAGAGGAAAATTAAAAGAATTTCGGGAAGCCTTAAAAGAAGGAGAGGTTAATTCCGAGTACTATCGAAAAAGTAATCTGTTAAATGAACTCGCGGTAACCGGATATGAAGGTGTTTATAAAGAACTGGATACAAGCAAATTGTTTACCGGAAAAGGTTTGGAAGGAATGACCTTTATTGAAACCAGTGATGGCAGGAAACGTTCGTTGTTTTTTGACGGGATAGAAATTGTTGATACGTTTGTCCCTTTGAATGAATAAATTGGCTGTCCCGAATGTATGCTGCCTGTTTGGCGGCGGATGTTGATAATAAACAGGCGAAGGAGGAGAAGTATGCAGTTTATCGTGCATATGAAATTAGAATCAGATACAATATTTGGAAATGGAATGAATGTACCGGGTGGAGAAGATATCAGTGTGCAAACCGATTCATGGGGGTTTCCTTATCTGAAAGGGAGTACATTTAAGGGGATTTTTCGGGAAGAATTTATCAATTATCTGGCGTGGGAGAGAAAATCAGCAGAGGAAGCAGAAGAAATGGTAAAAGTACTTTTAGGAGATAGTCGTTCGGATATCCTGATTAATCCAAGAAAATTAATATTTTCTGACCTGTGCCTTCATCCGGAGGTTATTCAGATTATTCAAAAAGAAGAACTTATTCCTCAGGAAGTGACGGAAATGTTTACTTATCTCAGGACATTTACCAGCCTGGAAGGGGGAGTTGCCAGAGAAGGCTCCCTGCGCTCGGCCAGATGTATTAAAAAGGGTCTGCATTTTTATGGAAAATGTACCTGCCATGAGGAAGATGCTCCTGTGATCAAAGAGGCTTTGCAGATGATCAAGTGGGTAGGAAGCATGAGAAGCCGTGGCTTTGGAAAAGTACGGATTTGTGGGGAGGAAGTTTAATCATGCGGTATTTAGAACTGGAACTTTGTACAATGGCCCCTCTTAGGATTAGTAATGATGATACCAGTCAGCACGGACAGTCAAATACATTATGGTATATTCCCGGCAGTACGATTCGGGGCCTGGTTATTCATGCACTTTGCCAGGAAGGACAGGCTTTTGAAGCGATAAAGAAACAGCTTTTTTCAGATAAAATTCATTTTATGAATATGTATTTAAAGATACATTTAGAACAAAAGGATCTGGAGTTTATTCCGGCGTTAAAGGGTTTCAATGAGGATAAGAAAGCCTGTGAAGGCGTAAAATCCATTGAAAATGCGGTCGTGAAGGGAAAAGTTCCTTCAGGGACAAAGCGGGCTGCACTGGGGCATTATAACTATCCGGTGGAAGATTGTATTCTCTGCAAAAAGGTGGAATTGGGGGAAACACTGAATATTAACCGGGGACGTGAAGGAGAGAAAACCGTTTTCCGAAATCAGTATATTTGTCAGGGACAATATTTTTATGGTTATATTACTTTCGATGACTGTGTGGAGGAGGAAATTATTCAAAAGATAAAACCTTTGTTTTCGGATATGATTTATCTTGGCAGTAACCGTTCCAGTGGTTATGGGGCCTGCAAATGTGTTAAAGCGGAGGTAAAGGAAGGAATTCCCTATGCTAAACTGAGGACAAAGGCAGACCGAGATCAATTTTATCTGGTTCTTTTGTCCAATATGACTATGCGGAACCGATATGGACAGATATGTGGTTTGGATTTGGATATTCTGGCAGAAAAACTGGGATGCGGTTCGTTAAAAAAAGTAAGATCTGCTGCTTCCGTGACGGATGTGATGGGCTATAACCGTTCCTGGAAGGGAGCTATTCCAAGTGCCGTGATGTATGAGGCAGGAAGTGTATTTTGCCTGAAAACATCAGGGGGAGAGAAAATTTCGGCGGAGAAATTTGCTGCATTAGAAGAGGAAGGACTTGGTATCCGCAGAAATGAAGGGTTTGGCCAGATTTTATTTTTTGATAGCTATGAAAAGCTGAACAGCAAGCAGTGGGTAGAGGAAACCGAAGGCCGGATGAAAGAAAAGGACGAGGTATTGGTTACAGGTAAGAGCGCTCAGGAAGACATCCGGATTGCTGCCAGGGGATTGTTTACCCGGCGCATAGAAAGAGCGATGGAACGCTATATTGTGGAACATCCTTTAAGATTGGATGATATTTCCAACAGTAAGATGGGAGTTATACAGTCCCTTTGCCTGGAACTGCAGTATCTTCCCGGCGAGGCAAAAGAATGCCTGGAGGAATATATCCGCCATTCGGAAGAAAAAGATTCCCGAAAGACGATTTATAGCCAAAACGGACGTCAGGATGCGCTTCATTCCTATGTTCGGATGATGCTGGGAAAGGATTTGCTGGATATTCTTGCATTTGAGGCAGAGAAAGGACAGGCTTTTGGACTGAACATTTCTGAGGTACTTTCTGAAGAAGATTTTATACGCTGCAAATTACAGCTGATGATTCGTCAAATCCGGGTTCTTCCAAGTTTGTGGTGGATAGCCTCTAAATCAATCCTCTTTTTACTGCTT
>CAMNRM010000076.1 GCA_946553025.1 uncultured Clostridium sp.
CGGAATCAGCATCCTGTCCTTCCATGGACCCGGCTTCCCCGGAATCAGCATCCTGTCCTTCCATGGACCCGGCTTCCCCGGAATCAGCATCCTGGCCTTCCACGGCCCCGGCTTCCTGACCTTCTAACGACTCCTGTTCCTGGTTTTGCGGCAGGGCTTCTGCACCCAAACTTCCTGCCCCGGCAACCTGCCCCAGCCCTAATTCCTGACGGATTTGATTTTCCCTTTCAACCAAATCTTCAAGTTCTTTGATGGATTCTCTTGTTTTTTGCTCCAGTTTTTTTAGTTCCTGCTCCTGGTTTTCTCTTGCCTGCTTCAGCTCTTCGTTTTCCTTATCCGCTTTCTCCTTCTGTGCAGCCAGCTTTTCCCATTCTCGTTCAAGATGGTTTTTTTCTGCCTGCACCTGCTTAAGCTGAACCCGCGAACCTGCAAAAAACAGGCAGGCACCGCTTAAGATAAGCAGTCCAAGAAAGAAAAGGCCAAAAGTCCATACCGGAGTTTTAAAATGAATGGGTTTTTTCTGCGAATGTGGAAGCAGCATAACGGTATAATTTAATGAAATCCGTTCTTTTTTAAATTTTTTCCACTTCATTTACTTCTTTTGGCCCCTCTTTGCCTTTTGCTTCCTTCTTCACCTTTTCCTGTCCGGGGGAAGCTTTTCCGTGAAAATCTGCACTGAAATTCTCCGGTGCCTTTCGGTCTTCCATCACCTCCATCATACAATTTCCCTTAAAGGATGCACCTTCGTCGATAACCAGGGTCTTTGTAATCAGGTCACCCAGAACACATCCGGTTTCCGTCAGTTCAATTCTCTGCTCTGCGGTCAGGTTTCCATAGACGGTTCCCGCGACTAGAATCTCCACAGCCTGGATATCTCCCCGCACGATACCGCTTTCCCCGACAATCACGGAGCTTTCTGAAAGTATCTTTCCCTGCAGCACACCGTCTACCCGGGTAGAATCCGAAGCGTACAGCACACCTTCTATCTTTGAGTTATTTCCAATAATGGTATTAATGATACTTGTATTCACCGTATCCAGCTTTTTCTTCGACTTAAACATAGAGCCTCCCTGTTGACCAGCTTCCCTGTACCCGGGATCTGATACATAATTATTGTTCCAATGGATTGACTCTATTCTAATACGATTAAAACGAAAAAACAATGGGATTTAATAAAATTGTAATATTTTTGTTACGACTTGCTGCTGTTCACGTAGGTCTGCACACCTGCTGCGCTGACCTCTGCTGCCGATTTCGCCCGGAAACCCGGGCCAGCCTTATGGCTGTCCCTGGTTCTCATAAGCGGCCCAGGCTTCTTCCGGAGATGCAAAACCGCCGGACTGAATCGCCTTAAAGTCCACATGGATAAATTCCGTGCTTTCGCTCAGTTCACCTCCGACAATATTGGCAAAGGTCACCGTGTGGAACAGCGGCGGAATATCGTGTCCTGCCGGTACGGGGATTTCCTCCCAACCTCCTCCGGTGTAAATATACTCATAGACATAGAAGTCCCCTTCCCTCACCGGTGTACCGGATAACCGGCGCATACCAGATTCCGGATTCAGTTGATAGGTAAAGAGCTGGGTTTCCACTGCCTGTCCTCCTGCATTTAAGGTTCCGTCCTCTGCCGCAGTAACAATTTCTGCCACAGGAACCTTTACCGTCATCCTTACATAGGCATCATTTTTACTGTTGTTTTTAATTGCCGGATCTTTTGGAATCTCCATCCCTGCATACATATGTCTGGCCTGCTCAATGCCCAGCGCATCCGAGGGACTGGCATCCGACGAACTGGCATTCGAGGAACTGGCGTCGGACGATGTTGCGTAAGTGCCGTCGGGCCGCTCTCCGTCCCAGTTTCTTTCATACAGGTTAAAATCCACACTGCCCACCGTAAAGCGGTTTTCCGCTGCTTCGTAATCGGTCATATAGGCTAAAGTTCCGCCAAGGCTCAGCATTACAATCAGTGCCGTAGCCGCCATGAGCTTCAGCTTATTTTTCCATTTCTGCTTTTTTTCCATGTTCTCATTCATCCACATCCTCCTGCTCATGTTTGATTACCGCACACAAATCACGGTAAACTTATCGCATCATCTATTTCCGAAGGAGTAAATAACCTACGAGCGGAAGGTGAAACTCTACTTTTCCCTCGATGGCTGACAGAGGAAGTGTTTCGGGATCACAAACTTTATTTGCATCTCCTTTCGTTACGGCCGTTTTCTCTTCCTGGTTCACCGAAACAATTCTGTGCGTCACCATCGCCCCTCCCGCCGGAAAGCTGACAATATCTCCCGGACAAACCGGCTCGTCCTCCCGGTACGGACGAAGATAAATAATACTTCCTACCCTGATCGCAGGCTCCATACTGCTGCTTTTCACCACATAGGCCCTCATGTGGAATGCCTCCGGCAGCCACACCGCTGCCGCCAAAAGTAAAGCCAGTACAAGAAACAGATTCACAAGCCACCGACCTAAACCGGGTAATGCTTTCTTCATAAGATTTCCTCCTCTACTATTCATCCGATAAACCGAACGTATGTACGAAATATTTTTTATATTTTATATTTTTTCCCGCGCCCCGCTTCCTCTCCCTGCCGCCCTGTCTTATTCACACTTTCTGATTCTCGTTACTGCTTATAAATGTTCACTCCAGTTTTTTCTTCAGACGCTGCAATAACTTTTTATGCCGGGACTGGAGCGTCGTCACCGGAATGTGCTTTTCCCGCGCCAGCGCCCGAAGGGAATCTCCGTAAACATACAGGCGGCTTAACAGTTCCTTTTCCCCGGGATTAAGCTTTTCCACTTCCGTCTTCAGATTCTCCAGAAGACAGTTCCTCTCTGCCTGTTCCTCCACGGAATCTGCATCCGGGTCAAAAAACATCTCACTGCCGTTCAATTCTTCCGTATCCAGGGCATCATAAAAAAAGGTGTTATTCCTCCGATCGCCTTCCCGAAAATACCGCTCCTTCCTGTCGCCCTGACAATAGACTTTATAAATCTCTTCCGATACAGGAACAGCAACATCACCAATCCGAATATAATAATCCATACGCTCCTCCCCTTTGCTCCGAACATGTGTTCTTTTATTTTTTCTTACTTTATCACAAGAACATATGTTTGTCAAATACATTTTTTCATCCCTCTTTTTATCCTGCTTTCTTGCCAAAAAAAAGAGCCGCTGCAATCTCCATACGGCAGCGGCTCTTACGGTCAGTTTCTAACCATTATCCTTTATCCAATCTTTTGTCAAATTCTGTATTTATCACCCCTCAATCGCGATATATTTTTTATCTTCTACCGCGGGTTTTGCTTCCTTCTTTGGAATCACCAGTTTTAACGTACCGTCCTCAAACCTGGCTTTAATCTCTTCCTGGCTTACCTGATCGCCCACATAAAAGCTTCTGCTGCAGGAACCCATGTAGCGCTCGCGGCGGATATATCTTCCGTCGTCGTCCTGCGTATTGTTCTCGGTATTCGATGAAGCCTGAATGGTCAGGTAGCCGTCCTTTAACTCTGCCTTGACATCCTCCTTCTTCACTCCCGGCAGGTTCATGGTCATCTCGTAGGACTGTGCGGTTTCTTTAATATCGGTTTTCATCATCTCATGCCTTCCCGGCTCTACACCAAAATGCGGAAAAGAACTTCCAAAAAAATCATCTAATAAACTCTCTCTGAAAATACTTGGCATTAACATAATCATCTCTCCTTTTATTCTTTCATTGTTTGAGTTGTTTTATTTGTTCTATGCGTAATATAACACTTATTGTTAGCCATGTCAAGTATCGAGTGCTAATTTTTTATAAAATATTTCTAAACAATCTTTTTGTATCTCATTATCTCTTTATCCCGTTATCTCTCTATCCCATTATCTCTCTATCCCATTATCTCCAGCGCCATACGGTTCATCCTTTCCACAAATGCCTCTACCTTATCCATATCCGGGTTATCCGGGAGGATGCTGTTTTTTGTGGCTTTTTCCAGCCGCGCTTCATACTCAGCCAAAAGCTCGTAAAATTCTCGGCAAAAGGTTTTATCCTCCTTTTGAAAGCCGCCCGAACGAATCGTCAGCAAGAGATCCAGATCATCCTTCCTGTACGTACAGATTTCCCCCTTTTCCAGGATATCAATTCCCATCATAAAAAGCCGGATAAGGTGCATTGCATGTTTATTTAAGTGGTTATCATCCTTTTTCCGGTTGCGCTTTCCAATCTTTTCATAATCCTTCACTACATTATGCATTACCGACCACATTTGCTCATAATCCCGAAGCGGAAGATGGCGGTAATCGGCGTCCACAAAAATTTCGGTTTCCAGTTCGGGATTTTCTGCCTTATCGATGTACAGATGAATCCTCCCCTTAGAAAAGGAGGCATAACGCCGGGAAAAATCCTCCAGGGCATTGTTCACCGAACGAAGAATGTGCTGTTCTCTCTCCCTCTGGGGCATGGAATCCCGGGCAATGGCATTTTGCAGACGGCGAAGCTGTGCGCTGGCATAGCCGCCAAAGGATTTTGCCGCCCGCTTTGATAAGAATATCGAGCGGGCGTTTAAAAGCTCTTTGCCCAAATCCGAAAGCACCATATAGCGCTCCTTTTTAAGACCAAGGATTTCGCAGGTGTTAGGGTTGCATTCTAATAGAAGGCGCACCATTTTATTAAACGAATAAATCACCGTATCCGTCTTTGCATCTTCATATTGTTCAAACTCTGTCAGGCCAAGCAGGTCGGAGGGCAGATTTAAGGTAATCCCCCGGATATCGATATCGCTGTTTTCATTATTCGTCCCGTAAGCATAGCTTCCCCCCGGCCCTAACAGCATAAGCCGCTTTCCCAGACGCTTATTTGTCCGTAAAAAATCATAGTCCTCTGTCTTTATTAACTGATGAAAATCCAATCTTCTCATCCTCCTTCTTTTTTTCTTCTTTTTATTTCTTTTTATTTCTCTATAAACCTATTGACATAGTAGGTAAATAGTGTTATCATTTCCATAACCTGTTAGCAGAGTAAAGTATTACACCACCAAAGGAGAACACCATGAATAAATACAAATTTGAAACTCTTCAGCTGCACGTTGGACAGGAAACACCGGATTCGGCTACGGATTCCCGCGCAGTTCCCATTTACCAGACCACTTCCTACGTATTTAAAAACTCTGCCCATGCCGCTGCCCGCTTTAACCTCGCGGACGCCGGAAATATCTACGGGCGGCTGACCAACTCCACACAGGATGTTTTAGAACGGCGCATCGCAGCCTTAGAAGGCGGGACGGCGGCCCTGGCCCTTGCTTCCGGGGCGGCAGCCATTGCCTATACGATAGAAGCCCTGGCGGCGGACGGCGGGCACATTGTCGCACAGAAAACGATTTACGGGGGCAGCTATAATCTTTTGGAGCACACCCTTGTCCACTATGGAATTACGACCTCATTTGTCGATGCCCACAACCTGGAAGAGGTGGAAGATGCCATTCAGGAAAATACCCGGGCCATTTACTTAGAAACCCTTGGAAATCCAAACAGCGATATCCCGGATATCGACGCCGTTGCAGAAATTGCCCACCGGCACGGCCTTCCCCTGGTCATTGACAATACCTTTGGCACGCCCTACCTGATCCGGCCCATCGAACACGGCGCAGATATCGTCGTCCACTCCGCCACCAAATTTATCGGCGGACACGGCACTACCCTTGGCGGGATTATCGTCGATTCCGGGAAATTTAACTGGAAAGCAAGCGGAAAATATCCGGCGATTGCCGAGCCGAATCCCAGCTATCATGGCGTTTCCTTTGCCGAGGCAGCAAAAGACGCCGCTTTTGTCACCTATATCCGCGCCATTCTGCTCCGCGATACCGGGGCGGCAATCTCGCCGTTTAACGCCTTCCTGCTTTTACAGGGCGTAGAAACCCTTTCCCTGCGCCTAGAGCGCCATGCAGAAAATACCAGGAAAGTGGTGGACTATCTGGCAAACCACCCCAAAGTCGAGCATGTCAGCCACCCGTCCCTGCCCGATCACCCGGATCATGCATTATATAAGAAATATTTCCCCAATGGCGGCGCTTCGATCTTCACCTTTGAGATTAAGGGCGGACAAAAGGAAGCCCACGCCTTTATCGACCATCTGGAGATTTTTTCCCTGCTTGCCAATGTCGCCGACGTCAAAAGCCTGGTTATCCACCCCGCCACCACAACCCACTCCCAGCTTACCGCCGAAGAACTTCTCGACCAGGGCATTAAGCCAAATACCATTCGCCTGTCCATCGGCACAGAACATATCGACGATATTTTAGCCGATTTGGAGAATGGTTTCCGCGCCGTAGATAACCTTACCCTTTAACTTTGCTTTTTAACCTTTTCATTTAAAAATAAGTTAGGGAAGCTCTTTCGACAACATCAAATCCGCGATGGTAAACCTGCTTAAATAATCGTGAATCTGCCGATCCAGTCCCTGCCACATCGAAAACGTGCGGCAGTCTGCCACCCGCGGACAGGGATCGGCGTCCTCTTCAAGGCAGGATACCGGAGCAAGGCTTTCCTCGGTCAGACGAAGCACGGCGTCTACGGTGTATTTTTCCGGCTCCATGGTCAGCTTATAACCGCCGCCCTTGCCCCGCAGCCCATACAAAAACCTGGCCTTGACCAGAAGCTTAATAATGCTTTCCAGGTATTTTTCGGAAATCTCCTGGCGGCTGGCAATCACCTTTAACGGGATATAACCGTCCGATTGATGTTCCGCAAGATCGATAAGCACCCGCAATGCATAGCGGCCTTTTGTTGAAATCAGCATAACGTTCCTCCTGTTATCCAATGCACCTTCCCGGAGTTTTTCATCCGCGAACCCGCAGTTCCATAAATAAACCCATTATACCACATGGTTAATAGGTGGGCAATGGACAAATAACAGAGAGGATGAATCACGTATACATATATTGATATAAGGATGCATCACATCCATTGATACAGGGTTGACAAACAAGTTCGTCTGCCATAAGATGATAATCAAAGACAGGTGAAATGGAAAAATTTATCAGGAGGATGAAGAATTATGAGCAAAATCTATACTTCTGCAGATCAGTTAATTGGAAAAACTCCTCTGCTCGAACTGGTTCATCTGGAAAAGGAGGAAGGGTTAAATGCCCGCATCCTCGCTAAACTGGAGTACCTTAACCCCGCCGGAAGTGCAAAGGATCGTATTGCCAAAGCCATGATTGACGAGGCGGAGGCCAGCGGAAAATTAAAACCCGGTTCGGTCATTATCGAGCCTACCTCGGGAAATACCGGGATTGGCCTTGCCTCGGTTGCAGCGGCAAGGGGATACCGCATTATTATCGTGATGCCGGAAACCATGAGCGTGGAGCGCCGGCAATTAATGAAAGCTTATGGTGCCGAACTGGTCCTTTCTGAGGGCTCTAAAGGAATGAGCGGTGCCGTCGAAAAAGCCGAAGAACTCGCCAGGGAAATTCCCGAAAGCTTTATTCCGGGGCAGTTTGTCAATCCGGCAAATCCCGCCGTCCACAGAGCCACAACCGGGCCGGAAATCTGGGAAGATACCGACGGCAAGGTTGATTTCTTCGTTGCCGGCGTAGGAACCGGAGGCACCATTACCGGCGTGGGCGAATACTTAAAGAGCAAAAACCCCGAAATCAAGGTGGTCGCGGTAGAACCAGCCTCCTCACCGCTGTTAAGCAAGGGCATCGCCGGCAGCCACAAAATCCAGGGCATCGGCGCTAACTTTGTGCCGGAAATCTTAAATACCAAAATTTACGATGAGATTATTGCGGTAGAAAACGAAGCGGCATTTGCCGCGGGAAAAAAGATGGGAAAAATCGAAGGCGTGCTGGTCGGCATCTCCTCCGGCGCAGCCCTCCAGGCGGCAATCGAGCTGGCAAAGCGCCCCGAAAACCAGGGAAAAACCATCGTCGCCCTGCTGCCGGATACCGGGGATCGCTATCTTTCCACACCGATGTTTGCGGATTAGGGGCTGTGATTTTTATCAGGGTATTTATCGCCGTTTTATAACCATTTTATTTAAGAAAAAGCAACCGCTCCATAATAAGGATGTGGTTGCTTTTTGCCGAACGAACAAGAAAAACATTATCCCTATCCGCTTCAAAATCCCTGCAAATTATCTTCACGTACTCTCCCGCTCCACCAAAACCGTCCCAAAACTTACATGCTGGGTGCTGGGCTTTTGGTCGGCGGGGGCGTTGATTTCGTCAATAACCATGTGCGCCGCCTTCTTTCCCATCTCATGTGCCGGCATTTCCATCGAGGTCATCGAGGTTTCCAGCATCCTTCCTACGGCATGTCCGGTCAGGCTGATTAGCTTTACCTGCTCCGGCATCTTGATCTTCCTCTCGGTCAGCGCACGGATAGCCCCCAGGCCCTGGATATCCACGGCAGCCATAATCGCATCTAACTTCGGAACATCGTCTAAAAGCTGATTTGCGCACTCGTAGCCGTGTTCAAAGCTGTTTACCGGATAATCCGACTGGCTGAGATATTCATTTAATCCCAGCTGTTTTACCGCCTTGCAATAGCCGTCGTGGCGGCCCTTATAGGGTGCTAAATCCAACGATCCGTTAATTAAACCAATCTCCCGGCAGCCCTTCTCGTACAGAAAATGGACAGCGTCATTTCCGCAGGCTTCATAGTCGGCAACTATGCTGCTCAGCCGCTTTTCCTGCCGCCGAACCATCTGCACCACGGCAATTCCGCTGGCCTGGATATCGCGCAGCAGACGGTTATTATACCCGGTTCCCGCAATAATAATCCCGTCGGCAAAGCCATTGCGCAGACGGTTTAAACATTCTTTCTCGGTTGCCGGATTGTCCTCGGTATTGCAAAATAAGGTTGCATAGCCTAAGCTCCTTGCCTCCTCTTCAATCCCCTGAAGGATTTCCGAAAAAATCGCCAGATGCAGCCGCGGCACAACCACGCCGATCGTCCTTCGCTTCCCCTGGCGCAGCGCCTGCGCCATCACATTGGGCTGATAACCTAATTCCTTTGCCGCGGCGTAAACCCGCTTTTTTGTTTCTGGATGAACATAAGAAGTATTGTTCAATGCCCGGGAAACTGTACTGATATCCACACAGGCCAGCCGGGCGACATCTTTTAATGTTGCCATAAACGCCTCCTTAGTTTATACAAACGTTTGCATACTTTTTGCATACTCTTCCGTTACCTTACACTATAGTAACCATTATAATGCTTTTTGTATAAAAAACAAGTAAATTTCAAAATTTAACACAAAGCAAACTTTCTTGTTGATTATGCATAATAAACATTGTATTTTTATGTATAATATGCTGTTTTCGGCAAATTTTTGCAGACGGTATGCAAATCCTTGCAGTAACGCCTGTGCATATTGACTTCACTTTTCTCCCGTGGTATAACATAGTCACAAGATACAAACGTTTGTAGAAACCGGTCATCCAAGGTGCACATGGATGCAAAATGGGCAGGCATCATCTGCCAAAAAACAATTGCCGAAAAAAATAATTATAACAAAAAAGGAGATTTCAAAATGGCTAAAGTAAAGAATTTCAAGACAATTTTCCCCGCAGTTTCTGTTCCGTTAAATGACGATTTCTCAATCAATGAAGCTGAGTTCCGCGTATACCTGCGCTGGATTAAGAGCTTCTACGGCAAAGGCATCGAAGGTCTTGTATGTAATGGACACACCGGCGAAATCACCGGTTTAACCAGAGCAGAGCGCAAGCGCGTAGTTGAAATCTGTGCAGAGGAATGCGGCGATGTGATGACCATTATCTCCGGCGTAAACTGTGAAAACACCCAGGAATCCATCGAGATGGCCGCAGAGGCAAAGGCCGCCGGAGCGGACGGAATCCTTCTTATGCCTCCGCATATGTGGCTGCGCTTCGGCATGAACCCGGATGCTCCCTTCCAGTATATTAAGGACGTGGCAGAGGGCGCAGATATTGATATTATTATCCATCTGTATCCGGCAACCTCCAAGGCTTTCTATCCGGTAGAAACCCTGATTAAGATGTGCAAGGAAATTGACCATGTAAAATGCATTAAGATGGGCACCCGCGTTACCTCCATCTATGAGCACGATGTACGTCTGCTTCGTCAGGAATGCCCGGATATCTCCCTGATTACCTGCCACGACGAAACCCTGTGCGTAAGCTGGTTCCCGGGAATGGACGGCGCTTTAATCGGCTTTGCCGGATGCGTACCGGAATTAATCTGCCCGGCAAGAGAAGTATTTGCCAACCCGGATAAGCACACCTTAAAGGAAGCACAGGACTGGTCCGATCGGATTTATCATATTTCCCAGGCCATCTACGGCGGCGGACAGCCTTCCGGCGAAGCCCATGCCCGCTTAAAAGAAGCCTTATATCAGCGCGGTATTTTCAGCAACGCTTTAATGCGCAAGCCGGTTCTGCCGTTGAATCAGGAAGAAAAAGACTGGGTTGCTCTGGGCTTAGAGCGCAGCAAACTGCCTAAAGTAGATATGGAACAGTACAAATAAAAAAGTCATTTTACGACTGCATAAATCGTAAAATCAATAGTCTAAAATCCATAGATTTGGCTAAAAATCAACCATTTTACGGGACGCTGTCACAGGTGCAGTGTCCCGTTTTTCAGGCATTTCTTCAGAAAGGAGCAAATCATGAGTGAAAACAACAGCAGCCAGGCAGCTTTTGGAACCGATGTAAAACGCCTTCCCTTAAAAGAATTAGTAAAGCGTATCGGCCCGGGCCTTATCGCAACCGGAATTGTTATCGGCCCGGGTGCCGTCACCACCTCCGCCATGCTGGGTGCCAATTACGGCTATGCCCTGATCTGGCTGATTCTTCCCATTATCTTTATGGGCATTACCTTTATGATGACCACGAACCGCCTGGCTATCGTCACGGGACTTCCCACCATTCATGCCATTCAAAAATACTACGGGCCGATAGCTTCTGCCGTTGTAAGTATTGCGGTATTTCTATCCTGTCTGTTTTTTACCATGGGAAATATTTCCGGCACAGGGGCCGGGATGAACCTGATTTTCGGTCTAAACTGGAAAATCGGGTCGGCGATCATGATTGCCGTCGTTTTGTACTGCTACTTCGCTAAAAATGTTTACTCTAAGGTAGAAAAATTAATTACCCTCTGTATTCTGGTTATGATTCTTTCCTTTTATATCACCCTGATTGGCGTGGGCGGACCAGATGCCGGCGAACTGGGAAAAGGTCTTGTCAGCTTTAAGGTTCCCCAGGGAAGCCTGGCTACCGCCCTGGCCTTTATCTCCACCAACGCCGCCGTCACCGCCGGAATCTATGCAACTTACCTGGGAAAAGAGAAGAAATGGCGCAAAGAGGACTTATTTAACGGGGTAATGTTCACCGATGCATTAGTTCACGTTATCAGCGTCGTTCTAATCTCCGGTGCCATTATCCTGGTCGGTGCCATCGTACTCCACCCGCAGGGACTCTCCATCTCCACCCCCGCACAGCTTGCCGAAATGCTGGTGCCGATTATGGGCGGCGCGGCAAAATACATTATGGGCCTTGCCCTCGTGGGCGCAGGCTTCTCCTCCCTTCTGGCCAATACCCAGCGCGGCATGGTGCTTTTAGGGGCAGGATTTAATAAGGACGTAAGTCTGGAAAGTAAATTTATCCGCTACGGCTGCCTGGCCTGCCTGATCTTTGCCATGATCATCTGCTACAGCTACGGCGGCTCCCCCACACAGCTAATCCTGATGGCTAATATCGCAACCTCCATCGCAACACCGGTCGGCGGATTATTCATCGTACTTCTGCTGTGGAGAAAAGATGTCAACGAAGGCTACAAGCCCCCGACCGGACTGCGCATCTGCATGACGATAAGCTATATCTTTGTTGTTATTATGACAATTTCCGCATTGTCTAACCAGATACCTAAGGTGCTGAAGGCTTTGGGGATGTAAAAGCATTGGAACAGGAAAGGGTGAAGATTTTCGCCCTTTTCTCTTTTTATTCCTTCCAATGAGCACCTATTCGCCTAGCTTATCGCAGAATTCATTCCACATTAAACAAATACTTTTTCAGTTGCGGATATTGATCCGCATGTTCCCGCACATAACATCTTTTAAATGCTGCAAACGCAGATTCGCGTTTCAGTAAACCAGAAATCGTTCGTAAAACTATTTTAGAATTTGGATGATTATGTAATTTTTCAAGCTGTTTATATAAAATACCCCTCCACAATGCCATCATAAGGCACATTATCCAATCCATGTTTAACCAGAATTTTATTTTCCAAATCATAAATCACAACATTTTCTATACTGTTTAATATAAAAGGAGAATGAGAGGTCACAATAAACTGTATATTAGGAAAAAAAGTCGTCAGAAACGGCAAAATACTCTTCTGTAGTTCCAAATGCAAATGTGCATCCATTTCATCAATAATAACAATTCCCGAAAGATTAAAAACAAATGTTCTTTGCGTCTGATGCTGCATCCGCATCATGATATCTAATACAACATCAAATACTGCTTGATAACCACTGGATAATGTATTAAAATCAAAAGCTTCTTTACCCTCCTGTAAAATATAAAATTCAAAGGTATCTTCATCAAATTCCAATCTTACCGTTTCATCATCAAATATTTGTTTTAAGAGTTTCTCTAATTTATCAAACCATACCTGAATCTCGTTTGCTTTTTCTGTCTTATTTTTATTTCTTGACAAAGCCTCTGTCATCTTCAAATCTAATAAATATTTCACAAATTCATTGCGCGGAAATTCGGTCAGTTCATAATGATCTCTTAATTCTACTTTCTCCACATGTTTCGGCTGCACTGCCTGAAATACCCTATCAGCCCTGTAATATGCTAAAATATAGTAATATTTTTCTGCCAACCCTAAAATATTGTCAGTTTTATTATTGAATGTTATATCCAATGGATGATTTCCAAAAATTCTTTCGCCTTTTCCAGTAAAGATATTATTTAAACATCCTGCCAGACACTCAACCACGCTTGTTTTCCCGCTTCCATTTTTTCCTGTCAAAATTAAGTGTTTTCTTTGATTTTCAGATAGTGGAATAGAAATATCCTTTAAATGCCTCACTTTATTGATGATTAAATTTGTTATAAATAATTGTTCCATTCCAATCCTCCACATACATACTTACAAAATACAGTATTTTCAATACATGTACTCTACGATTTTATTTATTAATATTTAATTATAACCCTTTTACTATAACTTATCAACGTAAAACACGTTTTTATTTTCACTTCCTATTACCTTCCCCTTACATGGTACTGACAAACCATTTTTCAGCATCATCCGCATCAAATCAATCAAAAAAAGACGCCCCCTCCACGGGAACGTCCTTTTTGCTTTACATTATTTTATTTCTATACGCCTTAATTAGTCAATGATAGAAACAACACTACCAGACCCAACCGTTCTTCCGCCTTCACGGATAGCGAAACGCAGACCCTGCTCCATAGCTACTGGGTGAATCAGTTCTACGGTCATCTCTACGTTATCACCAGGCATACACATCTCGGTGCCTTCCGGCAGATCGCATACGCCGGTTACGTCGGTGGTTCTGAAGTAGAACTGCGGACGATAGTTGTTGAAGAAAGGAGTATGACGGCCGCCTTCATCCTTGGTCAGAACGTATACCTGAGCGGTAAACTTGTTATGGCACTTTACGGAACCTGGCTTGCACAGACACTGTCCTCTTTCGATTTCGGTTCTCTGAACACCACGAAGCAGAGCACCGATGTTATCACCAGCACGAGCCTCGTCTAACAGCTTACGGAACATTTCGATACCGGTAACAACAACCTTACGGGTTTCTTCGGAAATACCAACAATTTCTACTTCATCGGACAGATGCAGAGTACCACGCTCTACTCTACCGGTAGCAACCGTACCACGGCCGGTAATGGAGAATACGTCCTCTACTGGCATCAGGAATGGCTTATCTACGTCACGAACCGGATCTGGAACATAGGAGTCAACCTGCTCCATCAGTTCAAGGATCTTGTCGCCCCACTCGCCGGACGGATCTTCGAGAGCCTTTAATGCGGAACCCTGAATAATCGGGGTGTCATCGCCCGGGAACTCATACTCGTTTAACAGTTCGCGGATTTCCATATCTACTAACTCTAACAGTTCAGGATCGTCTACCATATCGCACTTGTTCATAAATACTACGATATAAGGTACGCCTACCTGACGGGATAACAGGATATGCTCACGGGTCTGCGCCATAACACCGTCGGTAGCAGCTACAACCAGGATAGCGCCGTCCATCTGAGCAGCACCGGTGATCATGTTCTTAACGTAGTCAGCATGTCCTGGGCAGTCAACGTGTGCATAGTGACGGTTAGGAGTTTCATACTCAACGTGTGCGGTAGAGATGGTGATTCCACGCTCTCTCTCTTCTGGAGCCTTGTCGATGTTCTCGAATGCTACAGCCTCACCAGTACCATATCTCTCATGTAAGGTCTTGGTAATTGCAGCGGTTAAGGTGGTTTTACCATGGTCTACGTGGCCGATGGTACCAATGTTACAATGTGGCTTCGATCTTTCAAACTTAGCTTTTGCCATTTTATTACGTCCTCCTTAATTTGCGCCTTAAAGGCTTAATCATTTATCAGGCTAGTTTCCATTATATTTGATTTAGATGGATTTTTCAAGCCTATTCTTATAGAATCTGGCGGGTTTTCTTGCAGTTTAGGCTGCCGCACCTTCTTTTCCTTAAGTCAGGATATCGCCGCTCCAAACCGCCCCGCCGTTTTCGGGTAACTCTTTGTTCTTTGCTGCTGTTCACACGCACAGCAAGCTTTATTTCCCTTTATGCTCGGAAATAATCTTCTCCTGAATGTTCTTGGGAACCTGCTCGTATTTCTCAAAGAACATGGAATAGTTTCCGCGGCCCTGGGTCTTGGAACGAAGATCGGTGGAATAACCAAACATCTCTGCTAACGGAACATAGCCTTTAACCATCTTTCCGCCGCCGATATCTTCCATACCCTCGATACGGCCTCTTCTGGAGTTAATATCGCCGATAACGTCGCCCATATATTCCTCGGGCATGGTTACTTCAACCTTCATAATCGGCTCTAACAGTACAGCGCCGCCCTTCTGCATCGCATCCTTAAACGCCATGGAACCGGCGATATGGAAGGCCATTTCGGAAGAGTCAACTTCATGGTAGGAACCATCGAATACATTGGCATGAACACCCAGTACCGGGAAGCCGCCCAGAATACCGGACTTTGCCGCCTCTTCGATACCCTCGCCGACAGCAGGGATGTATTCCTTGGGAATCGCACCGCCCACAACCGTGGATTCAAACTCGAAGGTCTTTTCGCCGTTCGGGTCCATCGGGGTGAAGATAACCTTACAGTGACCGTACTGACCGCGTCCGCCGGACTGTCTTGCATATTTGCTGTCCACGGATACTTCCTTCGTAAAGGATTCCTTATAGGCAACCTGCGGAGCGCCTACGTTTGCTTCTACGTTAAATTCACGCAGAAGGCGGTCTACGATAATTTCCAGATGCAGCTCGCCCATACCGGAGATAATGGTCTGACCGGTTTCGTGATCGGTGTGAACGCGGAAGGTCGGATCTTCTTCGGCAAGCTTTGCCAGGGCAATACCCATCTTGTCCTGACCGGCCTTGGTCTTGGGCTCGATGGCAATATCGATAACCGGCTCCGGGAACTCCATGGATTCCAGAATAACCGGATGCTGCTCGTCACAGATGGTATCACCGGTCGTCGTCAGCTTAAAGCCTACGGCTGCGGCAATATCACCGGAATATACCTTATCCAGCTCTGCCCGCTTATTCGCGTGCATCTGCAGGATACGTCCCACACGCTCTTTCTTGCCCTTCGTCGCATTGAGTACGTAGGAACCGGAGTTCATCGTACCGGAATATACGCGGAAGAAAGCAAGCTTTCCTACGAATGGGTCAGTCATAATCTTAAAGGCCAGTGCGGAGAACGGCTCTTCGTCGGAAGAATGTCTTTCGACTTCATTGCCATCCATGTCTACGCCTTTAATGGACGGGATATCGGTCGGTGCAGGCATGAACTCCAAGATAGCGTCAAGAAGCTTCTGCACGCCCTTGTTGCGGTAAGCCGTACCGCAGCATACCGGGATCGCCTTGCACTCGCAGGTTGCCTTTCTAAGAGCAGCCTTTAATGCGTCCACGGAAGGCTCCTCGCCCTCTAAATACTGCATCATCAGATCGTCGTCCAGCTCGCAGATCTTCTCCACCAGTTCGGTGCGGTACAGTTCTGCGTCGTCTGCCATATCCTCTGGAATATCGACAATCGAGATATCCTCGCCCTTTTCATCATTATAGATGTAGGCTTTCATCTCAAACAGGTCGATAATTCCCTTAAACTCGTCCTCTTTTCCAATCGGCAGCTGTAAGCAAATCGTGTTCTTGCCCAGACGGGTGTGGATCTGCTCAACTGCGCCGTAGAAATCAGCACCTAAAATGTCCATCTTATTGATAAATGCCATACGGGGTACATTATAGGTGTCTGCCTGACGCCATACGTTTTCTGACTGAGGCTCTACACCGCCCTTTGCACAGAATACGCCGACTGCGCCGTCCAGTACACGAAGGGAACGCTCTACCTCTACCGTAAAGTCAACGTGTCCTGGAGTGTCGATAATGTTAATCCGGTGCTCCAAGGCTCCGGGTTTTGCCTTACAATGTTCCTGCAGCGTCCAATGGCAGGTCGTCGCTGCAGAAGTAATGGTAATACCTCTTTCCTGCTCCTGGGCCATCCAGTCCATGGTGGCAGTACCTTCATGAGTATCACCGATCTTATAATTTACGCCAGTGTAATACAGAATACGCTCGGTCAATGTGGTCTTACCCGCATCGATATGAGCCATAATTCCGATATTCCTGGTTCTTTCCAAGGGATATTCTCTTCCAGCCAAGGCTTTTTCCTCCTTAATATTACGTGTTTTTGTGTTTCCCCCACAGCCTTTCAAACACAAAAAGCGCTGCAATCTGCCAATACAGGCAACAGGTAAACAACAAAATTAGAAACGGTAATGAGAAAATGCTTTGTTTGCCTCTGCCATCTTGTGCATATCTTCTTTTTTCTTTACGGAAGCACCGGTATTGTTCGCTGCGTCCATAATCTCATTTGCCAGTCTTTCTTCCTGGGTTTTCTCGCCTCTCTTGCGGGAGTAGAGCGTCAGCCAGCGAAGCGCCAGCGCCTGTCTTCTCTCTGCCTTAACCTCGATCGGCACCTGATAGGTAGCACCGCCGATACGTTTTGCCTTAACTTCCAGAACAGGCATGATATTATTCATTGCTTCCTCAAATACTTCTACGGCATCCTTTCCGGTCTTATCAGCGACACGGCTGAATGCGCCGTATACGATTTTCTGGGCAACACCCCTTTTGCCGTCCAGCATGATGTTATTGATCAGCTTGGTAACGACTTTATTATTGTAAATCGGGTCTGCCAATACATCTCTTTTCTGCGTATGTCCTTTACGTGGCACGTTACTTCCCTCCTTAATTATGGTACGGAAATTCCTTCCGTATGCATTAGATCTTCGGTACTCATGCAGCGGCCTGCTTAAAGCCCTGCATGTTCATGCTCGGAATCACCTCTGCGGTGATGGTATTCTCTATCTCCTGCAACCTACAGGTTCAATATCATTTCCGGCATCATCCTACAATCATTACTGCAATTTTTTACTTATTTTTTCTCTTTCGGCCTCTTGGCACCGTACTTGGAGCGGGCCTGCTTTCTGTTGGCTACGCCTGCGGTATCCAATACGCCTCTGACGATGTGGTATCTCGTACCGGGAAGGTCCTTTACTCTGCCGCCGCGGATTAATACAACGCTATGCTCCTGTAAGTTGTGGCCCTCACCTGGAATGTAGCTGGTAACTTCGATTCCGTTGGAAAGACGAACTCTGGCAATCTTACGAAGTGCGGAATTCGGCTTCTTTGGGGTAGCCGTCTTTACTGCGGTACAAACCCCTCTCTTCTGCGGGGAAGAAGTGTTGGTTGCTCTCTTCTGTAAAGAGTTAAAGCCTCTCTGCAGAGCCGGAGCGGTAGATTTCTTAACGCTGGTCTGTCTTCCCTTTCTCACTAACTGGTTGAATGTTGGCATTCCTTTCACCTCCTGTGATATTGACTGTTGGTTGCTGTGTTTCAGCTTTTGGACACAAAAATAATGGTATATTTTTGCACACCGCTATGATTATATCCATCCTTTCCGGTTCTGTCAAGGAATTTTCTTTATTTTTAAAAAAAATTTCCTCTTAAATGTTTACATGTTTCTTCTCCCGGGCTGTAAATCCGGGTTTCCGGCGAAAAAAACAGGGCATAGAAAAATCTACACCCCGTTATTAACAGTAAAGTTATAATGTTGCAAGCACCCGATCCACTTCCTGTTTTTGTGCCGGACTGGCGGAAAGGGAGGGAAGTTTGCAGTCGGGCAGGATGGGCAGCCCTATTTTCTGAAGGGCATACTTCATGGCGGGCATGAACGGCGTGGAAATCTTATAAAAATCCATTAACCCGTCAATCATGCGCTGAATCTCGGCTACCCTGCCCAAATCGCCCGCATTCCATGCATCCCTCCACTGTGCACACAAATCCGGTTTAAGATTGGAAAGCGCGGCGATGCAGCCATTGCCCCCGCTCAACAGCACATGCGTAAAGTTATCATCATAGCCGGAATAAATCCTGAATGCAGGATAATGTACTTTAATGCTGCGGATCAGTTCCCTGGTGTGGGAGGGCGCTGCCATCGTATCTTTGTAACCGACAATGTTTTTATGTTTTTTCAGCAAACGCAGTACAATATCCGGGGTAAGATCAAATCCCGTGCGGTCAGGATAATTATAGAGAAGGATATCGCCGGAAATCTTTCCTGCTGCCTGGTCGTAGTAGGTAAAAATACCTTCGCTGTCTGTTCCTATATAATAAGGACCCACAATCATCACCGCATCTGCGCCGCAGTCCAAGGCAAAGGAGGACAGTTCAACCGTTTCCTCCAAAATCAGACGGCCTGTGCCGACATAAACGGGGATGCGCCCTTTTAAATACGCAAGGGAATCCCGGACAAATGCCTTGGCTGTTTCAAGCGTCATGCTGTAAAACTCCCCTGAACTTCCCATAATGGCAATACCGTCTAATCCGCCCTCAATCAAATGATCGAATAAAGCTTTCATCGCCTCCATATCCACGCTTCCGTCTTTGTTAAAGGCAGTCAGCACGGGGCATATGTATTCTGCACTCATCTTCTTTTCTCCTTAAAATTGATGTGATAAACCTGTTCTTTACATGTAATTGCACGCCCTGGAAATGGCGGTTTCAATATAGCCAAGGGCTTCTGCCTTGACAAGCTTTCCGTTGCAGATTTCAATGACATCGTGCAGAAAATCTTCTGTGATTTCCTGTAAGGTTTCCGGCCCGTAGATAACATGGCTGGCATCGAAATCCAGGTTATCCTTCATGGTCTGGTAGGTGTTTTTATTCGCCGTAATCTTCATCACCGGGGCAACGGCATTTCCGGTAGGCGTTCCCAGTCCGGTGGTAAAGACAACCAACTGACATCCCCCGGCAATTAATCCGGCAACGGAGGCGGCGTCATTGCTGGGCGTATCCATAATCACCAGGCCGTGACCGGTTTTCATCGGCTCGGCATATTCATAGACGGCATTGATGGGGCTTTCGCCGCCCTTATGGATACAGCCTAAAGACTTTTCCTCCAGGGTCGTTAAACCGCCGGCGATATTGCCCGGAGAAGGATTTCCGCTGCGGATTTCCTGTCCAATCATTTTCAGGGATTCTTCATATTGATAGACGATATCATAAATCTTATCATGCACCTGCTTATTCACTGCACGGCGGGCTAAGATGTGCTCCGCACCCAAAAATTCCGTCGTTTCGCAGAGCACGGAGGTCGCGCCCATGCCAACCAGGCGATCGCTTAAAGAACCCACGAGCGGGTTGGAACCAAGGCCGGACGATGGATCGCTTCCGCCGCAGTTGGTTCCCAGGATTAATTCAGAAACCGGGAACTCCTCCCTGCGAAGCAGCGCCGCCTCCTGCACCATCTCCTGGGCATAGCGCACACCCTTTTCCACGGTTTTAATGGTTCCGCCCTCCTGCTGAATAATCAGGGTTTTTAACGGTTTGTTCGTTCTCTGGCGGATGGCATCCACCACCAAATCCATCTGGCAGCCCTCGCATCCTAGGGATACAACCACCGTCCCGTAGATATTTGGATTTGCTGCGTAACCGGCTAAAATATCCATGGTCAGCTTCATATCCGGCGGCACCTGTGAACATCCGTTTTGATTATTAAAGGAAATCGCGCCCTCTACCTGGGAGGCAATAATCCTTGTGGTATCGGAAGCGCACACGCTTGCCGGCAATATTAATACATGATTCCGAATACCGACCTTTCCGTCCGGTCGGCGATAACCCCAAAATTTCATCATATCTTCCGTTCTCCTATCTCTTATCGATTTTCTTTCTTTTGTTCTTATTTTTTTTGTTTCTTTTGTTTTTTCCTTTTTCTGTCTTTTCCTAATCCGTTACTCTTTCCCGGACACTCAATACATTATGGGTGTGTACATGAGTTCCGGCGGCAATTGCACAGCCTGCCTCGCCGATGTATTCCCCATACTTAATTACCTGCGCCCCCTGGGCAATATCTACCCTTGCCAGCTTATGGTACATCGGAATATCTTCCGCAACCGGCAGCTTATGGTATTCACCGTTTAACATATACACAGCTTCGCTTCCCGCCGTAATCGGTTCGATAGCTACAATTACATTACTCAAACTTCGCACTTAAATAAGTGTCTATGTACCTTGAAAATTCAATAAAA
>CAMNRM010000077.1 GCA_946553025.1 uncultured Clostridium sp.
TTAAATCCTAGATTTTTTTTAATCTTAAGTTTTTGAAAGTGTCGAAAACCCGGATAGAAGCCCTCTCAAAGATTTCCCTAGGTGAATAAAATTAAAAATGTAAAATTTTGGTAATTGACAGCGCAGATATTATTTGATATAATAGAAACGACTTAAAAAGTCTAGGCTGTGAAGCAGCGTAATAACCTCAGTAAGAGGCGTGAGGATGGACACGAAAAATCAGCTAGTGGATGACAACCACGCACCTTGTTTCTACAAGCAAGTGAATTGTTTATAGAACCTGATTGTGCCAACCGTCGTATTATTCGTCTGAAGCAGACAGAAAAGCTTACTAATTTGCTGGTTTTATGAAATCAGATGTTGAGCTGACAACGAAAAAAATCTATCACTGTAACGACAAAAAATGAGAAGTCATGTGGCAGCTAAAAAATGACTTCTCATTTTTGTTATGAAGGAAAGGGTAAAAAAACATTTCACCTTTTCCTGTCTGTACCCAGAGAGTATAACATGCTACAAAGCATACACAAAATGGTGGAAAGATGAATGCGATAACAAATGCAGATAAAACAGTTTTACAAACAGCTGCTAATTTATTTCAACATGGTATGTGTAATAAAGATATTTTAATTTTATATGATACAACTGGAAGCGGACTGTTAGAAGGTTTTGAGTTTAAATTTAATCCAAACTATGCCAGTAAGATTGAAATTAAGAAATTTTATTTTTTAACACCTAAAGAAGAAATTATTGGAAAGCAAGGGCAATCAATAAGTTCTAAGTCACAAAGGTAACAATTACCAGCTTTAATGCAAACAGTAAAAACAAAATAGTAACAAAACAGATACATTTACTTTACAAAATTTTGCAAATTCTATATAATAGATAATAGAGCAAAAGAATCACAAAAAGGAAAGGATTTTTTATGGAAGAATTATTACAAGAGTTAAAAAACGCCTATGGAGAAGATGCAGAGTTTAGGGATGGACAAAAAGAAGCTATTCTGGAAATTCTCAACCGAAAACGGATATTAGTTGTTCAAAAAACAGGCTGGGGTAAAAGTCTTGTTTATTTTCTTGCAACAAAAATACTAAGAAAAAAAGCACAGGGAACAACTTTAATTATCAGTCCTCTGCTGGCCTTAATGAATAACCAGGTTTCTTCTGCAAATAAGTTAGGTCTTCATGTAGAAACGATAAACTCCGAAAATACAGAATCTTGGGAAATAATTGTTGAAGAGTTAAAAAACGATCAGCTCGATGCCCTGATTATTTCTCCAGAACGTTTAGCTAATGAACAATTCAAAGCTTTACTTAGCGAAGGAATTCTGAAAATTTCCTTATTTGTAGTCGATGAAGCTCATTGTATCTCTGATTGGGGGCATGATTTCAGACCGGATTATCGGCGCATTGTTGATATCATTCATATGCTGCCGTCAAATATTCCTGTTCTGGCTACCACGGCTACCGCGAATAACAGAGTTATTGAGGATATTAAAAATCAACTTGGAAATAACATCACGATTAGCCGTGGAAGTTTAATGCGTGAATCTCTCGAACTCCAGGTCATCAAATTGGATACACAGGAAGAACGCCTGGCCTGGATTCTCAATCATATCCAGGAATTACCAGGAACAGGACTTATTTATTGCCTGACCGTTAAGGATTGTCAAGTTGTAAATGAATGGCTCTGTGCAAATCAAATTTCCAGCAAATGTTATTATGCTAAAGCCGAAGATAAAGAAACGATTATCGACCTATTTATGCAAAACCAGATTAAAGTATTAGTTGCCACTGTGGCTTTTGGAATGGGATTTGATAAACCGGATATTGGTTTTGTTATTCATTTTCAAAAACCTGGAAACCTGGTGGCCTATTATCAGCAAATCGGACGGGCCGGCCGGGGGATTCATCGGGCACTGGCTATTTTACTTAGAGGTGAAGAAGATGATTTAATTAACCAATATTTTATAGACTCTGCATTTCCTACAGAGAATTTAATGGAGCAAATCGTTTCGCTCATCAGAGCAAATCCTGATCCTGGATTAAGACAATCAGATTTGGAGAAATCCATCAATATGAAAGCAGGCAAAATAAAAGCCTGTATCAAATACTTGATGGTTGAGGGCGCTATCTACCAGGATAAAAAATACTATCGCCCTACAGCCCGTTTCTGGAAACCTGATATGGAGAAAAGTAATAAAATTACAAAAATCAGACAAAACGAATTGCAGCATATCGAAGAGTTTACCAAAACCAAAAACTGCTACATGGAATATATTGCAAATGAGTTAAATGATTCCCTCGCCAAAGCATGTGGTAAATGTGCTAATTGTTTGAATCATCCATTAATTGATGAAAACTTCCGGACAGATACCTTACTCAAAGCACAGGAATTTCTCAAACATCATTTTCATATCATCCAACCACGGAAAAGATGGCCTTCAGGAGTTTCTATTGACGGAAGTAATAACATTCCAAAAGAATTTTTATGCGAACCGGGATGGGCATTAAGTAAATATAATGATGCGGGATGGGGCAGGCTTGTCAGTAAAGGAAAATATACGGATCATCATTTTGATGTTCAGTTAGTGGAAGCTGCTGCAGAATTACTGAAAGATTTTGTAAAAGAACAGGACATTCAATGGGTAACCAATATTCCTTCTTTGCAAAGACCTGAATTAGTATCTGCATTTGCCAAAAAACTGGCAGATTACCTGCATTTAGAATACATAGAGGCTATTGAAAAAGTTAAGAATAACCGATGCCAAAAAGAACTGAATACCAGCTTTCTTCAATATAAGAATGTAGAAGAATCTTTTTCAGTAAAAAATTGTTCAGAAAACAATGTTCTGCTCGTTGATGATATGGTAGATTCCCGATGGACATTTACTGTATGCGGATACAAGCTGCGAAAATGCGGAAGCGGAAAGGTATTTCCATTTGCATTAGCAAACAGCGCCAACAGAGGAGATGAATAGATGAATTTTTCAGATAATGCGATGACTGCTATTTTATTATGTTCCTATTTGGGAATTTCTGATGAAGAATCGTTAAAACCATTAACCATGAAAGAATGGAATGAATTTTTAGACAACGTCACACAGCATGGAGAACAACCCAGTGTAGTTATCCATTCCGATACAAACTTCTTTAAAGAAACAGGTTACAGCCAGGAATTTACAGAGCGGATGAAAAAACTATTATTTCGCGGAGGAGCCGTTGCGTTTGCCTTGGACGAACTGACAAAAAAAGGAATTGATATCGTAACACTGTTTGACCAAGATTATCCAAAACTGCTAAAGCGAAAATTAAAACGGAAATCTCCCCCTGTTCTCTTTTATTCCGGCGATATAAGTCTTGCCCAAAAAATAGGTATAGGCATTGTCGGTTCCAGGAATATCGACGAGGATGGAATAAGATTTACGCAGAAATTAGTGGAAAAAGCAGCGTCTGAACGATTAATTATCTATTCGGGAGGAGCAAAAGGTATTGACAGTACTTCTGAAAAAGCTGCCGTAGAATCCGGCAGTGCAGCCGTTTCTTTTATCGCTGATTCCCTGCTTTCAAAAATCAGGAAAAAAGATATTTTGGATTCAATTATAAATAAAAAGCAGCTTCTTTTCTCGGATGTAAAACCAGATGTAGGATTTTCAGCCGCAAGGGCAATGAACCGGAATAAATATATTTATGCATCCTCTTATGGGACTTTTGTTGTTGCTTCTGATTACAATAAAGGTGGAACCTGGACCGGAGCCACAGAAGCTTTAAAAAAAGAATGGACAAAAGTTTTCGTATGGAACCATAAGGAATACAACGGCAATCAAAAGCTAATCGAAAAAGGAGGCATTCCCTTTGTTCTTTCAGAAAACTCGATTTTTGAACGAATAACGAAAAAAGAAGAAAATTTTCAGCAAATGGATTTATTTTCTTTTGCCAATGAACAGGAAGACCACCTAAAACCACCCATACAAGTAATAGAAAATAAAAACAAAGAACTCGAAAAACAGCACTTATTAACAGACTCGACCGACTTATATCATATTATTGCACCTTATGTCGTCGAACACATCGGAGAAGGCATGACCAAAGACGAGGCCGCAGAAATATTCCATGTAGCAAAGGGACAGATGAATATTTGGCTAAAACAACTGTGTCAGGATTCCCAACTGCAATATGTAAATGGACGTTATACAACTCTATCATCATCAAGATAACTAATTTTTAGGAAAACATTAACCTGTCTTCAACTAGTTCCGGTTCGATAATGGAAAACCGGATACAGTAAAAAATAATATACCAATCAAGGCCACTGGTTAAACCGGCAGCCTTGATTTTTCCCTTATTTTTTTTATCATATTTTTTAAAATCTTTTTCCTATTCATTCTATATTTATCGTTTCTTATTTTATTTATTCTCCTCCAAAAAGAAGGTGAAAATTCTTTTTTCATTTGATATAGAATAATCGCATATAATTTTTTCATCAAATCATCTGGCAAAATGTCCTGTTTAATAAAGTTGCATGTTTTACAAGTACACTGTAAATTATCGATATTATTACTTCCGCCTTTAGAAATGGGAATAATATGATCGATTGTATATAAGTCATATGGAACAAATTCTCCACAAATCGCACATCTCCCCTTGTATTTATTATAAATTTTAATTCTTTCTTGTGGAGAAAATAATTTACGTTTATTTTTTACTGTATTAACATTACAATTTATATTTACATTATCATCATGACATTCGACAATTTTATAACCCTTTAATTTTTTACAGGCTCTGTTTAATAATGAATATGCACTTTGAACATCAGAAAATTTTGTAGCTTTCTTCATTTGACTTACTTTATTTATTTTATTATTTTTATTTATCCAACAATACGAATTTCCTTTTTTTAAAACATAAGACATATTCATTCCTCCAAGAAATCAACCAGCAATTGATGAAGTTCAGCAACCATAAATCGTTATTATCAGATTATAAATATAATAAAAGCATCTGGATTTTTTATTTTCCAAATGCTTTAACATTATTTTTCCAGCATAAACATTTATCCCCATAGTATTTTCCTGTGTAATCACATTCATGATTTCTTCTCAGGGATAAACTACTATTAGTATATCACACTATACTTATTTGTCAATATTTTTATACTAAAAAAGCAGGATTCCTACAAATCTCCAGGATTCCTGCCAATAAAAATAATGCAGAAGATGGGAGTCGAACCCACAAGGTATTTCTACCACACGGACCTGAACCGTGCGCGTCTGCCAATTCCGCCACTTCTGCATCTGTCCACAGCACCTGGATAATTTACCCATTGGCTGCAACAAAGACAATTATAAAATACTTCTCTATATTTGTCAACAAAATTTTTTCTGCTGTTTTGACGGTGCTGTTTTATCGGTGTTTTACGAATACTTTACAGATTTTACTGCTGTTTTACTTATTCCTGCCGTTCTACCGCCTTCGTCACCATAACATCACTTCCAAGCCCCAGAACATTGCTTATCACCACTGTACCTTCCTCCACCGGGGCGGATAGTTTTACTTTTTTAATCTCTTCCATAACCGCAAAGATCTTCCCCTTGGGAATGGGGCGGGTCAGGCGGACGCTGGCCAGCGGCAGTTCTCCGCCTTCAACCAGAACCGATGAGGCAATGCTGCGCATGGGATTTTCCATTTCCTGGGTCACATACTCCGCCCCACGCGGACATCGGTTTCCTGTAATCCGATATCCTCCCTGCATGTTATGACTTTTGTTTCTTTCTGAAATATTTTTCGCTTTCCCCAAAACGCTATCTGTCCCTGCTGTCCCTGCTTCCTCTTTCTCTGCTTCCACCACGATTTCACAGCCCTGGGGACACATAATACAGGTAAATTCTCTTAACATAGCACGTTTACCTCCAAATTCTCCCCTTCACTCAGGAGTTCTCTATCTACCGAAATCTGTACCATCTCCGCAGGCAGAAGCTTCGGCTTTTTTACTGCCTTAATCACCCTTTCCCCCTGGCGAAGTTCAATGGTGCAGGCTTTTACCGGCTTTCTCACCCGAAAAGAAACCGTTACGTTTTCCTTCCCGCTGATTCTCTCCGGCACAAGCTGTCCAACCAAAGGATTTCCCACGACGTTAAGTAAAGATTCCGACAGGCTTTCCCGGGACAGATAGCAGGCCACACCGTCAGCCATTGCCTCGGCCTCCAACGAAACAAAATCCACCAAATCATGGACATGGAGCACATTTCCGGCAGCAAAGATTCCGGGAACCGTTGTCTGGAAACGCTCGTTCACTGCGGCTCCCTTCGTTCCTGCGTCCTCTCTTGCACCGGCCATCCAGGTCAATTCGTTTTCCGGAATCAGGCCCACAGAAAGAATCAGGGTATCGCAGGGGTATTCCTTTTCGGTTCCCGGCACAGGGTTAAACTGTTCATCGACCTGCGAAACAACCACGCCCTCCAAACGGTCTTCCCCCAAAATCTCTGTAACCGAATGGCTTAAATACAGCGGAATATGATAATCGTTCAGGCATTGTTCAATATTTCTGGGCAGTCCGCTGGGGTAGGGCTGGATCTCAAACACGCCCAGGACATGCGCCCCTTCCAGGGTAAGCCTTCTTGCCATAATCATACCGATATCACCGGAACCTAAAATCACCACTTCTTTGCCGACCATCTTATTTTTCAGATTAATATAAGCCTGGGCAACGCCTGCGGTGTACACGCCGGCCGGTCTTGTCCCCGGAATGCGGACAGCCCCCCTTGTTCTCTCCCGGCAGCCCATCGCCAGGATCACCGCCTTTGCCTGTACGGAAAAATAACCGTCCTTAGAAGAAGCAAAAACCTGTTTATCCGGCGTCAGCTTCACCACCGTTGTATCCGTCCGGTAAGGAATGGAAAGTTCCTCCACCTCCCGCACAAAACGCGAGGCATACTCCGGCCCGCTTAGACTTTCACCAAATCGGGTAAGGCCAAAGCCGTCATGAATACATTGCCTGAGAATCCCTCCCAGCTTCTTTTCCCGTTCCAGAATCAGGATATCCCTTACCCCTTTTTTATGCAGTTCAATCGCCGCTGCCAGCCCCGCCGGGCCTCCGCCGATAATCACAACGTCCACGTTTTTCATCCTTTATCCACCCCCTGTTTGCTTCCCTCCGGTTCAGATTCTGTCCTTTCCCGAACCCTCCCGGTAAACATATAGGACTCCTTTTTTCCAAAGCGCACCTGCTCCGGACTTATTCCCAGTTCCTCTTCCAGCATCTGCGTAATCCTTGTTTCACAGTACCCGCCCTGGCACCGTCCCATCGTCGCCCTTGTCCGGTTTTTTATTCCGGTTACGGTGTGTACGCCCAGGGGATTGTGGATAGCTTCAAGAATTTCTGCCCGGGTAACCGTTTCGCAGCGGCAGACAATCTCCCCGTACTGCGGATTTTCCCGGATAGCTTCTTCCCTCTCCTTATCATCCATCTCGATAAAGCGCTTCTTTGTCTTCCTCACCGGATTAAACTGTAGATTTCTCTGCGGCTGCTCTTTTTTTACCAGTTTTTCCGCCGTCCTGCGAGCCAGAGGCAGGGCGCAGGTAATCCCCGGCGATTCAATACCCACCAGATTCACCGTGTTCGGGTGCCCTTCATCGGCTTCCAAAAGAAAATCCAGCACCTCCCCGGTTTCAGGGTTCACCCTCTTCCAGCGTATTCCGGCAAAATTTCGGATAAAATATTCCGGCTTCATCTGCTTAAACATCTTCTTTCCGTCGCTGTACAGCCCGTCCATATGCTCTTTTGTCACGGCATAATCTTCCCAGCCCTCCGTCACGTAGGAATCCGGCCCTACCAGAACATTTCCGTCAATCGTTGGCGTGGCATGAGTCGAAAAGCCGCCCTTATCATTGGGCGCAGGATAAACAGGAATGGAGAGAAACTCCCCCGCCTTCTTATCCAGAACAAAATATTCTCCCTTAAACCCCTTCACCGGATAATCCGGATAGCCCAGCATGGCAGAAATACGCGAGGCATACATCCCGGCACAGTTGATCACCCATCTGGTGCGAAATGCGGAGGTTTTCGTCTGCACCAGGTAAAGATTCTCCTCCTCTTTCCGGCAAATCCCCGTCACTTCCTCGCCGAAGAAAAACTCGGCTCCATTCTGCGCCGCATTTTCCGCCAGGGCTATGGTGTACTGCATAGGGTCTAAGATTCCCGAAGAAGGGACAAACATCGCAAACTCTCCCCCGGCATTCGGATCAATTGCCGATACCTCCTCTTTCGTAATCATGCGCATTCCCTCTACACCGTTTGCCTCCCCAATGGCCTTATATTTTAAAATATTCTCCCGGTCATGTTCGGTAAATCCCACAACCAGCTTTCCGGTGCGGCGAAACGGAATACCAAGCTCCTCTGCCACCTGATCAAACTCCCGGTTTCCCTCCACGGCACACTCTGCCCTTAACGATCCGGTCTTATAGGTAAAACCTGCATGAAGCATCCCTGTATTTCGGCTGCTGTTGCCGCATCCCACATCCAGTTCCTTTTCCAGCACGGCAATGCGCAGCTGATAACGCGATAATTCCCTGGCCGCTGCCGAACCGACTACGCCTGCCCCAATCACAAGAACATCATAGTTTTCCATGTCCTTCTCCTTTCCTTTTTCGTCCTTCCTGCATTGTACCAAAGCCTTCCCCCTGCGTCAAACCGGAAAAATAAAACTATACTTCAATATTTCTAAAGTTGGTTCCTGTCCACATGTCCACAGTAACAGGCAAAAATTCATAAAAATAAGCATCTGCCAATCCTTCATTAAAAAATTCATAAAAGCAAAAACGCCGCGCAGCCATAAAGCAAAGCTGCACAGCGTTTTCTGTTTCATTTATTTATTCATTCATCATTAAAAGCGAAATTCTTCCTCATCTTCGCCGTCCAACCTTCCCTTTTCTTTCACCCATTCCCTTAATTCACGCAAAGCTTCCCTGTGTTTTTCGGAAAATGCGGTGGGGTTTCCCAAAAGAATTCCCCGCCGATAGAAGGAATGAAGGCGCGAATGACAGCTTCCCTCCTGTCTGCGCCGTTTTGCCATAAGGATGAGTTCTTCTCTTGCGGCAAGAAGCTTCTCTGCCGTTTCCCTGGCCTTCTGGTGTTTTTCTTCCAGATATTCGGCAAGGGCAGCGCTGCTTTCCCTGACTCCGCTCATCCGGGACGTGGCCTCTGCCAGGATTTCCTCAACATGCTGGGCGGCTTCCTCATGCACGGCTGCCGCTTTAAGTTCCAGATGTTCCCGGAGTTCGCTCTTTAACAGGGCAATCTGCACCTGCACCTCTTCCATTTCCGCCTTCATCCTGGTCATCGCCTCTAATGCACGGCCCAGATCCAGGGCGGCTCTCGTCGATTCAATAACATCCGCCGCAAAGGCCAGACCGATCACAATGACCAGAACTTCCGCCAAAACAGGATGGATTCCCAAAACCAGGCGCTCCACCGGCTTATGGATGACCTCGGTCAGGAAAATGGTTAAAAATCCCCAGGCAATCGAAGAACTCAGGCAGATATAGCCGTGAAGCTGAAAGCGCTGATTGCTGTAGTCCCAGTAGCGCATCTTAAACAGCCGTTCCATCCCCCACCCCGTCACATACTCTAACAATGTAGCGGCAATAACCCCGGAAAAATAAACCAGGACAAGGTTATCCTTCACCGGAAGAGATACGAACAGCATCATTACCGCCCCTGTGCCATAGAGGGGGAGCATGGGCAGACGGAGAAATCCCCGGTTGACCAGATGCCTCTTCCTTAGCGATACATAAGAAGATTCAAAAATCCATCCAAAAAAACAGTAGCAAAAGAAAAACAAGATCCATTGCCATTCATTATAGGCGTACATCCAGGGCTACTCCTTCAGCAGATGGATGAACAGACCGCTGCGAAGCTTCGGCTCAAACCAGGTTGACTTGGGCGGCATCAGACGGTTGGCATCGGCCACATCCAGAAGTTCCTGGATGGATGTGGGGTAAAGGGCAAAGCCCACAGCCATATCTTCCTCGGTTCGGCGCTCTAACTCCTTAAGCCCGCGGATTCCGCCGATAAAATCAATCCTCTTATCGGTTCTCGGATCACCAATCCCAAGAATCGGGCCTAAAAGCGCATTCTGCAGAATCGACACATCCAGTTCATCGACAGGATCATCCGTGCTAAGTTCCTCCTTCGCCTCTAAAGAATACCATTTTCGGTTCAGGCACATCCCAAATTTTCCCTTTTTATCCGGGCTGTAGGGAATCATTCCCTCTTCCTTTACGATAAAGCCCTGGGAAATCTTCTCCAGAAATTCTTCGCTGCTCATTCCGTTTAAATCGGCGACCACGCGGTTGTAAGGCATAATCATCAGCTGTTCGTCAGGGAAAAGCACGGAAAGGAAATAGTTAAATGCTTCCTCCCCCGTATAACCGGGATTTTCCTCACGCCGCATCAGTCCCACCTTAACAGCCGAAGCCGCCCGGTGATGGCCGTCGGCAATGTAGGTCGCCTCTACATCAAGAAATGCCTCTTCAATCTCCTTAATCGGACCAGGTGCTGCAATCTTCCATACCCTGTGTTCTACATTGTCCTCGGATACAAAATCGTAGAGGGGATGTCCGGTCGTAATCCGATGGATTATCCGGTTTAATTCTTCTTTTGCGCGGTAAGCCAAAAAGATCGGGCCGGTGTGGGCATCCGTCGTATCGACATGGCGGATTCGGTCCTGCTCCTTTTCTTCCCTGGTATTTTCATGCTTTTTCACTACATGGTTAAGATAGTCATCAATCGAACTGCAGGCAACCAGCCCTGTCTGGCTGCGCCCGTTCATGGTCTGCTGATAGATATAATAGCAGGGAATTTCATCCCGGATAAAGGTTCCGTCAGCCATCCTCTTTTCCAGCAGTTCCCTTGCTTTTTCATAGACACAGTCTGCATACATATCCACATCTTCTCCAAACTGTGTTTCTGCCCTGTCAATATTTAAAAACGACAGGGGATTTCCCTTCACTGCCTCACAGGCTTCCTTTCGGTTATAGACATCGTAGGGAAGGGCCGCCACCTGCGAAGCCGCTTCTGCACTGGGTCGAACAGCACAAAAAGGTTTTACAATTGCCATCCTGTTACCTCCTGTTATCTTACAAAATACGCTGCTGTTCACATGTTCACAGCAACGGGCAAATAAACAAATTAAGCAGACTACCCGCTATCCTTAGTTTACCCTATCCGAAAAGATTTGTAAACTTATTTACAAGAATCCACAGCCAATTTCAGGGCACCCATAATTCCCTGGTTATCCTTTAAGGCGGGAAGGACAATATAATGTTCAATATCTTCCATCTCCCTGGTCACAATATAGCCTGCAAGCTGCGCCTTCACCTCTTTATGAATCAGAGGAAGAAGCTGCTTCTGGTGCATAACCCCGCCCCCAAGGATAATTTTCTGCGGCGAAAGCACCATAATATAGTTTGCCAATGCCTGTCCGATGTAATAAGCCTCCAGTTCCCAGACCTCATCCCTGTCCGCCAGTTCTGCCCCCTTCTTTCCCCAGCGTGCCTCGATAGCCGGGCCTGCCGCCATGCCTTCCAGACAGTTTTTGTGGAAAGGACATTTGCCCTCATATGTTTCCCTGGGATGCGGCTTTAACAGCATGTGTCCGGCCTCCGGGTGCAGCATACCGTGGACAAGTTTTCCATTAACGATAATCCCCGCGCCAACACCTGTTCCAATCGTAATATACATGCTGTTTTCCAGCCCCTGACTTGCTCCCCAGGTGGCTTCGCCCAGTGCTGAACCATTGACATCCGTATCAAACCCCACCGGAATATGCAGCTCCTTTTGAAAATAGCCTACCATCGAACAGTTTTGCCAGGCCAGCTTCGGCGTGGTTGTAATATAGCCGTAGGTCGGCGAATTCCGGTTTAAATCCACCGGGCCAAAACATCCGATTCCCAGTGCCTCGATTTTGTTTTCCCTGAAAAAATCCGCCAGCCTGGGCAGGGTTATCTTTGGCGTTTCCGTGGGCAGCGAAATCTGCTTTTCAATCTCCCCGTGCTCATTACCTATGGCGCAGACCATCTTTGTTCCGCCCGCTTCCAATGCTCCTAAACGCATAATTCTTTTTCCTTTCTTCCACTCGTTTTTCGTTTTCTCCAAGCCTATTCCCCGGATTTTTTCGGCTAATTTTTCTCCGGATTTGAACAGATAATCGATAAATTTCCTTCTATCCTGCATGTTCCATACTGATAAGGAAGGATGAAATGACTTCCTTTTTTCACCGGAATACCGTCCACTGTACCTTCGCCTTCCAGCACGCTTACATTCGTAAAAAAGGAGGCAAAGTCTTTCGCAAACCCACCGCGGATATCGTATTTATCGACGGAATAATAAGGACAGGTAATCAAATGCGTATGTAGCGCCCCCTCCAGTTCCTCCACAACCGGCTCTCCCTTATACGGCACAAAGGGTGCCTTTATCGTGGCAATGCTCTGCTCCACATGAAGGGGTCTTGGCTTTCCGTCAGACAGGCGGTCATAGTCGTAAACCCGGTAGGTAATATCGCTGCTCTGCTGGGTTTCCAAAATCAGCGTTCCGCCTTTTATCGCATGAAGGCATCCGGGATCTATCTGGAAAAAATCTCCTTTTTTCACCGGAACCCTGCGGATAAATTTTTCCCAGTTATGGCTGCGTATCATCTCCTCCATCTCTTTCTTATCCCGGGCATAATGGCCGATAACAATCTCCGTCCCCGGTTCACAGTCCAGCACATACCAACACTCCGTTTTTCCCAGAGAACCGTTCTCATGCTCTGCCGCATAGGCATCATCCGGATGAACCTGAATGCTTAAATCCTGCTGTGCATCAATAATCTTTACCAAAAGCGGGAACTGACTGCCCGGATAATGGCCGAATAATTCCGGCTTTTCCTTCCAAAGCGCACTTAACTTCATCCCGTCATAGGTTCCGCCAAGAATACTTCCCTCTCCGCTTTTATGACCGCTGATCGCCCAGCATTCCCCCGTCTTATCACTGGGAATCTCATAGTGAAAGCAGTCCCTAAGCTTCTTTCCTCCCCAAATTGCTTCTTTAAACACGGGTTTCATCATCAATAATTCCATAAGATCCTCCTGACTTTTGCACCGGCACATGCACCAATACACGGCCATGTCCTGCATAAAGTTTATTTGCCGCAGCTCATATGTGTTCACAATAACCCGCGGCATTGATTTCGTTACTGTGCGCAGACCTGCGTGAACAGTAACTTGATTTCTTAAAGTATAACATTTTCCCGCGAAAAAACACAGATCAATTTTTTAGAATTCATGGATTAATTTTTATCGACAAAAACAAGAATTATGGATGCGTTACTGTTCACACGTTCACAGCAGCAGGAAAAAATTACAGATACTTCTTAACCCGTCAAAAATACAGGGCCAAAACCCCATGGACTTTGACCCCGCATATTCACCAACAGAACAATTCTACTTCTGCTCTTTTTTTAATTCCTTTTTCTTCTTTGTAATTAATCCTCCGATTCGTCCGCTTTCTTTTGCCGTCAGACTCCTCCAGCCTCCGGAAATCACCTTATCCGCAAGGCCGAGTTCCGTGGCAATTTCAAATTTCAGTACATCCTCCGGTTTCATATTTTCAGGATCAAATGAATCCTTTTTCTTACTTTTCGGCACAGTGTACACTTCCTTTCTCATGATCCGTTCCCGCTTTTTGCCGGGCTGTATTCAAAGTGTACCCTGATTTCTTAAAGCTTATACCTGAGGCTTCGTGCACAAAAAACTTACACCCTGCGCACGGGAATAATAATCGCTGCAATAAGATAGGCGACAATCCCCGTTCCCGAACAGGCCAAAAGCGCCCAGCCCAGACGGATAATCGTAGGATCAATACCAAAATATTCTCCCAGTCCTCCGCACACACCTAAAAACATCTTGTCATATTCGGAACGATATAATTTTTTTCCGTTCATTTCTTCCTCCATCTTCATCTTTGAGCATTTCCCGAAGCTTCATTCCCGGTGCCTGCCTGCGCAGCCGGCTTCTTTTCTGCCTCTTCTACAACATCCACTTCCACAGCCTGCGTCTTTTCTGCCTCTCCTACAGAATCTAAACTTTGAGCATCCTCTTCCACAGCCTGCATCCCTTCTGCCTCCTGTACAGGACCAGACGTTTCCGGGCTTGTAAACTCTATCTGGATATTCCCTGCCGCACTCTGCAATTCCATCGTCCGGGGTGCCCCATGATATATTTCTTTTTCAAAAAGCATACCGGAGTACGACTTATCGCCCACCTGGATATTTCCCCCGGTTCCCTCCACTTCATAATTAAAATCGCTTTCCTGCTGTCCGATAAGTTCCAGGTAAATATTTCCGGCGGCACAGTCCGCTTCCACATCGCCCAAAATCTCACCGCTGCAGACAATATTCCCGGCGGCACAGTCGATATCCGCATCCTCCAGCACCCGCCCGTAATAAGAAATCTTTCCCGCTGCACAGCTAAAATCTGCCTGCGCCGCTTCTGCCTCTTTGATAAGCAGACTGCCTCCCGCAGTTTCCCCGCAAAGCTCCCGGACATTCACTCCGCCGACAGTGCAGCTTCCTCCTCCCAGTTCAATATCCATTTCCTGAAAGCTGAAGTTTGCCGGAACAAACACCGTAACCTCAGGCTTTCGGTTTTCGCTTTTCTTTCCGTAAATGGCCACCTTCACCTCGTCATCCCCAGCGTAGCCCCAGACCACCTGCCCAAAATCTTCACTGCCGCCGCACCGGACAATAATTCGGTCAGACTCCGACGGCTGAACGGTTACATTTCCAAAATCAATCTCAAGAGTTAATTCAGACAAGCAGGGAAAGCTTCGGCTGTTCTCATCCAGTTTTTTTCCCCGGTCTGCACCGACCGGCATAGAATAGACAAAATGGTTTCTCGGATAATGTATGCTGCCTTCCCAAAACTGCATCTTGCCCCATCGTCCTCCCTGTACATGGGCGGCACTCGCCGTTCCAAAGCCCAAAACCGTCAGCACTGCCCCTAAAACTGCGGTATTTCGGATAAACTTCTTCATGCTGCTGCCTCCTTCCTGTGAATCAGCCGGCTAATCATATTGATTATACTCTTTACCATCCAGGGCAAAAATATTCCATAATATAACCCGCAGAGCGCCAGACACAAAAGCCCGATTCCAAAAACACCTACGCCCGTCCCCAGGCACAGGATTCCCTGAACCATATCCACGCTCATCTGCCCAAAGGAAACAATAATCAAAAGGATTCCGCCAATCAGCAGTACCAGGGTAACTGCAGCCAGACCTATACTTACCGTAGCCAGAACTGCCACCAAAAGACCGCCAATCCCCAAAAGCAGCCCGACAGCACCTCCCCCAAGGCCAAAGATCAGAGGAACGACTACAGGTATAACGCAGCATCCCAGGATAATCATGCCAAGAATCTGCCACCACTCCCACTTTGCCCGTCCCTGTTCTGCCAAAGGCTTGCCGGTATAGACGCCGCTCCCGTAATTGCCCCTTGTGCCGGTATTCGCCTGCGCAGTTTTGCTGCCGGGATTTCCGTACCCATAGCCGTTATCCGCTTTGCAGCTGCCCTCTGCTCCCGCTGCTGATCCGCTCTTTTGATTCTCTCCCTGCTCCTGCTTATCGGCATCTTTTTCCACATCATCCTGACGTTTCACCAACTGAAAATTCGGCTCCCGGAAACGTTCGTCTTCATAGCCTTTTTCGGTAAATTCTCCCCCGTCTTCCAGATTACCGGAAATATCTGCACGGATAATGGCGGCAATCCTCTCCGGGCTTCCAAAATCCTGAATCACCTTCTCTTCATTTTCCGGTCCTGCCTCCTCCAGATAATCCTGATAGTAGGCAATGGCGTCTGCTTTATCCTCGTCGGGAATATCCTGCAGAAGATATTCCAATTCCTTCATAAATGCATCCCTTCTCATATCCTGGCCTCCTCAAAAATGCGGGATATTTTCTGAGAATAATTTCCCCATTCGCTTCGGTACAGATTCAGCTGCACCCTTCCTCTCTCGGTAATCTTATAATATCTCCGGTTTCTCCCGTCATACGCCTGATCGTACACTTCCAGACACTCATCCTTTAACAGGCGGCGAAGTACCGGATACAGGGTGGACTCGGACAGTTCAATCACCGTCCGGACATCCTGTGTAATCTTATAGCCGTAAGTTCCCTCGGTATCTTTCGATACAATCGCCAGTACTACGGCATCTAATAGTGCAGCTCCTGTATTAAAAACCATATCTTCACTCCCTATCATCCATTTACAGCAAAAGCCGCTTTCCGCATTTACCATATCATCTGCTAACCTTTCTTTTTGACCATGGTATAATATTATTTTATTCAAGATATTATATGTCATATAGCATCTTTTTCTATACTATACAACATATAATATTGTATGTCAAGTACTTTATAGAATGCTTATCTAATTTATTCTCCCGACTTGCAACCTTCCCTGATTCGATGTATACTAGACAGAGGAATGGAATGTAGACATAAGGAGAAATGGAAAATGTTTGGACGATCAAAAAAACCGGCAAGAAAAACAGCATCATCCCCCTCTGCACATCATACACAGACGACTGCTGTAGCGGCCAGGCCCCCTGCCCAGCCCGCACAGCGCTCCTGGCTCAGCCAGCTTGAGGGACAGTTTTTAATCAGCGGCCAGGGGGTCGTTATGAAAGTCTATATTGAAAACTTTAAACGGATGAACGATTTATTCGGCTTTGAGCAGTGTAACGCATTGCTGGATATTGTCCGTGAATATCTGGAAAGAAAGACCGGCTGCAGCGTATTCAGAAATGTCGGCGTAGAGTTCATCATTATTATGCGGAACAAAACCGTAAAAGATGCACAGCAGGCCGCCGAACAGATTATCGCCCGCTTTGGAGAAAACTGGATTGTTGAAGATAAAAAATTCTTCTGTACGGCACAGATTGCCCTCTGTGCTTATCCGGGCTTTCCCACCAGCGCCGGTGAACTTTTAAAATACTTAGACCTTGCCATCCTTTCCGGAACGGATCGGGGCAGCAACCAGATTGTTGTCTATGACAATGAACTTCACGGACAATATCTGCGCCGCCAGGCCATTGCCAAGAACATAAGTACCGCCATCACGAAAGAACAGGTCGAAATCAGCTATCGTCCGATTTACAGCCAGCGCCGGGGCAGGTTTACCCGGGCGGAACTTCTTATGCGGTTATTTATTCCGGAAGTGGGCATGATTGGAAGTGAAGAGTATCTGCCCATTGCCGAGGATACCGGGCAGCTTCGTGTCGTCGAATACTACATGCTGAACCAGGCCGCCGCTGCGATTGCACGGCTTCTGGAAGAGGGAAAGAAATTTGAATCCATCGCTGTATCCATACCGCCTTCTCTTTTGCTGCACGGAGATTTTATCGAAGAAATCTCCCAGCTTATGGAAGAATACCAGATTCCGCCAAAAAAACTGGCACTGGAAATTGATGAATTTACCGCAGGTTCTGCCTACTGCGATATCTCCGTGCTTTTGCAGAATCTCTCCTGGCTGGGCGTGGAATTAGTTTTAGATAACTTCGGTTCCGGAAGTACGGGGCTGAGCTGGATTTTTGAACTTCCCGTGGATACCTTAAAGTTTAATCCGAGTTTTGTCTGGCAGCTGGAAAATAATAAAAAATCCAGACCCATCAACGAGGGACTGGTGCAGATTGCCCGGCGAATGAAGAAGAAGCTGATTGCCAGCGGCGTAAATACCCAACGGCAAAAAGAGCTTTTAGATCACCTTGGCTGTGATCTGCAGCAGGGAGCTTTCTTATCCCCCATTATGCCGGAGCAGGAATTAATGGCCGTATTAAGCCGATAAAAATAATAGGAACGTCAAAACGGGATTCTGCCGCCAAGCAAAATCCCGTTTTGATTTATAAGAAACATTTTTTACTGTTCACACATTCACCGCAGCAAAAATTCTACTGCAGAAATTTCCTAAGTTCCTCCATCAAGCGCCGGATATCTATGGGCTTTGCGATATGCGCATTCATCCCGCAGTCAAGACAGCGCTGGATATCCTCGGAAAAGGCGTCAGCCGTCATCGCAATAATCGGAAGCCCCGTGTCGGGACGCTCAAGCTTACGAATAGCCATAGCTGCATGATAACCGTCCATCACCGGCATTCGTATATCCATTAAAATAGCATCATAATAGCCAACCTCGGAGTTGTTAAACTTATCCACACAGATTTGACCGTTCTCTGCCAGTTCCACCTTAAAGCCCACTGCACTGAGGATTTCATTGGCAATCTCCCAGTTTAAGTCATTATCTTCGGCCAGAAGGATACGCTTTCCGGTTAAATCAAACTCCTCTTTCTTCTCTTCAACCTCCACCTCAACTTCCTGCTCGGCAAAATGGCTGAGCCCGTAATAGAGGTTGGATTTAAACAGCGGCTTGGAGATAAACCCGTGTGCGCCGGCTTCCCGTGCCTCTTCTTCGATATCGCTCCAGTCGTAAGCGGAAATAATTAAAATCGGTATCTTATCCCCCACCCTCTTTCGGATCTCGCGGGTGGTTTCCAGACCATCCATCCCCGGCATCTTCCAGTCTAACAGAACAAAATGATAATCGTCATTATCCTTATGGCGCTTTTCAATCATCTCCACTGCCGTCCGACCGTCCAGAACCCACTCTGCATTAATACCGATTTCCTCTAAAGCGGCAACGGCACTGATGCACAAGTCTTCATTATTATCCACAACCAGCATGTCCCAGGCAGGCAGCCGCATATCTGCTTCATTGACCAGGGCTTTTTCCAAATCCAGGGTAACGATAAACTCACTTCCCTCACCCTTCTTGCTGTTGACCACAATCGTGCCCTTCATGGCATCCACGATGCACTTGGTAATCGCCATGCCAAGCCCGGTTCCTTCCGTCTTCTGCACCCGAAGGTTATCTTCCCGGGTAAAGGTTTCAAAGATCGTCTTCTGGAAATCCGGCGTCATACCGATTCCGGTATCCTTAACCCTGAACTGGCAGCGCACGTAACCGCTTCCTAAGGGCGATTCCTCCTGCATTAGGTACACATTAATGGCTCCGCCCTCCGGGGTGAACTTAATAGCATTGGACAATAAATTAATTAAAATCTGATTTAAGCGAACATTATCACAGTGAACCTCTTCACTCTCCATCTTCTGAATAAATATATCAAAATGCTGGTTCTTTGCCTTAATCTGCGGCTGGATAATCGTAACAATATTATCCATAACATCGCGCAGGGAAAGCTGGCCCATATTTAATGTAAGTTTTCCGTTCTCAATCTTTGACATATCCAGGACATCGTTAATCAGTCCCAGTAAATGCTTGCTCGAAAGCGATATCTTCTTTAAACAGTCCTTTACCCGATTGGGATCGTCGATGTTTGCTATGGCTATGGTCGTCATTCCGACGATACCGTTCATCGGCGTCCGAATATCGTGGCTCATATTGGACAGGAAATCGCTCTTTGCTTTGTTTGCACGGATAGCCTCCTGCTTGGCCCTTTCCAATTCATACATCTGCTGCTGGGAGAGGTGAAGATAAATAAAGAAAATCACCAGCACGCCGACCAGGATAACGATACATCCCTCCAGCATAACATAGAGGCGCTGATCTCCCAGGTTATTAATTGCATCGTCCAGCACGCCGTAAGGCATAATCGTTACCAGATACCAGTCCGAACTTGGCAGGTAGGCTCCGTATAAATGACGGTGAACGCCGTCAATAACCAATAAGCTTGAATAATCACTGCCGGTTTCTATCGACTGCTGAAGTTCACTGACATAATCCTCCGGGCCTTTGCCGTTAAACTCCGAAAAAACTTCCCGGAGATAATCAAAGTAAGTATTCTGAAATCCCTCTCCGCTTCGCACAACATAACTTCCGTCCCGGCGGATAATATGGGAATAAACCATGGAATGATCTCCGTCGAGAACCAGGGCTTCACTCAGATAATCCATGGGAATACCTGCCACCAGACTTTTGCTGGTCCGCCCGCCTTCCATAGGATAGGCAGCATCAACAAGGAGCAGAAGATATTTTTTTTCGCCCGCGGCCATACCGCTCGATACGGTCTTTTCCGGTCTTTGGATAGCTTCCAGAAATTCATTCCGGTCAATGATCTCTATGGAATCTCCAAGGATCACTTCTTCCTCACCGTCTTCGGTGTACAGCGCCAGATATTCAAATTCGCGAACGCTGGCACTTAAAGCAAGTTCTTCAAAAAGATTCTTTATCGATGCGGATTCCTCCGGCGGAGTACGGCGAACAATTCCCTCAACCTGCGAACGGCGCAGATCAATAATTGCACTGAACTTTTGCTGAAGCTGACGGCTCATCTCCGACATATAAATCATACCGATATCACTAATTGCTTCCTGGCTTTTTCCGGTCATCGATTCCGCTACCCAGAAAAAAACAGCAGAACACAATATAATCATGCAGGCAAGGCTGAGCAGTAAAAATTTCTTTGTTCGCTTAAACATGGATAATCACACACTCCTTATGTAGTACTTGGTTCATAAGAAGCGGCAAAAGACCTTTTGACGCTTCTATCATATTATAACAAAGATTTTTACTAATGACCAGCACTTCTTTGAAATCTTATCAGCGAATTATCAGTGAATTTACACATAAAAATTCGTTTTATGAAGGTATATCTGTGTTTGCAGGCATTTGCACGGGTTTTCGACACTTTCAAAAACTTAAGATTAAAAAAAATCTAGGATTTAAGC
>CAMNRM010000078.1 GCA_946553025.1 uncultured Clostridium sp.
CTCAGTCGGTAGAGCACTTGACTTTTAATCAAGTTGTCCCGGGTTCGAATCCCGGCACGCTCATAAGGTCGATTTTCCTGATAAAACCAAGGGAAATCGGCTTTTTCTTTGCTTAAAAATAAGCTAATTTCCAGACATATTTTTTGAACGTATGGACAGGTTTTGGACAGATGAAATATAGGTTTTGATTGTATTTTTTGTTGTATTTTTGGCTATATTCCTTGTCGTATTTAAAGAATAAAATTAAACCTGAAATACTTTGTCTAAATGCGAATGATTATGTTCTACTGCAAGAAGTTCATGAGCAAAATGTTCATATTTCTTTGTGGTTTCCATGCTTTCATGCCCCATTAAAATGCTAAGGTCATATACACAGCTATTGCCGTTTTTACGTAACTTATCCACACAGTAATTGGTTGCAAAATTATGACGAAGCTTATCCGTGTAAATATGTACGATTTTTTTTGGTGATTTTGGAACTTTAATCTTTGCCGGATTAAAAGAAAGTCCATACTCACGATAAATCCAGCGAAGAAATTCATTCAATGCTTCTTGTAATGTCATGATTAACCTCCTACAGCACATGCACGTTCTATCAGCTAAATCTAAACATGTAGCATGAGCATGAATTTCCTGAAGAAGGTCAGAAAAAACCGTTGAAGTAAAGGAACTGGTTTCATAGGCAATTGTGTCAAAAGGCGTTAATGCAGACCATAAGAACATTCACGAAAACCAGAAACAGAGAATCAACCTCTTGATTAGCAACCCAGTCCGCACGCGGCGCAGAAGCGGCCTGGATTGCCTTAAATTTCTTTGAAAGGTATATTGCAATTTAATTCTGCATATGTTATAATTTCAATGAATAAGGATTGGAAAAGACAAATAAGACTTAAAGTAACAAAAAGAATGAACCCCCTAAAAGTACGGCGAATACTTTTAGAGGGTTCTCCTTCTTTTACAGAGAAGTAAACTGTTTAAATCAAGTTGTTGCTAATTATCTCCATCTAACCACTTGCATAGGTAGTAAGCAACTACACTAGACAATAAAGAGATAATGAAGGATTGTATATTAGACAAATAAGACACCCCCTTTCTGTTACCAGTATAGGGTAGCAACAAGGGGAGTATATCACATATTGTCGAAAAAAGGAAGTAATTTCTATTCTGGACTATATTCTTGTTGTTCAGAATTGAAAAAATGAGCCTGATAAGATTCATTTAAAGCAATAGAACCAAATACAGAAATAAAGCGGTTTGCAATTTCTTCCAAAAAGAATATCCTGCATATTTAAAACAATATCGGATAGCGAAGATTTAGGAAAAAAGAAAGTCTTTCCTGAATCATTAATTCAACCATTTCCTTTTTATCCATTTTTAGTTCTCCCTCCTATAAAATTGTATAAATAGATAAAATAAAATCTTTAAAAATTACTATAAGTGTGATATAATCACTTGGAGATTGATTCGACTTTTAATCAAGTTGTCCCGGGTCCGAATCCCGGCACGCTCATAAGGTCGATTTTCCTGATAAAACCAAGGGAAATCGGCTTTTTTCATAGTTGTAGTTGCGTATAACTTTTAATTAATAAATGTAAGAAAGGACGGTTGATGTAGATGAATAATTTTGATGTGATCATTATTGGTGCTGGGCCATCAGGAATTTTCTGTGCTTATGAATTGATTCAAAAACGGCCGGAGATGAAAATTTTGATGCTGGAAAAAGGCCGCCCCATTGAAAAGAGGGTTTGTCCAAAGAGGACAACCCGTGTTTGTGTAGGATGTAAGCCCTGTTCGATTACTACTGGTTTTGCCGGAGCTGGTGCTTTTTCGGATGGGAAACTTTCGCTTTCTCCGGATGTTGGCGGTAATTTACCGGAAATTTTGGGTTATGATGAGGCACAGTCACTGATTAAGGAGTCAGATTCTATTTACTTGAAATTTGGAGCAGATAAGAATGTTTATGGTCTGGACAAGCAGAAAGAGCTGCAGGAAATCCGCAGAAAGGCGATTAATGCTAATTTAAAGCTTATTGAATGTCCTATCCGCCATTTAGGAACCGAAGAAGGCTATAAGATTTATACCCGGCTTCAGGAACATCTTTTAGGCCAGGGAATTACGATGAAGTTCCATACTATGGTAAAAGATATTTTAATTAAAGACGGAGTTGTTGAGGGCGTAGTAACCGATGGGGATGAAACGTTTTATGCACCGGAAGTAGTTGCGGCTATTGGCCGGGAGGGTTCCGACTGGTTTTCCCATATCTGTGGGGATCACGGCATTGAAACCCAGGTAGGTACGGTGGATATTGGTGTTCGGGTAGAGGTTCGCGATGAAGTAATGGAATTTTTAAATAAAAACCTCTATGAAGCCAAGCTGGTTTATTATACCCCGACATTTGATGATAAGGTACGTACCTTCTGTACCAATCCATCCGGAGAGGTTGCCACAGAATACTATGAGAATGGGCTGGCTGTTGTCAATGGACATGCCTATAAATCAAAAGAATACAAAACGAATAATACAAATTTTGCTCTTTTGGTGTCGAAAAACTTTACAAAGCCTTTTAAAACGCCTATTGAGTATGGAAAACACATTGCCCAGCTCAGCAATATGCTCTGCGACGGCAAAATTCTGGTACAGACCTTTGGTGATTTCCAGAGGGGGCGCAGAACGACCGAAGAGCGTCTTTGCCGCAATAATTTAATTCCTACCTTAAAAGATGCTGTTCCCGGAGATTTGTCCCTGGTATTCCCTCATCGGATTATGGTAGATATTAAAGAGATGCTTCTGGCACTGGACAAGGTAACGCCCGGGATTGCCAGTGACGAAACATTACTCTATGGAGTAGAGGTTAAGTTTTACTCGAACAAGGTTGTCGTTGACCGAAATTTTGAAACAAATGTTCACGGTTTAAGGGCTATTGGAGATGGTGCTTCCGTTACCCGCGGTCTTCAGCAGGCTTCTGCTAACGGAATCAGTGTAGCCCGAAGTATTTTGGAAAGAATTTGACCCTGTCAAGGAAGTTTACTGCTTTTAAACCATAAGAACAAATGTTCTTCAATTTTAAGTCACAAAAAACAAAAGTCCCCCGCCTTTTAGCCGCAAAGACGAAAGCAGCGGGGGGCTGATTTATTGTTCTCTCTTCCTCTCTCTGCGCAGGGTTAATAAAAGTTCTTCTGAATATTCCATAAATTTAATTCTTGTTTCTCCATAGCGTGCTTTGCTGATTGGGATTTCTTTTTCATTCATCAGGATGATTTTTCGCTTTTCAATCCTGCGGATATAGTCCATATTTACAACATAGCTTTTATGGCAGTGGACAAACTGTTCCGGAAGGTTTTCCTTCATCTTTTCTAAGCGGTCATAGGAATAATAATCTCCGCCCTCCACATGAATAACGACCAGATGTCCCATACTCTCCAGATAAATAATATCTTCGTACAATAAAGAAATGGATTCGTTTTTATATTTTATTTCCAATCTTCGGTTTACCGGTCTTTCCCAGGTCTTCATTACTTTTAAAAGATTTTTCTCCAGCATAACTTCATTTACTGGCTTTACCAAAAACCCGCTGAGATTTGCAGGGCTTAAAAAAATTTCCTGAATGTATTTTTCTGTATCCTCCGCCATATAGATAATTTTTGTTCTCGTATTATATTCGCCAATCTGTTCTGCAGCTTTCATCCCATTAAATTCTGTGCCCCAGTTAATATTCATCACAATAATATCATAATCAAAACCATTTTTTACTGCTTCTACTATCTTATGAGGATTAAAATAAGCATCGCACTGGCTGGCGATCCCCATTTTCTGAATCCTTTCTATAATCCGCTCAACTTGAGCAGAATCGTTATCGCACACGGCAATTCTCATCATACACCTACTTTATATACAATATTTGCCAGTATTTTTTATTCTCTGGCAAAATCATCATTAAACATTTTATTTTTATACTTCTCTGATTATATACTAAATTCTGGATTTTGCCAATAGAATAGGACGATAAACTAAAATTTGTAAGATTTTTGCCCGTTGCTGTGAACGTGTGAACGGTAAAAGATTTTTTGTTGCTGTAAGTTATGTGATCTGTACGATTTTTACAGAAAAGGGCAAAAACAGGTACAAAAAAAGCCTTTACCAAAGACATCGGTCAGACAGGCTATATTCGCCTGTGCAGAAATAATGCTGATAAAGGCTTTTTGATTTAGTTTTTAGCTTTTTATTTGTTATCCCTTTACACCGCCGCCGGTAACACCAGCGATAATCTTCTCGGACAGGAAGATATACAGGATAAAGGTCGGGAGGAATACGATAACCACGGCGGCAAACATACCTGCCCAATCCCCGGTATATTTCATGGAGTTAATCATGGAATATAATCCCACGGCAATCGGGCGGAGCTGGTCGGAGTTTGCAAAAATCAGTGAGATAAAGTATTCGTTCCAGATATTGATAAAGTTAAAAATCGTTACGGTGATAATTCCCGGCTGTGCCATCGGCAGCATAATCAGCCAGAAGGTTTTCGTGGGCGGACAGCCGTCGATAGCCGCCGCTTCCTCAAACGCCCTGGAAAGGTTGCTGAAGAAGGTCATTAAAAAGATGGTCGTGTACGGGACATTAATGCCGATATAAAGAAAAATCAGCAGAACGGCATTGCTCAGTACGTGGTTTAAGATGCCCATATTGGCAACGATACCAAACAGCGGAAGAACAATCATAACCACCGGAACGCCCATCGCCGATACAAATCCTGTCTGGATCAGTTTATTTCCCGGGAAGATAAAGCGGGCCAGCACATAAGCAGCCGGAGCGCAGATAACGATTAACAGTGAACAGGAAATAATCGAGTAGATCAGGGAGTTTCTGAAAATCCCCGCCACATCGGAATTAATCCAGGCTTTTACATAGTTTTCAAAATGCAGACCGGAGTCTAATAGTTTACTGGAAAAGATTTCCTTGGTTGTCGAAAAGCTTGCCAGAAGCACCCAGCCCAGCAGGACGAAGGTGAACGATATCCAGAGAATTAAAATTAAATATCCCGGGGCAAGTTTCAGCTCTTTGTTCCAGTTGACCGGTTCACGGTACTTTTTTTCCTTTGCCATAACCCTGCCCTCCTTTTAAAATTCTAAGTCGTCATCTTTTAACAGATGGTTGCAGATCCAGAAGATGGCAACTACACAGATGCTTAACAGCACGCCGATAGCAGCGCCAAGACCGGAATTTCTCTCGGTGATACTGTTTCCTGCACCGAAAATCTGCATGTACATGTAAACCATCGGCGTGATCGTCTGGTTATCCGCAGTAACGGTGGAAAACAACTGGGACCATACGAAGAATCCCACGCTGGTAACGCTCCACATCGTAATATTGGTCTTAAATACACCCTTTAGCAAAGGCATGGTAATATAGCGGAACTGATTAAATTTATTCGCCCCGTCTAAGGTAGCAGCTTCAAAGTAATCGGTGCTGATCCGCTCGATGCCGCTGGCAAAAATCAGCATATGATAGCCAACCATACCAAAGCAGTAAGCAATAAGCAAAGCGCCGAACTTATGCCCGGCATCCAGCCACTGAATCTTTGCCAGGGAGGTTAAGCCCAGCGAAGAAAATACGGTCTTTAACAAACCAAACTTAGGGCTGTAGACATATTGCAGCCACATGGTCGCCAGGGCAACCGCACTTACGATATTGGGCAGGTAGATTACTGCCCTGAAAAAGCTTTTAAAACGGATTCCGCTGGTAATAATTACCGCAAACAGCAGCGCCAGCGACATTACGATAATACCGCCAATCAGCCAAATCCGAAACAGATTCCACATGGAAGTGCGAAACAAAGTCGTATTGGCAAGCTTGATGAAATTCGACAAGCCCGTAAACTGCCACTTAGACACCGGGTCTGTGATTCCCTCAATCTTAAAAAAGCTCATGATAATGGTACGGATAATGGGATACAGAAAGATAACGGAAAACATAAGTACCGCTGGCGTTAAAAACGCAATGATCATCCCCTTATTTCGTTTCACCCGACTCCCTCCTTTCATCAACTTACGTCAGTCCTTTATGTAAGGCTTTCATCGTAAAAACATGGCGGCAGCTTATCCCTGCCACCATGCTTATTTTCTTTATTTTTTTATATCCTTGAGGTCTTTAAATTTTTAAATACTGAGTTTTTTATGTTGGAATAGTTAATTTCCAGCCTTCTTTAATGCATCCACAAAGCCCTGTGCATCCAGTGTGCCGCCGCAGAGGCTCATAAAGTTTTCTTTGATAATCGGGGTCATATCGGCGTTAGCTTCTCCGCCTGCTGCCCACGGATAACGGGTGGTAAGGCTTTCCATTACCGGCTTTGCACAGGAAATCAGTGCAGGCCATTCAGCGTTATTGGAATCTGCCGGGATACCGATGGACATTTCGGAAAGCTTCTTGTCAAATTCGCCCTGGGTTAAGTAGCAGATTAACTTAAATGCATCTTCTGCATTCTTGGAATCCTTGTTAATTGCCAGTACCTGTGCGCCGTAGTTAGCTGCTTCCGGTCCGTCTGTTCCGCCGTCAACTGCCGGGTAGCTGAAGCATCCCCACACGAAATCGTCGCCTGCCATATCTTTTACTTCATTCGGAAGCCAGGAGCCGTTTAAGTACATCGCAGCAGTTCCCAGAGCCAGTTCCTGGTTCTGTCCTGCCGGCCATACGTTGGAAGCAATGGTATCAGAGAAATAGCCCTTGCCTGCAAAGTCTGCATAGGCTTCTGCGGTAGCCATAATGGCGGGATCATCCCACTGTCCGCCCTTTACGATTTCCTCGGTCTTTGGCTCGCCTACCAGTCTGGACATATGATAACCGAACATACAAACGATGTAAGCGTCATCACAGGTAATCGGCACATAACCGGCTTCTTTAATCTTAGCACAGGCTGCATCCAGCTCTGCCCAGGTCTTTGGAACCTCGGTTACGCCTGCTTCATCAAAAATCGCCTGATTGTAGAAGAAGGCAAATACATTCGGCTGGTAAGGAATGGACTTTAAGGTGCCGCCGCCCACTTCACGGCAGGCTGCGATTAAACCGGCATTTGCGGTTGCTTCATAGTCCACGGCCTTTGCCAGTTCTTCCAGATCCATCAGATACTGTCCCCAGGTTGTATTTACGCGGTCAATATCTTCGTCAAATAAATCAATGCTTGTTCCTGCATCCAGTGCCGGCTGCAAGCCTTCACGGATACCGGTACGTCCCTTAAACTGCAAATCTACGGCAATTCCCGTATCTTCGGTAAACTTGTTCACTGCTTCCTGAATTACCTGTCCCTGCGGCTCGGTAGCCTCCCACATCGACCAGTAAACCAGTCCGCCGCCGGAAGAAGCCTCTGCCGGTTTTTCTTCTCCTTCGGCCGGTGCTTTTGTTTCGGCCTCTGCCTGTGCTGCGGTTGTATCCGCCTGTGCTGCCGTCGTTGCGGTTGAACCTCCACCGCCGCCGCAGGCTGCCAGAGAACCTGTCATCACGAGTGTCAGAGCCAGTGCCATCATTTTTTTCTTCATTACGAATCCTCCTCCTCTTTTTCTTTGCTTCGTGTGGTAGTGTTAAGTTTAAGGCTTACACAATACACGAAACAAGAACGTTTCTGATAGTTCTAGTATAGTAAAATTGCACAACAAAATATTTGCACGATCATCTCATATATTTGTACAATAATCCATTTTTTGTAGCTTTAGCTTAATAAAAGGGATAAAATTTATTATCTATTGCTGTTTTTACTAATATCCTTCCAGATAATCTCTCCATCCGTAAGCGTCACTTCCTCAGCCTTTCCATTCCCGTCATAGACGAGGGTTTTCTGCGCCCTGCTGGAATTATTAACCACGGCATAATTTCCCTTTTCGGGGTAGGCGTGAACCTCACAGTATGGGTTATCGGCATACCAAAAAGTCAGCTTTTCTTCCTTTCCCGCACTGTAATACAAACAGCGAAGCAAAAGCCGGGTATTTTCATCACTGAAGGGAAGGCCAGCCAGATAAACCCCTCTTCCCTTTCCGTAGGCATGAGCAGAGAGATGAATTTCGTGGTTGGAATACTCGACAATCTCCGTTTCGGCAGAAAGTGCATAAATATTTCCCATACTCTCGCCAAAAGCAAAGGCTTCCCTTCGATCCCTTCCTAAAAAATGATCCTCTTTTACCTCGGTAAAATACTTATCCGTGGAAAGACTGAATCCCAGTTCCTTATCCACACCCAGAACATCAGCAAGCTGGAAGTATCTTCCCCCAAAGTGAACTGCCGAAGGTTCGCCCACACCGATAAAGCCTCCTCCGCAAAAGACAAACTGCCGGACTGCCGTAAGGATCGCTTCATCCAGCCATTCTTCCCCGCCGGAAAATGCCGTGCCCGCAGCACCGGCATTGATAATCACATCGATATCTTCATCAATGCCGTGTTCGCGGATATCGTCAAAACTGATAAACTTCACATCCACAGCCATCCCGCTTAAGGCTTCCAGGATGCCGAAATAAGAATAGGTCTGCTTGTACCAGAGCGCATGGGCGACCATAAACGCCTGCCAGGAGCGAAGTTTTCCCCAGCAGTTAAGGACTGCCACCTTTAATCCGCAGTAAGGTTTGCTTCCCCCAATCCGATCATAAATTTCCCGAAATTCGTCCGTCACCTGTTCGATATAATCGATAAATGCAGGGAAACGGTAAGCCAGGCTTAAATATCCCCCATAGCCGATGCGGTCCACCGGTTTGCGCATTAATGCCCGCCTTGCCGACCTCCAGTTATCTTTTGCTTCAATACAGGGATCATTTCCCTCATAGAAGGTATCCGGGAAAAAGTAGGGAAGGAAACGCCCCTCGGTATAGCGCACTCCGGGGATATCGGAAATCAGGCGAAGTGTCGCCCCTCCGCCCACACTTCCCACCACGGCATCCAGCCCGATAGCGGAAAAATACTTTCCGTAAGGCTCGGTGCCAATCCAGTTATCGCCGAGAAACATCATCGCTTCCCGGCCTTCCCGGTGCACCAGATCCACAAGTTCCTTTGCCTTCTCTGCCACAAAGCGCTGGATAAAGTCCATATAATCCCGGTAAGCCTTCGTCGGAATACGAAATGCCGTATGGTAATAGCCGTTATCGACAATATCTTCAGGCCGCAGGCGGTAGCCGTATTCTCTGGCAAATTCTTCCAGGGCTTTTACCGAAACCGTCGCCCCGTAGCCAAACCAGTCCACAAATTTTTCCTTTGCCTGATCATTAAACACCAGGGTGAAATGATAAAAAAAGGTGGTAAAGCGCACAACATCCGTCCGCGGATTTTCCTTTAGCCACTGCACCAGATAATCTTTCGCAAACTGCCCGGAAGCGGGCTGACGCACATCAAAGGGGATTTCGTGCGGCTTATCGCCCCAGTTGTTGGTAATATGGTTGTACATCTGTGTAGGGTCCCAGACCGCATACACTAAAAAAGAAACCGTGTATTCGTGAAATGGCTTTGCCCTCTCAATCACCAGAATATTTCTTTTTTGATCAACCGTCCAAAACTGCGGCAAAACCACCTCCCCTGTCGTCCGGTCGATGACTTCCCACCATTCCCTGACATCGTGCAGATAATCCGGCTCCACCTGCTGATGAAAATAGCCTTCCATAAACGGAATTTCCGCTCTTTTATCCAGGGCAGTCACCCGCCGGCTCATCAGATAAAGCTGCTGACATTCCTCCATATGCTCTTTGGCAAAGTCATTATGTCCCCTTGCCACAAAATAAGTGGTATAAATCTTGGCATCCAGCGCCTTAACCTCTTCCGGCAATTTTGTCCCGTCGCTGTCCCGGAGAGCATCCGCCCCCCAGCGCTCTATGATTTCTCTTGTTTCGTTCAGAAAATTTCCTTCACTGGGCAGTGTAACCCTTCCCTTTGTTTTTGCCATCCCTTCTGCTCATCCTCCCTTTAAAATCCAAATATTTCCCCAATTATTTTTAGGTTTCCAAACAACAATTCGCCTTTTCTAATTTTTCCCAATATGCTATAATAAATATAATTTAACCCGTACCATCAGGAGGTTTTATGGCCTATAAAAGTACCCTGCTGCATACCAGCCTGTCCATCCGCAGTGTTATTTCTATTCATTATTTCGACTATATGAGTGATTTCACCTTTCCGGGAGAAAGTCATGATTTTTGGGAACTTCTCTGTGTAGATAAAGGTGAAATTGACGCCATAGCCGGGGAAAACCGCTATACCTTAAAACGCGGCAATATTATCTTTCACCAGCCTGGCGAATTTCACAATGTTATCACTAACGGCAGCATCGCCCCCAGTCTGGTGGTGATTGCCTTTGACTGCCATTCTCCCTGTATGGAAGCATTTAAGTGCCAGATTTTAAATGTCCAGGAAACCGAAGCCGCCCTTCTGGCGCAGATTATCATCGAAGCACGCCATGCCTTTGTCGGACGTCTTGATGATCCCTACCAGGAAGTTTTAAACCGCAATCCCAACCCCCCTACCTTCGGTGCGGAGCACTTGATCCGCAACTATCTGGAGGAATTAATTATTCATCTCTACCGCCGCTACTTTACCAACCCTCTTCCTGTCCCGGACAAGACCTGGCGTTCTCCTTCCGGGCGTCCTAATGAAACCTATAACCGGATTATCCGCTATATGGAAGAGCATATCAATGAGCAGATCAGCATAGAGAAAATCTGCAGAAATACCCTGGTCGGCCGCTCGCAGCTTCAGCGGCTTTTCCAGGAATATCACCGGTGCGGGGTGATGGAATTTTTTACGCTGATGAAAATTGACACAGCCAAGCAGCTTATCCGCAGCAACCAGTTAAACTTTACCCAGATTTCGGATCGGCTTGGCTATACTTCGGTGCATTATTTTTCCCGCCAGTTTAAAAAGATAACTCATATGACGCCGTCAGAATATGCTTCTTCCATTCGTCTGCTCTCAGAAAAGAATTATCCGGAAAAAAATTCATCCGGGGAGAATTGATGCGATACAGGAATTATTGCTACGGTTTACGCAGGTCTGCACACCTGCTGCGAACATGCAAACCGCAACAAATTACCCTCTGTATTTGTCCACAATCTGCAGCATCTCTTCCCATTTCTTTTCCATATCAGCAACTAAGGCAAACTGTGTATGGCAGCGGTCAAGGTTTTGTTTTTCCCTGCTGATATGAAAATAGGTGTCGCCCTGGAGATAATCGGTTAGAAACCGCATTCCGCACTCCAGGGTCATCATCTTTGCCCCGTAGGGAAGCATATCTAATTCTTCCTTGGTCAAGCGTCCCTCGCAGCCTTCTAAAAATCCTTTGGTATATACCTCAAATAAGGGCAGAGAAAGGGATACTTTCGACAAATCCACCTCATCCTCCTGGGCGGTGTTTGCCCCGAATCGTATGGAATCTCCATAGTCAAAAATAGAAAATCCCGGCATAATGGTATCTAAATCAATAATGCACAAAGCTTCCCCGGTTGCATCATCGATCATAATATTATTAAGTTTTGTATCATTATGGCTTACCCGCAGAGGAAGAAGCCCATCCTTCTGCATTGCGAGGGCAAGGCCCATCTCTTTTTCGCGCTCGCGGACAAACTGAATTTCTTTTTCAACCTCACTCACCCTTCCCATCTTATCCCGGGCAACCGCTTCTTCAAAAGTCTGAAAGCGTATGGGGGTATTGTGAAAATTGGGAATGGTTTCGTTGAGATCGCCGGCTGGAAAGTCTGCCAAAAGGCATTGAAATCGTCCAAATGCCCTTGCGCTTTGGTAAAAATCCTCCGGGCGCTTTACCTGATCATAACAGGAGGCACCGGCAATAAATAAATACATCCGCCAGTAATTTCCGTCCTCATCCCGGTAATAGTCCAACCCTTCCTTTGTCGGCAGCAGATTTAAGGTTTCCCTGTCCGGATCGCCGTGATTTTCAATAATCTGACGGCGCAGGAACGTGGTAACTCCTTTAACATTGTGAATTAAGCCCTCGATATCTTTAAATACGTCGTGATTCATCCTCTGCAGGATGTATTTAAACTCTTTTTCTCCATCCCGGCAGAGCAAAAGAAACGTATCATTAATATGTCCGCTTCCATACCGCGAAGCATCGATGACCTCCCCCTGAAGAACAAATGCTGCTGCTGCTTTTCGTGCTGATTCTCTGAGATTATCCATACCTTTCTCCCTTCTGTGTACCTTCCCCATGGTTCATAATTTTACCGTTTTTCGGCATTGCTGATAATCCAAGAACTGGTATTTTATCAGTTCTGCCCCTACCTTTTTAGTATACTTAGGGGGCATGGGAAAAGCAATAGGCGTTCTTCGTTTTTCTTTGTACAATTTAATCTTTTATTTGCACAAAAAACCGGGAGCAGCGCACAGGGGAATTTTTTATCCATGTGCAGCCGTCCCGGCGTTTAACCTGTACGGTATAAGTTTATATTTTGGCTATGTATGTGCTGTTACAATTCTTCAGACGTATCCAAAAGAGTAGATTCGTACTTATCCAGAATTAAGCGCTGAATCATATCCCGGGTGCCGGAATTAATCGGATGGGCAATATCGCGGTATTCTCCGTCTGCCGCTTTCCTGCTGGGCATGGCGATAAATAATCCCTTTTCTCCTTCAATGACCTTAATGTCATGAATAACAAATTCGTTGTCCAGGGTAATGGACACAATTGCCTTCATCTTTCCTTCTTTTTCGATTCGTCTTACTCTCACATCAGTTATCTGCATGCTAAAACCCTTTCCGCCCGCATATTAGGCTCTTTTTTATCTCTTTATACTGTATATCGTTCATTCTTTTCCAGAACAATCTTAATATTTTCCGGCGTCCCGATATGGGTGGTGTTTGCCCGGATCGTATCCCTGCTCTCGACGATGCAGTTTTCAATGACCGTATTATCACCGATATAAACATCGTTTAAGATAATGGAATTTCGAATAATACAGTTATTTCCAATATAAACCTTCTTAAACAGCACGGAATTTTCCACCGTACCATTGATAATCGAACCGCTCGAAATCAGGCTGTTTTTCACCTGTGCACCCGGATTGTATTTTGCCGGCGGAAGATCGTCAATCTTGGAATAAACATCGGGATACTGTTTAAAGAAGTAATCCCGGATTTCCGGTTTTAAAAAGTCCATATTGGTCTGGTAATAGGACTCTACGGAGGCAATATTGCTCCAGTAGGTGTCAATCTTATAGGCATAAATCCGCTTTAAATTCTTATAGCGGACTAAGATATCCTTGACAAAGTCATAGCGATCTTCAGCGGCACAGCGCTCGATCAGTTCGATTAACTGTCTGCGGCGGATCACATAGATCCCGCAGGAAATCGTATTCGCGTCGGATACCATGGGTTTTTCTTCAAAATCCACGATCCTTCCGTCGTCATTAATCTTTACACAGCCAAAACGGGTAACATCCTCGCCCTCATTCATCCTCTTGCACACGACGGTGATATCTGCTTTTTTCTCGATGTGGTATTCCAACACCTTATTATAGTCCAGCTTATACACGCCATCTCCGGCAGCAATCACAACATAGGGTTCATGGCTGGTCTTTAAAAAGTTTAAGTTCTGATATAAGGCGTCTGCCGTTCCCCTGTACCAGTCGCTGCTCTCTGCGGTGATCGTTGGGGTAAAGACAAATAATCCGCCCTGCTTGCGTCCGAAATCCCACCACTTGGAGGAGCTTAAGTGAAGGTTTAAGGAACGGGAGTTATACTGGGTAAATACCGCCACATTCTGGATGTGGGAATTTGTCATATTGCTCAATGAAAAATCTATGCTCCGGTAGCTTCCTGCCACCGGCATGGCGGAAATGGCTCTCTTATTTGAAAGCTCTCTCATCCGCTTGCTGTTTCCGCCTGCTAATATGATACCGATTGCTCTCATCGAATGCCACCTGCCTTTACTATGTAGTCGCCGCCGGCTAAGATGCCGTCAGGATAATCTTCTGCTGTCGTTACTCCGGAAATTGCCGTATTCTTCCCTATCTTAACGTGATCCGGAATAACGGAGTGTTCTCCAATGGTAACCAGATCAAACTGGTAAACCTTTGGATTGTAGGTACTGGGGGCATATTCACCCACACCAAGTTCGGCATAGTCGCCGATCTTTACTTCTTCGGCCAGGATAGCCTTATCTACCTTGGCCCCTTCGCCGATAACACAGCCCTGCATAAGAATAGAATCACGGACGACGGCACCCTTGCCGATAACTACGCCTGCACCTATGACAGAATTAATGACTTCGCCGTAGATTTCGCTTCCTTCGCCGATAATACTCTTTTCAATCCGGGCCTCGGAGGAGATATACTGCGGCGGGATAATATCGCTCTTGGTATAAATTCTCCAGTATTCCTCATAGAGATTGAATTCGGGAATAATATCGATTAATTCCATATTTGCTTCCCAGTAGGAGCCAAGTGTTCCCACGTCTTTCCAGTAGCCATTATACTCATAAGCAAATACCCGGTCACCCTTTCCGTGACAGTAAGGGATAATGTGCTTTCCGAAGTCGCAGCCGGGTTCGTCCTGCATCTTTATCAGGGCGTCACGAAGAACCGGCCAGCTGAAAATGTAAATACCCATGGAAGCTAAGTTGCTCCGGGGCTGTGGGGGTTTTTCTTCAAACTCTAAAATCCGGTTGCTGTCGTCGGTAATCACCACGCCAAAACGGCTGGCTTCTTCAATCGGCACGGGCATGGCGGCGATGGTAATATCCGCATTATTTGCCTTATGGTAATCCAACATCACCTCGTAATCCATCTTGTAAATATGATCGCCGGATAAAATCAAAACGTAATCCGGGTTATAGCTTTCCATGTACTCCAGATTCTGATAAATGGCGTTTGCTGTTCCCGTATACCAGTCACTGCCCTTGCTCTTTTCATAGGGGGGAAGAATGGTAACGCCGCCTACATTTCGGTCTAAGTCCCACGGAATACCGATTCCAATATGAGTGTTTAAACGCAGCGGCTGATACTGGGTAAGAACACCTACAGTATCTACACCGGAATTAATGCAATTACTTAAGGGGAAATCGATAATACGGTATTTCCCGCCAAAGGATACGGCAGGCTTTGCAACCTTCGCTGTCAGCACCCCCAGGCGGCTTCCCTGTCCGCCCGCCAGCAGCATGGCAATCATTTCTTTTTTAATCACGTTATCACCTCTTGCTGTAGTTTATTTTTGTGTTTACCATTATACCATAGATTTCATAAATAGTGAACAAATTTTTTTGTAATCTTTTTCCTTATTTGTGCATTGTTTTAGAATTTTTGTTTGGAATGGTCGATTAAGGGAAGTTTATCGGCATTTTGCAGAACTTTTGTCCAAAGTCCGGGGGAAAACCCTTGAATCCATTCGGAAAATACAGTATAATTCTATGATACCAGGGTCAGGAATATTTTTCATAAGACCAGAAAAGGAGTTGATTTGCCATGAATTTAGTTACGGTGAAAGAATTATATAAGAACAGGGAAAATTACTTTAACCAGGAAGTTTCCGTCGGCGGATGGGTGAGAAGCAACCGTGATTCCAAGGCGTTTGGTTTTTTAGTGGTTGCAGACGGATCTTTTTTTGAGCCGATTCAGGTGGTTTACCATGACAGTATGGCTAATTTTTCAGAAGTTGCAAAATTCGGCGTGGGAACGGCCGTAATTGTCAAGGGGGTTTTAACGCCCACACCGGAGGCAAAGCAGCCTTTTGAAATTCAGGCTGCTGAGGTTGTACTGGAAGGGGCGTCAGCCTCCGATTATCCATTGCAGAAAAAGCGCCATTCCTTTGAATATCTGCGCACGATTTCCCATCTGCGGCCCAGGACGAATACCTTCCAGGCGGTATTTCGGGTGCGTTCCCTGATTGCTTTTGCGATTCACCAGTATTTCCAGGAGCAGGGTTTTGTCTATGTGCATACGCCCCTGATTACCGGGAGTGACTGTGAGGGCGCAGGAGAGATGTTCCAGGTAACGACCATGGATTTAAAAAATATCCCAAGAACCGAAGACGGTGCTGTGGACTTTGGCCAGGATTTCTTTGGAAAAGCCACGAACCTTACCGTGAGCGGACAGTTAAACGGCGAAACCTATGCGATGGCCTTCCGCAATATTTACACCTTCGGACCGACCTTCCGTGCAGAAAATTCCAATACCACCCGCCATGCGGCAGAATTCTGGATGATTGAACCAGAGATGGCCTTCGCTGATTTAAATGACAATATGGCCGTCGCCGAAGGGATGTTAAAGTACATTATCCGCTATGTGTTAGAGCAGGCACCGGAAGAGATGAATTTCTTTAACCAGTTTGTGGACAAGGGCCTTTTAGAGCGCTTAAACCATGTATTAAATTCTGAATTCGGTCATGTTACCTACACAGAAGCCATTGAACTGCTGGAAAAATACAACGATAAATTTGACTACAAGGTTTTCTGGGGCTGTGATCTGCAGACGGAGCATGAGCGCTGCCTGACCGAGGAGATCTTTAAGCGTCCGGTATTTGTCACGGATTATCCGAAGGAAATCAAGGCATTTTATATGAAGCTTAATGATGACGGCAAGACCGTTGCTGCCATGGACTGCTTAGTTCCCGGTATCGGGGAGATTATCGGCGGAAGCCAGAGAGAGGATAATTATGATAAGCTGGTTGCCCGCATGGACGAACTGGGACTTCGGAAAGAGGATTATGAGTTCTATTTAGATCTGCGCAGATATGGTTCTGTCCGCCACTCCGGTTACGGTCTGGGCTTTGAGCGCTGCGTAATGTATCTGACCGGCATGGGCAATATCCGCGACGTTATTCCTTTCCCAAGGACGGTAAAAACCTGCGAATTGTAATCTTAGGATTGCGGGAACATGAAGTGCGGCAGTAAAGCCTGCACCGTATGGAGGAAGCGATGAAATTTATTCACACAGGAGATATTCACTGGGGAATGTGCCCGGACAGCGATAAGCCCTGGTCGAGGGATCGCGCACAGGCCATTAAAGAAAGCTTTGAGGAGATTATCCGTCTGGCCAGGGAAAAGGATGTGGATTTTTTGCTGATTGCCGGGGATTTATTTCACAGACAGCCTCTGGCCAGGGATTTAAAAGAGGTCAATTACCTGTTTTCTACGATTCCCTCCGTGCGGGTGGTTTTAATTGCCGGAAATCATGATCGTATTCAGGCAAATTCTGCACTGATGAGTTTTACCTGGTGTTCTAATGTTACTTTTTTAATGCATAGGGAACTGGAATCCGTAGTATTTAAAGACTGCAATACGGAAATTTACGGCTTCAGCTATTATTCTGCGGAGATTTCCGAACCTGTTCTGGATGAACTGGAGATTTCCGATAACGGACGGATTCAGATTCTTCTGGCACATGGGGGGGACAGTTCCCATGTGCCGATGAATAAAAATGTTCTTTCGTCCTATCCTTTTTCCTATATTGCCCTGGGACACATCCATAAGCCCCAGGTGCTTCTGGAAAAAAGAGCAGCTTTCTGCGGTTCTCCGGAACCTTTGGATAAGACGGAAACCGGGCCGCACGGTGTTTTTTTCGGGGAGATTGATTCGGCAAGCCGTCAGGTGACAGCATTAAAATTTCTGCCGATTTGCCGCTCCCAGTACATCTCTTTAGCGGTCAGTGTTACGCCCAAAACGACGAACGGGGAATTGGCTGCCCGTATTTCCCACGAAATTCAGAACCGCGGCTTGCAGCACATCTACCGCTTTATTATCCGGGGTATGCGCGATCCGGATATTGTCTTTGATTTGGATGTTTTGGAGTCGCGTTTCCGCATTGTTGATTTTCTGGATCAGTCCGAGCCGCAGTATGATTTTTCCCGGCTCTTTGCCGAGCATCCCAGCGATATGATTGGGTTTTTTATCCGGGCACTGAAAAAGGACGAGATGAGCGAGGTAGAAAAGAAGGCGCTTTACTATGGAATTAATGCCCTTTTGCGCACCACCGATGAAAGGAGTTAGCCGATGAAACTGATCGATTTACATATGAATAATTTCGGCAAGTTCCATGACTGCTCCATTCGCTTTGAAGACGGCCTGAACGTGGTTTACGGGAAAAATGAAGCAGGAAAATCAACCCTTCATTCCTTTATCCGCGGTATGCTTTTTGGCATGGAACGCCAGAGGGGAAGGGCTGCCAGGACGGATCAGTTCAGCAAATACCGTCCCTGGGATTCTAAGGGAAATTATGAGGGAAAGCTTCGTCTGGAATCCGGGGGTCATATTTACCGTATTGAGCGTAATTTTCAGAATGTCCGGGAATTTTCAATTATTGACGAAACTCTGGGAAAAGAACTGGAACCGACGAAGGCGCTGATGGATAAGCTGTTATGCGGGTTAAGTGAAACCGCCTACAATAATACCATCAGTATCGGCCAGTTAAAAAGCGCAACCGACAGCGGCATGGTTTCTGAACTCAGAAACTATATTGCCAATATGAACACCACGGGAAATATGGCGTTAAACATCACCAAGGCTTCCGCGTTTTTAAAAAATCAGCGGAAAGAATTAGAGCGGCAGATGGTTCCCGAGGCGGCGAGAACCTACACCAATCTCTTAGGGGATATCCGAAATATGGAGCGCGAGATTTCCGCTCCGGAATACGAAAACCATCTGACGGAATACCAGAAAAAGCAGGCCGAGGCGAAAAAAAACCTGGACAGCCTTCAAAAGGAAAAAGAGGAGCTTCTGCAAAAGATTGCCAGAGGACGTCAGGCATTAGAGAGCGGCAAGTTTACGGATGAAACATCGATTCAGCGCTATGAAGATTACGGAAAGCAGACCTATGAAGATTACTGCATGGCAAAGGATCTCTGTGATAAAAAACTACAGAAAGCCTGGGCGATGATTTCCCTGCTCTTAGGACTGTTATGTTTTGGCTGCGGGGCGTTGTTTTTCTTTTTTCCGATTATGCTTTTGGATGCGTTTACCCAGGCATTTGCTTATTTTCCTTCGATTGTGTTTTTTGTACTGTCCCTGATTTTTGTGGTCTGGGGCAATTATCAGATAACGAAAAATAAGGGCTACCGGAAAGATATGGATTACTGCAAGAAGCTTTTACAGGAGATTTTTTCCCGCCATTTGGGGGATGATTCGGTAAGTTCCGAGGCGATGAATGCCTTCCTTGGGCGGATGGCAGAGTATAAGCGGTTAAGCCGGGCCGTCCTGGCTTCGGAAGATATGGTTTCCAAGCTGACAGGCCGGATGGACGTATTATCCACACAGCAGTCATGCTTTCGCACGGAGATGGAAAAACAGCAGCGAATTCAGTGGGAACTGGAAAAGAAACTGGAACATCTGGCAAGCTGTAAGACACAGGCCGAAGGACTGCGCGATGTGTTAAAGGAAAATGAACGGATTTCCCAGGAACTTGCAGCGATAGATCTGGCGCAGGAAACCATGACCGAACTTTCAACTTCCATTCGGGATTCCTTTGGATTATATCTGAATAAAGAAGCTTCGGATTTAATTGAAGGGATTACCGGAGGGATTTACAGCAGCATCAGCGTGGACGAAAATCTCAATCTATTTATGAACACGCCGACAAAGCTGGTGCCTGTCGATCAGGTAAGTTCCGGAACGATGGATCAGGTTTATCTGGCTCTGCGTCTGGCAGCGGCAAAGCTGATTCAGCACGAAGGGGAGAAGATGCCTCTGATTTTTGACGACAGTTTTGTTCTTTACGATGATGAACGGCTGAAAACAGCCCTTAACTGGCTGACAAAGGCATTTACCGGACAGATGATAATATTCACCTGCCATAAGCGGGAACAGGAGATATTAAAAGCCTGCGGGGTGCAGTTTCATCTGGTGAGGATTTAACGAAGTAAAAAAGGCAATTAACTCTATAGTCGCTGTTTCATCTGAGAAAGTAGAAAAATTCATTTGTATATGGTAAATATAGAAAACACATATACAGGCAAGGGGTAGGATATACTGATTGGAGGAAGATAAAAGTGGCAGGTAGAGAGGTTGGCTTTATTGTGGATGATGAATATAAATCATGGATAGAGAATATAAAGAACAGGATAAAGCATAGTCAGATAAAGGCTTCTGTTAAAGTGAATTATGAGATGCTCGATTTATATTGGGATATTGGCAGAGATATTGTTGCCAAGCAGAAAAATGCGAAATGGGGAGAGGCGTTTCTTGTAACAATGAGCAAAGATTTACGAAAGACTTTTCCTAATATGTCGGGGTTTTCAGTGCAAAACCTGAAAAGCATTCGATATTGGTACAAATTTTATAATTCCGATGAAAATGGCTTACAGACTGTAAGCCAAATGGAATTAATTGAAAAAATAATTAAATCTATTCCGTGGGGACATAATCAGAGGATTATGTATAAGTGTAAAAATATTGCAGAAGCATTATTTTATGCACAGAAAACAATGGATAACGGTTGGAGCAGAACTGTTTTAGAACATCAAATAGATAGCGGTCTGTATGACAGACAAGGCAAAGCTATCACCAATTTTCAATTAAAATTGCCAGAACCGCAGTCCGATTTGGCTGAACAAACATTAAAAAATCCATACAATTTTGACTTTCTGACTTTGAGAGAAAAATATGA
>CAMNRM010000079.1 GCA_946553025.1 uncultured Clostridium sp.
GTTAAGCGCCGGTGTTTTTTGAGGGGATTCCTCACGGAACATGCCCCCGCCTACGTACCCCCGTGAACAGTAACTAAGAAAAAGTGTAATAAAGAAAATGTTTTTGTAAAAGAACGCAGGAGAAAGGAGGCAGTTTGGCAATGAAGTATCATAAACGAGGCGTATATGGGGTTATCGGTTTTTTGATTTTAGTATTTCTTGGGGTTATCTATGCGTGGTCGATTTTTATTCAGCCGTTAGAGCAGGAGTTTGGCTGGCTGCGGTCACAGACCTCGTCGATTTTTTCGATTTCCATGGTATTTTTCTGTGTGGGAAATCTGGCAGCGGGGGTGATTATGCCGCGCTTTGGTCCCAGAGTGGGGATTTTCCTTGCTGCGGCGACCATCGGCATAGGTTTTATGGCCTCTTCGTTTACCTTTGCCCTGCCTATGATTTTTATTTCTTATGGTGTATTGTGCGGTTTTGCCGTAGGACTTGGAGCCAACATCGTGCTTACCGTGTCGCTGAGCTGGTTTGCCAATCAGCCGGGCATTGCCTCGGGGGCGCTTTTAATGGGGTTTGGCTTCGGCAGTATGGTTCTTGGGCCGATTGTTACATGGATGCTGTCCTTTTTAAACTGGAGGATGACCTTCCGTGTGCTGGCGGTGATCTTCTTTATTCTTTTATGCATCGGGGCGGTGCTTTTAGTTAATCCGCCGGAGTCGGAAACAAAGAAGGCTTCGGGAAAAGAAGGTGCCGGCGGTGCAAAGGATTATACCACCAAGGAAATGTTAGGGAGTGCGGTATTTAAGATTGGGTTTTTATGGCTGGTACTTCTTTCTTCCGGCGGTTTGGCATTGATTGGCAATGCGGTTCCGGCGGCTATGGATGTACTTGCCGGGCAGATGGGCGAGGCCGAGGCAAGGATTGCGGCAACCAGCGCCATGGGTATGATTTCCCTGTTTAACGGCTGCGGCCGTTTTGGAAGCGGTATGATTTGGGATAAGAAGGGCCTGATTGCCACACTTTTATCCGTAACCAGCGTCTATATTGCAGCAATGGTGCTTCTGGCCTATGCTACGCACAGCAGAAGTTTTCCGCTTCTGGTTGCAGGCTTTATTGTACTGGGAACCGGATACGGCGGAACGATTTCTTTTGGTTCGGCAATGACCAGAGGGCTTTTCGGGCAGACCCATTACAGTATGAACTATGCCTGCATGACCTGCAACATGATTTTTGCCGCCTTAATCGGGCCGCCTCTGTCCGGGTATCTGCGCACTTCAACCGGGACTTATCTGTATTCTTACCTGGTATTTATGGGAATGGGTGCTATCGGACTGGTGCTGGCGGCGCTGATGAAGAAGCAGAGGGCTTGATGATTGGTTATTTTTATGATTATTTTTGTGCCATGGGAAGCTTATTCGGGCTTCCCATGGCTTAATTGATTGATAAAATGCCTGCATTTGTCAAGCTGAAGGAGGATTCTCAGCTGATCCATATTTCCGGCGGCAATCTTGTGATTAAGAAGCTGCTCAATCTTTTGCAGGCGGTAACGTACAGAATTATAATGAATGAACAGTTTTGCTGCGGTTTTTTCGATGGATTCTCTTTCTTCAAGGAATATATTTAAGGTTTTTACATATTCGGTCTGTTTTTTTCGATCATAATTTTTCAGTGCGCCTACGGTCTGTTCCAGGATTTCTTCCATCATCTTTTTGCTTTTGGGATTTAAGAGAAGCCGGTAAATACCCATCTGGTCAAAGTTGACGATGGGAAGCGGCGGACGGGTGGTGGCGGCCAGCGACAGCGCGTTTAAGGCTTCCAGGTAAGTATTTCTGGCATGAACCAAATCCGTGCAGCATGAACCGACGCCAATGTAAAATGCCGTGTCTGCGGCTTTTTTTAATGTCTGGGACAGATTCTTACAGCATTCATACAGGCAGGATTCCGGGGCGGTATTTTCCTGATCCAGAGGAAAGGCGGCAACAAAGGTTCCTCCCATGGGAAAGGCCCAGGATGCGCCGCAGTCTGTACAGACCGAGGAGAGCAGAGCGGAAAGTTGCTCCCGGTACGGCCAGATAACAGCAAAACCTATGGTCTGGTTTAAATTCCATCCAAGTGCCTGTGCACGGTTTTGAAGCGTCTGTCGGCTGGTGTTGGGGGAAAGCAGTTCGCGCAGAAAATTTTCGGCGAAGGTAAGCTGGGGATCATAGGCATTGCTGTAGAGGATTTCATAGGTAATGGTGTTGATAACATCCGTGGAGGGGAGATCTTTGGGAACGGAGAGAATGGGAAAGTTCAGATTATCTGCAAGTTCCTTGATTTCCCGGGGAATTTCTTTAAGATAGCGGTTTAACTTAATAAACATGCCGGAGGCACCTTTTTCATTTAAAAGCAGCAGGGTGGTTTTAAAAAATTCGGTGTTGGAAGAAAAAAGCTGGGAGTTGGTCAGAAGAATGTTATTGCGGTAAATGTAGTTGGCACTGTCTGAACTTTCCATTACAGCAATTCCGTCCACCATCCGATGAAGCCCGCCTGCACCGGCCATAACCTGCGACTGCTCAAGTAAGGGGATTTTTAAAATCTTTGTCACGGTAATTCCCATAGCGATTTCCTCCGTGGTTTTCTGGTCATTATACGTCTTGATTTGTCCTGAAAGGATTAAGTTTAGTATAGCACTGAATGGGGGGTGTGACAAGAGAAAACCAATAAAAAGGAAAGGACTTCCAGCCAAATCGACAGGCAAAATGCCGCCGTACAGATGGAAGTCGGTCTTTCTTTGTTTTGCTCTCCTGTAGTAAGACTTAATTTGCAACTTATCCCCTACACCAGCATTTCACATAAAATTCTCACCACCAGCGTCCGCGGCAGCAGTACGGGAAGGCCGGTGATTTTCTGAATCCGGTGTTTCATATCCATAGAAAAGCCCATGCAGTCGGTACAGATAAAGGCAAGATTCTGATCGACAAACGTTTCTGCGGCCTTTTCTATCTTTTCCACATCCATATACGGTGAAGCCGATGCTGCAAGGATATCTACGCCGCTTTTTTCCCAGGTGCGGTATGCCTGTTCCACCTGATCCGGTTCGGGAACGAGCACGCCGATTTTTTTTCCGCCGGCAAGCTTCTCGGCTACGGCGTGGAACAGCGGCTGGGGTTCAAGAAATAATCCCCGATGCTTAAATGCAGGAAATACGCCCGTGCAGAACAGGATGACTGCCGAAACACCATCGGCTTCTGCCTGGTCGATCTTTTTCTGCACCAGAGGCGTGATAAAGCGTTCGGTAAATTTCGCCTGCCGTCCGTCCCGCATCCGGGAAACTAAGACCTCATCGTCCGGATGCGGGTCAAATTCTGCCATGACTTCCTCGTAAGAGTAATCATCCAGGGCACCATACTCGACCAATTGGATTTCCTGGGGTAAAAGAGGGAGGATGTCCGCGGTGATATCCGTGCGGGGCGATTGTCCGATGGTGACTGCACCGATCTTGATTTGCTGTTTTTCCATAAATTTCCTGCTTTCTGGCATGGCTGCCGCTGTTGCTGTTCTATTTGCTGTTTTTTGTCTGTGGATTTATCAGAACATTTGCTTTTTTTGTGTGTAAAACTTTTTATTTCCCAAAGGTCTGGAAAACATTCATCGGTCCGTACAGCTTTAACAGGTGCTGAAATTCCGTTTCATCATAGAAAGAAATTTGTCCGTTTCCATAGCCCTTTGCCACTTCTACGGCAAACCGGGCTGCGGCTTCCACATCCTGGAAATGGCTTGCTCCGGTGGCGCATCCGGCTACGGGCTGTTCGGTGGTAATCGCTACGCCGACTACCGGTACATTTGTCGCTGTTGCGGGCTGTAAGATACTGTTTAAGTGGTGCAGGTCATTGCCGTAGGGGGTAATATCCTGCTGGGCAACCGGGAATACGGCGGGGAGCTTTCCGGTCACGCGGGTCATCACATCCATCAGGTCATTGCTCACTTCCAGAATATAGCCTTCCTTGATGGTGGGAGAGATGGCAAAGCCGTTGACATTGATGACCCGGTTTCCCTTGGTGGTATCGATGGAAAGGATGGCGTCCATTTCGGGAAGCACTTCTTTTTCATTATTCGTGGTCATGTCAATGGGAGAGCCCATAAACGGTACGGGGAAATGCTCCTGTGTCGGGGCGTCCGGGCAGATATGGGTGGCAATCAGCACATCGCCCTTCAAGATATCGCCGTTTTTATTCATCTCGGCTAATTTCAGCCCGGCAGCCAGTGCAGCCAGTGCGCCGTCGCCGTCGGATACAAATCCGGTCACTTCCGGTCTTGCTCCCAGGCCGCCAAGACGTCCGATAATGCCCAGTGTCGGTGCATTGCCGCCGGAGGACTTTCCCTCGCTTCCCTGAATCAGGACGGTAATGCAGTCCGTATCGCCTTCTTCTCCGGTAACTGTTTCCACATGCACTTTGGCGGCTCCGCGTTCCTTTAAAAGCGCAGTTACCGTGCCGCCGTTTGCCGCGGGTGTATCCAGATAATCAAAAAGTTCAAGAACCTGTCGCAATAACATTGTAATAAACCTCCATGGATAAAATTTTTGTCATTGATTGGCTGTTTTTAAGTTTATAGCAAAATGGAAAGTGGGTCAATAGAAATAATGTCTTTTTTGAGAATGTCTTGCTATTTTCAATAATGCCCGATATAATGATAGAAGCGTCAAAAGGTCTTTTGCCGCTTCTTATGATACAGATTGCTCCGCACTTCGTGCTCCCGCAATCTTAAAAACATTCAAAATCCGCCCTGTCGGGCTACTTTTTCATGTTTTTGGCGGGTCCCAAGTTCAAAAATTCTCCTGAAAGCAAGCTTTCGTCGAATTTTCGACCTTTTGATCCTGGTATCATATAATCAAAAAAACGACAAAAACGAGGGAAGCCAACCGGGAACTGGCTGTTAATTATCTGCCCCCAAACACTAAGACAGAAATTCAGTTTTTTATGGGCGATTTTGACGGAGTCATGAAACGCTGTAAAGAAATGAAAGAGTGCCGGGAAGAGGAGATAGTGATTGACATGGTAATTCATTTAGGATAAAATAAAGTTAATTTTACATTATCCTAAATGGAGGCTGAACTATGAAATACATGAAACGTGCGTTGGAGCGTAAATTTTTACACATGAGTTCTTTTTTTAAGGCAGTTCTTGTAACCGGAGCAAGGCAGGTTGGAAAGACAACGATGTTAAAGCATTTAGCGATGGAACAAAGCCGTACCTATGTTTCCATGGATAATCCAATGGCGAGGGCACTTGCAAAGTCCGATCCCATACTGTTCTTTCAAACCTATAAACCGCCGATGATCCTTGATGAAATACAGAAAGCGCCGGAGTTATTTGAACAGATTAAGATCCTGTGTGATGAAAGTGAAGAGAGGGGATTGTTTTGGCTGACCGGATCGCAGCAGTTTAAAATGATGAAAAATATCCGTGAAACCCTGGCCGGCAGGATTGGAATTTTAGAACTGTACAGTTTTTCAAAGAATGAAGTGGAAGGGCTGATATTTCCAAACGAGATGGATTTTTCTCTGCCCTGTTTGCTTGCAAGGCAGCAGCTTGTTCCTAAAAATGACATTATTCAGGTATTTGAACATATCTGGCGCGGAGGTATGCCGGATGCACAGGGGGCAGATCCGGAGCAAAGACAGGAATATTATAATTCTTATATTGAAACCTATCTTATGCGGGATGTTGCGGAAGAAGGCGGAATCACAGATACGGTTCGTTTTTATAAGTTCATGAAGGCGTGTGCCGCTTTGGTTGCAGAGCAGGTAAATTATAAGACCTTGGCAGAGTCGGCAGAAATATCCCAGCCTACAGCAAAAGAATGGGTGCGTTTATTACAGGGCTTAGGGATTATTTATCTGCTGCCGCCATATGCGAATAATGAACTGAAACGGCTTACCAAAACACCAAAGCTTTATTTTTGCGATACAGGGCTGTGCGCTTATCTGTCAATGTGGCTTACCCGGGATACGCTGATGAACGGGGCAGCAAGCGGACATTATTTTGAAAACTATGTGGTGACAGAACTGCTTAAAAATTTCTCCTATGCGCCTTCAAAAGTAAATCTGACGTATTATCGGGATTCAAATGCAAAAGAGATCGATGTGTTCGTAGAAGAAAATGGTGTCATCCACCCATTGGAAATTAAAAAATCCGCAAATCCGGATCGACGAGAAGTTAAGAAATATGAATTGCTTGACAAGGCAAAGCTGGAGCGGGGAAGCGGCGGTATCGTCTGTATGTGTGAGGAAGTTATTCCCATTGATGCCCAAAATTGTTTCATTCCCTGTAATTTAATATGATGATACCAGGGTCAAAAGGTCGAAAATTCGACGAAAGCTTGCTTTCAGGAGAATTTTTGACCTTGGGACCCGCCAAAAACATGAAAAAGTAGCCCGACAGGGCGGATTTTGAATGTTTTTAGGATAATCGTTACAAATCATAAAAATAACTTGCATAATCCTGCATTGGTATAGTATAATATGCAAGAAAAAACGCAAAATTTGCATATGGATGAAATTTCCACAGAAAGGCAGCTTTATGTACCATTCGATTTTAGCGGAAGCCAAAGCCATGGAGGATGAGTTGATTGCCCATCGCCGGCATCTCCATCAGATCCCGGAAACCGGTTTCACTCTGCCGCAGACGACGGCTTATGTCAGAAAGAAGCTAACTGAATACGGACTCGAACCAAAGGCGGTCGGGAAAGCAGGGATCACTGCGCTTATCGGACCCGATACCGGTAAGACCTTTCTTATTCGCGGCGATATGGATGCTCTCCCGATGGCGGAAGAGTCAGGATTGCCGTTTTCTTCGTCTAACGGAAATATGCACGCCTGCGGACACGATTTCCATACGTCTGCCCTTTTAGGCGCGGCGAAGCTGTTAAAGGCTCACGAACATGAACTTCACGGCCGGGTAAAGCTGATGTTTCAGCCTGCCGAGGAAATCATGGACGGTGCCAGGGATATGGTGGATTCCGGGATTCTTAAAAATCCCCACGTCGATGCGGCGATGGCCCTGCACGTTCTTCATGATAAGTTTGGGATTGCCGGATATGCCCGGGGAAAAGCCTGCGGATCGAGCGACGTATTTACCATTACCGTTCACGGAAAAGGCGGTCACGGCGCTGCCCCGCAGATGAATATTGACCCGATCAATGTGGCCTGCCATATCCAGCTTGCCCTACAGACGATTAACAGCCGGGAGATCAACCCCAATGAGCTGATTGTCCTTACGGTCTGTTCCATCCATGCCGGAACGGCGGCGAATATTATGCCGGAAACGGCGGTTCTTCAGGGGACTATACGGACGATGGATATGGAAGTCAAGGCATTTGCCAGACAAAGGCTAATGGATATCTGTGAGGGCGTGTGCAAAACCTTCAGGGCTTCGTGCAGTATTGACTTTATCGGGGAGGGCATTCCGCCTATGATTAATGACGACGCCCTTTTAGACGATACTTCGCGCTATATTAATGATTTGCTGGGCGAAGGAACTGCCCGTCCTATCGAGCGGATGACCGGATCGGAGGATTTTTCCGTCCTGTCCGTAAAGGTTCCGTCTGTGCTGTACTGGTTTGGCACGGGCAATGAAGAAGAAGGATATCATTTCGGTGTTCACGACTGCCGCGTTACCTTTAACGAGGCGGCGCTGCCCCGCATGGCTGCCATCTATGCCGCAGTTTCCATGCAGTGGCTGAATGAACATCGATGATAATAAATGAAGCTGTTCCGAAAGGTTTACATGGAAGGATAAAAGATGAAGGAATGTTTTGGAGCACTTTCAAGAATTTAAGGAGGAATATTACCATGAAAAAGAAGTTATTGGCACTTGCGCTGACCGCGGCGATGTGCGCTTCTCTTGCGGCCTGTGGCGGCTCTTCTTCCGGTGAAGCCACCTCGGCAGCCGGCGGGGAAACCACAACGGCAGCAGCCGGCGGGGAAGGCACAGAGGCACAGACCCAGGCAGAAGAAGCAGGGGACCCGGTAAAGGGCGGGACACTGACCATTTCCCTTTCGGCTTCCCCAAGTAAGTTGGACCCGATTCATTACACGGGCACGTATGAGAGCCAGATTATTAAGGAAGTCTGTGATACCCTGATTGAGTACAATTCTCAGCTTTCCGATTACGAGCCCTGCCTTGCGACGGAGTGGAGCGTATCCGACGACGGCACCCAGTATGTTTTTAAGATCCGCGAGGGCGTAAAGTTCCATCCGGGCCAGTACCAGGACGGGCGTGAACTGACGGCAGACGATATCGCTTATTCCTTAAACCGTTCCGGCGAGCTTTCCGACAGTAACCGTCTGTCCATGCTGGAAAAGGCAGAAGTGACCGGCGACTTTGAAGTAACCTGTACCTTAAAATCCCCGAACTCTTCCTTCCTGACCGCTTTAACCGATGCAGGAAACGCCATTGTGCCCAAGGAAGAGGTTGAAGGCTGGGGCGAGGAATTTGGCAATCATCTGGTAGGCACCGGCCCGTTTATTATGGAGTCCTTTGCCCTGGATCAGGAAGCCATTCTTCAGAAAAATGCAGATTACTGGATGACCGAGCCGTATATTGACACTCTGGTATTTAAGGTGATTACGGATTCCACCCAGGCAGCGAATGCCTTACAGACCGGCGAAGTGGATATCGCCATGGATTTAAAGGGTGAATCGGTAGATACTGTTAGAAATAACGCAGATTTAACCCTGATGGAAACCCCCGGACTGCATGTGGCTTACCTGTACTTTAACATGGAAAAAGGCCCGACCGCTGATCCTAAGGTGAGAAAGGCTTTAATTGAAGCCGTTAATGTCGATGAAATGGTTGCTGCTCTTTACAAGTACGGCGAGGCGCAGGGCGCAAAGCTTTCCCTTCCTCCGGGTTCCTGGGGCTATGATGCCAGCCTGGAAGAAAAGGTTCCGGGTTATGATCCGGAGGACGCCAAAGCCCTCCTTGCCGAAGCCGGCTATGGCGACGGCCTGACCCTGGATCTGTATATCAGCGATACCGAAGTTCGTCAGAACATGGCAGTTTTAATACAGGCTTACTGGGCACAGGTCGGCGTAACGCTGAACATCCATGCCAATGAGTGGGGAACCTTCTCCGAGGTAGCCATGTCCAATAATGCCGATGTCTTTGGTATGTCCTGGACCTGGTATCCCGATCCTTACTTCTTCCTGAATAAGCTTTTTGCCACCGAAGAATTTGGCGGTATCGGCAACGGTCAGCACTATTCCCGCGCCGAAGTCGATGATCTGCTGCAGAAGGCATTAGAGGCTACCGACCAGAATGACCGTGCCGATTATTACAAGCAGGCACTGGCGATTATTACCGACGACCTTCCGGGTCTTTTCTATGCAAATGAAAATGTTATTTATGGCGTAAGCGGCCGTGTTCATGATTTCATCCAGCGTTCCGACGGTACAGTGAAAATCGTTACCCCGGAAAATAATGTCTGGGTATCTGAATAAAATGATACCAGGGTCAAAAGGTCGAAAATTCGACGAAAGCTTGCTTTCAGGAGAATTTTTGAACTTGGGACCCGCCAAAAACATGAAAAAGCAGCCCGATAGGGCGGATTTTGAATGTTTTTAGGATTGCAGGAGTACGAAGTACGGAGCAATCTGTATCATTAAGAAGCGGAAAAACCTTTTGACGCTTCTATCCTAAGATCGTTTTGAAAATTGGCAGAGGCGCGTATTTACCGCGCCTCTCTTTGCAGTTTGCAGGTTCAGAGTATTCTCGGAAACTTTGCTGTGTGAACAGTAACTTTCTGTCCATTCCTGCAGCTGATTTTCCGAGAGTGCTCTCGACCATAGACAAAAGCCCCGGATTTGCTTTATGTTAAGTTCTTAAATTTTTTGATAGAAAAGGTGGTGTAAATAAGCCCGTGTTAAAAACAATTCTACGACGTATTTTGCAGAGTATACCGACACTTCTTATCGTTATTACAATTACTTTCGTGCTGACCAGGATGATTCCCGGCAACCCGGCGAGGACGATTTTAGGCCCACAGGCATCCGCTGAGGATATCGCGGAAATGGAAATCAAGCTTGGGCTGAATAAGAGTAAGCTTGAACAGTATGCCGATTACATGATTGGCATTCTTCACGGAGATTTTGGAACTTCTTATGTTTATAACCGGCCCGTTACCGGGCTGATCGCCGAGCGTATTCCCAAAACCCTGGTGATTACCTTAACCAGCCTTGCCATCGCTGTGGCGATAGGGATTGGGATCGGCGTATTGTCCGCATTGAAACAATATTCGATTATGGACTATATCTTTATGGTGCTGGCGCTGATTGGTGTGTCCATGCCCATCTTCTGGCTGGGCCTGATGCTGGTCAACCTCTTTTCGGTTCAGCTTGGATGGCTCCCCGCCCTTGGCATGGGTTCGATGAAGAAGGGAATTGGTGATGTGATCTCCCACATGGTTCTGCCCTGCTTTTGTCTGGCGACGATTCCGACGGCAACCTTTGCCCGAATTACCCGATCCAGTATGCTGGAGGTTATTCACAATGACTCGATTAAGGCCCTGCGTGCCCGCGGGATTAAGGAGAGCAGCGTTATCTGGAAGCACGCCTTTAAAAATGCCCTGCCGCCCATCGTCACGGTTTTGGGTCTGCAGCTTGCAAGCGCATTTACCGGTGCCATCCTTACCGAGAGCATTTTCTCCTGGCCCGGCATGGGAACCATGATTGTTTCTGCGATTGACAACCGCGACTATATGCTGATTCAGGGAACCGTGCTGTTTATCGCTGTGGTCTTTGTTATCGTCAATCTGCTGGTGGATGTGGTCTACATGCTGATTAACCCGCGTGTAAGCTACGAAGCGAAGGGAGGGAATTAAATGGCAGAATCCAAAAATCTTACAGCGCAGGACGCCCTTGGGCAGGAGGCCCAGGCCCGGATGCTGAAACGGGAGCGCCGTGCAAATAATGTCTGGAATAAATTAAAGCGGAATAAGACGGGGATGATTGGCCTGGTGATTATCGTGGTCATGATTTTAATTGCCCTTTTTGCCTCGGTGATTTCCCCCTATGATCCGAATGAAATTCATCCGCTGGATGCGTTTATGAAGCCGTTTTCCCCGGGTCATATCTTTGGAACGGATCAGTTTGGGCGCGATTTGCTGTCCCGCATCTTTTACGGTGCCAGGATTTCCCTGATTGTCGCCGTGGGCGGAACGATCGTGGGCGGTGTGATTGGCGTCCTTTTAGGCTTGATTGCCGGCTATATGGGCGGTATCGTGGACGCTGTGATTATGCGTATTATGGACGGTTTTCTGGCCTTTCCCTTTGTGCTTCTTTCCATTATCCTGATGACGGTGCTGGGCGAGGGGTTAGTAAATGTAATTATTGCCATCGGTATCGGCAATGTTCCCAGTTTTGCCCGTGTGGTCCGGGGTGAGGTGCACATTGTAAAGAATGAAGAGTACTGCAATGCCTGCCGGGTTATCGGCGTATCGAATGCCAGACTTTTGTTCGGTCACATCCTGCCCAATGCGATTTCACCGATTATTGTCTATGCGACGTTAAATATTGCGGGGGCCATTATCTCCGAGGCGGCGTTAAGCTTTCTGGGCCTTGGCATCCCGGCACCCACGGCTTCCTGGGGAAGCATCCTGCGCGAAGGGAAGAGCAGTCTGACAAAAGCGCCGTTTGTGGCGACGATTTCGGGTATTTTTATCTTAATTACGGTGCTGGGCTTTAACCTGTTCGGCGACGGAATCCGGGATGTTTTAGACCCGAAGATGAAGCAGTAGGAGAGAATGGAGGAAAATAAAGTGATGGAGAATAAAAAAAAGGTACAGGAGCGGGTGGATGAAATCCTGCCGGAACTGATTGCACTGGCAGATAAACTCTGGCATCATCCTGAATACAGTTTTCATGAATATCAGGCGTGTCAGTGGATGTCGGAATTACTTGGCAGCTACGGTTTTACCGTGGAAACGGGCGTGGGCGGGATTGAAACCAGCGTCCGTGCCGTTTATGACAGCAAAAAGCCGGGGCCGAATATCGGCATCTTAGGCGAGTTTGACGCCGTTCCCGGGATGGGGCATTCCTGCGGGCATAACCTGATGTGCGCGATGGCAGTGGGTGCAGGTGCCGGGCTTAAGGCGGTGATTGATGATCTGGGCGGGAAAATTACGGTGCTTGGAACGCCGGCGGAAGAAGGCGGGGGCGGAAAGGTGATTATGCTGGAAAACGGTGCCTTTGACGGCCTGGATGTGGCTATGCTTCTCCATTCTTCGTCAGAAACCTGCGTCAATGATATTTCTTATTCAAGAACAGATGTCCGTGTGCATTTTTACGGGAAGAAGGCTCATGCGGCGACCTGGCCCGAGGAAGGCATTAATGCGTTAAATCCGATTATTGATTTATTTACCATCGTCAATTCGATGCGGCTGGAACTGGGCGAGCGGGGAAAGATTCTGGGCATTATCCGCGACGGGGGTACGGATGCGATTTATATTCCCGACCATTGTTCGGCGGAATTTACGGTGCGCTCGTTTGATATGAAATTTAAGTGGGAATTATATCACCGGCTGATTAAGATCTGCGAACATCTGGCAGAGATTACCGGGACGAGGTTTGAACATGAATTTACCGATTTATCCTATGAGGATATTCGGAATAATCCGGTGATTGAGGATATTTTAGGCAAAAACTTTGAAGCCCTGGGCGAAACCCTGTGCCCGCGCAAGAAGGAGCAGGGCATTGGCTGCACGGATATGGGCAATGTCACCCATGCCGTTCCGGGCCTGCAGTCCTACGTCCTTGCGGCTCCCGGGATGCGGGTGCACACGCCGGAGTTTGAAGAAGCCGTGGGCGGGCCGACCGGGCATCACGCCGTTGCCGTGGGCGCAAAGGCGATGGCGATGACGGCGGTGGATTTACTGGAAAACCCGGAACTTTTAAAGGCGGTAAAACAGGCATTTCAGGAAATGAAGGCACAATACGAATAGTCGAGGTGATGCGATGAGTGAAATAATTCTTTCCGTAAAAGATTTAAAAACTTACTTTTATACGGCAAGCGGTGTGGCAAAAGCCGTGGACGGCGTAAGCTTCGATATTGCCCGGGGAGAAACCATGGGAATTGTGGGGGAATCCGGGTCGGGGAAAAGCGTGACTTCGAGTTCCATTATCCGGCTGCTGCCGCCAAAAACAGGGCGGATTGTGGGCGGTTCCATTCAGTTTGAGGAAAAAGATGTGCTGGCCTTAAACCAGCGGCAGCTTCTGGATTTTCGGGGAAAGGATATCGCGGTGATTTTCCAGGACCCGATGACCTCGCTCGACCCGGTATTTAAGATTGGCAGGCAGATGGTGGAAATGATTATGGCCCATCAGCCGGTATCGAAGGAGGAAGCCAGGAAGATGGCGGTGGAAGCCTTAGATAAGGTCGGCATCCCCGAGCCGGAAAAGCGGATGAACGCCTATCCCTATGAGCTCTCCGGCGGTATGTGCCAGCGGGTGATTATTGCCATGGCGGTTTGCTGCAAGCCCAAGCTGATTATCGCGGACGAGCCGACCACGGCCCTGGATGTAACGGTGCAGGCGCAGGTCTTGGAACTGTTAAAGGATCTGCAGAAAACCATGGACACGGCAATCCTTTTGATTACACATAACCTTGGCGTAGTGTGGGATATGTGCGATAAGGTGATGGTGATGTACGCGGGCAATACCGTGGAATTTACCGATACCAAAACCCTCTATAAGAATCCCAGACATCCCTATACCTGGGGGCTTTTGGATTCTATGCCGAAATTAAGCGACGTTTCCCACGGGCAGCTAAAGGCCATTCCCGGCACACCGCCGGATCTGCGTCTGACCGGCAAATGCTGTAATTTTTACAACCGCTGTCCCTATGTGACCGAGGAGTGCATGGCGTCGGTTCCGCCGCTGGTGGAGGTAGAACCGGGACATTTAGTCGCCTGTCACAGACAAAACCTGGAACACAGCCTGGAGAAAGGAGAGGTGACAGAAAATGAGCGATAACCGGCCCGTGATCATGAAAGTGGAACATCTGACCAAGGAATTTGAACTAAAAAGCAGGGCCTTCGGCGCAAAGCCGCAGATCCTTCATGCGCTCAATGATGTTTCCTTAGATATCTATGAAGGGGAAACACTTGGCGTTATCGGGGAATCCGGCTGCGGAAAATCCACCTTCGGACGAACCCTGATTCAGCTTTATAAGGCGACAAAAGGTTCCGTGATGTTTGAAGGGAAAAATCTTTTTTCCTTAAAGGGACAGGAACTGAAGAAGATAAAAAAAGATATCCAGATGGTCTTTCAGGACCCCTACTCTTCGTTAGACCCCAGAAAGACGGCGGGGAAGCTGATCGAAGAACCGATGATTGTCCACAACCTGATCCCGGATAAGACAAAGCGTGAGGAAAGGGTGCTGGAACTGATGCGCGAGGTGGGCTTAGATATTCAGCACGTTCACCGCTTCCCGCATGAATTTTCCGGCGGTCAGCGCCAGAGAATTAACGTTGCCCGGGCACTTTCCATGAATCCCAAGGTCATTGTCTGCGACGAACCGGTGTCTGCGCTGGATGTGTCGATTCAGGCACAGGTGCTGAACCTGTTTAACCGTCTGCAGAAGGAACATCATCTGACCTATATTTTTATCTCCCATGATTTGGGCGTAATTAAGCATGTCAGCGACCGCATAGCCATTATGTACCTGGGCAGGGTGGTGGAACTGTGCAAAGCGGAGGCGATTTATGAGGAACCGCTTCACCCCTACACCAAGGCACTCCTTTCCGCAATTCCGCCGGAATCTCCCTTCCAGAACCGGGAGAGGATTGTATTAAAAGGAGATATCCCCAGCCCTATCGGAGATCAGATCGGATGCCCACTGGCGGGAAGATGTCCGAATTGTATGGAAAAATGCAGAAAAGAACAGCCAAAGCTTGAAGAGGTGAGGGACGGGCATCAGGTGGCTTGCTTTTTGTATACGAAATAATTGGTGCTGTCCGTGCGGTACAGAGAAGGATAAAAAGCAGTTGGTACAGTCCGTGCAGTACAGAAAAGGATAAAAATAGAACAGGTGCGATAAGCACAGAATGGAGCAGAACAAAAATGAATACAGTAACAAGAAATGAAGTATGGGATCTGGCGAAGAGCCGTAAGGATGAGTTAATCGGGCTGGTTTCCCGGCTGATTCAGATTCCCAGTGAAAATCCCATCGGTTCGCAGCGGGAAGTGATTGATTTTGTCGAACAATATCTGACGGATGCCGGGATTGGCTGGGAAGAGGTTTCCTGCAATCCCGCGCATCCCAATGTGCTGGCGAAGATGGGAAGCGACGAAGGGTTCAGCGTTATCTTAAACGGTCATGTGGATGTGGTTCCGGCGGGGGATCGGGCGCAGTGGAAATGGGACCCCTTTGGCGGGGAGATAACAGATACGCAGATTTTAGGGCGCGGCACCTCGGATATGAAGGCCGGTGTGGCAGGGCTGTTATTTGCCATGAAGGTGATTAAGGATTCCGGGGCAGAGCTGAAAGGAAATATCCGGCTGCACATTGTTTCCGATGAAGAGAGCGGGAGCGAGTACGGAACGAACTGGCTGTGTGCGCAGGGCTATGCTAAGGATGCCGATGCCGTAATTATTGCCGAGCCTACCTCGAACTGGACAATTGAATCCGGGCAGAAGGGCGGCCTGCACGTTATCTTCAAGGCTATCGGCTGTTCGGCGCACGGAAGCCTGGGCAATTATAAAGGGGACAATGCGATTTTAAAACTGGGAAAGGTCCTGGCGCATGTAGAAAAGCTGACGAAGATTGAAGGGCATTATCCCGAAGATTTGCTGGAAGCCCTTGCCGACTCGCAGATGGTTGCCGAAAAGGAACTGGGTATTCCCGGCGCAGGTCAGGTGATTAATCATGTGTCGGCAAATGTCGGTTTGATTTCGGGCGGAACAAGGCCGAACATGGTTCCCGACTACTGTGAAGCCACTATCGACTGCCGCCTTCCCTACGGCGTGGATCATGAGGAGATTGAGCGCACGGTGAAGGAAATGATTTCGGCTGCCGGTGTGGAAGGGGTGGAGTATGAACTGCAGTGGAAGAGCGAAGCCAATGTGACAAGAAACGACTCTGCCCTGGTAAAGGCGATTCGGAAAAACGCAGAAGCCATCTGGGGAATCAAGGTCTATCCGGCGTGGCAGTGGGCGTGCAGCGATGCGAGAGAATACCGTTTCCAGGGCATCCCCACCATCCAGTACGGCCCCAGCAACACCGAGGGAATCCACGCGCCGAATGAAAATGTGGATATCGAGGACGTGGCAAACGCAGGACAGATTTATGTGCTGACTTTGTGTGATTTGTTGGGGGTGGAGTGAAGAAATCTTGTGGCGTGCGTGGTTTTTTGGTATAATCAAACCGTATTTTTATAAAAAAGCCAAGAAAGTGAAAGGAGAACTGGTGAGAATGAAAAAAAGATGTTTGGCACTCGCACTTGCGCTCACGATGAGCCTGGGGCTGGCGAATACGGCGATGGCGGCTTCTGCTGCGGAGCTTCCGATTGTGGAGGACAAGTACCGCAGTGTGGGGGATTTTTCTGAGGGATTGGCAGCAGTGAAGGAGTTATTTTACTGGGGATTTATCGATCACACAGGGAAAGAGGTTATTTCCTGCCAGTACGGGGGAGCGAAGGAATTTTCTGAAGGACTGGCGGCAGTGTATTCGGATGGAAAGTGGGGGTTTATTAATCAGGCAGGCAATGTAGTTGTTTCCTTCCGGTATGACGATGTGCAGAACTTTTCTGAAGGATTGGCGGTAGTATATTCGGATGGAAAGTATGGGTTTATTGATAAGACAGGGCGGGAGGTTGTTCCCTGTAAGTACGGAAGAGCAGAGAGCTTTTCCAATGGCCGCGCTCTGGTCTATAATTCTGCCGAGGCATATTACGGTTATGTTGATCAGACGGGCAATGAAATTATTCCCTGTCAGTATAGCGATGCACGGTCATTTTCGGAAGGCTTTGCACTGGTAAATACCGGGAATGCATGGACTGTCATTGATTTGATGGGAAATAAGATGCTTCCTGAACAGTACCAGGTACTGACCATGGGTAACTGGGAAAAAAATCCCCTTGTCAATGGCGCTGTGCTGGTGTGGGATAATCAAACAAACGCACAGTATTTGTTCAATGTGGCCGGGCTGGTTATCCCGCTTGACCGCTATACGGTACTGGAGGGTTTTTCTGACGGCCTTATTCGGGTAGCGGGTGATGTAGGGCTATACCGGGCCCGGGGTTTTATGGACAGTATGGGAAATATAGTTATTCCCTTCCAGTATGGCGATGCGCAGCCTTTCTCTGAGGGGTTTGCAAGAGTGACGACGCTTGACGGGAAGGAAGGTTTCATTGATAAGGCAGGAAATTTTGTGCCAGTTGAGGGGAAATCGATCACAAGTGATTTTTCCGAGGGCTTTGCGGCAGTGTGCAGCAGTGCTTCCGGGCGGGCAAGATACGGTTTTATTGATACTGCGGGCAGAGAAGTTGTTCCCTGCAATTATGCCTTTGTTAAGGGGTTTTCCCAAGGTGTGGCAGCCGTAAGGAACTTTGAAGGAAAATGGGGCCTTGTCGATCAGACGGGCAATGAAATTGTACCGTGTCAGTATGGTGCGATTGGACATCGGGATGATACGACCAGTGTTTCCGAAGGCTGCGTTCCTGTAATGCTGGGAGATGGGAGCTTGAGATGGGGGGTTCTTTCTATCTCCGGCGGGACGGCAAACTGACCGGCAGTGGAGTGAGAATTCGACTGCAAAATTTTCGGCAAAATCGTAAAATATAAATAGGGAAGAATCCCCACCATCCAGTACGGCCCCAGCAATACCGAGGGAATCCATGCCCCGAATGAAAATGTGGATATCGAGGACGTGGCAAACGCAGGACAGATTTATGTGCTGACTTTGTGTGATTTGTTGGGGGTGGAGTAGTTTAACCCGCTGAATATATTTTAATTGCTTAAGAAAGTTCCCCTATGGGGCTGTTACACGAATTATTGAGCATATCAATTTTTAGTGTAGCAGCCCCTTTATCTATTTTTGGCAATACTAAATATAGTATGGATGTTGTTGGGCACATGGAATATTACTTTATTTTTTTGACATTAGTCTTGAAATGTTGAGATTATTGCTGTATTATTAAAGAAAAGGAGGACTATATGCTACTTGAATATTATGAAAAATTGTTGAAGTTAAAATGTGTTTGATGGACGATGGTATCATTGCATAAAAAATCAAAGAGATTTTGGAATTTTATTGCAAAAAACGATAAGAGTAACCGATCTGGAGAGAAGCGTGCTTGATAATATAAAGGATTTTGATAAGATTGGGGGATTGGAAGAATTGCTGCGCTGTCTGGAAATGATTACTGTACTAGATGAGAGCAGATTGATCGAATATCTCGAAAAATACAAGAATCAGTTTTTGGTGCAGAAAACAGGATATCTTTTATCTTTTTATCCACAATTGAAATTATCAAATGCATTTTTTGATTACTGCAAAAAAAATATGGGAAAGAGTTCGCGCTATCTTTATCATGATTTGAAAGAAGAAAAAAATATATTTCTAAAGGAATGGAATTTATGTATACCAGAAGATATTATGGAATTTTTAAATGAGGGAGGAGAACTGAGTGTTTAATTATATAAAAGCAGAATTATCAGGCGAATTAGTAATCATCCGATGGTATCATGGAAAATGCAGAAACATACACATGCAGAAACATACACAAGATGTTCCAAACCAGGAAACGCTAGAAGCAATAGAAGAAGTACAGCGTCTGAAAAATAATCCTGCAAAAAAAACATATGATTCTTTTAATGAGATTTTGAAAGAAGCTGAAATTGAATGATGAAAAAACTTGAGGGCTGTGAAAAAACAGGAGTTGAAAAACTTTAGTTTTCACAGCCCTTTATTGCATGTTATTTTATTCTGTGGCAGGAATTGCTCAGCAGGAGAAAAACGCTTCTGCAAACCGTGTCAATGCCGTCTGGTCGTCAGCGCCCATCATTTCCCGGCTGGAGTGCATGGCAAGGATTCCGGCACCGATATCGATGGTTCGCATGGGAAGGTGGGAGGAGATAATGGAACCGATGGTTCCTCCGCCCTTGGTGTTGGAGTGTTTGGCAAAGCGCTGGTAAGGAATTTTTTCTTCCTCGCACAGGGCAATCATGGCACCTAATCCTTCACAGTCCCAGGAATAGGACTGGTTGCTGGCGGTTTTAAAGATAATGCCTTTATTCATCTGCGGATAGTTGGTGATATCCTGGGCTGCCGGATAGTTGGGGTGGTAGGCGTGGGCGACGTCCATGGAGAGCATAAGTCCCGCAGAAATATCCGCCATGCAGTCAATCTGTCCTTTCCCAAAGCTCTGCCAGATTTTCCCGATAATAATCGAAGGCAGGGAAGAATCCGCGCCCTGTTTGCTGAGGCTGCCGATTTCCTCATTGTCAAACAGACACACCAGATTTACCCGGTCTTTTTGTCTGGCGGCAATCAGTCCGTGGACGAGGGCGCAGACCGAGGTAATATCGTCCAGGCGCGGTGCGGAGATAAATTCCCCGGTAAAGCCGATAAGTTCAGGGCGATCCAGGTTGTAAAGGCATAAGTCATAATCCAGGATGTCCTTTGCCTCGATATTCAGTTCATTGGCCAATAGATCCACAAAATGCGTATCCTTGGTCAGCGTTCCGTTCAGCGTGCCAAGAATAGGGAGAAGGTGTTTCTGGTTGTCAATGGGCGCACCGGATTCATTGACCGAGCGGTTCATATGGATGGCAAGGTTGGGCAGGCAGGCGACAGGGCGTGCAAAGTCTAAGAGCATACAAAGCGGCCTGGCGGCAGACTCCCCCCGGACAACCACTTTTCCGGCTAAGGAAAGCGGACGGTCAAAAAAGGTAGAGAGGATCGGGCCGCCGTAGAGTTCGGTGTTTAACTGCATCAGCCCATGCGAAAAAATCTCGGGGTTGGGTTTGATTTTAATGGCAGGAAAGTCGGTGTGTGCGCCGCCGATATGGATGCCGTTTGCCAGGTCACAGTCCTCACCGATGGTAAAGGCATAGAGCGTGGTGTCAAAGGGGCAGCAGAAATACCGCCCGCCTTTTTTCAGGTTCCAGGGAGCGTTAAACTTACATTCTTCAAAGCCTGCCGCAAGTAATACCTGTTTGCTGTGTTTAACGACATGGAAGGCAGAGGTTCCATGCTGCAGATAATCAAAAAGCTGTGCAATTTCTTTTGGTAAGGTTTTCATGTTTTTTCTCCATTTTCTTCTGTTTTTGTTGTTTGAATGGTTATTTTGCTTTTCTGTTTTACGGTAATTGTTTTGTAACATTTAATTTTTCATTCCTCCTGCATTTTATCACAAAGTCCTGAAGAAACCAACCTTTCCGGGATAAAACTTTCCATAATAAAATAAGATATCCGAAATACTTGTGAGTTAAAAGTTTTCAACAAAAAGAATAGCCCTTTTGTATGGATTT
>CAMNRM010000080.1 GCA_946553025.1 uncultured Clostridium sp.
ATACAGGGTTTTCTGCCTCTTTTTATTTTGCAAGTGTCGAAAACGGGATTATAGCATTGATTTTGTATTTGGGCAACCGGGCATGAAAAGTCGGACATGAAAAATCGATGAAAAGTTACTGTTCACACGTTCACAGTAACTTGCAAAAATCCATGAAAATCGCCTTCGTCGATGGGATTTTTGCTCACTGGCCCAGTTTAACATACGGTCAGCGCAGCAAGTGCGCAGACCTACGTGAACAGTAACGATGAAAACTCGGATGGGAAATCGGGCGAAAATAAAATACTTGACATTTTCCAAAATAAAGATTAACATAAAAAACAGCGAAGAAAATGGCATATTTCCATATCTACAGCGAAAGCCGGGAGTACTGGAAGGTCTTATGCGGTGTTCATCTTAGGTTGAACAAGCATTTTACCATCCAGCCCCATGGCTTTCTTTTTTCAGTGACGCTACACGATATTACATTGACAGGAGGAAAGTGAATGAACAAAAACAAGTATTTATTTGAAGAAGCACCTATAGCAAAAGCCGTCGCTACGATGGCAGTACCTACGATTATTTCCATGCTGGTTGTCGTTATCTATAATATGGCGGATACCTTTTTTATCGGGCAGACCAATGATGCCATGCAGGTGGCAGCCGTTTCCCTGGCAACGCCGGTATTCATGGTTTTTATGGCTCTGGGCAATTTATTCGGTATCGGCGGAAGCTCGGCGATTTCCCGTGCCCTGGGCGAAAAGAAACTGGAACGGGCAAGACAGATGTCCTCGTTTTGCTGTTATGCTTCGTTAGGACTTGGGGTAATTATGCTGATTCTCTTTTTGGCGGGGATGAATATCATTCTGCGCCTGATTGGAGCCAGTGAAAATACCTGGGATTATGCAAAGCAGTATTTAACCTATATTTCCTTTGGCGGCCCGTTTATTATGTTCAGTACAGCCTTCGGCAATATTTTAAGGGGCGAGGGCGCGGCGAAGGAATCCATGATTGGCAATATGATTGGCACAGTGACGAATATTATCCTTGACCCGATTATGATTTTATGGCTGGGCTGGGGAGTGACCGGTGCTGCTGTGGCAACAGTTATCGGCAATATTGCCGCCAGTCTGTTTTTCCTGTTCCATTTCCTGAAGAAAAAATCCAGCCTGTCGATTCACTTGAAAGATTTTCGCATGGGCGACAGGATAGCGACCGGAATTATGGCGATTGGGGTTCCCGCTTCGTTAAATAATATTCTGATGAGCTGTGCAAATATCGTTTTAAACAACGTGCTGGCCCAGTACGGGGATACTCCGGTAGCCGCCATGGGTGTAGCCATGAAGGCAAATATGCTGGTGGTTCTTCTGCAGATTGGTTTATGCGCGGGGATTCAGCCATTGATTGGCTATAACTACGGTGCAAGGAACAGTCAGCGGCTAAAAAAGGTCTTTTTCTTTACCGGGATGTGCGCTGTTTTGATGGGAACGGGACTTACGGCATTGATGGTGATTGCAAGAACGGCAGTCATCCGCGCATTTATCAACGATGCCCAGGTTATTGAATACGGAATTAAGATGGTGATTGCCCTGCAGATTTCCGGGCCGGTGATTGGGATATTGTTCCTCTGTATTAATACGATTCAGGGAATGGGAAAAGCCCTGCCTTCGCTGGTGCTGACCATCTGCCGCCAGGGTGTAGTGTTTATTCCCCTGGTATTTATCTTAAACAGCCTTTTCCAGCTTGACGGTGTAGTCTATGCGCAGGCGACAGCGGACTTTATTTCGATTGTATTGTCGGTGGTGATTTGTATGGGGATTATCCGGAAGATGGAGAGGGAGAGGAGCAGGGAAGAGCAGCAGAAATAATATCCAAATGCGGTGTATAAATTTTGCTTTACTTTTTTCGTGCTCGTGACTATTTATATATGTAGGGGCGACATCGAAAGGAGAAAGGAAAATGATAATAACATCTGATCATTTACAATTTTTGAAGGATTATAGCAGGGAAGAAACTAGAAAAAAGGAAAAGGGCGAAGAATTTTGCATCTTGGATTTGTTCCATCTCCCGTCGGATAAAAATTTTGCAAATTTTGGTTTTTCGGCAGTTGAAATCAGCAAATTAACGCGGGTGTTTGGAAAAGAAAATGCGGATTTGGTGAAAAACATTGGGAAGCGACAGAGGGGAACCACGCGCTGTGTATATTATCAGCGCATATAAAAACGCAGACGCTTTGTAGTAAATTTCAGTATAATTTAATGTGAAAGTTTAATTTTTATAATCCACCCTACATTTTGAGGTTGTTGCAGTGATGAGTAAAAACCATTACTGCAACAACCTCTTATCTCTGAACTGTTGAATATTATTTATCATCCAGGCTGTTCATCAACAGAAAATCTTTTAACTTAATATGCCGAACTACACTTGTTGAATAGTCGATATCATCATTGGTGATTAATATTTTTTGAGATAAATGATCTATACCATGAAATGCCCCAAATTCTCTTGTATAAGCTTTTTCTTCTACGACACTGTAGGCGACCTGAATAAAGTATTTTTTATTTTCTTTCTGGGCTAAAAAGTCAATTTCTTTTCCGGCATTGTCATATACCCATAGAGTATACCCCATATAAATCAACTCGTTATAAATGATATTTTCCAAATTATGTGTAAGGTCAAAGCGGTTATCCATGCATCGCAAAGAATTAAAAGAAACATCCGTATCATATATTTTATAGTAATAGCTGAGTTCTCTTTTGGTTTTTGTAGAATACTTTTTTACCGATTCAATAATATATGCCTCTTCAAGATAACCAAGGTATTTCATAAGGGTATTTATTGAACAGGACGCATGTTCTTTTTTTATATAATCGTGAATGGATTTTGCTGAAACGATTCTGCTGTTCGAGCGTAAAATAAAATTCACCAAATGTTTAAACAGGCTTTCTTTGCGGATTTTATGACGGCGAACCAGATCGTTGATAATAATTGTGTCATCCAAATCGTTAAGATATCTGCGCTGTGCATCCATGCTGTTAAATTCAAATCTTTTAGGGAATCCGCCCCAGATTAAATAATCCGTAATCGAAACTTCCCGGCCAAGTTCTTCGGCATAGTTTAAAATTTCTTTATAAACAAATGGTCGAATGCAGAATGAAACATATCTTCCGCTCAGTTCTTTAGTAAATTCCCCTGACAGAAGTTTAGAATTTGACCCCGTAATAAAGAGTGAGTAATCATAAAGACGTAGTGTTTTGCAGGCATCCTGCCAATGATCAAGAACTTGTATTTCATCAAAAAACAGGTAACATTTTCCTTTTTTTCGATTTTTTTCTACATAATCAATTAATGCTAATCCATTGATAATATTTGATGATGCACGTTTGTCTTCAAAATTAATAAAAATAATATTATCTGTTTTTTTTCGGATCTCCTGCATAATCTGTTCTAAAATGACTGATTTCCCGCAGCGGCGAATACCTGTGATAATTTTAATCAAATCCGAATCGTAAAATTCCCGGATGGACTGAATATAATGTTCTCTGTAGATCATAACATCACCTCTTTAATCATTATAGTGAAAGATTTGCTGAATGTCAAACAAATCTTTCAGTAATAGTGAAAAATTTGATAATTATTTGATAAATCTTTCAGTAAAATGGGGTGATGGTTTGATTCTGAGCAGTGTTCATCACATCACGAAGTCAAAAAGGCAGACCTTCTCCATGCGTCTGCCTTTTTCTATGACTATTGGATAGGATTTTTGATTATTTTATGATTGTCGTCCCACATTCCGGGCAGAATTTGCTTCCCTGGGGTATTTCATGGCCGCAGCTTGGGCACAGGTTTTTGGCGGGTGTAACAGGTGTGCCGCAGTTCGGACAGAATTTTACGCCTTCGGGAATCGAAAAACCGCAGTTTGCGCAAGATTGTTCCTGTTTTGCGGGTTCCATGGAAGTTCCGCAGTTTGGGCAGAATTTAGTGCCTAAGGGGACATCCGTTTGGCATCCGGGGCAGACAGCCGTTAATTTCGTGCCGCAGGAGGAACAGAATTTCTGCCCTTTTTCATTGGGAACGTGGCAGTTGGGACACAGAACCTGTCCGTCTTTTAATGCCTGGGATGCGCCCATGGTGACAATCGCACTTTTCCCTCCGGTCTGAATAAATCGTTCGGTAAAATCAAAAATTTCTTCGGGGAGTTTCTTCTGTCCCCATGCGCCGATGGCGGCAGTCACGGCTAATGGGGCGAAAAGTACCATGCCTACGGTAGCTGCGCCCGCCTTGTCAATCCATTTTCCTGAACCTACGGATACATTTAGCAGTTCCCCGGTCTGCATGAGCTGTACCTGGATTGCCGTGTCCATGCCTGCAAATTTCTTCCAGCTTTCGGTCTGTTTGGCCTGAATCAGCCATCCTTCAGGCGTCTTTAAGCTTTCGGTCGTAAGATTCTTTTTATCCCGCAAAAAGCCTTCAATTCCATGTGCAATTAAGTCGGTATCAATGCCGTCAATTAATTTAAAAATCTTTGAATCTGCCATAGTGCCTCTCCTTTTTATGTGATTTATTTATTTTTCCTTTGGTTAAGAATAATCATAGCATAATTTGACAGAAAATACAACTAATAGATATGTAAAATAAAGCTAATAGTTAATTGCAGAGGGAAAATAAGCTGTGTACAATCATAAAATGGGGTTGTTTTTGTTCGAGCGTGTTTGAAAATTGCTTTTTGCTCTGGGTAAAGGCCAAATCAACAGGAGGGATGAACCATGAACTATACCGATTTAGGACGGCGGATTCGGGAAGAACGGCAGAAGCTGAACCTGACGCAGGAAAAACTGGCGGAGGCGATTAATGTTTCCACCGCATATATTGGTCAGATCGAGAGAGGAAGGCGCTGTCCTACACTGGATACGCTGATTTGTATTGCCAATACCCTGGGGGTTAGTATCGACTATCTCCTGCGGGAATCCCTCACCCCGACTTCCCCGGCTCTGATGAATCTGTGGGTGCAGCTTACGCGAGATTTATCCGAGCAGGAGAAAGAAATGGTCATTGAACTGGTGAAGGTGGTGAAGAATTACCGGAAGGGGGAGGGGTGATTCACGGTAAGTAAAGGGTTATTTTTCGTAGATAAAATCAATGTTTGGATAGTCGAGCAATAAGGTTTTTGAACCGCCATGGGAACCACCATCCAAAATCAGCATATAGCCAGGAACAGAGGCGTACATTCCCTTGTCTACTATTGCTGTTCCGCGCCATAAACACCCTTTTCCTTTATTGGATTCTGTGTCTTCGTACCATTTTCCGCTTTGGGTTGTTTTACCGTTGGATTGTATAACAAAAGTTCCATTTTTAGAAAATTTAATCGAGTATTCACTGTTATCAATGTCTTTCCATTCTCCAATTAACACCGAGTTTCCGCCTGTATTTTCTTCCACTGCATTGTATATTCCTCCAATCAGAAGAAGCGCAATAATGATAAGAACAATCTTTGTTTTCTTCAATTTCTTTTTTTCATCCGAGAAAACAGCAGCTTTGGCAGTATTCCCTTTTTTAACGATTTCTCCGCAGAAGGGGCAGTGCTTCATTCCTTCTTTTATTTCTTTTCCGCATTTTGTACAGAACATGATTTTCTCCTTAATTTTTATGTATTTTTATATTGATCTTCATCCTCTGTCTTAGTTTTCCGGCTTCCATTCTCCATCGATCATCTGGTACAGCTTTCCGTCCGTTGTATAGGCAAAACTATACATTCCGTTAGCCATATCATCGACGAAATAGACCTCAGCTTCCAGCCATTCTTCCTGATATTGGATTTGTTTTGTAACGGCGTCCAGGCTGACCAGTGCATTGGGATATTTTTCCTGTAATTGGGCAATGTGGGGATTGTTTGCTGCATCAAACATTTCCATTCCTTCCATTCCCGGTTCATCTGATACATCGATTCCCAGCATATCATTGGCATCAAAAAAGACTTTTATCGCATCAACCTGATTGCCGGAATCTCCTTTAGACAGCTCTACATGAACCTTTTCTTCCTGATAAGGAACACTGTATATTTCCGATGAATCATACATTGAAGCTGATGGTTCTTTTACCGCGCCAAGGGAAGTGATATGGCTGATTGCTTCGTCCATGCTATCTCCGGGGCGGATGTCAAAAATATTCCATTCGGGATTTTCAGCATCCAGAAGTGTGACCGAGTAAATTTCACCAGTGCCGTTCCAGCCCTCGACAGTCAGTCCCGGATAATCGGTCAAAATTCCAACTTTTGCAGCCGCATCCAGATTACCGTCATATTTCCCCAGGAGTTGTTCTACATTTTTTAATGATGTTCCCAGCAAAGCTGCCAGATTTCCGTCTTCCATTGCAGCTGATCCTTTTTCAGAAGCGTCGGGATTTTTGGCATTTTCTTCTTTTGCTGATTTTTCCGCATCTGCTGCCGGTTTTTCCGAAGTATCCGGGGAATCTTGGGAATTACTATCCTGTACAGCTTCGTTTTGGATATCCTGTTTCTGCTCCGGCGATGTGGTTAAGGATGCTAACTTGGAACATCCGACAAGTCCGGCTGCAAAAATAAGCGTGGTTCCCAAGATAAATATTCGATGGATAGTGCTTTTGGGATTTTTTGCATATTGTTTCTTTTTCATCTTCATTTTCGTTTCCTCCCTGGATTTTTCATTTTGTTTATTTTTCTGTTTAGATAGTGCTGGTGGATAAAGTATAGCATGATTATAAGAAAAATACAACTAATAGATAATTAAAATAAAACAAATAGCTGTATTTAGGCCGAATTTTACTTGAAAGAATGCGTATTTCAATGTATTTCTTTCATTTTTGCATGGCTGAAACATAAAAACGGCCATTTCCCGTCAAGTATAGATCGGGAAAGCGCCGTTTGTCCTGTACTGCCAGCACAGTAGAAAAGGAGATCTAATAAAAATCCCATGGAAACTTAATATTGATTTTTTCCAACGCTAAAAAACATTATTTTTTAAAATGCCACTCCCCATTTTCCAGATAATAGCTATTGTCCCAATTAGAACCTATCCATTTTCCGTCCTGATAGGAATAAAACATCCATTGGTCATCAGAAATAACAAAATGACATTGGAAGGAGGGTGGGCGGTCATCGAAAATAAGCAATGGTTCCGTGCAGACAAATTCATCTTTTTCATCCAGATCAATTATCCACAGGCAGGTGTACCGGGTAAAATAATAGTCATATTCCTCCTGGACAGGCGACAGAATTCGTTTACACCTTGCCATAATCATTAAAAATTCCTTCTGCCCGTCGTCGTCAAAATCGCCGCAGAGCAGTTCATATTCCGGGATATAGCCCTGTTTTGCCGTATCCTCTCCATAAGCCGGGTAAAAGCTGTCCGTAAAGGTAAAAACGGTTGGATTCGTCTGCTGCGGGGAGGAGAGTAGGGAACAGGTAAGATAAAATTGTTCCTCGCTCTGTTCGGCGGTGATGATGGCCGGATGTGCAGCGGATAAAGCTTTTGGTGTATCCGAAGATTTTTGTTGTTTATTTAAGGAAGTTTTCTGTGCTTCTGATACATCTTCCTGTTCAACCGACAATTCTTCCATAAAGGTAATACTTTCCCCATCTTCTAAACGGATTGCGGGATAGGGCAGTACAGAAAACGAACTGGACAGCAGGTGCGTTTGATCGGTTTCGGGGAGGGCGTAATCGGCAAAGGAAGAATAATTCTGCAGCTTTCCGTCTACCACAGTGACGCCGCGAAAAAGAACCCTGCCGCCCAAAAACAAGCCGGATAAAACGAGGACAGATACCGCAGAAAAAAGAACGATTTGCCGCTGTCTAAGCCACTTGAGATGGGCAAGTGCTTTTTTCGCCGAAGAATAGCGGCGTTTAGGATCGAGTTCGGTAGCCCGGCGGATAAATTTTCCCAGCGCACCCCGGCAGTTTTTTTCTTCGGGAAGTCTCCCGGCAGCCAGTTCATTCAGCGTAATTCCCAGTGCATAAATATCGGTGCGGGCGTCCGTTTGATGAAAGCCAAACTGTTCCGGCGGCGCATAGGACTTCGTCCCTTTCAGCGAAGTATCCCCATCCTTTTCCTCAGAAAACAGCCGTGCGATGCTAAAGTCAATCAGCACTACATTTCCCAGTCTGTCCATTAGGATATTTTCCGGCTTAATATCCCGGTGAAGAATATGGTGCTGGTGCAAAACCACGAGTGCCTCTAAAAGCTGTATTCCAATCCTAATCGTTTTTTGCCCAAATCCTCCATTTTTTTCCAGCAAAAAGGCAAGATTATCGCCCTGAAGATATTCCTCAATCACATAAAGCTCCTGCTTAAAAGAAAAAACATCCAAAATATGAACAATTCCCGGGTGGTCAATCAATGTCAGTTCCTTCATCACTTCCTGCATAAAGAGAGGAAGCTTTCGCATTACCAGAATCTTTTCGGATAGGCAATCCTTAACCAGCCAGAGATTTTCACGCTCCCCCAGGGCCTGTATGATCGAATACTGTTCCTTCTTATATTCCTGCGTCCATGCTGAATATTCGGTGTTCAAATAGTTGCCGCCCTCTTTCTGTACCTGTGTTTGTCTGGGTATTTGTGCTTTTATCTCCGTTTTTAATGTTACTGTTCACGGGGGTGCGTAGGCGGGGGCATGTTCCGTGAGGAATCCCCTCAAAAAACACCGGCGCTTAACGAGGTCTTTTCGAGTTTAGCGTCCGCTGTGTTCTTTTGCGGAGCGAGAGCGTGGTGACGACGGAATATGCCCCCACCGCAGCAGCCCCGTGAACAGTAACTTTTTAATCTCCGTTTTCATCCTAACATAGATTTGCATTGCAGTAAATCGGTTTTTCTGTTAAGATAACGGTTAAGCAAAGAGGAACGATTGGTTAAGATAACGAATAAAGGAATAAACAAATTCTGTGCCTATATGCAAAAAACGGAGGATAACATGAAGAAAAAAACCGATGATCTCGTCAATGAGATTATTTCCAGCAAAACCATGAACCATTACCTTAACACCAACCAGGAAGAATTTTTAGAAATGCCGCTGCACGTCTATTTAAAGCAGCTTCTGGAAAAAAAGCAGATGCGGGTTTCCCAGGTGGCAGATGCGTCGAACAAGGGAGAATATATTTACCAGGTTTTTCGCGGAATCAAACGTCCAAGCCGCGATGTGGTTCTCTGCATTGCCATGGGAATGAAGTTAAATCAGGAAGAAACCAACTATCTGCTCCGTGTGGCGGGAGTATCGCCTTTGGATGCAAGAAAGCGGAGAGATTCGATTATCCTGTTCGCTCTGAACCGAAGCCTTACCGTGCCGGATACCAATGATATTTTAGATGAATTTCAGGAACCCTGCTTGTAGTTGCGTGGTAAATTTGCTATAATAAAAAAATATTTCAGCAACCGGCAACTTATCTTCACAAGCAGAAAGGCGGCAGCATATGGAAACCTATGATCCTAAATTTGAAGAAATGAAAAAAGAAGCCAGAAAACGGGCGGAAAAGTTTAAGCAAACCATGAAAAACGGTTCTTTCGCTGTTCTTATTCTTCTCTTAGCACTCATCCTTGGCGGCGGTTCCTTTTATAATATCGGCGAGCAGGAACAGGCCATCGTTACTACCTTCGGCGTGGCCCAGCCCGTAACCGAACCAGGTCTGCATTTTAAAATCCCCGTAATTCAGCGTGTGCGCAAAGTAAACACCACCATCCAGGGCTTTGCCATCGGCTATCAGGTGGAGGACAATGAAACCCTCGAGGACGATTCCCTGATGATTACCAACGATTATAACTTTGTCAATGTGGACTTCTTCGTCGAATATAAAGTTGCCGACCCGGTAAAAGCCGTCTATGCCTCCGAAGATCCCCTGTTGATTCTGCAGAACATCAGCCAGGCGTGCATCCGCACCGTTATCGGAAGCTATGACGTTGATTCCGTGCTGACAACCGGAAAGAATGAAATTCAGTCAAAAATCAAGGACGGGATTATCCTGATGTTGGAGCAGCACGATATTGGCCTGCAGATTATTAACGTAACCATCCAGGATTCCGAACCGCCCACCCAGGAAGTTATGGAAGCCTTTAAAGCCGTGGAAACCGCAAAGCAGGGAAAAGAAACTTCTATTAATAATGCGAATAAATACCGCAACGAAAAGCTTCCCCAGGCCGAAGCCCGGATTGACCAGATTATGCAGGAAGCCGAGTCGTCAAAAGTGCAGCGGGTAAATGAGGCAAATGCCGAAGTGGCAAAATTTAACGCCATGTATGCCGAGTACGTAAAAAATCCCGAAGTGACAAGAAAGCGAATGTTCTATGAAGCCATGGAAGATGTTCTTCCCCGGATGAAAGTGATTATCGACGGCACGGATAAAACCGATATGATCCTTCCTCTGGATAACTTTTTCCAAAGTTCGGCAGGAAATACAAACAGCCAAAACGCAGGAAGCAGTACGATAAACAGTAATACCCTAAACAGCGATACCCCAAACAGTAATACAATAGACAACAATACTGTCAGCAACAATGTAGATCCCGCAAATAGCGAAGAATAAATGGGAGGAAAAAGATTATGAAACGAGCCTTATTGCGAACCTTCGCCGTTATTTTTGTATTCTGTGCCCTGATAGCCTTAACCGGTGCCATGGTCATAACGCAGGAAAATGAATATAAACTCATCCGTCAGTTCGGCCGCATTGAACGGATTATCAGCACTGCCGGATTAAGCCTGAAACTTCCCTTTATCCAGACCGCCGACACCCTTCCCAAGGAGATTCTTTTATATGATTTAGCCCCGTCGGATGTGATTACCAGGGATAAAAAAACCATGCTCTGTGATTCCTATGCTTTGTGGAAGATCACCGACCCGCAGAAATTTGCCCAGACCTTAAACGGCTCCATTGCCAACGCTGAGCGAAGAATTGATACTGTCGTCTATAACTCCATTAAAAACGTAATCAGCAACATGGATCAAAACGAGGTGATCAGCGGAAGAAGCGGAAAGCTTTCCGAATCCATTATGGCGCACATCGGTTCAACCATGGATCAATACGGTTTAACCCTTCTCTCCGTAGAAACCAAGCAGCTCGACCTTCCGGCGGATAATAAAGCTGCGGTTTACGAACGAATGATTTCCGAGCGCGATAAGATTGCTGCAACCTACACCGCCGAGGGTCAGGCGGAGGCAAAGGTTATCCAAAACACCACCGACCGGGAAATCGCCATCCAGATTTCCGACGCCCAGGCCAAGGCTGCCGCCATTACCGCCGAGGGAGAAGCCGAGTATATGCGGATTTTAGCCGAAGCCTACGGTTCACCGGAAAAAGCCGAATTTTATGGATTTATCCGCGCCCTTGACGCCGCCAAAAATGCATTGACCGGGGATAATAATACCTTGATTTTACCAGGAAATTCGCCGCTGGCACAGATTTTTATGGGGCAGTAAGGATAGAAAGATACAGTAAATAAAAAAACACAGTAAACGAAGAAAACACAGTAAATAAAAAAACACAGTAAACGAAAAAAACACAGTAAACACAGAAAACACAAAGAACACTGTAAATACAAAAAAGGAGCCATCACCAATGAAAATTCGAGATATTTTAGGCAAGGGAAAACCAACCCTTTCTTTTGAAGTTTTTCCGCCGAAAACCGAAGATAAATATGAAAGTGTAGAAAAAGCAGCGATGGAGATTGCCGCAAAAAAACCGTCCTTTATGAGCGTAACCTATGGGGCGGGCGGGGGGACCAGCCGCTATACGGTGGAAATTGCTGCCGAGATTCAGGAGAGGTACGGGGTGATAGCTTTAGCGCATCTGACCTGTGTTTCTTCGACCAGGGAAAAAGTACATCAGGTGCTTAAAGAGTTAAAGCTTCGCGGCGTGGAAAATGTGCTTGCCCTGCGCGGGGACATTCCCCAGGACGGAAAGGTGGAAAAGGATTACCATTATGCGTCGGAACTTATCCGGGAAATTAAGGAGATCGGCGACTTCTGTATCGGTGCTGCCTGCTATCCCGAAGGTCATGTGGAATCGGAGAATAAGACAAAGGATATCCAGCATCTGCAGGAAAAAGTGGAAGCCGGATGCGATTTTGTGACGACGCAGATGTTTTTTGACAATAACATTCTTTACAATTACCTCTACCGTATCCGCGAAAAGGGAATTACCGTGCCTGTAATTGCCGGAATTATGCCCGTGACCAACGTGTCCCAAATCCGCAGGATCTGCCAGATGTCAGGAACCTATCTGCCCTCCCGGTTTAAAGCCATTGTGGATCGCTTCGGCGAAAACCCGGCGGCAATGAAGCAGGCAGGAATTGCCTATGCTACGGAACAGATCATTGATTTAATTGCCAATGGCGTCAATGGAATCCACGTCTATTCCATGAATAAACCGGATGTGGCAGAAAAGATTCAGGAAAATTTGTCGGAGATTTTAAACTTATGAATGCAGACAGAGAATTACATCGGGAATCCGGGATAAAACCAGGTGCGGAATCCGGCATAGAATCTGCTGGGGAATCCGAGGTAAAACCCGATAAAAGGACAAGGGAAATTCTCCGCTATCTGGGCGATCAAAAGGGAAAAGAGCAGGAAGATAAAGCCGTGCTGGAACTGATTTCTTCCTGTGTCGCCGAACTGGAAGCGGGGATTTCTCCAAAGCATATTTACCGGGAATTTCCCCTGCAAGTAAGCGGTGAAACCATTGACGGCGGCTGTTTTCAGGCGAAAAGTAAGGCGCTTGGGAAAAACCTTAAAGACTGTGAAAGCATAATTCTTTTTGCGGCGACCTTAGGAACGGGAGCGGACTACCTTCTGGGACGCTACAGCCGGATAAAGATGAGCCGGGCCGTGGTAATGCAGGCGGCGGCTACAGCCCTGTTAGAGGAATACTGCGACCGGATTTGCAGGCAGCTTTCCGAGGAATATGAAAAACAGGAACGTTTTTTGCGCCCGAGATTCAGCCCCGGCTACGGTGATTTTTCCTTAGAAGTACAGCCAAAGCTGCTGGATGCGTTAGAGGCAGGAAAGCGTCTGGGGATTAAGCTGACGGACAGCCTTTTAATGCTCCCTTCCAAGTCGGTAACAGCAGTGATTGGCGTCAGTAAAATTCCCGGAAAATGCAGGGTGCAGGGGTGTGAAGCGTGTTTGAAGACGGATTGTCTTTATCGGAGGTAGGGGTGGATAAAGAAATGTTTTAACGTGGGAAATCATTGAATGCATGATAAAAAGATGAATTTGTGACAACACGGTTGACACAAACAAACAGGAGGACAAGATGAAACTGCTGCAGTGGATAAAAGAGCACAGAGTATTTTTTGACGGGGGGATGGGAAGTCTTTTGCAGGAGAGGGGGCTTAAACCGGGGGAACTGCCGGAAACCTGGAACCTGCTTCATCCCGAAGCGCTGGTGGAGATTCATAAGAATTATCTTCAGGCCGGCGCAAATATCTTAACGACAAATACTTTCGGTCTTAACGGGCTGAAATTTCCGGCGGGCGGGGAATGGGATCTTGCTGCCCTGGTTACTGCGGCGGTGGAAAATGCGGCAAAGGCCAGAAAAGAATATGAAAGAGAATGCCGGGAAGGGGGAAGGAAGGCACAGCCCTCATTTATTGCCCTGGATCTGGGGCCGACGGGGAAGCTTCTTAAGCCTCTGGGGGATTTGGAGTTTTCGCGGGCCGTTGAACTCTATGGGGAGGTTATCCGGGAAGGCGAGCGGGCCGGCGCGGATGTGATTTTAATTGAAACGATGAGCGACAGCCTGGAGGTAAAGGCGGCTGTGCTGGCGGCAAAGGAAAACTGTAGCCTTCCGGTCTTTGCCACGATGGCATTTGATGAAAAGGGAAAGCTTCTGACCGGCGGAAATGTGGAATCCATCGTCGCCCTGCTAGAGGGCCTCAGGGTAGATGCCCTGGGCTTAAACTGCGGGCTGGGGCCGGTGCAGATGAAGCCCATTGCCGAAAAGCTTCTGGAAGTTTCCTCCATCCCTGTGATTGTCAACCCTAACGCCGGGCTTCCGCGCAGTGAAGGGGGGAAAACGGTTTACGATATCGACTCGGATCAGTTTGCCCGGGAAATGGCTGAGATTGCCGAAATGGGCGTGTGGATGATGGGCGGCTGCTGCGGGACGACGCCGGAGCATATCAAAAAGCTTGTTCAGGCGTGTGAAGATTATCCCGTGGTCTGGCCGGGGAAAAAGCACCGAACCGTGATTTCCTCCTATGCTCAGGCGGTGGTGATTGGAGATAACCCGGTGCTGATTGGAGAGAGGATTAATCCCACGGGAAAGGCAAAGTTTAAACAGGCCCTGCGCGATCACAACTTAGAATATATTCTTCAGGAAGGGCTGACCCAGCAGGACAATGGTGCCCATGTTCTGGATGTCAATGTGGGTCTGCCCGAAATCGACGAACCTGCCATGATGGAAGAGGTGGTTAAGGAACTGCAGGCGGTGCTGGATCTGCCTTTGCAGATTGATACCTCGAATATCCAGGCCATGGAACGGGCGCTGCGCTGCTATAACGGAAAGCCACTGGTCAATTCGGTGAACGGAAAAGCCGAGGTGATGGAAGCGGTATTTCCCCTGGTGGCAAAATACGGCGGCGTCGTGGTGGGACTCTGCCTGGACGAAGAGGGAATCCCGGAAACGGCAGAGGGCAGGCTTTATGTGGCAGAAAAGATTTATAAGACTGCCGAAAGCTATGGGATTGGGCCGGAAGATATCCTGATCGACGGTCTGTGCATGACGGTAAGCTCCGACAGCAAGGGGGCGCTGACCACCTTAGAAACCCTGCGCCGGGTGCGGGACGAGCTGGGCGGAAAAACCATCCTGGGCGTTTCCAATATCTCCTTTGGCCTTCCGCAGCGGGAAATTATTAACGGGGCCTTTTTTACCATGGCGCTTCATGACGGTTTGAGCGCTGCCATCATTAACCCGAACAACGAGGCGATGATGCGTGCCTATTACAGCTTCCGCGCCCTTTCCAATCTCGATTTGCAGTGCAGGGATTATATTGAAATTTATGGAAGCAATCCGGTACAGGGGCTGGGCAATACGCTGAAAAAGGGCGGGCAGGATACAGGATTATCCGGCAGAGGAGATGTATCGGGCGGAAGTCTATCGGATACGGGTTTATCCGGCACAGGAAAAAAAGAAATGAAACTGGGCGAGGCCATTGCCCGCGGATTAAAGGAAGGGGCGGCAGGTGCGGTTTCCAAGCTTCTTTTGACAGAAGATGCCCTGACGATTATCAACCGGGAAATGATTCCTGCCTTGGATAAGGTGGGAAAAGGATTTGAACAGGGAACGGTTTTTCTTCCGCAATTGTTAATGAGCGCAGAGGCTGCCAAGGGCGCTTTTGATGTGATTAAAGAGCAGATGCGAAGAAGCGGGCAGGCACAGGAAGTGAAAGGAAGAATTATCCTGGCGACGGTGAAGGGGGATATTCACGATATCGGAAAAAATATTGTAAAGGTTCTTCTGGAAAATTACGGGTATCAGGTGCTGGATCTGGGAAAAGATGTTCCCCCCGAACTTGTGGTGGAAACGGCAGTGAAGGAAGAAATTAAGCTGGTTGGATTAAGTGCGTTAATGACGACAACCGTTCCCAGTATGGAAGAAACCATAAAGCAGTTAAGGGCAAAGGCCTCCGGGGTAAAAGTTATGGTGGGCGGGGCCGTGCTCACCCAGGAATACGCCGATACCATCGGCGCAGACTGCTACTGCCGGGATGCGATGGCTTCGGTGAATTATGCGGAGAGTGTATTTTAACCTATCAAGGAAGTCCCCCGCTTCTAAGTCGCAAAGACGAAAGCGGTGGGTTGGGGGACTTGCTTGTGTCAGGTGGGGTGCAAGCCCCATCTGACAAGCTGCGATAGCAGCATAGGATTACGAGGAAGTAACGGAGTGGATTCCGAGTTTCCTTTGACCCAAATTCAGCAAGAAGTCCCTCACTTCTAAACGTGGCGGGATGAATTGCGTTTTTGGGCGATTTCAGAAAACAATTGAATATGTGTGGGAGAATTGTTTTATTAAGAAGAGGAAAGGGGTGTTGTATATATGGGTGTTTATCTGAATCCGGGGAACAAAGGTTTTTGGGAGTCTGTCCGTTCTGAAATTTATGTGGATAAGACAGGATTGATTGCAGAAACAAATCAATGCATCAATACAGAGCAGAAATTTCTTTGTGTGAGCAGGCCCAGGCGCTTTGGAAAATCTATGGCTCTGAAAATGCTTGCGGCCTATTACAGTTGCGGTTGCGATTCTAAAGAATTGTTTGCAGGACGCAGCATTGCGGGGCACCCGACGTTTAAGAAATATTTGAACCAATACGATGTCGTTTTTCTGAATATGCAGCAGTTTCTGATTGAGGCAGCTTCCGGAAAGGTGACAGAATATTTGGAGCAGGAAGTACTGGAAGAATTAAACGAAGAGTATGGAACTGTTTTAAAGGGGCGTGAAATGGGGCTTGCCGCTGCGTTCCGAAAAATCTATGCCAAAACGGGTAAGCAATTCATTTTTCTGATCGACGAGTGGGACTGTGTTATGCGTGAAAGGCAGGAGTCAGAAACGCTGCAAAAACAGTATCTGGATTTTTTAAGGAATCTTTTAAAAGACCAGCCCTATATTGCACTTGCGTATATGACCGGTATTCTTCCTGTAAAAAAGTATGGACAGCACTCAGCACTGAATATGTTCTGGGAGTATGCCATGACGAACCAGTTTGCTTTTGAGGAATATACCGGTTTTACCGAAGATGAGGTAAAAGCATTATGCGAGAAATGTGCTATGGATTTTGCTCTGATCAGCAACTGGTATGATGGGTATAAGTTTCGGGAGTTTCAGCATATTTATAATCCAAGGTCTGTCGTTGCGGCAATGAAAAACCGCATACTGTCAAATTACTGGACTTCAACAGAAACGTATGAAGCCTTGAAAGTTTATATGGATATGGATTTCGACGGGCTTCGGTCAGATATTGTACAGATGCTCGGCGGCGGACGTGTCAGAGTTAATATGCGGAGTTTTCAGAATGATATGCAAAGTTTCAGGATAAAAGACGATGTGCTTACACTGCTGATTCATTTGGGATACCTTGCCTATGATTCCAGAGAAGAAGCATTTATCCCCAATAAGGAAATCATTGGAGAGTTTGAAAATGCCATGAGTGTAAGTGGCTGGCCGGAAATTGTGCGCATTTTGAAGGCGTCAGACCAATTGCTGAAAGATACGCTGAATGGTGATGAGGAAAGCGTTGCCGAGGGACTTGACAGGGCGCATACAGAAGCGGCTTCGATTCTGACTTATAATGATGAAAATTCACTGGCGTGTGCGATTGGCCTTGCATATTACAGCGCAAGAAAAGATTACAGACTCATAAGGGAGCTGCCTGCAGGACATGGTTTTGCCGATGTTGTATTTTTGCCGCTGCCATCCGTAAAGAAACCGGCGCTTATTATAGAATTAAAGTATGACCAGTCGGCTCATGCAGCAATACAGCAGATCAAAGACAGGCAGTATACGCAGGTATTGGAAGGATATGCGGGGGAGATACTGGCTGTAGGAATCAATTATGATCGGGACAATGTCAACAAACCGCACAGCTGCGTGATTGAGAGGATGGAAAAACAATAGAAAGGGGCTGTCGGGAATTTGGATAAAGTAGCAAAACTGGAAGAAGTTTATGTAGGGCATCAGTCTGCGAGGGCTGGTGCTTTTTGTGTGGAAGTTGTCAGCATCAAAGTGCCATAATTTGTTCTTGCGTTCAGTTTAGCATATTGATAGAATATCTACAAGATTCCATGTATGAAAGCTTCAATGATAATAAATTGACAATTTTTTAATATTTGATATAATGTAAATTAGAATATTTTATGCAAATATTCTAACAAATTGTATGGTTCATTCTCATGGTGTATGTTCTTTATGGTTTTTATCAACAATTCGTTTATCTTTAACCATAATGAAAAATGAGAAGTTCGATGCGCAAAAACTATAATAAGGAGGGACTTATGAAAAGAGTAGGAAGAAAAATTTTATTGTTTGGCTTAGCTGCTGTGATGTCCGTTAGCCTGGCCGCCTGTGGTTCAAAGGAAGAAAGTACTGCTGAAACATCCACCGCAGGTGCAGATACTACAGCAGCGAAAGAAAACGATGGAAATGCAGCTGCTGGCGGAACCTACACTGCAGGTACTTATACGGCTACCGCGAAAGGGAACAATGGAGATGTAACTGTGGAAGTTACTTTTGACAGTGACGCCATCAAATCCATCGAAATTAAAGAACATGGTG
>CAMNRM010000081.1 GCA_946553025.1 uncultured Clostridium sp.
TAATAGCCCCTTATAGGGGCAGTGCAAGCCACCGGCTAAGCCGGTGGTCTTGACTTGCTTTATGGGAAAATGCGTTCTATAAAGCAAAAAATAACCAGGTAGAGAATCTCACCAGGAAATCAGTTTCTTCTTCCAAAAAAAGGAAAAGAGGGATTGCTGGTGTGCAGAATTGATTTTTGCTTCATCGTCGGCCTGCTGGTGTGCAGAAACGATTTCTACGATTTTATCAGCAATACCTTCCAGGGTGACGGTCTGCAGATGCTTTTGATCAAAATAGGTGCCGAAAGTTTTAGCAATGGCTTCCCGATAGTGCTTGAAGGAGGTCTGCGGATCGTCAATGGCCAGGTGATAGAGGGAGAATTTTTCCTTGACGAGAGGATAAAGCTTTTTGGTTTCCACATCGGCCTGGAGGCTGTCGCCGGTTACGATGTTTAACGGTTGAAAGGGAAGATAAGGATTTAACGGTTCATCGCCCAGGGTAATGATGATGCCTTTCTTTCCCCGCTTCCAGCAGTCAAGGCGGGTGTGATACAGACCGAAATACCAGGCTGCTGTGTAGGATTCAAAGGCATTTCCACCGCCGCCGCCTTCAAAAAACAGCTTATCCAACTGCTCGGCAATCCGGATATCCGATTCAAACTGAGAAGCCTGGATCGGGCCGTTATCGTAGGCCAGATCGCCGATCCCCATAATTAAAAACTCAACATCCTTTACCTTTTCATAAAGCCGGGTCATCACAACATTCAGTTTTTTTGCTGCTTCTACAGCGGCCCCGCCCATACTTCCGGTCACGTCCAGAGCCAGGATCACAGGAAGGGTTTCTGGATGTTCCTCAGAATCGCAGCATTCCCGAATAACATTTTTAGGGTCTAGTTCCGGGGCAACCCTTCTTGCACGAAACATTTCCTGTGCACGGTAGTTTCCGCTGACCGAACCGTCTGCCGCCATCGGCCGTCCCATCGCTCTTGAATATTCTGCAAAATGTTCTTTTCTCCAAACTCCGCTTCCCATAAATTAATCCTCCTTACGTTCTGTTTGATTCACCAAGTCTTCTTCCTCTTCCTGGTCATCCATAGCATCCATGGACGAAAAAAGTTCTTCAAATACATTATCGCCCATCCCTTTTCCCATCAGCAAAAAGGGGAGCATGGTCTTATTTCCTTTAAACATTTCGGAAAACATCATATATTGTAAAATCCTCTTTCCACCCTTCTTTCCGTTTCCCGTGCCATTGCCGAACAGAGAAACAATCTTTCCGTAAAAATAGGTATTTCCCATAAATACATGATGTTCCGGAAGCAAAGTTTCCACAAGGGAATCTTCATAATTAATGACCGTCAGCAAATCTTTTTCCACATGGATCACGCACTTGGGCTTCCCGCCAGCCAGGATAATATCTCCGGTTTTCACCTTGTTCGTTGGCAGCAAAAAGAAGAATTCTTCTCCCGGGTCAAAAACAAAGTGATCGCAGTTGGTCAGCCTGCCGCTTTTTATCTGGTAAACTTTATAGCCGCTAGTGGTCTTTATCGCCGTTTCGCCCGTATAAGATAATCTGCACATCCCCGGTGCAATCCGTCCAAACATTCCCTCCAACATAAGTTTTTCTCCTTCCGCCCCTGATTTTTACTGGATTTATATATTGCTTTGTAGTTAATAACAATATAATAATATCAAATCGAATATATGTCAAGCGTTTTTTGAAAATTAAAATGGATTAAATCAATAACCAGAACTGGATAACTGCCGCAAAGTCTTTACAGGAAAGTTTCTTTTTGCTATAATGCAGGATATTGGGAGAAATAAGGGACAGGATTTGGTTGGTTACAGCATGGCAGCATACAGGGGAGAGTTATGGAAAGAAACATAATATTTATATTGGCAGTGATCTGCCCGATGAGTATTCAGGTTCAGAGTATACGGCTAAATTAAAAGGAGCGTTGGCAAAGGCAAAAGCAAATGCTGTACAAGGAATTCCAGAGATGATAGAAATTGCACAAAACAGAAGATTTCAGAAAAATTTTGAAAAGAAACATGATAAAAATGCAAAATATGGCTGGTATCGGTATGATTCCAGATTTGCAATTCCTGTTTTTGACGAAACTAATGATGTTTTACGGTATAATGTGTTTCATACGGAATTGGTAATAAAACATTCAGAGAACAAGAAACTGTATTTGTATGACATTATAAACATTAAAAAAGAAACGAGCACCCCGCTTGAGCCATAAAGCTGTACGGTAAAAAACCCGCTTCTTTTTAATAATTATAGGATAGAAAGGGAAAAAAGTCAAGAAGAATGTATAATGAAATTGATTTCGATAAAATAAATATTCATAAAGAACCACCCATGGAGGAACCTGACAGACAGTACTATTTTATGGCAAAATGCCGGGATTGGGTTCGGGCGTTTGAACAAAAAAACGGACGTCGCCCAACCGCGTTTACCCAAACCTTCGGCTGCCAGATGAACGCCAGAGATTCGGAGAAGCTGATTGCCGTGCTTTTGGCTATTGGTTTTGAGGAAACGGATACAGAGGATGCCGACCTGGTGCTGTACAATACCTGTACGGTTCGGGAGAATGCAAACCTGCGCGTTTACGGACGTCTGGGACAGCTTGGTGTGAAAAAGAAGAAGAACCCGGACATGCTGATTGTTCTCTGCGGCTGTATGATGCAGGAAAAGGACGTTGTGGATAAATTAAAGAAAAGCTACCGTTTTGTGGATTTGATTTTTGGCACCCATAATATTTTCCAGCTTGCCGAACTGCTTTACCGCCGCTTAGAAGAGAGGAAGCCGGTAGTGGAGATTTGGGAGGGTACGGAGAAAATCGTGGAAAACCTGCCTTCCGAGAGGAAATACCCCTTTAAATCAGGGGTAAATATTATGTTTGGCTGCAATAATTTCTGCAGCTATTGTATTGTCCCCTATGTTCGGGGGAGGGAGCGCAGCCGAAGGCCGGAGGAGATTATCCAGGAAGCAGAGCGGCTGGCCGCGGACGGCGTGGTGGAGATTATACTTTTGGGCCAGAACGTTAATTCTTACGGGAAAACCTTAGACCAGCCGATTTCTTTTGCCGAACTGCTTCGTCGGGTGGAGAAGGTGGAAGGTATCCGCCGCATCCGTTTTATGACTTCGCATCCCAAGGATTTGTCGGATGAATTAATTGCGGTGATGCGGGATTCTCAAAAGATCTGCCCCCATCTCCATCTTCCTCTGCAGTCGGGCAGCAGCCGGATTTTAGAAAAGATGAACCGCCGCTACACCAAAGATCAGTACATGAATCTTGTAAAAAAGCTGAAAGCGCAGATGCCGGAGCTTTCCCTGACTACGGATATTATTGTGGGCTTTCCCGGGGAAACCGAGGAAGATTTTTTAGAAACCATGGATGTGGTGGGGATGGCAGGCTTTGACACGGCGTTTACCTTTATCTATTCCAAAAGAACGGGAACCCCTGCTGCGGCGATGGAAGACCAGGTGCCGGAGGATGTGGTTAAGGATCGGTTTGAGCGGCTGTTAAAGAAGGTGCAGGAAACCGGAGCCAGGGTTTCCGGGCGTCAGCTTCACACGGTGCAGGAGGTTTTGGTGGAAGAGGTGAACGACCACGACAGCCGCCTGGTAACCGGCAGGCTGGGGAATAATACGATCGTACATTTCCCGGGAACCGAGGCGTTAATCGGAAAGATTGTCCGCGTTTCCTTAGATGAGTTTAAGGGATTTTACTACCTGGGGAACCTTGTAAGTCCCGGGGCAAAACAGACAGAATAAAAAAGCGAGGTAGCTTATGGCGGGAATGACACCAATGATGACCCAGTACTTAGAAACGAAGAAGCAGTATCCGGACTGTATTTTATTTTATCGGCTGGGTGATTTTTACGAGATGTTTTTTGAAGATGCGCTGACCGCTTCCAAGGCCCTTGAAATTACCCTGACCGGAAAAGACTGTGGTTTAGAAGAGCGGGCGCCCATGTGCGGCGTCCCTTTCCATGCCGTGGATACCTACTTAAACCGGCTGGTGCAGAAGGGGTTTAAGGTAGCCATTGCCGAACAGATGGAAGATCCAAAGCAGGCCAAGGGCTTAGTCCGCCGGGAGGTTATCCGCGTCGTTACGCCGGGAACCATCACCAGCGACCAGGCATTGGACGAAACGAAGAATAATTACTTAATGGGGCTGGTGTACTTAGGCGAGTGCTATGGTATCGCAGCCGCGGATATCAGCACCGGTGATTTCTTTGTAACCGAAGTAAAAGCAGAGCGGGATTTGTCGGATGAAATTCATAAGTTTTCGCCGTCCGAGATTATCTGCAATGAAGCCTTTTATATGTCCGGTGTGGATATCGAGGAACTTAAGGAGCGGTTTGGCGTTTCTGTATCGGCCCTGGACAGTCATTTTTTCGGCGATGAAACCTGCCGTAAGATATTAAAAGAACATTACCGCGTGGGCAGCCTTGCAGGGCTTGGGCTGGATGATTTTGATGCGGGTGTGATTGCTGCGGGATGTGTAATGCAGTATTTATACGAAACACAAAAGAGCACCTTAGAGCACCTGACGACGATTACCCCTTACCAGGTGGGACAGTTCATGGTGATTGACACCTCGACGCGAAGGAACCTGGAACTGGTGGAAACGTTAAGGGAAAAGCAGAAGAGGGGAAGCCTTCTCTGGGTTTTGGATAAGACAAAGACAGCCATGGGGGCAAGGCTTCTGCGCAGCTATATCGAACAGCCCCTGATTCACCGGGAAGAGATTTATGCCCGGCAGGAAGCCGTTCAGGAACTGAACATGAACTATATTTCCCGGGAAGAAATCCGCGAATACCTGCATCCGGTTTACGATTTGGAGCGGTTAATCGGACGAATCAGCTATAAGACGGCCAATCCCAGGGATTTGCTTGCCTTTAAAAACTCGCTGGCGATGATTCCCTACATTAAAGATCTGCTGAATGAGTTTTCCAGTGCGCTGCTTTCGCAGTTTGAGGAAGATTTAGACCCGCTGGAGGATTTAAAGACATTAATAGAGGAAGCGATAATCGATGAACCGCCGATTTCCATACGGGACGGGGGGATTCTTAAGGACGGCTTCCACGAAGAGGCCGATAAGCTTCGCCATGCCAAGACCGAGGGAAAGACCTGGCTTGCCGAGTTAGAGGCGAGGGAGAAGGAAAAGACCGGGATTAAAACCCTGAAGGTGAAGTTTAACAAGGTGTTCGGCTATTATTTTGAGGTCAGCAATTCATTTAAAAACCAGGTGCCGGATTACTTTATCCGCAAGCAGACCCTGGTCAATGGGGAGCGCTACACCACGGACGAATTAAAGGATCTGGAAGATATTATTATGGGGGCCGAGGAAAAATTAGTGTCCTTAGAGTATGAACTATTCTGTCAGTTCCGGGATAAGATTGCCGCCGAGGTTTTGCGGATTCAGAAAACGGCAAAGGCTCTGGCGGGGATTGACGTCTTTGCCTCCCTTTCTTCTGTGGCAACCCGTCATAATTATGTGAAGCCGCAGATCAACGAAAAGGGCATGATTCAGATTAAAAACGGCCGCCATCCGGTGGTTGAACAGATGATGCGGGATGATTTGTTTGTGGCCAATGATACGCATCTGGATAACGGAAAAAACAGGATTTCCATTATCACCGGCCCAAATATGGCAGGGAAGTCCACGTATATGCGGCAGGTCGCCCTGATTGTTTTAATGGCGCAGATCGGAAGCTTTGTCCCGGCAGACGAGGCCAATATCGGCATCTGCGACCGGATATTTACCCGGGTTGGTGCCTCGGACGATCTGGCGAGCGGGCAGAGCACGTTTATGGTGGAGATGACGGAGGTTGCCAATATCCTGCGCAATGCCACAAGAAACAGCCTTTTGGTTCTGGATGAAATCGGAAGGGGAACCAGCACGTTTGATGGTTTATCTATCGCCTGGGCCGTGGTGGAGCATGTCGCCAGCACAAAGCTTTTAGGGGCAAAGACCTTATTTGCCACGCATTACCATGAATTAACGGAACTGGAAGGCACGATTAACGGGGTGAATAACTACTGCATCGCCGTAAAGGAGCAGGGGGACGATATTGTCTTTCTGCGGCGGATTATTAAGGGCGGGGCGGATAAAAGCTATGGAATTCAGGTGGCAAAGCTTGCCGGGGTTCCGGATTCCGTGATTGCCCGGGCCAAGGAGATTGCCGAGGAATTAAGCGGGGCGGATATCACGGTGCGGGCCAGAGAAATCGCTCAGTCCGGAGCACCCGCTCCCCAGAGAAAGGCTGTGCCCAAGCCGGATGAAGTGGATCTGCAGCAGATGTCTTTATTTGATACGGTAAAGGATGATGATATTGTCCGTGAACTGGGCGAACTCGAACTTTCGCAGATGACGCCCATTGATGCATTAAACACCTTGTATCGGCTGCAGACGAAGTTAAAGAACCGCTGGGACGGAAATAAGCAGTCCTAGGTTTTGAAAAATAAGCAGGGAGGGAACGAAAGAGATGGGCCAGATTACGGTGCTGGACGAGAACACGGTGAATAAAATTGCAGCAGGAGAGGTTGTAGAGCGGCCGGCTTCGGTGGTCAAGGAGCTTCTGGAAAATGCCATTGACGCTAGGGCGACGGCGGTTACGGTGGAAATTAAGGACGGCGGGATTTCCTTTATCCGGGTAACGGACAATGGCTGCGGCATTCCCAAAGAAGAGATTCCTTTAGCCTTTCTTCGCCATGCAACCAGCAAGATCCGGACCGTGGAGGATTTATTTACCGTTTCTTCCCTTGGTTTTCGCGGGGAGGCCCTGGCAAGTATTGCCGCGGTTTCCCAGGTGGAGCTTATCACCAAGACGCCGCAGGCGCTGGTGGGCTGCCGCTACCAGATTGACGGGGGAACCGAAAAGGGGCTGGAAGAGGTGGGAGCGCCTACAGGAACGACCTTTATTGCAAGAAATCTTTTTTATCATACTCCGGTGCGGAAAAAGTTTTTAAAGGCACCGGCAACGGAGGGTGCCCATGTGGCGGAACTGGTGGAGAGGATTGCCCTGTCCCACCCGGAAATTTCCATTCGCTTTATCCAGAATAATCAAAATAAGCTGCACACCTCAGGAAACCATAATATAAAGGATATGGTTTATACGGTGTTTGGGCGGGAGATTGCGGGAAACCTTCTGCCGGTGGAGAAAACCCTGGGAGATATCACGGTTACCGGATTTGCGGGAAAACCTGTAATTGCCAGGAATAACCGGAACTTTGAAAATTATTTTATCAATGGGCGCTATATTAAAAGCGGGATTGTGACCAAGGCGATTGAGGAAGCCTATAAGCCGCTGATGATGCAGCACAGATACCCTTTTGTTCTTTTGTATTTGCAGATGGAACCGGAGGTTTTAGATGTCAATGTACATCCCAGAAAGATGGAACTTCGTTTTCAAGATAATGAACTGGTGTTTGCCGCAGTAAAAGAAGCCCTTGTCCATGCGCTCTCCCATAAGGAACTGATCCCGCGGGTGGAACTTGCAGGCTCCGAAGGTCAGGCAAAAAAAGAAGAGGAAAAACAGCGCCGGAAGACTTTGGATTTAAGTTCGGAACCCTTTGAAACGAAAAGGATGGGATTGTACGAACAGACCTTAAAGCAACTGACTTCCATGCCGGAGGATGCTTTTTTGCGGGAGAGATTATCTTCTTTACCGGGCACCGGAGAAGGACAGACAAGAAGATTAAACCCGCTGCGCCTGGAAACGGAAGAAGGACTTAACACGGAAAAGATGCCGGAAACGGATGGTGTGTTAAAAGCGGAAGAAGCGCCGAAAACGGAAAATACCCAGGGAGAAGAGAAAGCCGCCTTGGGAACAGAGAAAACGGTTCAGGAGGCAGAAAAACCTGTCCAGATGGAACTGTTTGAAGATAAGTTTTTGGGGGAGAGCGCCAGAGGGCAGCACCGCCTTTTAGGACAGCTTTTTTCTACCTACTGGCTGGTGGAGTACCATGATCAGCTCTTTATTATCGATCAGCACGCAGCGCATGAAAAGGTACTGTTTGAACAGACGATGAACGCTTTAAAAACCAGGGATTTCGGAACACAAATGATTAATCCTCCGGTGATTCTTTCGCTGAGTATGGCCGAGGAAGTCCTTCTGAAAACCTATGGGGAATATTTCCAAAATATGGGGTTTGAAATCGAACATTTCGGCGGGCGGGAGTATGCGGTGCGCGGGGTTCCTGCAAATTTATTTTCCATTGCCAAAAAAGAACTGCTTATGGAGATGCTTGACGGGCTTTCGGAGGATATTCCGGCGGGAAATCCGGAGATGATTGTAGAACATGTGGCATCGATCTCCTGCAAGGCGGCAGTAAAGGGGAATCATACAATGACTGCAGCAGAGGCCAATGCTTTGATTGACCAGCTTCTAGGGATGGAAAATCCTTATTCCTGTCCCCACGGGCGGCCGACGATCATTTCCATGAGCAAATATGAACTGGAAAAGAAGTTTAAGCGGATTGTGTAGCAGGAAAAAGGAAAACGGCAGTGTAAAGGAAAACCGCGAAACCGTAAATATGCAGATTATCGGACAGGGAGTGTGCCGCGAAAAGGAAAGGAATGAGGGAATGGAAAAGCCCCCTTTGATTATTATTACAGGCCCTACGGCCGTGGGAAAAACCGAATTATCCATAAAACTTGCCAGGGCCCTCGGCGGGGAGATTATCAGTGCGGATTCCATGCAGGTCTACCGCCATATGGATATCGGTTCGGCAAAAGTCACAAAAGAAGAGATGGACGGTGTCCCCCATCATCTGATTGACGTGCTGGACCCGTGGGAAGATTTTAACGTGGTGATTTTCCAGCAGATGGCGAAAAAGGCGCTCGACGAAATCTATGCCCGCGGTGCGGTTCCGATTATCGCCGGAGGAACCGGATTTTATATCCAGGCCCTGCTCTACGCTGTTGATTTTAAGGAAAATCCGCAGGGAAGCCAGATTCGGGAAGAATTGGAAGCCCTGGCAGAAGAGAAAGGGGCGGATTACCTCCATCAATGCCTTGCCGAGGTAGATCCGGAATCCGCTTTGGCGATTCACAGCCATAATGTTAAGCGGGTGATCCGCGCCCTGGAGTATTACCGTCAGACCGGGCAGAAAATTTCCGTGCACAATCAGGAAGAAAGGCAGAAAAAATCGCCGTTTTCCTTTGCTTACTATGTTATTCACAGCGAGAGAAGCAGGCTTTATGCGCGGATTGACAAGCGGGTAGACCTTATGCTTGAACAGGGGCTGGTGGAAGAGGTAAGAAGATTAAAGGAAATGGGCTGCCATCGGGGAATGGTTTCCATGCAGGGACTTGGCTATAAGGAAATTTTAGATTATCTGGACGGAAAATGTACGCTGGAAGAGGCGGTTTATATCTTAAAGCGCGACACGCGCCACTTTGCCAAACGGCAGCTGACCTGGTTTAAGCGCGAGAGGGACGTCCGCTGGATTGCGCTGGAAGACTTTGGCGGAGATAAAGAAAAAGTTTTGGAATATATGCTGACCGACTGGAAAAAAGATAAAAAGTAAACGAATAATTATAGATGGACAGGAAAAGACCGACCAATGATCTGGCTGGTCTTTTTTTGTGTGCAGGTGTGTGTAAGGAAATGAGTGTCTTTGCTGCGTGCACTCCGCACGGCGGGCAGGGAAAAAGTTGTTCGTGTGAACAGTAACAGGTTGAAAAAGAAGACAGTTTTTTTTACAAATCAGAACATTATAAAAAGGGTAAAAGCATTGTATAATGGTATGCGGGGAACATCGTGTACTTGTATGCCATTCATGAACAATGAGGAAAAGGGAATAGGGAGATTATGGATCAATGGCTGTTTGAACAGATACAAAAAATCACACCGGAAGAACAGGCTTATCTGGACGGGGAAGAACAGGTCAACAAAGAAATTTACACAAAAAAACAAAACTTTGAGATTGACTGTCAGCTTTTTTTAAAACAGGGAAAGCTGATAACGGTCCGCCATCACAGCCGTTTTATCGAATTTCCGGAACATAAACATAATTATATTGAAATTGTCTATGTGTGCGCGGGAGAGATTGTCCACTACATTGACGGCAAGGTGCTGTCCATGCAGAAGGGTGATCTTCTTCTGATGAATCAAAATGTAAAACACAGTGTAAAACGGGCGGAGATGGGGGATATCGGGATTAATTTTATCGCTCTTCCGGAGTTTTTTGATATTCCGCTTCAGATGATGCGCAGGCAGAATATGATTGCGGATTTTCTGCTGGGAACCTTGCGGCAGAACAATACCGTACCCCAGTATCTGCTGTTTCAGCTCAATGAACAGAAATATATATCAAACCTGATGGAAAATATGATATCGTCCGTTGTCTATGATTCGGAAAATGAGGACATTATTAATCAGTATTCCATGGGACTTTTTTTTTTATATTTGCTGAACCATATGGACAGGCTGGCGCATAATTCGTCACAAAGCTATGAGGATGTCGTGATCCAGGCCGTATTAAAGTATATTGACACACAGTACCGCACGGCTGCTTTAAGCCGTATTGCAGAGGATTTTAACCTGTCTTTATCGGCGGTCAGCAGGCTGATTAAGAAAAATACAGGGTTTACCTTTGTGGAACTGTTAATGCGCAAGCGTTTTCAGAAGGCGCTGATGTTTTTGGTGGAAACGGAGCTTCCGATTGATCAGATTGCGGCCAATATCGGTTATGAAAACCTGAGTTATTTTTACCGTCAGTTTAAGGCAAATTATGGTGTGACACCCAGCCAGTACCGGGCAGAACATAAAAATGACCCCCAGATCCGAATCTGACCCGTCTGCAAAAAAGGACAGTGAATTTTTCAAACATGCACAGCAGAATGGAGAAAATATGGAAAATTATTATCTGGCAGTGGATATCGGCGCGTCGAGCGGGCAGCATATCCTGGGGCATCTGGAAAACGGCCAGATGGTTCTTGAAGAAATTTACCGTTTTGAAAATGGCATGGACAGGCAGGGCGGGAAGCTTTTATGGGATACGAACCGCCTGTTTGCAGAAATTGTAAACGGCATGAAGATGTGCCGTCAGTTAAATAAAATCCCGGTCAGTATGTCGATCGATACCTGGGCGGTGGACTATTTGCTCCTGGATGAGAAAAATCAGGTTTTGGGCGATACCTATGGATACCGCGACGGACGGACGACGGGGATGGATGCAGAGGTGTATAAGTTCATTTCCGAGCAGGATCTGTATAAGAGAACCGGAATCCAGAAGCAAATGTTTAATACCATCTATCAGCTTATGGCGGTAAAGCGGCAGACCCCGGAATTGCTGGAAAAAGCCAAAACCTTTCTGATGCTGCCCGATTATTTTCAGTTTTTGCTGACCGGACGGAAGGTATCCGAATACACGAACGCCACATCGACGCAGCTTGTAAGCCCCGGAACGAAGCAGTGGGATAAAGAGTTAATCCGTCTTCTTGGCTTTCCGGAAGATATCTTTCTGCCGCTTAAGATGCCGGGAACGGATGTCGGCGAATTAAGCGGGGAAATCCAGGCGCAGACAGGGTTTAACTGCAGGGTAACCCTCTGTGCCAGCCATGATACGGCTTCTGCGGTTATGGCCATGCCGCTTTTGGAGGGAGAAGGGCTCTACATCAGTTCTGGCACATGGTCGTTAATGGGTGTGGAAGCAGAACGGGCGGACTGCCGGGAAGTGAGCAGGCAGGGGAATTTTACGAATGAAGGCGGGTATGATTATCGTTTTCGCTATCTGAAAAATATTATGGGGCTGTGGATGATCCAGTCGGTACGGCACGAGCAAAAGGATGCCTATTCCTTTGCCCAGCTCTGCGAGATGGCGGCAGAATGCAGGGATTTTCCTTCCCGTGTGGATGTCAATGACGATGTATTTTTAGCACCGGACAGCATGACCGAGGCTATCCAGGAATACTGCCGAAAGACCGAACAGACCGTCCCGGTAACGACCGGGGAAATTGCTGCGGTGATTTACCAGAGCCTGGCAGACTGCTACGGAAAAACAGCGGTACAGTTACAGGAGAATACAGGCAGAACCTATAACGGCATCTTCGTTATCGGCGGCGGTTCCAATGCAGCTTACTTAAACCAGCTGACGGCGGACGCGGCAGGTATGGATGTCTGGGCAGGGCCGGGCGAGGCTACAGCCGTCGGAAATCTAATGGCGCAGATGATCCGAAACAAAGAACTTAAAGACCTTGCCCAGGCAAGAAAATCTGTGGCCGATTCGTTTCGGATCAGCCATTATCAGCCAAAAGAAAACAGATAATTTTGTGATTGGAGGATGAATCATGTTAGTAAACACAAAGGCAAAAGTAGGGGTATTTTCAATTGCACTTGGTGCATATCTGCCGCAGTTTCCGTCCCTTGTACCGGAGTTTGAGGCGCAGTATAAGGCATTTAAAGCGACGATTCCGGGCAGCGTGGAAGTGATTGACGGGGGGATGGTGACGACGAAGGAACAGTCCCAGGCGGCAGGAGATTTGTTTCGGGCCGCGGATGTTGATCTGGTCTTTTTGCAGCTTCTCACCTATGCCACTTCCTATAACATGCTTCCGGCGGTAAGGGATCTGGACGTTCCGGTTGTGCTGGTCAATGTCCAGAAGAAAAAGGCCCCGGATTATGCAAATACCGACGTTCCTACCTGGCTTGGCGAACTTTATGCCTGCGGCGCTGTGGGAGAGATGGTTGCGGATCTGGAACGTGCCGGGAAGCGCCATGCGGTGATCACGGGTGTTGTGGAAGGCGGCGATCCGGCGGTGGCGGCGGAAATAGAGGACTGGTGTAAGGCGGCGCAGGTTCGCCGGCGCTTCCGCAATACGAACCTGGCACAGATTGGAAGGCCGTATCCGGGGATGATGGATTTATATATTGATGAAACCAATCTCTATCACCGGATGTTTGTGTACACTAAGCAGTTTGACTGGGAAAAGATGTGGGCTATTGCCGACGATATTACCGATGAAGATGCCATTCGTGCAAAAGCGCAGGATATTCTTGATACCTTTGAGGTTGAGGGCGGCGGCACGATAGAAAAAGTATGGGAAATGGCAAAGTATGTTGTGGCCTTTGAAGAGTGGTGCAGGAAGGAAGAGATTGGCTTTGTCGCCTCCCATTACGACGGGTTTGCCCAGGGCAAGGCCGGTGTGCTGGACAGTATGCTGATTCCTGCATTTTCCATGCTGATTAAACAGGGGACGGCCTGTGCGGTGGAAGGCGATATCAAGGTTGCCATGGCGATGAGCATCTTAAAGACTATCTCCGGAACCGGCCAGCTTTCGGAAATGTATTCCATTGACTTTAATGACGATATCTGTATTATCGGACACAGCGGTTCCGGCGATGCCGATATTTCCGCAAAGAAACCATTGATGAAGATTGTTCCGGTATTTCACGGGAAGACCGGCGGCGGTTATCTTACCCAGTTTTATCCGCCGACAGGGGATATTACTTATCTGGGCATTACGCAGGATAAGGACGGAAACTTTAAGTTTGTTGCGGCAGAAGGCGTGAACGAGGAAGGCCCGATTTTCAACTTTGGCGATACCAATATGAGAACCCGTTTTCGCTGCGGGGCGAGGGAGTTCTGCAATCGCTGGAGCGAGGCCGGGCCGACCCACCATATGGCAGCAGCTGTTGGAAGACACATCGATACCATTTTAAAGGTTGCCAAGATTTTTAATGTTTCGGTAGATATTATTACAAGATAGGGAGGATACTATGGATATTTTAGAAACAGGATTTGTAAAGGGATTTATCCGCATGGCGGATGACGGATGGAAACAGGGCTGGCATGAGCGCAATGGGGGAAACCTGACCTACCGCATAAAGCCGGAGGAGGTTGAAGAAGTAAAGCCGTTTTTTTCTTATGAAAAGCCGTTTCAGCCGATTGGAACCAGCGTACCGGGGCTTGCCGGGGAGTATTTTATGGTGACCGGTTCCGGCAAATATTTCCGCAATGTTATTCTGGAACCCGAGGACACAACCGCGATAATAGAAATTGATGAGCAGGGGGAAAATTACCGCATTCTCTGGGGACTGAAAAACGGCGGACGTCCGACCTCTGAACTTCCAAGCCATCTGATGAATCATGAGGTGAAAAAGCGCGTAACGAACGGAGCACACCGCGTTATCTATCACTGCCATGCAACGAATCTGATTGCGCTTACTTTTGTGCTGCCGCTGACTTCCGAGGCATTTACCCGTGAACTCTGGGAAATGGCCACGGAGTGTCCGGTGGTATTCCCGTCCGGTGTCGGCGTGGTGCCGTGGATGGTTCCGGGCGGCAGGCCGATTGCGGTGGAAACCTCGAAACTGATGGAGGAATATGACGCGGCCATCTGGGCGCATCACGGGCTGTTCTGTTCCGGCGAAGATTTTGACCTGACGTTCGGTCTGGCACACACCATAGAGAAGTCCGCCGAGATTCTGGTGAAGGTACGTTCCATGCAGCCCTATAAGCTGCAGACGATCCAGCCGGATGAATTCCGTGCACTGGCAAAGGATTTTAAAGTAACGCTTCCGGAAAAATTCCTGTATGCGAAGAATGTCTAAAAGGAATGGATAAAACCAGATAAAACCGCAGAACTCATACCGTAAAAACCGTAAAAGCCGCAAAAAAGTGCTTGCATTTTATGGAAAAAAGTGATACACTGGTTATGATAACATGATAAAGTAAAGGATAAAGAGTGGGCAGACGTCCACTCTTACTTTTATGTGTTTGAACATCGAAGGCTACTGTTTGCAGAAGTCTGTTACCGTAAACATGTGAACAGTAATCAAAATGATGGGAGGAAAGGAAGGACGGTGATAACGGATGACAAAAAAAGAAAGTTATGAATCGAGGACCGAAAAGTTTCTTCTGCCGCTGATGCAGGAGCATGGATTTGAATTGGTCGATGTGGAATATGTAAAGGAAGGCGATACCTGGTATCTGCGTGCCTATATCGATAAAGAGGGCGGAATCTCTTTAGACGACTGTGAACTGATCAGCCGTAAGGTAAGCGACTGGCTGGACAAGGAGGATTTTATCCAGGACAGCTATATTCTGGAAGTCAGTTCGCCGGGGCTGGGAAGACCTTTAAAGAAGGATAAGGATTTTGCCCGAAGCATCGGTAAGGATGTGGAAATCCGGCTGTACAAGGCACTGAATAAAAGTAAGGAGTATACCGGTATTTTAAAAGCATATGATAAAGAGTCTGTTCTTTTACAGATGGAAGACGGATCGGATTTATCCTTTTTGCGGGCAGACATCGCACTGATTCGTTTAGCCCTGGATTTTTAGTGAAGCGTGCGCAGAAATCATTAGTACCCAAAGGGTAGGATATACTGTGAAACATGCACTGAATGGAGGAAACCATGAACAAGGAACTTTTATTGGCGTTGGAAATGATTGAGAAGGAGAAAAACATCAGCAAGGCAGTACTTTTGGAAGCGATAGAAAACTCGCTGCTGACCGCCTGCAAAAATCATTTCGGCAAGGCGGATAATATTAAGGTAAACATTAACCCGGATACCTGTGATTTTGCAGTGTATGCGGAAAAAGAAGTTGTGGAAACGGTGGAAGATCCCTTGACCCAGATTTGCGTCGAAGAGGCAAAGCTGAAAAACCCCCGTTATCTTCCCGGCGATATTGTCCCCATTGCTGTTCCGTCGAAAGAATTCGGACGGATTGCCACACAGAATGCGAAAAACGTTATTCTGCAGAAAATCCGCGAGGAGGAACGTAAGGTCCTTTATAACGATTACTACAGCAAAGAAAAAGATATTATGACCGGAATCGTACAGAAGAATCTGGGAAGAAATATCAGCATTAATTTAGGAAAACTGGATGCGATTTTAAATGAAAGCGAACAGGTTAAGGGAGAAGTGCTCCGGCAGAACGAGCATGTGAAAGTTTATATCTTAGAGGTTAAGGATACATCCAAAGGGCCGAGAGTTTCCGTATCCCGCACCCATCCGGATCTGGTGAAACGCCTGTTTGAATCGGAGGTTGCCGAGGTAAAGGACGGCACGGTGGAGATTAAGGCGATTGCCAGGGAGGCCGGTTCCCGAACGAAGATTGCCGTCTGGTCGAATGATATCAACGTGGACCCTGTAGGTGCCTGTGTGGGCATTAACGGAGCCAGGGTAAATGCGGTGGTCAGTGAACTTCGCGGCGAAAAGATTGATATTATTAACTGGGACGATAATGCCGCTTACTTAATTGAAAATGCACTGAGCCCGGCCAAGGTTATCTGCGTGGTTGCCGATGAGGAAGAGCGGGAGGCGCTTGTGATTGTGCCGGATTATCAGCTTTCTTTAGCCATCGGAAAGGAAGGGCAGAACGCCCGCCTTGCTGCACGTCTTACCGGCTATAAGATTGATATTAAGAGTGAAACCCAGGCGAAGGAACAGGGTCTGTTTGAAGAACTGGGCATTGAATATCAGGAAGATATGGTGGATTATCACTACCAGGAAGATGAGGATTTTGAGGAAGAGGATGAAAGTCAGGAAGGGGAAGTTTCTCCGGATGAGGAAGAGTATTTGGAGGAGGGTGATTTAACCGAAGAATACACCGAAGACGAATCTGCCGGGGAAGAGTCCGCCGAAGACGAAGATTTTACAGAAGAAGATCTTACGGACGAGGATTTTACCGATAAAGATTTTACCGATGAGGATTTCACGGATGAAGATTCTGCGGATACTGCCAAAGAGGAAGGCTACCAGGAAGAGGAGCAGTTATCGTAAGCTTCGGTGAACGGTAACGAAGCGTGTCTGAAATCAAGAAAACAGGAGTGATGAAAACGTGGGTGCAAAAAAAATACCTTTAAGGCAGTGCATAGGCTGCGGGGAAATGAAAAGCAAAAAAGAAATGATCCGTGTGCTTAAAACAGCCGAGGGGGATATTCTGATTGATGCCACCGGGCGGAAGAACGGACGGGGAGCTTACCTTTGTCCCTCCGGAGAATGTCTGAAAAAGGCAGTAAAGTCCAAAGGGCTGGATCGGTCTTTTAAGATGACGGTTCCAAAAGAGGTGTATGAAGGACTGGAAAAGGAGATGAAAGAACTTGGATTCTAAACAGCAGGTATTGAATCTGATTGGATTGGCGACAAAGGCCGGCAAGGTGAAAAGCGGTGAATTTTCTACGGAACAGTCCATAAAAAAAGGCAGGGCCTGTCTGGTTATCGTGGCAGAGGAGGCATCGGAGAACACGAAAAAAAGGTTCCGGGATATGTGCGGAAATTATCACGTAAACATCTGTTTTCTGGGCAGCAGAGCTGAACTTGGCCGTTTTACCGGTAAGGAACTTCGAGCGTCCCTGGCGGTGGAAGATCAGGGTTTTGCAGAGGCAATCGGGAAACGAATGACTATGAACGGAGGTAGCAAGGTATGAACATAAATGATTTAGGAAAAGAGCAGGGAAAAGCGGATAAGGACATGATGAAGGGACAGAATAAGGCAGGGCAGCCGGAGAGCGGAAAGGCTTCTGAAGGCGGAAAAACTGCCGGAGAGGGCAAGGCACCGAAAAAGAAGGTTATTGCCGTCTATCGTCCGCAGAATTCACAGCAGATTAAAAGCCGTCCCGCCGGACAAAAGCCCAAGAGCGCAGATAATAAAGTGGCCCTGGGACAGAAAACCGAAAAGGCAGCACCGCAGAAGGCACCGGAAAAACTGGGTGTTTTAAAAGCGGCGGAAAAAGCCCTGGCAGCAAAGGATGCAGCCCAGAAGGCAAAGGAGGCCCAGAGGGCAGCAGAAAAAGCCCCGCAGAAGGCTGCAGAAACTTCCGTACCGGGACAGAAGGTTCAGGCAGCATCAGCCCTGGCACAGAAGGTTACGGTTTCGGAAGCTTCCGCGCAGGAGAAAGCAGCACCTGCCCAGGCATCCGTAAAACCACAGCCGGAGGTAAAAGCGCAGGTACAGGAAAAAGCAGCAGAAACCGTAAAGGAACCGGCAAAGGAAGCCCAGGCACCCGCAGCGGGACGGGAAGCACAGCCAAGAGAAACACAAAAAAATATTTCCTCAGCTGCAAACCGTGACAGCCAGGCAAAGAACAGTCAGCCAAGAGATGGTCAGGGAGGTCGTGACGGTCAGCGGGGCACAGGCAGCACAAATCGTGACGGCCAGACAAGGGATGGTCAGGGAGGCCGTGGTTCCGGCAGCCGTGACGGTCAGTCAAGAGATGGTCAGAGAAGCGGCGGCTTTGGAAACCGTGACGGTCAGTCAAGAGATGGCCAGAGAAGCGGCGGTTTCGGAAATCGTGAC
>CAMNRM010000082.1 GCA_946553025.1 uncultured Clostridium sp.
TGTCTTATTTTTTGTGCATTTTGACAATAAATTTTAAATTTGCTCTTTTATAGTTAATAAGTAAAAACAAATAATTTGGTTAAGTAATGTTGAGAGGAATAAACATTTAAAAGTTTATTCCTTTTTTATGTGTATAAATCAAAAAAAACTTTATTTTAAAAAAGTTTTGCATAACTTCCAGGAAATTGAAGGGTGAAATCCATATAAGAGCAGAAAGACAAAAGAAGAATGAATAACAGAATTTGAAACTTGAAAGAAGGATTTAAGAGAAAACCATAAAAGTATCCTAAATTACCCTCCAAAAATCACGCAAAACACACAAAAAAGAGTACCCATCTTTCGATGAATACTCATTTCGTAGCGGAAATTGGACTTGAACCAACGACACCGCGGGTATGAACCGCGTGCTCTAGCCAGCTGAGCTATTCCGCCAGGTCTATGGGGCCTATAGGGCTCGAACCTATGACCCTCTGCTTGTAAGGCAGATGCTCTCCCAGCTGAGCTAAGACCCCATAATGTCGCTTTTTTGCGACTGCCAGGATAGTATACCGCGAATTGTTTCAATTGTCAACAATTTTTTGAAAAATTTTTTGGCTTTTTTTGAATAAAGATTTTTGTGCAGGTCTTTGCGGCATTTTATTTCTGGTTAAATGTTCTGTCGAGTTGACATAATTTGACTCAAATGTATATTTTATAGAAGTTTTATAGAATTTTAATCCATCTTGGGAAAAATATAAGCTGAAAAATATCCCATTTGCCGTAATTTATGATATACTAAGATTTATAATGTATTGATACGCTTCAGGTGGATACGCAGGGCTATAGTGGACGCACATGAACCGTAAACCTTTATGCGCCCACAGATAAGCGTTCCGCCATAAATAAAAGTCTGCCAGGCGCACTTGGAATACCTGAACGAATGCTGCCTATTCAGCGGTGAACTTATATTGTAACTACGCAGGAGGGACCATGTATTTTTTTATCGTTAATCCTTGTTCCAGCGGCGGAAGAGGGGAGCGGATATGGAAAAAACTGAAAAAACTTCTGGAGGAGAGGACCGTCAGCTATGAAACCTATCTGACCAGGCAGCCGGGAGATGCCCGGGACTATGCGCGGGCGCTGACCGAGAATGTTCAGGAGAAAAGAATTATCGTGGCTGTGGGCGGGGACGGGACATTTAATGAAGTGCTCGACGGCCTGTACTTTTATCCTGAGGTCAGTCTTGGCTATATTCCCGCCGGTTCGGGCAATGACTTTGCCCGCAGTCTGCATCTTCCTACAAACCCGAAAAGGGCCTTGAATAAGATCCTTCTGTCCCCCTATTATCAGCTTTTGGATTATGGGGTGCTCACCTATGGGGATAAGGCAGAGCATCGCCGTTTTGCTGTAAGTGCGGGGATGGGGTTAGACGGTGAAGTCTGTCTTTGTATAAAGCAGGGACTGGTGCAGAAACTTATGCGGCGGCTTCGTCTGGGGCGTTTTTCCTATATCCTGTTTGGTCTGATCCGGCTGATGATGGCAAAGCCTTCCCGGGGATATATTATCCTGGATCGGGTAAAGAAAATTGAATTTAACCATATTTATTTTATATCGGCACATATTCACCCCTTTGAGGGAGGCGGCTTCTGCTTTGCGCCGGGAGCCGATGCAGGTGACGGGAAGCTTTCGGTGTGCGTGGTCAGCCACGCAAGCAAGAGAAAACTGCTGAATACCCTGATTGCTGCCCTGCTGCGCAGAAAAAAGAATATTCGGGGAATCCGCCGCTATGAGTGTCAGGAGGCTGCCTTTTATATGGAACAGCCGCAGGCGGTTCATACGGACGGTGAGGTCTGCGGGACGTGGAGAACGATAGAGGCAGAGTGTATTTGCAAAAAAATCAGGATGATTATATGATACCAGGGTCAAAAGGTCGAAAATTCGACGAAAGCTTGCTTTCAGGAGAATTTTTGACCTTGGGACCCGCCAAAAACATGAAAAAGTAGCCCGATAGGGCGGATTTTGAATGTTTTTAAGATTGCGGGAGCACGAAGTGCGGAGCAATCTGTATCATAAGAAGCGGCAAAAGACCTTTTGACGCTTCTATCATTATATAAAGGAAAGGAAACAATAATGAGAATTGGGCAGGGATATGATGTACATTGTCTGGTTGAGGGCAGAAAATTAATTCTGGGAGGGGTGGAAATTCCTTTTGAGCGCGGGCTTTTAGGCCATTCGGACGCGGATGTGCTGGTTCACGCGGTGATGGATGCGCTTTTGGGGGCGGCAGCCTTAGGTGATATCGGGCAGCATTTTCCGGATACCGATCCCAGGTATAAGGGAATTTCCAGTATTGCTTTACTTAAAGAGGTGGGATGTCTTTTGACCAAAAATCATTACAGCGTGGGAAATATCGATGCGACCGTCATTGCCCAGAGGCCAAAACTCGCTGCTTACCGTCCGCAGATGGCGGAAAATATTGCCGGGGCATTGGGAATAAAGCCGGGGCAGGTCAGTGTAAAGGCAACGACCGAAGAGGGTCTGGGATTTACCGGGCAGGGCGAAGGAATCAGTGCACAGGCCATTGTCTTATTGACAGAAGGGGCAGATTATTGTTATTATGGTTCTGAAACGAATGCAAGATAAACCATCATGCGCCCACAAGTGAGTGCACCACCATAAATAAAGTAAAGCTGGGCGCACTTGGAATACCTGAACTTATGCCGCCTAATCGGCGGCGGACTCTTAAAGTAAAGAAAAGATTACTGTACATGTGAACAGGAACAAGAAAAGGAGAATGAGGGGAAAGAATAATGAAGATTTATAATACGTTATCCAGGCGGAAAGAGGAGTTTGTGCCGTTAGAACCGGGAAAGGTGAAGATGTATGTCTGCGGGCCTACGGTCTATAATTTAATCCATATTGGAAATGCACGTCCGATGATTATTTTTGACACGGTTCGCCGTTATTTTGAATATAAAGGGTATGAGGTGAATTTTGTTTCCAATTTCACGGATGTGGATGATAAGATTATTAAAAAGGCATTGGAGGAGCATGTAGAATCCGATGTGATTTCCAAGCGCTATATCGAGGAATGCAAGAAGGATATGGAAGGGATGAATGTGCGCCCGGCGACCAAGCACCCCTTAGCGACCGAGGAGATTCCCGGTATGCTGGAGATGATTCAGACCCTGATTGACAAAGGCCATGCCTATGCGGCAAAAGACGGAACGGTATATTTTCGGGTAAAATCTTTTAAGGATTACGGGAAGCTTTCGCATAAGAATCTGGATGAATTACAGTCCGGTTTCCGCGAGATTAAAGTGACCGGTGAAGAGGGGAAGGAAGACCCGAATGATTTTGTTCTCTGGAAGCCGAAGAAAGAAGGAGAGCCTTACTGGGAGTCTGCATGGTGCAAGGGCCGTCCGGGATGGCATATTGAGTGTTCGGTAATGGCGAAGCGTTATCTGGGCGATCAGATTGATATTCATGCCGGCGGTGAGGATCTTATCTTCCCGCACCATGAGAATGAAATTGCCCAGAGTGAAGCGGCGAATGAAAAACCATTTGCCACCTACTGGATGCACAACGGCTTTTTGACCATTGACAGCCAGAAGATGAGTAAATCCTTAAATAACTTCTTTACGGTTCGTGAAATTGCCGAAAAGTATGACTTGCAGGTGCTTCGCTTCTTTATGCTCAGCGCCCATTACCGCAGCCCGTTAAATTTCAGTGAAGATCTGATGGAAGCGTCCAAGAACGGCCTTGACCGGATCTTAACCGCGATAGAGCGCCTTGGGGAACTGGAAGCAAAGAAGGGTGAACATGCACAGACCGGCGAGGGCACGATGAAAAATGAAGAAGCCCAGGCCATAAAGACATTGCAGGAACTAACCGCAAAGTTTGAAGCGGCGATGGAAGATGATTTTAATACCGCCGATGCGGTTTCTGCCCTGTTTGAGATGGTAAAGCTGGCCAATATTTCGGCAAAGGAAGAAAGTTCTGCCCCGTTCATCCATGAATTAAAGGAAGAAATCTGCCGTTTGTGTGATGTTATGGGTATACTTACCGAGCGCAAAAAAGAAATGCTGGATGAAGAGATTGAGCAGATGATTGCCGACCGCCAGCAGGCCAGAAAGAATAAAGACTTTGCCCAGGCCGACGCCATCCGTGCCAAGCTTTTAGCGATGGGAATTATTCTGGAAGACACCAGAGAAGGCGTAAAATGGAAACGGGCGTAAGCGCAGGCTTTCCGGATTTTTACCGTCAGATGATGCACCTGGAAAAAGCAGATGCCCGCCAGTATTCTCCCCTGGTTTTAGCCTATGTGGGAGATGCCGTCTATGAGATAATGGTGAGGACAAAGATGGTAAGTGCAGGGAATCTTCCGGTGAATAAGCTGCATAAAAACAGTTCTCATCTGGCCTGTGCAGGAACACAGGCGAAGATAATTAAGGCACTGGAGGAAGAACTGACCGAAGAAGAACATGCCGTGTTTAAGCGCGGAAGGAATGCAAAGTCCATGTCTTCCGCAAAAAATGCCTCGATTGTCGATTATCGTCTGGCTACCGGATTTGAAGCTTTGGTTGGCTGGCTCTTTTTATCCGAACAGTTTGAGCGGATGACCGAACTGGTGAGCCGGGGTTTTGCCGCCTTGGAAGAAGAGGAAGCCAGGGAATCCGCCGTTCAGGATAAGGAAGAAAAAGAAACCATAGAATCCGCCGCTCCGGGAAAAGAAGAAAAAGAAGCCGGAGAACCTAAGATTTGGGAAAAAGAAACACCATAAGAAATTTCAGGAGGAGCAGGAAAAGGTGAAGGTCGAAGAATCCATGATCGAGGGACGAAACGCCGTGCTGGAAGCCTTCCGTGCGGGCCGTCCCATCGATAAGCTGTATATTTTGGACGGGTGCCGTGACGGTCCCATACAGTCCATTACCAGGGAAGCACGAAGACAGAGCACTCTGATTCAGTATGTACCCAGAGAACGGCTGGATCAGCTTTCGCCGTCGGGGAAGCATCAGGGGGTTATCGCCTATGCCGCCGCCTATGCCTATGCCGAGGTGGAAGATATGTTATATGCCGCTAAAGAGAAGAATGAACCTCCGTTTTTGATTCTTTTGGACGGAATCGAAGATCCGCACAATCTCGGTGCCATTATCCGGACGGCAAACCTGGCCGGAGCGCACGGAGTGATTATCCCCAAGCGCCGGGCGGTTGGACTGACGGCGGTTGTGGCAAAGGTTTCTGCCGGTGCCTTAAACTATACGCCGGTAGCCAAGGTGACGAATCTGTCGGCGACGATGGAGGAATTAAAAAAGCAGGGCCTGTGGTTTGTCTGTGCCGATATGGGCGGGGAGAGCATGTATAAGCTGAATCTTCGCGGGCCTATCGGCCTGGTTATCGGAAACGAAGGGGAAGGTGTGGGAAGCCGGGTGAAGGAAACCTGTGATATGGTTGCATCCATTCCCATGAAGGGTCAGATTGATTCCCTGAATGCTTCGGTAGCCGCAGGGGTTCTGGCTTATGAAATTGTCCGTCAGCGGCTTTTGCCCTCTTAAAAAATAAAAGAAAAGGAAGTGAACACAGCTATGCTGAAAGGAAAGAAAACCATGAAAAAAATGACAGCCCTTTTGCTGGCTGCCTGTCTGGCCGCAGCAGCTGCACCGGTAAATACCCAGGCGGCTGTCCGCAGCCCTATTGCTACAGGGACGACGACCTATGGAAACGATAAGGTGACCATTGACGCCTCCAATACCGATCAGGGCTATGTGATGATTAAATACAAAGGAAGCAACGGAAAGATCAAGATACAGATCACCAAGGGGATAACCTATACATACAATCTGAATGCAAGGGACAGCTACGAGGTTTTCCCGTTTACCGAGGGGAACGGAAGCTATTCGGTAAAGGTTTTTGAAAATATCAGCGGAAATCAGTATGCCCAGGTCTGCAGCCAGAATATCAATGTCAGCCTGGCGAATGAGTACACGCCGTTTTTGTACCCGAACCAGTATGTGAATTTTAACCAGAACAGCAATGCCGTAGCCGTCAGCAACCAGGTGGTTGCCGGGGCAGCGGACGCGATGGGGGTAGTGACCAGCGTCTATAATTTCGTTGTTGATAACTTAACCTACGATACGGTTAAGGCGGCAACCGTGCAGAGCGGCTACCTGCCTAACGTGGATTCCACGCTGGCAACCAGAAACGGTATCTGCTTTGACTACGCTTCTCTGATGACCGCCATGCTCCGGGCGCAGGATATTCCGACAAAGCTGGTGATTGGCTATACCGGACAGCTTTACCATGCCTGGATCAGCGTATACCTTCCAAGTCAGGGCTGGATTGACAATATTATTTATTTCGACGGCCAGAACTGGAGCCTGATGGACCCGACCTTTGCCTCTAGCGGCGGGCGTTCCCACGGCGGCGGAGATGGAAGTTATCAGGCAAAATATGCGTATTAAACCTGAACTTATGCGTTGCTGTGAACGTGTGAACAGTAACCTTATGCCGCCTCACCGGCAAAGAACTTTCAAATGTAAGGAGAAATCCCTGTGGAAAGACAATTTGATGAACAATTAGAAAACGAAACCAAGGAAACACAGGAAAAGAAGGAAGACAGCAAGGGAAAAAAACAGGCGGCAAACCGCTATAATTTTCAGGAACTGTCTGCGTTCTGCCTCCAGGTTTCCCTGCTTTTGGAAGCGGCTGTCCCGCTGGACGAAGGACTCAGGATTATGGCTGAGGATGCCGGCACACAGTGGGAGAAGGATATGCTGCTTTATATGGCGGAGGGCGTGGAACTGGGCGATCCCTTCTTCCAGGTTCTTGAGGAAAGCAAAGCCTTCCCGCCCTATGTGGTCAGGATGGCAAAGCTGGGACAGAGTACAGGTACCCTGGATCAGATGATGCTTTCACTCTCGGAATACTATGAAAAAGAATTCTTTTTAATGCGGAATATCAAGAATGCCCTGACCTATCCGATTATTATGGTATTCATGCTTTTGGCAGTGCTGTTCGTCCTCTTTGTAAAGGTAATGCCTATCTTTGAGGATGTTTATGTGCAGCTTGGGGCACAGCTTTCCCCGGTTGCCCAGTCGGCCATCCGCTTTGGCGGGGTGTTCAGCGGCGTGGCTCTTACGGTCGGTGTTTTCCTCCTGCTGTTTGGCGCGGGACTCTGGGCTTTTACCAGGATGGGACATCGCTTTGCCCTGGTCGAGCAGGGAGTGGGGATGATTAAGAAGAAAAGCCGTATTGCCCTTGCCGTGGCTAACCGGAGATTTACCTCGGTTCTTGCCCTTACCCTGCACAGCGGACTGGAACTGGAGCGGGGACTTGACCTGGCAGCGGAACTGGCAGAGAATGCCGCCGTGCAGGAGAGGATTGAAACCTGTAAGGAGATGTTGGAGGAAGGGCAGAGCTATTATGATGCGATGAAGGCTACCGGTCTTTTTTCCGGTTTCCATGTGCAGATGATTAAGACCGGCGACCGAAGCGGTCATCTGGATCGGGTGATGGAAGATATTTCCAGAGATTACGAGCAGGAAGCCGATAACGCTATCGACAACGTGATTGCCCGGTTTGAGCCGACGATGGTGGCCGTTCTGGCGGTGGCTGTGGGCCTGGTTCTGCTTTCGGTTATGCTTCCGTTAGTCGGCGTGCTTTCAACGATTGGCTGAAAAGGATAGAAAGAAGAGCAAGGATATGAAAAGAAAACAACAGGAAAAGAGGGACTTAAGCTTAATTAAGTTTTTAGCTTCCGTCTTGATTTTTGTTCTGGTTATCGCTGCTTTCGTCCGTGGTTCTGTGTCCTTTTCCGAGAAAGCTCACAGTGAAGGGGAGGTGACCCTGCGCAATGCCATTGCCAGGGCTACCGTCCAGTGCTACGCCATCGAAGGCCGATATCCGCCAAGTGTGGAATACTTAGAAGAACATTACGGCGTCCAGATTGACCGCACGCGCTACAATGTGTTTTATGAAGGCTTTGCCTCGAATATTATACCGGATATCACCGTAATTCCGGCGCAGGAACAGGAGGGAAAGACCGATGAATGAAACCGCAGCAAAACGAAATACCGGCAATCATGGACAGGCATTTAACCTTTTGTTTACCATGCTGTTATTTCTGGTATTTGTGCTCTGTGCGCTGTTTACCGTGTTAATCGGCGGGCGGGTTTATGAAAACATTAACATCCGTTCCCAGGATAATTTTACCGGAAGCGTAGCCCTTCAATATGTGGCCAATAAGGTGCGCCAGGGCGATATGGAAGGCGCGGTGCGGGTGATCGATGTCGAGGGCACGCCGGTTCTGGAGCTGGAAAGCCGCCTGGAGGGCGGGAATTATGTGACCTGGATTTATTACCATGAGGGAAATATCTGCGAGCTGTTTACCGACCCATCCTACGGTCTGGGACTTGCCGACGGCTTAACGATCCTGGAATGTGAGGGATTTTCGGTGAGCCAGAGTGAGGACGGGAAGCTGATTCATATGGAAACGAAAGGAGCCGGCGGCGGAAAACTCACCCTGGCCCTGCGCTGCGGGGATGGTTTATCTTATACGGCAGAAAACGGGCAGACAGGAGGAAGCGAAGATGAATAGCAGAAAGCGTTCCGGCTCCGGTATTTTTCTGATGGAGATGATTATGGTCTGCGGTTTTTTCCTTCTGTGTGCGGCGGTCTGCATCCAGGTATTTATGCGTTCGGATGCCATGAGCCGCCTTGCCAGGGAAAAAAACCAGGCGGTGCTGGCCGCGGAAAGTCTGGCGGAAACATGGAAGGCAGAAGGTATGGAGGCATTTGGCGCTGTACAGGGAAGGCCGCTTTCCGACGGGGAAACGGCATACACGCTGTTTTTTGATAAAGACTGGACGGTTTTGGAAAATCCTGTGCCTGAATCGGAGGATTTTCAGTCATCGGCTTATTATATGGCAGAGCTGACTCTGGGCGAAGAAAGGGAAGTGCCGGGAAAGATGGAGTACTTAAACCTGGTGTTAAAAAGAGGAACCGCCCATCCTTACAGCCAGGAGCGGGATAAAGACGGTCAGGTGCTGACCCTGTATTCTCTGCAGGTAAAAAAATACAGAACACAGGGGGAGGACGGATATGGCAAAGAGTGAAAGTAAAAGCGGGGCCAATATCGGAAGTGCCTCATTGATATTAATCTTTATCGTCCTGTGTCTGGGAACCTTTGGACTGCTGTCCTTATCCAGCGCAAAAAATGACCTGGATCTGGCGGAAAGAAACGGACGCTCGGTTTCCGGTTTTTACCGTGCGGATGCCGAGGGAGAGGTTTTTTATGCCAAGGTCGATGCAGTGCTTAAGGAAGCACTTTTGAAAAATCCGGAGCATCCGGAAGATGATATTCAGGAGGCCCTGGGAAATACCTGGCTTCCTGAGGAACAGTGTGCTGCCGCAGAAATCGGAATGGAAGAGGGGCAGGCACTGTCCATCCGCCTTCATTTAACCTGGGAAAATGGTCAGGGAAAGGTTTCCATTCTCCAGTGGAAGGTGTATAATCAGGTAGAGTATGAAATTGATCAGGATATGCCTGTGTGGGATGGAAGTTAAGCGTTACTGTGTATAAATATAGGCAGTAGCAAGTTAAGGAGGATGGAAGTATGGAAATAATGGAATTTTTCAAGCAGGCGGTGGAACAGGAAGCTTCGGATATTTTTCTGATCCCCGGTATGCCTTTTTCTTATAAAATCGGCGGGAATATTACCTATCAGGGGGAAGAAAAGATTTTTCCGGAAGAGATGGATCGGATGATTGCCCAGATTTATCAGATTGCCGGCAATCGGGATATGAGCACGGTTTTATCCGGCGGGGATGATGATTTTTCTTTTGCCATCAGCGGCCTTTCCAGGTTCCGTGCCAGTGTAATGCGCCAGAGGGGTTCTTTGGCTGCCATTATCCGTATCGTGCGGTTTGAACTGCCGGATTTCCAGTCCCTGAATATTCCGCGGAACGTTATCGATATTGCAAAGATGACGAAGGGGCTGGTTTTGGTGACGGGGCCTGCGGGAAGCGGAAAAAGCACGACCCTGGCCAGCATTATCAATGAGATCAATATGACCAGAAATGCGCATGTAATTACCCTGGAAGATCCGATTGAATATCTGCACCGCCATAAACTCAGCGTAGTTACCCAGAGAGAGGTGGGAACGGACACGATCAGCTATATGAGCGGACTCAGGGCGGCGCTTCGTCAGGCACCGGATGTTATCCTTTTAGGGGAAATGCGTGATTTTGAAACCATCCGCACGGCGATGACTGCGGCAGAAACCGGCCATCTGGTGATCTCCACCCTGCACACCATCGGGGCGGCGAATACGATTGACCGTATTATCGACAATTTCCCACCAAACCAGCAGGATCAGATCCGAATTCAGCTTTCCATGGTTTTGCAGGCGGTGGTTTCCCAGCAGCTGATTCCCCGCATTGATATGGTGGGCGAGATTCCTGCACTGGAGATTATGTTTTTAAATAATGCCATCCGCAACATGATCCGTGAATCGAAGATCCATCAGATTGACGGTGTAATCTCTACTTCTGTGGATGAAGGGATGGTGACGATGGACAACAGTCTTCTCCGTCTGTACAAGGAAAAGAAGATTTCCAAGGAACATGCGGTAATGTACAGCAGCAACAGTGAACTGATGGAGAAGAAGTTAAACCGCCTGTAGGTGCAGGTATAGTTTTGGGCAAACTCTGCTATACTAACCGTAAGCTGGATGAAAATTCAGAGAAAAGAAAAACGGGAAAAGAGAAGGGAGTTTGGCCATGAGAATTGATAAGAGGAAGATTGCACTGATTGGCTGCGGGATGGTGGGGATGAGTTATGCCTACTGTCTGCTCAACCAGAATGTCTGTGACGAATTAGTTTTAATTGACCTTAATGAGAAGAAAGCATTGGGCGAGGCTATGGACTTAAACCACGGCCTCGCTTTTGCTGCATCCAATATGGAAATTTATCCGGGAAATTACAGCGACTGCCAGGATGCGGATATGGTTGTGATCTGTGCCGGCGTGGCGCAGAAACCCGGGGAAAGCCGCCTGGATTTATTAAAGCGCAATGCCCAGGTTTTCCGCTCCATTGTAGAGCCGGTGACCAGAAGCGGGTTTAACGGTATCTTTTTAGTTGCAACCAACCCTGTGGATGTGATGACCAGGATTACCTGTATCCTCTCCGGATTTAATCCAAGGCGGGTTTTAGGGACGGGGACGGCGCTGGATACGGCAAGGCTCCGCTATCTCTTAGGTGAATACCTCCATGTAGACCCCAGAAACGTCCACGCCTATGTGATGGGCGAACACGGCGACAGCGAGTTTGTCCCCTGGAGTCAGGCGATGGTGGCAACCAGGCCGATTATGGAACTCTGCGGGAAAAGAGAACCGGGAAGAGAGGAAGAAGAGGAGATCAGCAAAGAAAGGCTGTGGGAGATTGCCGGACAGGTGAAGGGGGCTGCTTACCAGATTATTGAAGCCAAGCAGGCAACCTACTATGGGATCGGTATGGCGATGACCCGGATTACCAAGGCGGTTTTGGGCGATGAAAACAGTGTGCTCACGGTATCGGCTATGCTTCGGGGCGAGTATGGGCAGCGGGATTTATTCACCGGTGTTCCCTGTGTGATTAACGGCAACGGCGTCCGCCGCGTGATGGAAATGCCCCTGACCGGGGAGGAGGAAGAGCAGTTTGCCTCCTCCTGCCGGACATTAGAAGAAAGTTTTCAGGGAGTTTTATAAACAGCCTTAATCACGAACCGTGATCATACGCAGGCTGTAACCCGACCAGCTGTTGCCCATAATATAAGAAGTGGTCTGGGTTCCCGCCTGAATATTGACGTTCGTGGAGGTCAGCGGACTGGATACCATGTTATTGCCGGTAATTGCCCCGATTAAGATCACCGGCAGCTCACGGATAACGCTGTAGAAATTGGAGTTGGTGACAAATACGGTGTAGACCCCGGCCATGGCCCGTTTGTAGGGGCTGGCCTGTGTAAAGCCGATATTGCGGAAGATCGTGTCGCCGTTGCCCAGTTTGATATCAAAATTGGAATCGCTGTAGCTGACATTTACCACGCGGTAGCAGCCGTAGCCGGAGGGCAGGTTATTGCAGCCCGTATCCTGGATCTGAATCATTTCCAGTCCGCCTTCCTTGGCATCCACTAAAACCATGGTAACCTTCTGGTTTGCAGAAAACGGGAAGGTCTGCTGCAGCAAAAGTGCCTGCCTTCCGGTGGAACGGTTGACCGAGATGGTGTGGAAGCCGTCGGAAATCTGCTGATAATTGGAAACGTGGCTGAACATAAAATTAGAAGCATAGGTCACGCCGTCGATGCTGAAGTTGACCGGGATGGTATTGGTCGAAGCATCAATAAAGCGAACCTGGCCGTAACCGCTGTTTCCGGGGAAGAAACCGCAGGTATTTCCGGGACAGAAGCTGCAGCCGTTTCCCGGGCAAATCGTGGTCGAACCGCCGGGAAGGTTGGGGAAGGCAGGGATATTTACCCCGAAGTTCGGGCCGCCCACCGTCCAGCCGGGATAAGCAGGGATTCCGCCTTCAGGAGCGATAGGAAGGGAGATACCGTAATCATTGTCCGGGGTGTTATTGCCGCCGCCGTTCATATTGCCGGGATAAGCAGGGATTCCTCCTTCCGGTGCAATGGGGGTGGTTATTCCGCCCTGGGTGATGCCGTGCCAGCTGCCCTCCGCCGTGGAAGGTTCCGAAGCTTCGGTTGCGCTGACATTTACGTTTTGATAGGAGTCTTTTTCAGCCATGAATTCTACCTCATGTTTTTTTAATTTATCATATGAGGTTCGGCGGAAAATGGTCACAGTTTTTTTCTTTGATGCTATGCCTGCGCATGTAAATAATAAAGAATTTCTTCTAAGATTCCAATCGTTCCCACGCGGTAGCCGCTGCTGCTGTATACGGCTTCCAGATCCTTTCGGACAACGGCCAGCAGAGGATAGTTTCCCGGTTCAAGGTACAGCCTGCGGGCAATCGGCTCGGCCAGTTCATCAAAATCTCCATAGGCAATCCGGATTTGTGGAAAGCGCTGCATCGTTTTTTGCAGTGTTTTTTGTTTTAGGGCATCCGGATTTCTAAGGATAAAGAAGATTTCCGTGTCCAGGCCAAAAAGAGAATCCCCCTGGGCAAGAAGCTCATTCAGCACATGTTCCGTAGGTTCTTCGCCTTCCTGCAAAAAGGCCAGGACAGAAGCTTTGCACTTAAGCAGCGAAGAAAAAAGGCATGGCGGGGCGTCGTTTTGGCCGGGATTCAGGTAAAAATCTTCCAGCCGGTGGCTGACCAGCATTTCGTTCATCTCCAGGGCTTTGTGCCGGAGAAGGATTTCTTTTCGCTGGCTGTCATCCAGGCAGAAAATAAATTCTTTCACCTGCTGATCGCCGCTTGGAAGACGGTTTGCGGTGAGCAGGCGGTAAGTTCCCGGCGCAAGGAGGAGTTCGGTTTTTTCCCGGGTAATGGTTTTTCCCGGATAATTGAGCGTGCAAAAACGGCAGCCTTTTAAATATCCAATCGTCCAGTGCTGGTAATATTTCCAGGACACCGCTTTATCGGAGGAGAGAACCAGTGTGGCCGGACAGCTAAGTTTTTTGGCTCTGGAAAGGGAGCAAAAACCGTGCCGATCGTACCATTCGACTTCCAACGTTACCGGATGAAGGCGTGCAGGAATCCCCAGTGTGCGGCAGATGGCGACAAACAGGACTTTCTGTCCAAGAAGACTGCCGTGGGAAAGCCTCAGGCAGCTTTCCGGGGAAGGGCAGAGGGTTTCATAGTCCATTTCGCTGTGATTTTTAATCTTGTCCCGGATAAACCCCCAGATCGTCTGCGGATCATGAATAAAGGATGTTTTTTGTTCTTCGGTAAAATAATTCCGGATAAAACGGCGGTAATCCATTAATTGTTCCCGGTAAATCCTGGGGCAGAGGAGGTAACGGATATAGAGTTCGCGCTTTCCCTGTTTTTTCCATGAACTGCCAAATACAGAAGCTTCTTTAAGATGATTTTCCAATACATCGGCCCGGGCGTCCTGATAATCCTTTGCCGATAAACTGTGCAGCAGCGCCAGGCGATCCGGAGAGTTATCTTTGGATAAAAAATCATAGATTTCCATGAAATTTCCGGCGGAGAAGCAGAGGATTTCGCGTTCATCGGGATATTTTTCGGCTAGTTCTTCCTGAAAATAGCCGTTAATCCGCTGTTCACGAAGTCTTTCGGCCTCTTTTAGCCGCCGGCGGTTTTTCTCTTTTTGCAGGCGGGTTAAGCTAACCGGGTGGATCGGGGCGTCTTTAGGGGCTTTTAGGGTGCAGGAAAAGCATTCCGGGGAAGCAGGTTCTTTAAAAGTATCCATATCCTTGGGAAACTGCGGCGTCTGCGATAAATCCGTCGGAAGGCAGAGAACTGCCGGGGGATTGTCTTCGGTAAAAAACATCAGATCCGCCAGAAAGCCGTCTTTTTCTGCGTGAAGGTGAATATCGCCAAGGCCCAGGGTGATTTCTGCTTTTCCCTGTTCATCGGTAAGGAGGGAGGCTGCGGGGCTGTATTCTGCCATATTTAAGATTTCCACAAAAACCCGGGCATGGGGGATGGGATGCCCGTTTTTATCCCGTACCAGGATATCCAGTTTTCTGGTTCTGGCATAGAAGGCTGTGCGGTTGAGATAAACGGCCTGGCCCTCGCGGCCGATGATTTCGTCACGGATACCATAGTCGGAGAAGGTCAGGCTGTGCACGAGGAGGGCGCGGGAGGAGGCGTGGGAAAACCAGCCCTTATTAAGAACCTCTTCCGGTTCGCAGGCACCGAGGAAATGCCAGGCCCCATCGACATAGACCTCCACCCAGGCGTGGTTGTCGTCACAGTGCGCCCACCTGGGCACATAGATCTGGCGGGCAGGAATTCCCACGCTGCGGAATGCGGTTACGGCAAATACGGATTCTTCCCCGCAGCGGCCTTTTCCGGAGCGGTACATCGTTATCGGAGAGATGGTGCGGTCGTCACTTGCGCGGTAGCTTCCGTTTTCCGCGCACCAGTAATTTACTTCAAGGGCGGCTTCCCTGGCCGTAAGCCCTTTGATGCGGGAATAAAGCTGAGAAAAGAAAAAGGAGCGGCAGTCCTCAATGGCTTCGGAATTTACCCGGTAGAAGAGGACGTAGTGAAGGAAGATTTCCTCGGGAATATCCCTTAGCCACTCCACGGTTTTTGCAAGGAAAAGGGCGTGGGAAACATAGGAATAGAATATGGAAGAATCATATTCGCCCGCGTCAGAAAGGGGCATTGTCCCGTAGAGAAACTTCATCAGAAGCTTTTCATCCGGCAGGCAGTTTTCCACAGCCTGTTCGATATGTGGCCTGCGTCCGCCAAAGAAGGGAAGGCGGTTTAGGTAAATCTGTTCGGTGTAGTCGGTGAATTGTCTTGAAAACATGGCGGTTCTCCGTTTCTGAAATTGTGTATTTTCTGAAAAATAGCTTCCTTGGCTAAACGCACCTGCGCTTCGTCCGTGCGCAGGACGGCATATTCATCCATTCCGGCAATTCCCATGTGTACTTCTTTTTTTCGGTAAAGCATTTCACTGTCCAGAACGGTTTTTCCGGACATATGGAAGTCATGAATTCCGGCCTCATGGACCAGGCAGGGAATCGTCTTTTCTGAAACACCGCCGCCGGCTAAAATCCTTATCCGCCCGTTGGCCTGATGGACAAGCTGTTTTAGGCAGGATTTACCCTTCAGGCAGTTTTCTTCCTGTCCTGAGGTGAGAATGGAAGAAAATCCTAGTTCAATCGCTTCTTCCAGCGCTTTTTGGGGATCGCAGCACATATCAAAGGCCCTGTGTAGGGTGAGAGAAAGCCCGGCACCTGCTCGGCAGAAGCGTTCCAGCCGTCTGCAGTCGAGATGGCCGTCAGCGCAAAGACAGCCGATTACGATTCCGTCGGCCTGGAGTTCTTTAAAGGTAAGAATATCTTTTTCGATAATCTCGGTTTCCCATTCGGTGTAGAGAAAATCGCCGTACCGGGGACGAATCAGCACATGGACAGGAAGGGAGCAGTGCTTTCGGATCTGGCGAAACAGATGGATTCCCGGGGTGGTTCCGCCGATAATTAAATTCGCGCAGAGTTCCAGCCGATCGGCCCCGCCCCGCTCGGCAGCAATGGCAGATTCTACTGAATCCACACAGACTTCTAAAGTATAATCTAAGGTGCAATCATTAATGTTTTTCATTCGTTCCTCCATTGGGCGCGTGGGCTGTAATACAACACAAATAAAAAAACCCCTGAAATATCAAGGGTTTTCACAAGCTGCTGACGGGAATCGGACCCGTGACCTCCGCACTACCAATGCGACGCTCTACCGACTGAGCCACAGCAGCACTTGACTTGTTTTGTTCAAGCCTTAGATATATTACCATAAGAAAATCCATTTGTCAACTATTAAAAAAACTTTTTGCGGGAATTTTTTATAGGCGTTTTTTACAGGAAACTTTTTACATGGAATTTATATTTATAATGAAATCTTTGTAAATACAGGATGGTATATCATCACTGAAATCATATTGGTTGGATTGCTGCTCTTTTTCAAAATCAAAAACAATGACGGTATTTTTTTGCGGATTGATAATCCAATATTCCCGAACACCAGCAGAGCGGTATTTAAAAAGCTTAATTCCATAGTCCATTTGCGGATTAGAAGGAGATGTTATTTCAATGATCCAGTCGGGAGCACCATGACATCCTTTTTCATCAAGTTTGGTTGGATCACAGATAACAGAAATATCAGGTTCAACATAATTTTTTTCATCCTTATTTAAAAATACTGCAAATGGAGCAGGATAAACCTCACAACTGCCTTTTTGGGAACGAATATAATTGGTAATAGCCCATGAAAATAAATTAACAAGTTTTTGGTGTGTTCTGCTTGGCGGAGCCATATTGTAAATCTGTCCGTCAATTAACTCCGCTCTTTGTCCGTCTGGAAGACTGTAAATATCATCAATGGTATAAAAAGATTCCTCTTTTAATGCACTCATTATGATTTTCCTTTCTGTTTTGTGGTAGGTGCGTGGGATACAGCTATCTTTTCAAAGCTTAGTCTTCTGTTTCCTGTTCAATCAGGTACTCGTCATACTGCATCTCTAATTCTTCAAAGTCATCATCATCCAGCCGTCTTAACTTGGCATAGCGCATAAATGCTTTTTTATCGTCAGTTTCCTGTAGATTGCTGTCCTGAATCTTATCGGTTTTTTCCCGCCATTGCTTGTATAATGTAAAGATGGATTCCATAAATTTGCCTTTCTGGTTTTGTTGTTATCGTTTGGGGTTATCACCTGGATTTATCGTTTAAGTTTAACGTTTGGGTCTGCCGCCTGAAAAATAGATTTATCCGGGCAGGTTTTATTATAGCATGACGGCTTTTTTTGTGCAAGTATTTAGGCTCTGTGCGGTTGACTTTACCCTGGGGATATGTTAAAGTTAGGGCGCAAAAGGAAGTTAAAGAAAAAGGTATAGGAAAGATGGAAAATACTGAAAAATAGAAAATACTGGAAAGCGGGAGCCGTAAAGGGTCACTTAAACCGTTAGCAGAAGAGGAAGGATGAAATCGGATGAACAATAAGCTTCAGACAGGGATAAAAGCAGTTTATGCAGGATTTATGATAGGGCTGGGCGGGATTGTCTATTTATCGGTGGAAAATAAAATTGCAGGGTCGCTTTTATTCTCTTTTGGCCTCTTAACCATCGTCGCGCAGGGGTTTTTTCTGTACACGGGAAAGATTGGATTTGTAAAAAAGGGCAGTGAACTTTTCGATATGGCAGTGATTGCTCTGGGCAATTACCTGGGAACCCTGATTGCCGCATGGATGGCCAATGCAGCCCATCTAAAGATTGACAGCCAGGCATTAGTTGAGGCAAAGCTGGGAAATTCCGTGGGAAATGTTTTTTTGCTGTCGATGTTCTGCGGAGTGATGATGTACCTGGCCATTGATAATTACCAGAAAACAAAAAAT
>CAMNRM010000083.1 GCA_946553025.1 uncultured Clostridium sp.
GTCGTCTTATTTTTTTATTTTTTAAAATTCCCCAGGTAAAGTTACACTATCATTTCTTATACATTATAAAAAGAGCCCCAGATTTCTCTGAAGCCCTTCCATACTAACTATGAAATTCAAACGAACTATCTTACATAGCCCCCATCTGCTTTACGAACTATTTTCAAAAAGCCTGATTTTATGCGGGGTTGAGGCATGTCCGCATTTGGGTTTACCAGACTTTTGGTTGGTAAAATTTTTTCGCCTACAATTTTCTGCTCAAAATATACGAGTTTTGAAACTTGGTAAAACAGTTTTAGGAATTGGTAAAAGTGCTGTTTCTACTATTGGGAGAAGAAACAAGTGAAGTTTTCTCTTCCACTAATAGTATGTTCAGAGTAATTATCCACATAAAAAATTCACACATAATCTAAAACACCACAACGCCATCAAAACATCTCCGACATTTGTATTTTGGCCCTTTAAATTTAAAGTTAAATAGTCTTAAAAAAGGCATCCAAATTGACCATCGCATTTTGAAAACTTAACATAGTTGTATCATCAATCTCCCATCTTTTGGGATATTCCACAATATTTTCTGCATCATAATGGTCTGCATCTGTTCTTCCTGCATTTAATGCATCCATATAGACCAAAAATTTAGTTTTATCAATTCCTGCCTCCTGCAATTTTTTCCCTAACGTTGACCAATTATCTTTTATAATCGTCTTTATAGAAGAAAAATAGATTATAAATTTTTTATGATCAAAAAATTCTCTTATATTACAAGTATCTGGATTCGGAATTGGAACCGCTTTAGGATTTATGCTAACTGGCTTATATCGACCACTTGCACTAATATAGCTTTTCATGAGATTCCTGCAGGCACTTTCACCATTAATATTATATATGTAATAATTACATATGTACGTTTTAAATTTTATCTCACACTCTGCTACGCATTTTTGTATATATTCTCGTCGTTCATTATTCGTCATATCCATTGGATTCTTTTCATATTTTTTACAGAGATAATCCTTAATGGAATAAATTTTGAATGATACATATGTTGTCATAAAGTCAAAATTAATTAGTCCATATTTCTGCAAATGGTCAATCTTATATATATCTTCTCCTTCTATTTTTCTATACTTTTCAGGTGATAATGCCATATTCTTTAACATTTCATATTCATCTTTATATATAGTTAAATGCTGCAATATAATCTCACATAAACTTGCTCCCTCTGCCGATCTTTGAAATTCTATCAACAAATTTTCTATTGTTGCTTTACTAACTTCATATACTTTATTTGTTTCTCTAAAATGCTTAACTCTTTCAAATACAAATGAACAAAACTGCCTAATCGCATATGGTTGCCCGCCAAACGTCCTGTTTATTTCACCAAAGACATTTGAAAAACCTATATTACTATACCCACCCAACGTGTTTATCATATACTTTGTCTGTTCATCTGTGAACGTAGGTAAATAGGTACTAGAAGAATCAGCACAATTCAAAATTCTCCTATACATTGGATTGTCACCATTCTCTCCATTATATAAAATTGTGTTGATTTCATTTATCGTCGAATTAACTCCACATACAATTAGTGAACAGCCACAATCTCTTATTGCCCCCCAAAATCCACAGTAAGCAGCCACGTTTTTCCATGTGCCTTCTTTTGCTGTGTTATAAGTTATCAATTCAATTTCATCTATCGCTATAACAAAAGCTTTTTCATCTGCACAATACAATTTAACATCTTCAACAAAGCACACCGATGGACGCTTTATATATTCTTCTTCAGTGCTATTCAAACTCAATCTCTCTATAAACGCCTTTCTAGATTCTCCGCTTTGCTGTTCAATTCCAAGTGTTTTTTGTCTTATTTTCTTTGCTATATCATAAAGCGCTATTTTCCACGAATCCAAGTTCTCTAATTCTGATCGTGATTCGACTTTTATATACTTTATATCTACTCGTTCTAACCTTCGCAAAACAGCATTTAACACAGAAGTCTTTCCACTACGACGAAGACCAAAAATACCAGAATTGGCATTATTTTCACAACGACTAACTATTAAATCTGCTATTTTTCCTCTATCTCCAAATAACAAATTATCATCATCTATTGCGCTTGTTTCTCCCAACATATTATTCTCGTATAAATATTCGCTAAATCTTTCTATCAAAAGTTCTTCCAATTCATCTTTAGACTCGCATTTTAATATTTCGTCAAATGAAAAAGGGATCACTGCTGCACTTGTACTTCCTTTAACTTTATCAATTTCTTCCATTAAACAGTGTGCATTACTTATTAACATATAAAAATTGACTAATGGTCTCCTATCAGCTATTTCCCTCCTTCTTCTAATCTCTCTATCAACTATCAGAGTTTTTGATTGCCAATCCTCTGAATCAAAATGAGATAAAATTATTAGAAATTCATATTTGCCTTGTATAAACTGTTTAAAAGTTTTGGTCACTCCAGCCATACAAAACTGATATATGCTGCGCTGATCAATTATATGATGTCCAATTCTTGATATATACAGTACCTGGCTTAGCTTATCAATTACGTTTCCTTCCTCTGAATTGCTCTTTAAAAACTGTGCATATGCCTGCTTTTTATCCATATGTATCGCAAATCCCGGTTTAAAAAATTTAACTATTTCTTCCCTATCTTCCTCTGTATGATTATTTTTCTCTTCATTTTTCCTTCCTTCTATTCCCTTTAATTTTTCAAGTATAACATTTTTAGCTTTTCGATACTTACGCCCATTATTAGATGGCAATGCTTCAAATTCCACTTCATCAAGGCGATCAAAATCCGTCATCTTAATTCTTCCATTCAGATCTCTTTCATCAAAATAATATGAATTTCCATCATCTCCAGAAATGTATCCGTATTCGTATCCAGAATCATTTTCCAATATATTATTTATATAACCAGTCATATAAACCTCCCTATGTTTTCTATGCCATATTCCATACAATTCTTAGCACTAGTTCACTAACCAATCACTCATTCAGTTGAACACCGAAGCTCTTTTATTAAAAATTCGTAACATGTATAAAATTTACTATCTATTATCAATCTCAATAAATATCTTTTGCTGCAACATGCATGAAATTTATAACATTATCGACCAGATTTATTTTCATAATATGTCTATTCTGTTATCTAAAACAATTTCAACAATTGAACGTACTTTGTCTGATCCACATCCGAATACCTCTCCCCAAAAATCTTAAACCGATTTTTGTCATTCTGATAAAATTCCAAAAGCTTCGGTCGGTCTTCGCATTCCAAATACACGATTCCCCCACCTATGTTTCTCTGGACTCGCCCCAATATTTCAAACACATCATCCATCAAAGCATTTCCGGACAATTCCAGATTCCCTTTAAATCCATAATTTTTTCCAAACTGCGCGATTAAAAAAGCGGACACTGTGTAGGAATTTGTATTTCCATCCAACTGTGCATATCTGGACAGTTTTCTTCTCATAGTAGAAGAAATATCTGCATTTCCAATTTCTACTGCCTTATGGGTTAAAGTAAAGATTGCTGCAATCTCGCCCTCTGCATCCATAAGGAAATATGTAACGGACATTTTCTTTTTTGCAAATTCAATCGCATTATGCCATACAAAATTTTCAATTTCTTTATTAATCGGACAAGAAAAATCGGAGAGAATTGCACTTAAGTTCTCCTCTCCGATTGCTTCCAACATATCCAATATATTGACTACTGTATATTCCTTCATTTTATCGAACCCTCTTGGACATCAATCTCCGTATCTCGTCTATATTTGTCATCTGGCGGCTCACCTGTGCGGATGGCTCTCTTTTGGGATCATCTGCCGAAGCATCAAGAGCCTTGATAAAGGATTCAATTTTTTTCGGATCAGTAATCTTTACATTGGTCAGTATACTGGATGTAGCCATTCTATCGCCTCCTCTTCAACAAAACACTTGTTTTCCTGTTCTTATTCTTATCTTATCATCTCCGGACCCTTTTTTCAATCAGTTTATGCAATTTTCAGATTCTGAATCATCTGCTGTCACTTTGCAATTATTTACTATTTTAATATATGCACCTCACTGAAGTGTCTGCACCATCCCAGAATTGTCCATTTCTCCCAATTCAGCAACCTCCATAACCTTTCCAAACTTCCCAATTTCCCCCTGATACTTCTCATCCGCCACATGAGTATCAATGTCAATCGTTGTACTGTAATGTTGATCTCCATGATGCTCTGCACCACCTTCGGCTGCATATCTGCCCCAAAGCATCAGCTGCAGAATATATGACATATGGTCGGGAAATATAAATCCTCAAAATACAATGTTATCATAGTATTAATTTGCACGTTCCATTGTGAATACTGATATTTTTAATTTCATGTTGCCTCACCATTTATATTTTGATCAAAACAGTTTGTTTTTAAACTACTTTTCACAAACATATCCACATGTTGCAATCCAAATTCCCTGTTTCAGAAAAGAAAAAGAGCCCCAGATTTCTCTGAAGCCCTTCAATCTTTACTATTAGATCCAAACAGACTGTCTTACATAGCCCCCATCTGCTTCGCCACTTCCTCAGCAAAGTTCTCTTCCTTTTTCGCCATGCCTTCGCCGGTTTCAAAGCGCACGAACTTTACAATGCGGATATTGCTCTCATTTGCCTTTGCTACGGACTCTACATACTTTGCTACGGACTGCTTTCCATCCTCTGCCTTTACATATACCTGATCCAGCAGGCAGATTTCCTTCAGTTCCTTGTTGATGCGGCCCATAACCATGCCTTCGATAATTTTATCGTTAGCGTCCGGCTTTTCGTTCTTAGCGGCAACGGTTAAGATTTCCTTTTCCTTTGCAATATACTCAGCGTCAACTTCGTCGCGGCTGGTGTACAATGGCTTTAAGGCGGCAGCCTGCATTGCCACATTCTTTGCCATTTCCTTTACAGAATCATTAACAACATCGGTTTCTACAACAACCAGTACGCCAATCTTTCCGCCTGCATGGATGTAGGAAGATACAAAACCATTCTCTACAGCAACCTTCTCATAACGGCGGATGTTCATATTCTCACCGATAATGGAAATCTGCAGGGCCAATGCTTCTTTTACGGTTAAGCTTGGGTCTTTCTCCCAGGTTTCAGCCATAAATTCATCGATATTTGCTGCATTGCTCTTTAATGCCTGTGCGGCTACATTCGCGGCATAGGTGCGGAACACTTCGTTCTTTGCCACGAAATCGGTTTCTGCATTAACTTCAACCACAACTGCATTCTTCTCGTCTTCGGATAAAGCGGTAACCACCATACCCTCTGCGGCAATACGTCCGGCTTTCTTCGTTACTCCGGCCAAACCCTTTTCTCTTAAATACTCAACTGCTTTATCCATATCGCCGTCGGTAGCTGCAAGTGCTTTCTTGCAGTCCATCATCCCGGCACCGGTCATCTCTCTTAATTCTTTTACCATTGCTGCGGTAACTGCCATCGTCTATCCCTCCTGTTTATCATCATCGGCTTGTCTGCCGAATTACCTGTTTACAAGCTGCTTTTCCGGCGGTTTTTCCTTAATCATCCGCTTTCTGACAGCTTTTCCACCGTTACCGGCTTACTCTTCTACGATCTCGGTGTCTAATTCGCCGGCTGCTTCCAGTTCGGACATCGCCTCGCCCTGGTTTGCCTCGATTACGGCGTCAGCCATCTTGGACACAATCAGCTTAACGGCGCGGATAGCGTCGTCATTGCCCGGAATCACGTAATCCAGTTCTTCCGGATCACAGTTGGTATCGGCAATGCCAATCAGCGGGATTCCCAGCGTATGGGCTTCCTGTACACAGATTCTTTCCTTCTTCGGGTCTACGATAAAGATAGCATCCGGGATTCTCTTCATTTCCTTGATACCGCCCAGGTTTCTTTCCAGTTTTTCCCATTCTTTTCTTAAGGCAATAACTTCCTTCTTCGGCAATACGTCAAAGGTTCCGTCCTCTGCCATGGTTTCGATTTCTTTTAAGCGCTCAACACGGCTCTGGATGGTCTTAAAGTTGGTCAGCATACCGCCTAACCATCTCTCATTTACATAATACATACCGCAGCGTTCTGCCTCGGTCTTAATGGCATCCTGTGCCTGCTTCTTGGTTCCCACAAACAGAATGGTGCCGCCCTCTGCTGCAATGTCAGCGATTGCCTTATAAGCCTCGTCAACCTTGCCTACGGACTTCTGTAAGTCAATAATGTAGATACCATTTCTCTCGGTGTAGATGTACGGAGCCATCTTAGGGTTCCATCTTCTTGTCTGATGGCCGAAATGCACACCAGCTTCCAGTAACTGTTTCATCGAAATTACGCTCATAGTATTTCCTCCATTTGGTTTTTGCTCCCTGAAAAGGGGCTCTTCCGCCTGCTTCTCACACTCCCAGGACGACCGGATAAATCATCGGTTCATGAAACCCATCTTGATTTCATGTTTTTCTTTCATGCTTTTCATGTTTCATGCCAAAGCACCCAATTATTCTTTTCCGGCACCTGTCCACAGAATCCACAGACGTGCATAATCTGGCTGCCCGCTTACATTTCGTATTCCATGCAGGATATTGCAAAATAGCGCAAGACATCACAACATATCGCAAAACCTCACAAAAAAATTTCTCACGGTTGCCAATTTGCCAACTTGTGTAGTATAGCATAAAACCATAACCTTGACAAGATGCTTTTTTCATGATTTTAGGATAATTTTTTTGATTCTATGCTGCCAGGAACGCAATGTACAAAGCAATCCACAGCACCAAACCGAAAAAAGACCTTCTGATGCTCCTGGTTTTTTTATAAGGAAATATTCGGATTGACTTCAACAGCAAAGGGACAGATAACAATCCATTATCTGCCCCTTTTGTTTTCTGTTATTTACGGTTTTTTTTTACTGTTTTTTCATCCTGTCTGTTTTACATTGTTACACCAGACGCAGATAAACAGCCGCCTGCGGTTCCCCGCCTTATTCACTCAGCGGAACTACAGCGCCCTCATACTTGTCTTCCATAAACTTCTTGATCTCATCGCTCTTTAATACTTCCATCAGAGCCACGATGGCATCACTGCTTTCCTCGCCTGCTCTTACGGCAACTACATTTCCATAGGTGGTTGCTGCCACGGAGTCGGATGCCTCTACCGCCAGGGCATCGGAAACCTTCATCCCTGCTTCGATAGCATAGTTGCCGTTGATTACGGCAATGTCCACATCGTTAATGGAACGCGGAATCTGTGCTGCTTCGATTTCAATAATTTCCAGATTCTTGGTATTTTCCACAATATCATTCTTGGTAGCGTTTAAGCCTGCGCCCTCTTTTAACTTAATTAGGCCCTGGGCTTCCAGAAGAAGAAGTGCCCTTGCCTCATTGGTTACATCGTTAGGAACGGCTACCTTTGCCTTATCGCCCAGGGAAGCCAGGTCTGCGGTCTTTCCCGCATAAATGCCAAACGGCTCATAGTGAACCTTTCCTGCACTGGCAAGCTTTACGCCATGCTGCTCGATAAACTGCTCTAAGTAAGGCAGGTGCTGGAAATAGTTTGCATCCAAATCCCCTGCATCCAGCGCGTTATTCGGCTGAATATAATCGGTGTATTCACGGATTTCCAGTTCATAACCCTTGGCTGCCATCAGATCCTTGGCCGCGTTTAAGATCTCTGCATGAGGAGCCGGGCTTGCACCGATAACAATCTTCTGTAAATCGCCTGCTGCCACGGTTTCACCGCCGGCCTCGCTTTCCTTACCGGCCTCGGCCTGCGTATCTGCCTCATCGCTGTTCTCCTGCGCTGCGCTTTCACCCTCTGCCGCCGTCGTTTCCTCCGCCTGGGCTGCTGTGGTCGCTGCGGTTGTATCCGTGCCCCCATTGCCGCCGCACGCGGTCAGGCTCAGCACCGTAAGCGATGCCGCCATCAGTAACGCTAAAGATTTTTTCATAATGCTTCCTCCTTGTTGTTTCCTGCCCGGAAACACTTTTTATTTATCCTCAACAAGAATATTCTGTTGCCGTGAGCGCATGAAAGCAGCAGCACGCTAACGAATCCTCTTGTCGGTGATCTTTGATACCTTCATCCAGCTTTCCTGGATAATCTGGACAATAATCACCAGAATCACCACGGTCACCAGCATCATATCCGTCTGATAGCGATAATAGCCGTAGTTAATGGCAATGGTTCCCAGTCCGCCGCCGCCGACAAAGCCTGCCATGGCGGAATAGCCCAGAATGGTGGTAATGGAAATCGCCGCGCCCACGAAAAGGCTTGGCTTAGCCTCCGGCAGAAGCACCTTCCAGATAATCTGCCAGGTTGTGGCACCCATGGACTGTGCCGCCTCGATAACCCCTGTATCCACTTCCCGAAAAGAAGATTCCACCATACGCGCAATATAGGGCGCTGCCGCTACCACTAACGGAGGCACGACGGCCTTTGCTCCCAGGGTCGTCCCCACGATGGCCCGCGTAAACGGAATCAAAAGAATTAACAAAATCATAAACGGAATCGACCGAAGCAGATTGATTACCACGCCCAGAACCTTTTGAAGCACCGGCATGGGCTGGATTCCGTCGGCATCGGCAATCACCAGAAAGATTCCCAGCGGTATACCGATAAGATAGGAAATCGCCGAGGACGCAAAGGTCATAAACAGCGTTTCCCAAATGCCCGTTTTTAACATTTCCCATGTTGCCGCATCCCAAACCATCACCGCACCTCCTCGAAAGCAACCTTTACGGTTTTCAGATAATTAATCACCCGGTTCGCCTCGGTTTCATCCTCGGGAATCTGAATCAGCATGTGTCCCATGGCCTTCCCGCCCACATCCTTCGTTTCCGCGTGCATAATATTAATCGGAACCTTACACGCCAAAACCAGGTTGGAAATCACCGGCTCCGAGGATTCCCTTCCGTCAAATATAATCCTTAACTGGCGCTCCGTCCCCAGAGCAACCTTCTTTGCCGCATCGCCCAAAATCAGCTGCCGTCCAATCGGCGTTTTAGGATTGGAAAAAATATCCGAAACCTTACCCACCTCGGCGATATGGCTCTGATCGATAATCGCCACCCGGTCGCAGATCGCCTCGATAACCGACATTTCGTGGGTGATCACAATCACCGTAACCCCCATTTCCCGGTTAATCTGCTTTAACAGCCCCAGAATCTGCTTCGTGGTATTCGGGTCTAAGGCACTGGTCGCCTCGTCGCAGAGCAGCACCTTGGGATTAGTCGCCATAGCGCGGGCAATGGCAACCCTCTGCTTCTGCCCGCCGGAAAGCTGCGCCGGATACGCCTTCATCCGATCCTCCAGCCCCACCATCTTTAACAGTTCTTCTGCCCGCTTCCGGGCTTCTTTTTTATTCGTCCCAATCAGTTCCAGAGGAAAGCACACATTCTGCAGGACATTCCTCTGTGCCAGCAGGTTAAACTGCTGGAAAATCATTCCCATCGAGCGCCTTGCCCGGCGGATATCCTCAGAGTTTTTCTTCGCCTGATCGGAACCCCCGGATAAAAACCGGAATAACTTTTCCGCCAATGAAGGCTTATCGTCCTTCCCGGCAAGGCTCACACCCTCAAAGATAACCGTACCGGAAGTCGGCACCTCCAGATAATTAATACAGCGAACCAGGGTACTCTTGCCCGCACCCGAAAGACCGATAATCCCAAAGATTTCCCCCGGATTGATTTCCAGATTAATATCATCCAGGGCAGTCACCGGCCCATTGCTCGTCTTAAACTGCTTTCCCAAACCCTTTAACTGGATAATGGGAGATTGCTTTTGCTTTTCCATCCGCTTTTCTCCATTGCTTTACCAAAAAAGGCCGCAAGCCTTGCACAGACCTGCGACCCGGTATGATTTATCCACTTCCCGCAACTGCTCAATCTCTCACGTTACGAATTCCTATCTGATTAGTAGGATTTTTCTGTTTACGAACAAAATTCTACCCTGATCTGGTGGGTTTGTCAAGTAGTTTCATGGGATAAAGAAAAGGAAATTTCTTTTTCACTCCTTTCCAACATTCCTGGAAGTAAAATAAAATATAGAAAAATCTCTTGATTCCTAACCCTAAATCTTATATAATACAAAAAAGGAATTGTAATCTCTTTTTGTATTACTCTTAATTCACTTTTTTACCTGTACTTCTTATCTGCACTTTTCAAAAATACATTTTTTTATGGAGGTAATTTTAATGTACATTCACCGTACAATGGAAGCAAAACTCAAAAATTTAGCAAGTCATTTCCCTGTTGTCATGGTTTGCGGCGCACGGCAGGTAGGGAAAACCACCCTTTTAAATCAAATCAGAGAAAAAAACAAAGAAATACAATATGTTACCCTTGACTATCCCATGCTGCGAACCCTTGCCCGGGAAGACCCCGAACTGTTTTTACAGCAATACCGCACACCCCTGATCATTGATGAATTTCAATACGCTCCAGAACTCCTTCCTTATATTAAAATACGAACAGATCAGGCAAAGCAGAACGGTTTATACTATCTTACCGGCTCACAGCTCTTTCCCATGATGAAAAATGTCAGCGAATCCCTGGCAGGCCGCACGGGAATCCTGACCATGTATTCCCTGTCCAGAGCAGAAATCGAAGGCAGGACATCGGTTCCTTTCCTTCCCGATAACACGAACACCACAAAATTTACTCATACCTTGGCAAACGCCATGCCCAATACCACAGAATCCATTACCGCTATCTTTGAAAAAATCTTTCGCGGCGGGATGCCCAGGATGATTGCCGATAAAGAACTTCTGCCTGAAGATTATTTCGGTGCTTACCTGCAAACCTATCTTGAACGTGATATACGCGACCTGATTACCATTAAAGATGAAGGTAAGTTCCTGAAATTTCTCTCCTGCACCGCGGCAAGAACCAGCCAGGAAGTCAATCTCGCCGATTTGGCAAAAGATGTGGAAATTGACCGAAAAACCGCCGACGGATGGATGTCTGTTCTGCGCTCCTCCGGCCTTATTTATCTGCTGCCGCCCTATTCCGGCAATACCATTAAGCGCATTGTCAAACGTCCCAAGCTTTACTTTATGGATACCGGCCTTGCCTGTTATCTCTCGCTCTGGAATAACCCAAGAACCCTAGAATTATCCGCTATGGCAGGGGCAATGTTTGAAAATTATGTCATCACTGAAATCATAAAAAGCTATGCCAATCAGGGCATCGACACCCGAAGCCGCCTTTGCTATTACCGGGACAATAACGGTAAGGAAATTGATTTACTTATCCTGGAAAATGGAAAACTGTATCCGATAGGAATCAAGAAAAATGCAGATCCGGGCAGACACGCCCTTAAAAATTTCCATATATTAGATTCTCTGCCGGAAGAAACCGGAGATGGAGCAATTATCTGCATGGCCCCTATGATTATCCCATTAGACGCCAGGCATAAGCTTATTCCAGTTTCGTGTATTTAAGCCTCAAACAAAGTCAAAAAAATTCATCGAAGACTTAACATAAAGAACAGATATAGTATAAAGAATAGATATAGAAAGGAAAAACTCATCCCATGAAATCTACAGGCTTACGTATTAGTTCATTTCTTTTATCTGCAATTATTTTACCTGCAGGTTTATCCGGCTGCAGCCCTGACAAAAAAGTACTGCCAAACCAGCCGGAAACCATTAACGCAGAGTCCACAGACCACAGCTCTGCACAGATTTCTGAACCAGACCTTGCACCGACTATTGCGCAAACCGCAAAAAACGACGATACACAAACCAGCCTGCAGCCCACAGAATCCGATATCCCCCAGTCCCCGGCATCAGCAGAACCAGTCCCGCCGGAAACCATCTCCCGCCCCGACTGGTCATCTTACTTTGGAGAACTGAATGGGGCTGCTGTCCTCTTTGACCCGGAAGAAAACACTGTTCAAATTTATAACGAGGATTTAGCCGATACCCGCCGCTCCCCCTGCTCCACATTTAAAATAATATCTTCCCTGGCAGGGCTGGAAAATGGTGTAATCGTGCCGGAAAATTCCACCCGTACCTGGAACGGTGAAACCTTCTGGAATGACGACTGGAATCGGGACATGGACTTTTTCTCAGCCTTTCGCACCTCCTGCGTCTGGTATTACCGGCAGATAATTGATGAAATCGGTGCTGACGCAATGCAGAAGACATTAGATGCCCTTTCCTACGGCAACTGCGATATCTCCGACTGGCAGGGCCGTCAAAATACCAATAACAGCAATCCTGCACTGACCGGTTTCTGGATTGAATCCTCCCTGAAAATCTCCCCCAGAGAACAGGTAAACGTCCTGGAAACGATCTTTGGCGATGCATCCCCCTATTCTCCTGCTACAAGGGCGGCGCTGGAAGAAGTTATGTTTTTTTCAGAGGCCAGCCAGGAAAACTGTGCTATCTACGGAAAAACAGGCATGGGAAAAGCTAATGGCGTTGTCGTCGATGCCTGGTATACCGGGTTTGCCGATGTCGGACACAGGATTTATTTTTGTATTTATCTGGGAGAAACCGCAAATCAAAACGTATCCAGCACGCGGGCAAGGGAGATTGCGATTTCCCTGATTAAAGATTATTTTCTTTATTAACAATATGCAGGAACATCCTACCTCCCCCCATAACTGCTTTGCCAGATCGATGTAAACATTCGCTGCATTGTTCAAATAATGGTCTTTCTTATGACAGGCCACAAACTCCCATGTAGGATGCCCGGGAAGGCAGAAGAACGTTATGCCTTCCGGGCGTTCTTTTACATAGTACCACGCCAGAATACCGCAGCCAAGACTGGCCTGCACCATGGAAATCACCGCGAGATTATTCCCGGTTTCAAACAGGATATTGGGCGAAAAGCCGCCGTCTGCAAAAATCTGGTCCACCATCGTCCGCATTGTCGAATATTTATCCATCAAAATAAATGGCTCATACTGCAGGTCACGGATATCTAAAACCGGGAACTGTCCGTCACCGGCGGACGCTCTGCGTGCAATGGGATGACCGGAGGGAACGGCTAAAAACAACTCTTCCTCGTAGATGGTCTGGTAGATATTCTCCGGGTTCTGATCCTGCCTGGTCAGGGTTAAAAAGCCGATATTTTGCCGAAAAGGAATCGATTTTTATTTTTCCACAGTCCTTTTTTCTACAGTACCAGATGTAATTCTATTGGCTCTGTGCCCGTCAGTTCAATGCTTCGCTTGTCCGGCTGCGAAACAGCAGCATAAATCATAAAATTCTTTCCGTCTTTTTTGCGCTCACCATTTTGACCGACTACCGAAAACGCCCTGCTGCCGATGGAAATTTCTGTATCCATGCTTTCCCCAGCTTTTACGTGCACCCGCTTAAACGCACACAGCGCCGGATTTCGCACGGCATCCGCCGAATCAGTGTTTTTGATATAAATCTGCAGCACGTCGTCGGTATCACGGCTGCCCTGATTCTGTACCGTAACCTTCAGGGATACATCCGGCAAGCCCAGGCTGTCGGTTTCTTCCGAAATTTTCCCGATCCTGGCATCTGTCACGGCTACCTTCCCATAGGTCAGACCAAAACCAAACGGATACAGAGCCTCTTCTTCCATATACCGGTAAGTCCTTCCTTTCATATGGTAGTCCGTAAACGGCGGCAATGAGCCTAAATCGTGATAAAAGGTAACCGGCAGCTTACCCGACGGCGAAGTTTCCCCGAATAAAATATCGGCAGCACTCCTGCCTCCCCTTGCACCGGGATACCAAAGCTGCAGAACAGCGTTAAAATGTTCTGCCGGATAACGCAAATCCATGGCGCTCCCTGCCATAAGACAGAAAACCACTGGTTTCTTTGTCCTGGCAACCGCCTCCATTAAATCCCTCTGCGGCTTGGGAAGAAGCAGATCTTCCTTATCCCCGGACGCATAGCTGTTTCCGGTATCCCCTTCTTCGCCTTCGAGCGTTTCATCCAGACCAAGGCACAAGATAACAACATCGCTGTGTTCTGCAACAATCATTGCTTCAGTCAATCTGTCGCCCTGCATAGCAAGCGGCTCCGTCTTATCCTGAAACAGCCCGCATCCCTCAGAGAACAGGATTCTTGCCCTGCCCTGTGTATATTGGCGGACGCCCTCTGCCACAGTTATATATTCGGAAGATGTGCCATGATAGTTTCCAATCAGTGCGCTTCGGCTGTCTGCGTTCGGCCCGATTATGCCGATCGTTTTAATCTTATCCAAATCAAGCGGCAGAATACCGTCATTTTTCAGCATAACCACGCTTTCCTTTGCCACCCGGTCGGCCAGCGCCAGGTGCTCTTTTTCTTCCACCGCCTCATAGGGAATAGAATCGTATTCACTCTTATCAAACAGCCCAAGCATGTACCGCGTCGTAAAAAGGCGCACGGCAGCCTCGGTAATCGCTTCTTCGGATACCAGTCCCTGCTGACAGGCCGATAGGATGTGGAGATAGGTGTTCCCGCAGTTTAAGTCACAGCCTGCATTTAATGCCATTGCTGCCGACTCTGCAGCCGTGGATGTAACCATATGGTGTTCATGAAAATCCCGGATTGCCCAGCAGTCCGACACAAAATGCCCTTCAAACCCCCATTTTCCGCGCAGAATATCCCCAATCAGCTCCCGGCTGCCGCAGCAGGGCACACCGTTTACCCGGTTATATGCACCCATCACAGCTTCCACATGGCCTTCTTTTACCAACGCCTCAAATGCCGGCAGATAGGTTTCTTCCATATCCTTTGGCGTGGGCTCTGCATTAAATTCATGGCGCAGTGCTTCAGGACCGGAATGCACCGCAAAATGCTTGGCGCATGCCGCAGCCTTCATTACTTCCCCGCTTCCCTGCAGCCCCTTTACATAAGCCACGCCAAGGCGGGAAGTCAGATAGGGGTCTTCACCATAGGTTTCATGTCCGCGCCCCCACCTGGGGTCCCGGAAAATATTGACATTAGGTGCCCAGAAGGTAAGCCCCTTATAAATATCCCTGTCATTGTATGCACTGTATGCATTATACTTTGCCCTTCCCTCTTCAGCAATACAGGCGGCAGCCTCCCCGATTAACGCTTCGTCAAATGTCGCTGCCATAGCAATCGCCTGCGGAAAAACGGTAGCAATACCAGCCCTTGCCACACCGTGCAGGCTCTCTCCCCACCAGTTATAGGCTGGGATGTTCAGTCTTTTTATTGCCGGAGCATCATAGCGGAGCTGACTGGCACGCTCTTCTAATGTCATCTTTCCTACCAGTTCTGCAGCTCTCTTTCTTGCATCTTCTCTTTTCATAGAATAAAAGTTCCTTTCCCTGACTTAACTTTAATCGTAAGATTCGTTACTCATGTAAACAAATAAGCGATAAAACCGCCTGTCTTTCCGGCAATTTATTCTCTTGCCGCCTTTTTGCCGATGATCTATAATAGATTTATCAAAAACATCCTTTTCCAAACAGGAGAATAACTTATGAAGCCATCCCCCAAAATTCCTCCGCACTATGAACAGCCCGATCCAAGTGTTTATGTACGATCGCTTAATGGCCCCAAGGAAACCATACTTTTCCTTCCGGAATCTCATCTGCGCATCTGGTATAATGTACAGCTTGAAGGCTATGCCCGCCACTATCACAGCGCTCTGGAAATTATCATCTGTGCAGAGCAGCAATACCGCGTCGCGGCCAATAACTGCACCTACACATTAAATGTCGGCGATATTCTGATTATTCCGCCCTACATGCTCCATGAACTTTTCGGCAGTTCGGGTGCACGTTTTATTTTTTTAATTGATATCAGTATGCTCGAATGTTTTCAGGACTTTAAAACACTTGGTCCGGTCTTTATGAATCCCTTTTTGTGCACGCCATCCAACCATGCGGATATCTATGCCGGCACCTATAATACGCTGATGCAGATGACAGAAATTTACTTTTCCCATCAGCTTTTCTGGGAAACCTCCATCTACGCTTTGCTGCTCAATGTCCTGTTAACGGTTGGACGCTGCCACCTTTTTGGCCATGCCGACGATGCCTCCCCTGCCGCTACAAAGCAGCAGGAATACTATGAAATCTTTGCTAACCTGCTGAATTTTATTGATGCTCACTATGCGGAAAATCTTACGCTCGAACAGGCAGCCGGTTACAGCGGCTTTTCCAAATATCATTTTGCAAGACTTTTTAAGCAGCACACCCAGATGACCTTTCACAATTACCTGTGCCATAAACGCATTCAGGCTGCGCAGTTTCTTCTGACCAAACATACGGAACTGACCATTACCGACATTGCCTTCCGTGTGGGGTTTAACAACCTGGTAACCTTCTGCCGATGCTTCACCAAATATGTAAACTGTTCTCCGACGGAATACCGGAATAAACTGCGCACACATGAACTTAATGTAGAAGGCTGAATACAGGTTAACCCTTTACACCGCCCAGAGCCACACCGGCAATAATGTACTTGGACAAAAGCAGATAAACCACGATAAGGGGCAGCACAGTTAATGTCAGTCCAAGATATACAGAGCCATACTCCGTCTTATAAATATCACCTTTAAGCAGGCTGACCATAATCGGCATGGTGTATTTTTTCTGATCCGTCAGCAGAACCAATGGCGTAAACAGGTTATTCCAGCTTGCTACAAAGCTGAAAATTGCCTGGGTTGCAACAGCCGGTTTCATAATCGGCAGTACAATACGGTTAAAAATCATAAACTCGCCTGCGCCGTCGATTCTTGCCGACTGTACGATTTCCATGGAAAGCGTGGGATGCAGGTACTGCCGCATGAAAAAGACCATGGAAGGAGAAGCGATTGCCGGTAAGATTAACATGGATAAGTGGTTCGTCATATGAATCTTATAAACCATCTGATAAAAACCAATCATGGTAATCTGCGCGGGAATCATCATTACAACCATAATAAAACTAAAAAAGGCATCTCTTAATTTCCAGTTATAGGCAACCTGGGCATAAGCTGTTAAAGAAGAAAAATATATGGCAAGTACAGTTGCACCTATGGAAATAATCAGGGAATTCATAAAGCCTACCATGGGATTAAAACTTTTCCCAAGGAGGATTTTTAAATTATTCGCCATATAGCCTGACGGAATAAGCGAAATAGCATGCTGCTGGATTTCTGTCGTGGATCTTGTCGCATTGACAATCATAATCCAGAACGGCAAAACACTTAACACAGCCAGAGCGATACATACAACATAAATAATGACTTTCATGAGCTGGTTTTCTTTATTCTTTAGCATGAAGTGTTCTCCTTTCAGGCTTTAAGCTGCTTTTTATAATTTTTCTGCTGCTGTTTAATCTGCTTTTTTAACTCGACTTCGTCTTTATCTCTCATAACAAAGAACATAAGAGAAGCAAGAACCGCAATAATGACGAACATAATCATACTTGCCGCAGCCGCACGGTTATACATGTAGCTTCCGCTGAATGCCTGATTATAAATAAAAAGGCTGGTGGTAAGTGTGGCATTGTCCGGCCCGCCGTTCTGGAATAATTTCGGGATATCGAACATATTCAGTCCGCCGATCAGACTGGTAACCAGCGTAAACAGCAAAATGGTTCTGACATTTGGAAGGGTAATGTAAATAAAAGTCTGCAGGCGGTTTGCACCGTCAACTTCCGCGGACTCAAAAATCTCCGGGCTGATGCCAAGGATACCGGAAATCAGGGTAATCATGGTAGAGCCGTACCACATCCAGGTCTGAATAAAGATAACCACGCTTCTGGATACGGTTTTATTTCTTAATAATTCCAGTGGTTTTTCGACAAATCCAAACCTTACCAGTAAGTCATTGACCGGTCCCATGGGATAACCGAAAAATCCGCTGAATAAGATAGCAATGGTCGCCGCTGTGATAATATTCGGCATATAAAGCAGGATTTTGAAAAGCCCCTGTCCCTTTACTGATAGACTCTCGGAATCTCAAAGCCTTATTTTATGCGGCTTCCAAGACTCCATTTT
>CAMNRM010000084.1 GCA_946553025.1 uncultured Clostridium sp.
AAGAATTTTCAGGGTTTGTGTATTGTTCAGTCTTTAATTTTCAAGGTTCATTTTGATATCTTTATGAAACTCTTCAGCTAGGAAAACATTCATCAAAGATATCGAACGCAGAAGGAGGGATTTGAACCCTCGCGCCGCTATTAACGACCTACTCCCTTTCCAGGGGAGCCCCTTCAACCACTTGGGTACTTCTGCATGGTTGACTTCACTTGCCATTATTTTATTCCTTTGTCCGAAACGGAGAGAGTGGGATTCGAACCCACGCGCCCTAATGGACAAACGGTTTTCAAGACCGCCTCGTTATGACCACTTCGATATCTCTCCAAACGTGCTTTGCCATTTTATCAGATATGCGAGGGCTTGTCAAGGACTTTTTTGTCTTTTTTTATTCTTTTTTATCTGGCTAAGTTTGGCTTGCTTACTTCCCTGGCCTTCCTTGGCGCGACTCGATTAGTCTACCACGCTTGTCTAATCCTGTCAACCCCCTTTTTTTATTTTTTTTCTTTTTCTTTTTATCCTTTCTTTATCCTTTGTTTCTTTTTATTTTACTATTTCATCTTATTCTTTATTTTGTCGAATAAACTTTGTTCCTTCTATCGAGTTGACATACCACTTAAATTAGTGTACAATCAATATGGAAGTTTTTTGCAATTTTGTCTGTCAAAAAGGCTGATATTTTACCCTCCGTTTTCGTCTTTATCCTTATTGAGAAACGGAGGACTTCCCTAGAGCGTGTTTGAAAGTTCATTCCCGCCAATTACACGCCCTAGATAGATTAAAATAACATCCATTTACAGTTCAGAAAAAATCAAATCTGCAAGTCCCTCCCACCCCACAGCTTATCTTTCTTCCAAATGAAAAGCATGGGACTTCCTTGATAGCTTAAACATTCCTTAAAAAAATTCCATGAAAAACAACAAATTTGCAGAAAGGTGGTTACAAGATGAGTTGGCAGAATGAATTAAAGAATGGATTTAGAACCGCACAGCAGCTTGCCCCGGTTCTTGGATGGAGCGCGGAGGAAACGGCACAGTATGACGAAGTGATTCAAAAATATCCTATGCTGATTACCCCCTATTATCTTTCCCTGGTCGATCCGTCAGACCCTGACGATCCTATCGGACGCATGTGCATCCCTTCCCTGGCGGAACTGGATCAGGGCGGTTCCTTTGACACCAGCGGCGAGGCACATAATACCAAACTGGAAGGACTGCAGCATAAATACGTGCAGACTTCCCTTCTTTTGTCCACCAACCAGTGCGCGATGTACTGCCGCCATTGTTTCCGCAAGCGCATGGTCGGACTTTCCGATGCGGAATTAAATAAACGGGTGGATGAGGCCGTGGCCTATGTGACCGAACACAAGGAAATTTCTAATGTCCTGGTTTCCGGCGGCGATGCCCTGATTAACCCGAACCATATTTTAAAACGTTATCTCGAGGAACTTACCGCCATCAAGCATCTGGACTTTATCCGCTTTGGCTCCCGCCTGCCGGTAACGCTTCCCGAGCGGCTCTATGACGATGAAGAGTTTTTAGCCATGTTTGAAGAATATGCCGGGAAAAAGGCACTCTGTCTGGTCACACAGTTTAACCATCCCCGCGAACTGACCGAACAGGCGGCAAAGGCCATCCGCGCCATGCTTAAGCGGGGCGTGCAGGTGCGCAACCAGACCGTTTTAATCCGCGGTGTCAATGATAACGGCGAAACCCTTGGAAAACTGCTCTCCGGCTTAACCCGCCTGGGCATTGTTCCTTATTATATCTTCCAGTGCCGCCCCGTCACCGGCGTAAAAGGACATTTTCAGGTTCCCCTATCCGAGGGCATTAAGATCGTAGACGATGCCAAGTCCCGCCAGAACGGATTCGGAAAGGGTGTGCGCTATGCGATGAGTCATCCTCTGGGAAAAATTGAAATCGTGTGCGAACTGCCTAACGGCGAAACCGTGTTCAAATTTCACCAGAGCAAATACCCCAAAAACAATGCCCGGGTACTTACGGTAAAGCTGAAACCCACCGATACCTGGCTGGACGACGAACTTTGCGGGATGTAAATAGTCAAAGGAAACTCGGAATCCGCTCCATTACTTCCTCGTAATCCTATGTTGCTATCGCAGCTTGATAGGTTAAAAAACAGCATAGATAACGGCAGGACAGCGCAGAAAGGCTCACCCTTCCCGCGCTGTCAAAAACGCCTCAGCAATCAGCAGATCTTCCGGTGTTGTCACTTTGATATTCCGATAATCGCCTTCAATAAGTTTTATCTTCTGCCCGGTCGGGCCAAACACGGACTCAGCCACCATAGCGTCATCGGTGATCCTTTCCCGTCCTTCTCCTTCCTTCCAGCCCGTCACCTCCCGATAAGCCCGGTAAATCAGCCAAAAGGCAAATGCCTGAGGTGTCTGCATCTGCCACAAAAACCTTCGATCCAGGGTTTCTCTGGCAAAATGCTCCGAATCGCAGACCTTAATCGTATCCTTAACCGGCATGGCAGCCACACAGCTCTGAAAACGAATCGCCCCCTCGACTGCCCTGGCAATCACTTCCCCGGATACCAGCGGCCTTGCGCCGTCGTGGATAAGGACATAGTCGATGGAAGATTTGCCGGCAAATGCCTTCAAGCCTTCATAGACCGAATCCATCCTTTCTTTTCCGCCTTCCACCACGGCTATAACCTTGCGAAAGCCAAACGCCCGGACAATCTCCTCCTGACAGTAGGCAACGGACTCCTTTCCCGTCACTAAAACCACTTCGTCCACACCGCTGTCCTCAAATGCCTTTAACGCATAATAAATCAGGGGCTTTCCCTTTAATTCCAGAAACTGCTTCGCTGTTTCCGTCCCCATGCGCCTTCCCTGCCCCGCAGCCAGGACAACAGCACCGACTCTTTCTTTCATCTTTGCTTCCTCCATCCAGTCACCGGTATCTTTCTCTACCCGGTCAGGTTAAAAGATATCGGCAATCCGCTTTGCTTTCTGCGCACAGGCCAATTGCATCACCGCTCCCCCAGGCGCAGGTTGGGAACGGCGTTTAAATCCCAGCCGCTTCGCACACCTTTGATAAATTCATAGTACCCGGCGACCCCAATCATCGCCGCATTGTCCGTGCAATAGATGGGTGAGGGGTAGTAAAAGCTTAACCCCGCTTTGGCACAGGCTTCTTTCATCCCTTCTCTTAGGGCGCTGTTTGCCGCCACGCCGCCGGCAATCGCCAGCCGGGGATAACCGTATTCCTTTGCCGCCATCACCGCCCGGCTGACCAGGGAATCCACCACGGAATGCTGGAATGATGCCACCAGATCCGGGACAACAATCTCTTCCCCGGTCATATTGGCATGATTAATATAGTTTAACACACAGGATTTTAACCCGCTGAAGCTGAAATCATAGGGGGAACCCTCCACCTTCCCGCGTGGGAAAGCGATAGCGTTGGGATTTCCCTTTTTTGCCTCCTTATCAATCTTAGGCCCGCCCGGATAGCCCAGGCCCACCGCCCTTGCCACTTTATCAAAGGCTTCCCCGGCGGCGTCATCCCTGGTCTGCCCGAGAATCTTAAACTTTCCGTAATCCTCGACAATTACCAGATGGGTGTGCCCCCCGGAAACAATCAGGCAGACAAAGGGCGGTTCCAGATCCGGGTGCTCGATAAAGTTTGCCGAAACATGGCCTTCGATATGATGAACGCCAACCAGGGGCTTGTCCGCCGCGTAGGCGATGGCCTTTGCCTCCGCCACCCCCACCAAAAGGGCACCCACCAGACCCGGACCGTAGGTTACGGCAATGGCGGTGATTTCCTCCAGCCGCTTATCCGCATCCGAAAGCGCCTGTTCAATCACCTGGTTAATCTTTTCGATATGCTTGCGGGAGGCAATCTCCGGCACCACCCCGCCGTAAAGCGTGTGCAGCGCAATCTGCGACGAAATAACATTAGAAAGAACCGTCCTTCCGTTTTTTACCACCGCCGCCGCTGTTTCATCGCAGGAACTTTCAATTGCCAGGATTGTAATATCTTCGTTCATTGGTTCATCCTTTCCTTATTTCCTGATCCTTATCAAATCGTATACTAACTCATGGGTATCCGGCAAAACCGTGCAGCATCAGTCCTCTTCAAACTGCAGTTCCATACTCCACCCGTCCCTGGCAGCCTTCGCTGCCGGAAAAATAGAGCGAACCTCCTCCATATATTCCTCGGGACGGGTAAGGGACGGACTGTAGTGGGTCAGCCAGAGTTCCTTCGGCCCGGCTTCTTTCGCCAGCGCCGCCGCCTCATAAAAGGTCATATGCTTGTACTCTCTCGCCTTCGCCGCCTTTTCCTTTTCCCCGTACATGCCCTCGCAGATCATCAGATCCGCATCTTTGGCATATTCGGCAATCACCGGAACCGGGCGGGTATCCGTGCAGTAAACCACTTTAAGACCTTTTCTGGCCGGACCCATCACCATATCCGGGGTAAATATACGCCCGTCTTCCGCTTTTACCGGCTCTCCTTTTTTTTGCAGGCGGCTCCAGAATTCCTGCGGGATTCCATGCTCCTTTGCCCGGGCAATATCAAACCGCCCTGCCCGGGGAATGGACACGGCGTAGCCGTAACAGGTTACATTGTGATTCACCCGGTAGGCATCGACGACATAGGGCCCAAGCTGCATCCTGTGCCGCGGCTGATCCAGTTCTAAAAACTGCAGCGGAAACGGCAGTTCCGGGGCAATGGTTCTCAGCGCCCCCACCACCCTTTCCAGACCCTTTGGCCCCACCAAAAGCAGCGGTTCGGTTCTCTCCGCATTTCCCATCGTTAAAAGCAGGCCGGGAAGCCCGCTGATATGATCGGCATGATAATGCGTAAAACAGATAAAATCAATGGGTTTGGGACTCCACCCCTTTTCCTTCAGGGCAATCTGTGTGCCCTCTCCGCAATCAATCAAAAGGTTGCTTCCCCCGCACCGGGTCATCATCGACGTCAGCCACCGATAAGGCAGCGGCATCATTCCTCCTGTTCCAAGCAGGCAGACATCCAACATAACTTTATTCCCTCATTTCTTTCAAAATAACCAAAAAAACAGCACCCAGAAAGACCGCCGGCAGCAAGCTTTCTGGATGCAGGGAAAATATTGGTTGCTGTTTCGATGCCCTCACTGGCGCAGCCCCTGCGCAGCTTTTACGTTGCGGTTCACCTATGCACAGCAACGCCTTTACCTAAACAGCAGAAAAAAGTCCATCACTATAAAAATTCCTTCTGTTCTTCTACGTCCACTGCAATACGAAACTGATTGATCCAGTCGTTATAACAGTCCTCACATAAATCAAAGTGATGCACTTCCCCATCCTTTTCCGAAAAAAAGTCCCAGCAATGGTCAAACATAACGGCTCCCTCTCTCAGGATTCCCTGCTCCACCACCAGCTTCTTCCCGCACTTGTTGCAGACAACCGATTCCAGCTGTCCATTCTTTCCGTGTTTTCTCATAACATCCTCACCTTTCTCAAAATCGGATTCTCCTATTTTCACGTCCATCCAATGCTTCCCCAGGGGATAAAACGTGCTCTGCAGGAAACGATAATTTCCCTTGCCCCAAGTATAGCGCAAAATTTGTCGATTTTGAGTGGTAATTGTTTCATGTTTTCTCTACAGGTTCCGCTTCCACATGATAATGGCATCTTCTTTCGGCTCGCGGTAATACTCTTTTCTTTGCCCTTCCTCAGAAAAACCCGCATGAAGGTAAAGTTTTCGGGCCGCCAGGTTCGATTCGCGCACCTCCAGCATCAGCATCTTTGCTCCCTGCTTTATGGATGCTTCTTCCATCGCTTCCAGCAGTTCCCTCCCGATTCCCCGATGGCGAAACCCCTCCAAAACAGCGATGCGGAGAATCTCTCCCTCCCCGGCAATCACCGAAGCACATCCATAGGCAACCAGACGCCCGCCTTCCTCTGCACCGATAAATAAATTCCAGGCCCGGCAAAAGCTTTCCTCCAGCACCGCCCTTGACCAGTTCTGCCGAAAACAGGCAGCCTCGATCTTCGCCGCTTCTTCCAAATCCTCGAAAGTCAATGTCCGAATTTTCAAAGCGAAATCCCCTCTCTCTCCCGCTCCGCCTGGGGCTTGCGCAGATATTCCGGCTTGTGCGAAGCAGCAGTTTCCCATTTTCCTTCTTTCCAATATTGTATGCCAAGGGACGCCACACTTGCCGCCCTCTGCCGGTTCATCTGCGCCGGGGCAAAGGAAAACGGCACATGAAGTTCCTTTTGAATAACTTCCCGATAGACGGGAACACCGTCGCCGAGAAAAATCACCCGCTCGCCTCGCTCATTTAACTCCGCAGTCAGCGCGTGCATGTCCATGGCACAGGAAGGCTTTATCACCTGAAGTTCTTCAAAAACATGGTAAAGCCCCGTATACACCTGGTTACGCCGTGCATCCATAATCGGGCAGACAAGCGCCGCACTTCCCCAGAGGTTATAGGCCAGGGCGTCTAAGGTCGGCACGGAAAGCAGGGGCTTGTCCAACGCCAGTCCCAGCCCCTTGGCGGTAGCCGAACCTATCCTCAGCCCGGTAAATGAACCCGGCCCCGCAGAAACCGCAATCCCGTCAACGGTGTTTAAATCCAGATTTAACAGCTGCACAACAGCATCCAGCATAGGAAGAAGCGTCTGGGAATGGGTTTTCTTATCATTCATCGTATATTCTGCCGTTAAAACCCCGTCCGTAACCAGGGCCACACCGGCAACCAGAGAGGAACTTTCAATCCCTAATATCTTCATGCCCTTTCCTCCCTTTCTCCTATCAAAATCTCCCGGTAATCAAATCCCCGGCTTACATCTTTTCTTATCGTTATCCAAAGGGCATGTTCGGGAATCAGCTCCTCAATCAATCCCGGCCATTCCACCAGACTGACGCCTTCGCCGAAAAAGCAGTCCTCATAGCCAATCTCCTCCATCTCTTCGATATCCCCGATGCGGTATACATCAAAATGATAGAGGGGAAGCCGCCCTTCCTCGTAGATCTGCAAAATGGTAAACGTCGGGCTGTTCACGGTTTGTTCTATCCCAAGCCCCCGGGCAAACCCCTGCGTAAACACGGTTTTTCCCACGCCCAGATCCCCTTCCAGGCAGAGAATCTGCCCCGGAACAGCTTCCTTCCCCATCTGCACCCCCAGGGCAAACGTTTCCTCCGGTCCTTGGCTTATCAGCCTTTTTTGTCCTTGTTCCATGGATAATCCCTTTCCTTAAATCCCTTTCCGCCTGACCTTGGGAAGCTTTTCCCGGATCAGTGACCGGAATGCGTCCTCATCCTTTCCAATCACCGACAGAGGAATCAGCGAAGCATGTACCCGATCGCCGTAGACAATCACCATGCCGCCGACAATTTCAATCCTCCCGATATCCTCCCAAGCCACATGGCCCCCTTCTTCTCCCTGGGCGACATCAACGCCCTCCTGGGTAAACTTCAGCAAAAGAGGAGGCTGTTTTTCCAGTTCCTTGGCCTGGCGAAGCGACTTTAAATACAGCATCGCCGGCTGCCACAGAACAAACAGGAAAATAATAAACAGCAGCATAAGGCGCTGAAACAGCTCCAGCGTTTCCCACCTGGTCAGCAGAAGAAAAAGCGACCCGCCGACCAGAATGATATTTACGCCCGCCCGGATTCCCTTGTAGGCATAAATCATGGAAAACTTCCACAGTTCCTTGGCTGTAGGCTTTGTTTCATAGGCAAAGCTGGTTTTTGGTTTTTCCATAATGATTTTATCTCCTAAATACCCGAATAAATAAAAACATGTAAAAGCGTCAAATCTATCGAAGCGTCAAATTCTCTTCCCGGCAAAAATTCCTCGGTTGGGGATCTTTACGCTGCCGTCCTCTCTTTTTCTGCGGTTGTCTGCCGGTCGTCCTTCATGGTTTCTCTGTTCCGAACCGCTGCCCTGGCCCTGACGCTTCCGGTCGTCCTGACCATAACTCTTCTGCCCCGAACCGCTGCCCTGGCCCTGGCGCTTCCGGTTATCCTGCTCCAAACCCCTGCCCTGGCCCTTCCGATTATCCTGCCCCTGGCCTTTTTTACTGGACGAGTTCCTTTCTCCTCCTGCCTGAGATGCCCGCTTCTCCTTTGAAGTTTCCTCCAGCTTCATCGAAAGCGCGATTCTCTCCTTCGCCACATCGACGGACAATACCCGGACATCGACGATATCACCCACGCTCACCGCTTCCAGAGGATGTTCAATATACCGGTCAGCCATCTCCGAGATATGCACCAGGCCGTCATGATGAACACCGATATCGACAAAGGCACCGAAATCAATCACATTGCGCACGGTTCCTTTTAAAATCATCCCGGGCTTTAAATCCTCCAGGTTCATCACATCCGTCCGAAGAATCGGCCTTGGCATCTCGTCGCGGGGATCTCTTCCCGGACTTGACAATTCCTTCACAATATCCCGCAGCGTCGGCTCGCCAATTCCCAGTTCCTCCGCCAGCACAGCATAATCCCGGATAAGAAAGCTGCTGGGGCCCTTTAACAGTTCCTGCGGGGTTATCTTCATCTTTTCCAGAAGTCTTTGTGCCGCCTGGTAGCTTTCCGGGTGTACTCCGGTGTAATCTAAGGGGTTATCGCCGTCCTTAATCCGCAGAAAGCCCGCGCACTGCTCAAACGCCTTGGGGCCAAGCTTTGCCACCTTTAACAGCTGCCTGCGGTTGGTAAACGCCCCGTTTTCCTCGCGGTAGGCGACAATGCTCTTAGCCAGGGCCTTGCTGATCCCGGAAACATATTCTAAAAGCGAAGGAGAAGCCGTATTTAAGTCCACGCCGACCTTATTTACACAGTCCTCCACCACCCCGCTTAAGGTTTCGCCCAGATGCTTCTGGTTCATATCGTGCTGGTACTGCCCGACACCGATAGCCTTCGGCTCGATTTTCACCAGCTCCGCCAGCGGGTCCTGAAGCCGGCGGGCAATGGAAGCCGCGCTTCGCTGTCCCACATCAAACTCCGGGAACTCCTCCGTCGCCAGCTTGCTTGCCGAATAAACCGACGCCCCGGCCTCATTGACAATCACGTACTGCACCTTCTGCGGGATTTCCTTTAAAAGTTCCACAATCACCTGCTCCGACTCCCTGGAAGCGGTGCCATTGCCCACGGAAATCAGCGTAATATGATAGGTTTCAATCAGCTTTTTCAGCGTTTCCTTGGCTTCTTTTACTTTATTCTGCGGCTCGGTCGGATAAATCACCACCGTATGAAGCACCTTTCCCGTGGCGTCAACTACCGCCAGCTTACAGCCCGTCCGAAACGCCGGGTCCCACCCTAACACCACCTGCCCGGTGATGGGCGGCTGCATCAGAAGCTGTTCCAGATTCTTTCCAAACACCCGGATAGCGCCGTCCTCGGCCTTTTCCGTTAATTCATTGCGGATCTCCCGTTCGATCGCCGGGGCAATCAGACGGCGGTAGCTGTCCTCGGAAGCTGCCTTTAACAGCGGGGCAGTATAGGGGTTGTCCTCCGTATTCACCTGCTTTTCCAGATAGCGGAGAATCCTTTCTTCCGGGGCAATGATCTTTACCGTAAGCACCTTTTCCGCCTCACCCCGGTTTAACGCCAGGACACGGTGCCCCGCCGCCTTGGCTACCGGCTCTTCATAATGGTAGTACATCTCATACACCGTCTGCGCGGTTTCATCCTTGGCTTCGGACTGGATAAGCCCCTCCTGCACGGTGATATCGCGGATGTAGGTGCGGTGCTTCGCATCGTCGGAAATGCCCTCGGCAATAATATCGAGCGCCCCGTCAACAGCATCCTTCACCGTTTCCACACCCTTCTCCGGGTCAATGAAAAGTTCCGCCGACTGCTCAACCGGCACATCCGCAGCCTGGGCAAGAATAAGTTCTGCCAGAGGCTCCAGCCCCTTTTCCCTGGCAATCGTTGCACGGGTGCGGCGCTTGGGGCGGTAGGGGCGATATAAATCTTCCACAGCAACCAGGGTTTTCGCATCCAAAATCTGCTGCTCTAACTCCGGCGTTAATTTCTCCTGTTCACGGATGGTCGCAATCACCTGGGCCTTTTTATCCTCAAGATTGCGCAGATAGCGAAGGCGCTCGTCAAGATTTCTCAGCACCTCGTCATTGAGCGAACCGGTAGCCTCCTTGCGGTAGCGGGCAATAAAAGGAATGGTGTTCCCCTCGTCGATAAGCTTAACCGCAGCCTCCACCTGATGACGGGTAATCTGAAGTTCTTCCTGTAATGCTTTAATAATATCCATGTCTTGGTTTACCTCTCATGTACTTGGTCGATTGTCTTATTATAATTCATCTTTGCGGCTTTAGCAACGTTTATTTAACTTTTCACATCCCTGGTCCTGTGTACCTTAAATTTTGCTTATATCACCCCGTACTCCCAATTCTTTATACAACAGATCCAAGCCTTTTGCTGCTTCTCTGCTAATCAAACCAATATCTAAAGCCTGAACAAGTCCATTGACCTCACGCCCCTTTTTCGCATATATCTTATTTGCTTTTTTAAACAAATATTTCAATTTCTCATATCCATTAGAACCTTGTGGAATTACATCCGAACTTAGCTTTAAAAAACGTTTTATGCCTTCCTTATCAACCAGAAACCAATCTTCTATTGATTTTTCCGCCTTGATATGCAGCACTTTATGTGCTCCATCCTCCTTTAAGATTTTTTCCACTTCTTTCCAATTAATTTTAGGCTTTTGTACATAACCGAATACATCTGTATCATAGCAAAGAGCAACCGTTACTTGATATCCTTCCACTTTAGGCAAAACTTCTTTTAAAAAAATCCGATTTACTTCTTTTTTATATCCGCCTATTCCATCTATATTTCTGTAAATCACTTTATGTTCAAGTTTTTTTTCCGCATGACATTCTCTTATATATTTTATGAGTGCCTTATAAAACTCAACTTCCGTTTGACCTTCAACAAACAACACTAAGCATTTATTCAATGGTATCACACTCCAGATATTCTTCAATTTCGCTTTCGTTATCCGCCAACATAGAGAAAATATAATCTCCCATACCCATGTCAAGAGAATCCGCATCATTTTCAAGTGTTTTTTCTTTGCTCCTCTTAAATCCATGGAATTCGGCCATTCCATCCTCCCGATGTATGCCGACATAAATGCTGTCTAAATTCATAAAGCTAATAATATATGGGGAATGACTTGTAATTATTACCTTACAGTCATCCAGTAAATCGGCAATTATCTGCAAATATGTCCGAAATAACGATGGATGAATAGAATTCTCAGGTTCTTCAATGGCAATCAGAGATATATTTCTTTCCTCTAAGCTTGCCATTATAATTTTGGTCAAAATCATAAATACCCTTTTCGCACCATCCGACATTGCTTCAAAATCAATTAGCCTACATAAATTTTTATCACGAACAAACAGCAAATAGACACTATCCGAAACAACAAATGGCACATCATCAGGAATAACTACTGTTCCCTCACTAGAAATCTGGATTTCCTTAACAATTACATCCTCAATATCAGGAAATAAACTTTTATAAGCATCTAATAGCAACTCAAATTTCCCCGGATTGATTTGTTTCAATTTCGCAATCACTCTCGGCAGACTGCGCGAATCAATAAAATATTCCGGGTTTCTCTTACTTATAATAAACTTTGGCATATAAAATTCTTTAGGATCAAGGCTGTTTTCCACATACAGCTTTAAATCATTCAATCTTTTAATTATTTCTATATAGTATAGATGATCAAATGCTTTTAACTTATTGACAACTAATTCCAGATTACCTATCCGGGTAGGCGTAGCACACCTTCCCGTTTCTGAACTCCTATAGAATGCTTCCTGCTCTTGTCTATTAATAAGCTGGTTGTATTTTTTTCCTTTTTCATCAACCTTTACTTTTAAATATTCATTTTTAATACCTGCTTCGTCTTTTTTTGTCCGCAGCCATCCAAAAGCAAAGCCGTAAATAATACGATATTTAACAGAGTCAACCATTGTAGTCATTTCAATTTCATATCGAAAATCTTTATCCAGAGAAGCCTTGCCAAGCGGCATAACACTATCTGAACCCATGACAGTTTTCCTCTGTTCCTCATTATACTTCATAAAATCAATGCCAAAATCAATGCCCGATAATACATTAGACTTACCAAAATTATTCAATGCAACTAATGAAGTAATCTTGCTAAATGCAATATTGATATTACTCAAATTTCTGAAACCATCCAATGCAATTCTTTGAATTTTCATAAGTCGCCTATCCTTTCTGTCATTTATCATTATAATACCATCTTTCACAAAAAACGCAATATAATTTTTCGTTTTTTATCAAATTATATCCTGTATTTAATATTTTATTCATAAAATGCAATGGTTTATTCCATTATAAGACAACATATCTTTATAATTTCAGCAACTTTTATTTGCAGGAAGATGCTATTCGTCTGGACAATAGCTTCCATTCATGGTACAATACTTGCCATGGCGAAATTCTCCAATATTTATCATGGAGGACTGGAAAAAATATAATAATCAAGCAGTAAAATATTTATCATGGAGGACACAAAATGAGTGAACAAAAAGATATGGAATTCGATAATCAATTTTCTCATAGTGATAGCAGTAACGATAATATAAATGATAAAAACAATATTGACAATGACAATAATAGTGACTTGGAAGCAGAAAGCGACAATAGTGCGCCTGAGAATACAGTAAATGAAGAACCAACCCCTTCCTGGCAGGCAGAACGTCCAAATCCGGAACAGCAGATACCTTCCTTGCAGGATCAGCAGCCGTACCCAGGACAGCTCTATCCCGAACCACCTTATCCGGGACAGCAAAATGCCCCCTGGCAAAATCAACAGCCTTATCCGGGGCAGCAAAACCAGCCCCCCTATCCAGGACAGCAGAATCAACAGACTTATCCAGGGCAGCAAATTCCTGGGCAGCAAAACCAACCGCCCTATCCAGGACAGCAAGGGCAGGGGCAGCCAGGAATGCCATGGCAAAACCAGCAATTTCCCAATATTCCCCCTACGGGAGGCGGAAATTTTTATCCGAACCAAAATCCTAACATGCAAAACCAAAATATGCAGAATATGCAGGGCCCAAATATACCAAATCCGAACCTGCAGAACACAAACTTTCAGGGACAGCAGGGAATGGGAAAGCCGCCGGTTAATCCCATGGCTGCAACTTCCCTCGTCCTGGGCATTATCTCCCTGCTGGTAAGCTGCTGCTGTTTCCCAGTTGGCTTTATCGTTGGCTTTGTTTTAGCAATGGTTGGACTGGTACTTGCCATCTCATCGAAAAAAGGAAAACCCTTCAGCGGATATGCCATTGCCGGACTGATTGTTTCTATTTTGGGCATTTGTGAGAGTCTATTTTTATTTTTCAGCTATATTCTCACCGTCAAAATGATGCAGGACCCGAATTTCTCCAGTCTGATGAATCAGATTATGGAACAATACGAACGATCCTTGGGGCCGCAGATGATTTCATCGATTTTAAGGAAGCTGCTGTAGATAAAGACAATATAATAAAAGACCTTTTTTACATTACAAAACCCCCCGCCATGCCGCAGATAATTTATCCGGGACATAACGGGGGTTTTTGGTTTTTTGGTTTTTGGTTTTTTGGTTTTTACTTTTTAACCTATTTTTTTTATTTTTTCTTTTTTTCTTTTTTTATTTCTTATGTGCTTTCGTTTTCCAATGCGCCGTCAATGAGTTTGATCATTTCCAGTGCACTGCGGAACATGCGGCTTTCTTTATTTTCCGCCCACATTATCCGTCCCTGCCAGGTTGAATTTTCCTGTGAATAGACATTGACCACAAAGGTAGCTGACCTGTGGCTTCCTGCATGTATCCTATTTTCCGCGCTATCCATTTACAGCTCCTTTCTGTTGTATTTACATAAATCTTGTTCAGTGTTCAGATTTAAAATTAAGAAAATTTTATCATTTTTTACGTTACACCCGGCGTTACAAGTGCCATTTCGCAAAGGAAAATTTTAAGGTGTGCTGCTTTTTATGGCTTCGCTTTCCTCTGTCAGGCGCTGCTTTTCGTATAGCGGAGAATTACTGTAAATTTCTGACAAATATCCCTGCACAACCCAGCGGGTATCGTGTCCCCGCCCGGTACAGGTGGAAAGGGTCAGAATGGGTGCCCCGGGGTTGGGAAGGCTGTTCTCCTCCTCTCCCACGTCGAGGACCGAATTTTCCATACAAAACCGGACAAATTCCTCCTCCAGATTTCTTTTTTCCAGATCCAAACGGTAGACCATGCCCTTCACATCCGTTTCATGAGCGGCAAAAATACGATAGCAGCGGACACTCTCCCCGTCGGCAATGTAGATGGCGGGATGTTCTTTCCAGAACTCATGACTTTCATAATATTTCAATACACCGAACATACTGTTATCTTTCATGCGGTGGCCGTAGATAATGGTGTGGAAGCCGGAAAAATCTCCCTTATTGGTGCACTCCAGAAAAATCGATCCGCTGACCGAAGGCTCCTTCTTCCAGTTATGATTCAGATAAACTTCATTGTCCTCCCCCTGCAAAAGAGGATAGGAAAGCTTGGTTCCCGGAAGTTCAATCCAGCCCATCACATCCGCATTGACCTCCTTAAGAGCTTTTACATCAATATCGGTAATTCCAGCCGCCTCTTCGGGGAGTTCGGCAAGCGTCATCTGTTTTGGCCTGTAGGCTTCGGATTTGGGGGAAGTTTCTTCTATGTGGTCTTTTTGCGTTTCCTCCATGGAATCTGTCCGGGAATCCGGCCCGGGAGGAACGTAAGGGGAGGATGAGGGTTTTTTAGAGGAATCGCCGCCCTCTACTGTCTTCAGCGCCTCCTGCCTGTCCTTCTCCGCTCTTTTTGTGTCCCTCATATAGACAAATGACATCCAAAGCCCCGCCGCCAGAGTCACACAAAGACACAGCCGGAGCAAAAATTTTCGGGTTTTCTGCATGGTTTGCTATTCCTTCCTGCCTGTTTTTCTGTGAATAAACGACATGACCGGAACCCATTCGGATTCCGGCCTGCCGGTAAATGATTCAGCTTATCTTTGCTTTAACTTTCTCTTCAACTTTTACGCTTCTTTGCTTTAACCTTTACATTTCTTTATTCCTGACGTTTCTTTTTGTCCAGGAGGGACATAGCCATCAGGCCGAAAACGGACAGGATAGCCATCATATGCCATACGCCTGAACTATCCCCGGTGCGAGGTACTGCCGCCAGAGGAACGTCATCATCCGGAATATTCCACTGTACAATCCCTGCCAGAGGCACATCGGCATCCGGGATATCAACAGGGATATTCGCCAGCGGCACATCCTCGTCCGGAACTTCCGCTACAGGAACATCGGGTTCACTGTCCAGCGTACTTCCAAGGATGCGGCCTCTTATATTCGTGGTACGGGAACCACCGCCGCCTCCACCGCCGTTAGAGCCGCCTCCGCCGCTGTTTCCGCTGCTGTTTCGGGTATAGGTAACCGTTATCTCTACATCCTCTGTTCCCATCGTGCCATTGACTATGGACTGGTCAGGCGTGTAACCGCTGATACCTGGTGAAGTAATGCTGTATGTCGTTCCCTCTGCCAGGTTATCGCGTACAGCGTCGTCTGCTGCCCTGCTGCCGTCCGCATAGATGTAGTGAACCGTTACTTTATGCGTTTCAGGATTAGGAATATCCGGGGTTGGATTATCTGGTTTTGGGTTATCTGGAGTTGGATTATCTGGGCCTGGATTATCCGGTTCTGGCTTATCTGGGTCTGGCTTATCTGGGTCTGGCTTATCTGGGTCTGGATCTTCCCCATTATTGCCGGGATCGTTTTTGGTATAAGTAACCGTTATCTCAATGTCTTCTGTTCCCATCGTGCCGCTTACTACTGACAGATCTGGGGTGTAGCCTTCAATTTCGGGAGAGGCAATGCTGTACGTATCGCCCTTAGCCAGATTATCTGTGATATTATCATCTGCGGCTTTCGTGCCATCCTCTTTATAAATATAGTGAACGGTAACTTTATGTCTGGAATCAGGAACAGGTACATCAGGACTATCCGGTGTCCAGGTTCCTTTAATTACTACATTTCTGGCAGGCATAGTAAACTCGCCGTTTTCAACCGCATCTCTTATTTCTCCATCCTCCGTGCTCCAGCCAGAGAAGGTATAAGTTTTGCCATCTACCGTAATTTTTGTACTGCTTGTATAGCCATTGTCTACGGTTACTAAAGTATCTTTGAAATACTTCTCCGTTTCAGGCAGTTTTTCATCCGCACCCTCAGGAAGATTCCATGTATAGCTTACACGGTATTTTCTTGGAATAGTACCTTCCGTGTCGGAACTGCCGCTGTCACTGATTTCCCCGCCGGTGCTTGAAGAAGCCTCGCCGTCTACATCAGGCTCATCACTGTCAGCCGCATCGGCTAAAAGCATTGCCGCTGCACGGGATTTTCTGGCCTGTGGCGCAGTACCTGATAGTTTGCTCCAGGACGCACCTTTAACCTTATTGTACAGCGTAACTTTCACTTCAACGTCATCATTTGCGTTCTCAATTTCAATGGTATAGGTTAAGGTAACTTTCTGGTTATCTTTAAATTCTTCATTTCTATCCAAAGGCTCCAATACGTGAATACGGTCATGCGCTCCGCCTGACTTCAGTGAAGCCTCTGAAGGGCCGTTTCCATCTCCCTTGTCTATTTTAAAATCCTTAAAACTGTACGTTATACTGGGTTCGCCAATATCTTCTGCATTTACTTTCTCTAATGTCGGCTCATCCAGTTCATCGGTAATCCGCAGGCCATAAATGGAAAAACCACTTACGTTTGTTACGGTTACTGTATAATTGACTGTAGCCTTGCCGGTTTTATTATCTAACTTAAAACCGTCGTTTTCCTTGGTAACTACTAATTGGGGCGTAGGCTTCGCTCCATTCTTTTCCCAGGTAGCTGTGTAGATTATTTCATTCTTATCATTTGCATCTTCTGCTTTTACTTTTTCTTTAACTTCTGGTGACCACCCCTTAAATGTGTAGCCGTCACGGGTCGGGCTTGACGGTTCTCCTGTTTCTCCTACAAATGCAGGAGTATTATCATCAACCTTCAAACCTTCATGGCGTTGTTCATCAAATACCGTTTCATTCTCCACTCCGTCGGTGTAGATGACGGTATAAGTGATTGGAATAGGCTTCTCCTCATTCTTCTGCCAGGTAGCTGTATAGATTATTTCATTCTTATCATTCGCATCATCCGCACTTACTACTGGATTAACTGCTGGTGCCCAACCCATAAATGTGTAGCCATCACGGCTTGGGGTTCCCTCAAATGCAGGTGTTTTATCTTCAACTTTCAAGTCTTCATAGCCTTGATCGGGAAATACTACCTCTCCCTCCACACCGTCTGTGTAGATGACAGTATAAGTGATTGGAATAGGCTTCTCCTCATTCTTCTGCCAGGTAGCTGTATAGA
>CAMNRM010000085.1 GCA_946553025.1 uncultured Clostridium sp.
TCTTGCAAGTATCGTTTTCACTTCTGCTCCCATCTATGGTATAGCTTCCTCCCGTCTGCTTATTTACCTTTATCTTATCATAGATTCCATAAATAATCTATCATTTTCATCTCAAAATACAAATATCCGCGATTTTACTTTATTCTTGTTCTGTCCGATTCCTCTATTTATCACATTCCGCTTCTTAATTCTTCTTTTTCTTCCCACCTTATTACGAGGAGGGATTTTATGGAAAAGACAATTAAAGATTTTGGAATGAAGATTGAGGGTGCTAGAAAAAATAAAGATAAAAAGAAGCAGGAAAAAATAATTCCTGAACTTAAAAACCCTGGGAATTTTCTTTTGATTTGCCGTGACAATATCTGGCCGGAAACGAATGGAGAAAAACTGATTGCTTCAGGAATCCCACAGGGAGTTGCTTATTGGAGGGAAGAAATCCGAAAAGCGATTCCTTCCCATCCAGCCAATGCAGATGAAGTGTCAATGATTAACTATTTTAACACCGTCAGTGAACTGCGTGACCAGGTAAACCAAGTCAATGGCGCAGCTGGGGTAGATTCTTTTTTCCATTATTTACAGCAAAACTATCTAAGTGTTTCTAATCATCAGGATATGGATGTTGCTGGCTCAGCCAAAGATGTTATTAGCAAGAAATTGCTCAAAATTTCCAAGACAAATTAGTCTGTTTATGCAAATAAAGCCGAAAAACTTTTTTTTGGTATTCCTAAAAAGGACAGGGCGGCTGTACGGAAGAAACAAAAAGAGCGCAAACAAAATGGTAACCGAGATAATGATTCACCTTATGAACATCGAAAAAAGCCTTTTCCTCTTCCTAAACTTTCCTCATTTATCCGCAATGGCCCCTCCTATCTTCCCGAAGGATGCCATGCAGGAGAAAACGAGTTTTTATCTCTGGGTATCCGTGGCGTTGAGTTTGGATTATGGATGTCAGATAAGGATGCCGGGATATGTATTTTGGAGTAAATGGAACAAATCCTGCATTGGAAAAACTCTCTGCCCTGCATAAAGAAATTACAGGTCATGTTATCCCCAGGCGAAAACGGATTTCCATTAATGCTGCTCTTGCCAATTTACATCTTGCCGAACAGCCTTATCGCCGAGCAACGAAGGACATTAAACAGATCATCAACACAGACTATCAGGATGGCTGTTGGGAATTATACAGAAATTTTGCAAAAACGCCTCATGGGGAGCACTACGATTTATGTGAAAAACTTGCACGGGCGTTTGACTGTTATATCGCGGACAAGCTGCGGGAAGCCGGGATAGAAAATCAATATTTGACTGCACATTCAGAAGAATTTGTATTTCAATACGAAAGTGGACGAGTAGTTTATGCCATTCCTATGGGGGAAGAGCGAAAAAAGCTTAATCAACAATTTGACCAGCTTATTTTAAAGATGAAGGAACTGGGCTTATTTCATCATAGAAACGAACAGGAGAACAGCATGACCATAAATAAGGAAAATACATTGGAGAATACGAGGAAGGCATCCATTGCAGATATCCGAAGTATGGTTGCTGAAAGTAGGGAGAATACAGGGTTTCAACGAGAAAACAAGACTAATTCTTATCATGGACGATATAGACGATAACTTATCAAATGAAAATAGTAGTTTAAAGGCTTCCACTTAAAGGTTTTTTATGATAAAATAAAGTCATAAAAGTCATCCCATGTTTTACAGGACAGTCAAAACACGATAAAACTATTTATTAAAACAAACAGGAGGAACCAACGATTGGATGAACATCAGGTAGACCGCGAATACAAAAATAATGTCTTTTGCGATTTATTTTCTGAAAAAAGCAATGCACTTTCTCTTTACAATGCACTTAATCATACCGATTATCAAAATACGGAAGAATTAGAGATTGTTACCCTTTCCGATGTAATTTTTATGCAGCAAAAAAATGATGTTTCCATTATGTTTCAGAACGAACTGGCCTTGTGGGAACACCAAAGTACCCTCAATTTTAATATGCCCCTTCGCGGACTGATTTACTTTGCCCATAATATTGATGGAATCTTAAAGTCCAGAGGAATTACTCTGTACGGAAAAAAGCTGGTAAAAATTCCATCCCCGGATTATTATGTTCTCTATAATGGGACAGAAGAAACACCGGATAAACAGGATTTAAAGCTTTCCGATTCCTTTACCACACCAAAAGAAGGTTATGAGTGGACTGCACATATGCTGAATATTAATGCGGGACACAATCAGGAACTGTTAGACAGATGCCCGGCATTAAAAGGTTATGCATTGCTGGTACAATATACCCGTGATTTCCAGGCAGACGGCAATGCATTGAAAGAAGCTGTAGGAAAAGCAATCGACCGCTGCATCCAGGAAGATCATCTGAAAAGTTATCTTTTAAAGAAGAAAGCTGAGGTGAGTTTAATGTTATTGACCGAATTTAATCAGGAGGCATTTGCAAAAACAATACGAAATGAAGGTGTTGAAGAAGGTATCGAAATAGGAGTTGGAATAGGTGTCGGGAAAGGCGAAGATCGGGTGAACCAACTCAATTCTTATCTTATTTCTGATAAACGCTTTGATGATTTGACTCGTGCTACAAATGATAAACAATATCAGGCAAAATTATATAAAGAATATGGCTTATAAAATAGTTTTGCTTCTTAAAAAATTCCCTCTATCCAAATGATTCAATTCTACAAAGAATATCATTTGGATAGAGAAATTCTTTTTTACAAATTTATTTCTTTTTATATTTCTCTTCATTAACCAGTACATAGATAATCATTGCCATTATGCTTTCTAGCATCACACCAATAACAGATAATAATATCCATGCAGAATTTTGTCCTGCTAACAATGGATAGGGTTGTTATGATATGCAAAAATAAATTTCTGCTTTTGGAATGATAAAAGCTATGGTATAGTTATATATAAATTGAAATTCAAGGAGATGGAAAAATGGATTTTGCAGACGAGAAAGATTACATCATGCGAATGATAAAAGAAATGGTAAGAGTATTATTTTCTTTAGCATTTGGAAAAAAGTATGTTTCTGTTGAACTTGAAAAAGAAAACAAATATGAAGTATCAGGGAAAAATCTGAAAGATTTTCTTGGTATGATTGATTTAGGACAAGTCAACGAAGCAGAAAACATACTTTTAGATAGCATTGATTATACAAACAAAAACGAGTTAATGGCTGCTGCTCTTTTTTATCAGCATCTTAGCGAGAAAGACAATGAGTTTTTGGAAAACAACAATTATACAAAAGAAGAAGTGTTTTCTGGTTTTAAACAATTACTTATGCAGTCAGGATATAATGATTTGCTTTATTTGGTCAAAAATGACGAATAATAGATTCCTTCCCCATCCAGGAAAGCAAAAAAGCGTTCAAGATAAAGAAGGGACAGCTGGTTTGTTTTTTTGCTGCAACCTTCTCTGACATATGGTAATGATCCTCAAGGAACTGCAGGCCGAAATCTATGCTGAACACATCTGTTTCGTGAATGCGGGCATAGGCCAGCAGCTGTTTTCCGAGCGTTTTAAATATGCGCTGATAATAATCCGAAGCATCGGCCGCCATAAGGGCCTGTCCTGTTTCGGACACAAGAGTATGAAGATTAAGTGTTTCCATAATGTAGTTACCTCCGTATATGATTTATTTTACCTATAAATCATTCGGAATTATGGAAAGTAAATCAAGAGGGAACTTCCGTGTTTAAGGGGACTGTGGATATAAACTTTACATAATATTTAACTTGCCATAACCGACACCGCCTTTCTGATTAGTTAAAGCGATTACTTTGCAATTTGACATGGTTGCGTCCTCCTTTCGCATAGATTTAGCCGCTTTGTCAAAGGCGGCTATGTAACTGTACCAGAGGACGCAGAACGCAAAAAAGCCGCTTACTCTTAAATAAGGTTAAGAATAAGCGGCTTCATAAAGATGTGCCTTACACATATTCAATTTTTACTTTCTTGATAGGGGCATTGGCGACTTTGAAGATAAGCTCGTCAACGCAGTCCCCGTATTTGCCTTGCCGTATGAGCTGATTTTTCAGATCTACAAGACTATGTAATAAAATGCTTCTTTCTTGGCTATCCAAATATATGTGAGTTTTCTTTTCTTTCATAGGGCATTGACCTCCTTGTAACTCCATTATATTATAAAGGTAATTCATCTTGCAAAGATACAAAACTCATGCGGCAGGAATAGCACAATAGATGTTGATTTCACGCTGAGAGCCTTGTCCGATAACAGTAGGCTGCTCGGCGTATGTATAATGATTGTTTTTTCCGTACCTTGTGGGCTTGTCCTCCGTTGTAAATTCGCCCATCCAAAAGCCCATAAATAGTGGCTGTTCGGGCGATTTGGAGAAATGGAACATTTCTAAGGCTTCTGTAGGTCGAGGTCACGAAAATGGCTCACTTCACAATTTCTATTGGATTATCTTTTCTTGAGCAAATGTTTTTAGTAAATCAGAGCTTGGATGGTCAGCTAAAGATACCAATTTATTAGCCATTACAACAGGAACGAGTGAATTATAATATAAGTCACATTTTAAAGCTGTAATATTATATAAAATCTCATTAATATTAATATAGTCGCTTATTTGGGGTTCAACCATTGCTTGAACATTTGGTATTGTTGCCACATATACATTGTTGTGCTCGGATTTAAAGATAACCTTATGCCCATAATATGATGAAATGGCATATGGCTCGCTATCCCTTCCGTTTCCAGGAATAATATACTTGTAAATATAACTATTTCCAAGTAGTAGCATCTGCTTTGGCAACATTTTTTTAGATGCCTGCACTGCATGTTCAACAAAAGAACCGCTTTTTTCAAGTCCAACCAGATAAATTGAATGGTTTTGATTTAAGAAAGTCATCAACTTACGCATAGGTTTATGAAGATTGGCGGTTTGACCGAAAAAAGCAAGGGGTCCATCCTTTACAAACAGGGTCTGGGATAATAAACTCGGTCTTATATTTAGCATTTGCTTGATAAGATATACGATTATTATTTGTTCAACCGCAGTCGTTGGGATTTATTTATCGGTAGACCATATTATCTGGATTTTGATAAAGCCTATTTATTGATAACAGATGTCCCGCCTTTTCATTATTTACAAAACTAAGAAGGCTATTTAAATGAAGTAGTGACTGAACAGGACGATTTTTCTCCCACGCATTTCCCATTTCAATTACTATTGAACCGTTTGGAGCTAATACGCTTGAAAATAATTCCGCTAATCCCGTAAACCATTTTAAATATTCCTCCCCATTAAGATTTCCATATTGCTTTTTGTTATTTAAAGGAAAGGGGGGGAAGTAAGTATCAATTGTACTTTCTTCTGTAAATCTAATTCTCTAATGGCTTCTTCACATTTTCCTATATAGTATTTTCCGAGTTCTGTGCTGTATAATAAATCACTCATTTTCTTTTACCACTTTCCAATTACATTCTATCGAGTGCCATTGTTTTTGCCACTCATCCTCATTCACAATTGCATCAAATACAGGCTCAATGACCACCGAAAACTCAAGCGTATCATCCTTTATGGTTTTCAAAAAGAATTTCCAACGTTTCTGCATATCCACATCCTCGGCAAGTGTGAGAATACGCTTGAAGCTGTCCTTTTCGTAGGGCGTCCCTCGCCGTTCCAGTGTTCTGGATATTGCCGTCTGCAATCTCGCTCCGTCAAAATCAAAAGTCCTTGCGAGATAGTAAATATCGTAAAAATCTTTCATTCTGCCTGTCAGTTCAAACCGTTGCAGGATAGCGTCAAACTTTTCGGCTATGGTGCTTTCAAGAGAATAAGTCATAACAACAGGAGCTTCAAAATCGGGGAGCTGTGTATGAATAGTCCGCTGCTCGGCACGGGGAACAATCACATCGCCCACGCCAATATCCACATTAAAGGGGACACGGACATTTTTTATCTTTCCGATAATCTGTGTGCTGATACCGTGATATTTCCTTTGCGGCGAGATTTCCTCGAACCCTTTTGCAGTCATCTCAATATAATCATTGCCCGTAGGCGTAGCCATGATTTTTAGGATAAGTGCTTTTACCTCGTCCAATGAATTGGAAACGCTACGAAGCAGAAAATCCACATCAATCGTCGCTCGGCTTTCAAAATTGGTGAGCGTATAGATAAACAATCCGCCCTTGAGAATAAGCGTATCTTCATATCCAGACTTTGAGAGCTTCCGCAAAAACTCCTCCTGCATAAAAAGCTGTAGGCACTGCTGATAGCTGATACCAGCCGCTTTCGCTTTGTTCTTTAGCTTTGCCAAAACAGATGCCGCTACATCAGCCATCACAACCACACTCCAATCAATTCTTTTACACGCTTTTGCATACGCAATACCTTTGCATACTCCATTAGGTTCGGTATATTTTTTTTCGGGTCTTTTACATACCCTTGTATTGCCTTATTAAAAATCTCCTTATCCATTTTGTTCATATTCCGCAGCACATCGCAAATGGTACGGTCACGGTCATAGATACGAACATCCACAAAGTTAATGCTGCCTTTTGTTTCGCCAAGGGGGACTAAAACAGGCTCAACCCGATATGCCTTTACAAATGGATAATCAATGTTTGTACGGCTTCTGGAGACATTTTTATCAATCGTAATATTCCACTCGGCAGGATTGCGGTCGCTGTATTGATAGTAAAAGAGGGCAGTTTCCATACAAAGCACCGCATCGGGGAACAGACGGTTGATAATTTTAACTTCCTGTTCGCCATAGATTTCCGTCCAATGATAATAGCCCCGTTTGATTTTTTCAATGAAGCCCTCGTTTAATAGCTGCTGAATATCCGCATAGTAGATTCTATAGGAATCCAATTGAGCTGTCGTCATTATATAATCATGTTTGGAAAAAATCTTCCTAACAGCGTTTATCGACTTTTCATCAAGCATTGTTTCACCTCTACTAAACCACACGCAAATTTCTCAACGATTGTGTACTTTACTATAGTATATCCGATTTTTCCCAAAAAGTCAACTTAGTAAAACACACATGAGTAAAGCTAACGATGGTGTAGTTTCCTATAGAAAAATGAGCTTGTCCAACTTCTTTCAGACAAGTTCTTTTTCTCACGCTTCATAATTATAATAGACATCTGCGTCCGCTACCGCATAGAGATTTATCCATCTCGGAGTGCCGCCAAGCTCGATAAAATAAGGCTTTCTGCCACCTTTCCTGTACCTTTCCTCATCCCACTTACCAATTCTATCATAGCTGACAAAGCTATGTACAGATAAACCAAAAGCACTGGGCTTGTCCGCATAGGGCTTGATTTGGAACATTTCTGAGCACAATGTAGGTATATCGGTAGCAATATGGTCCCTCTCTGCCCCCGGTTCAGGCAGACTCGTATTATCTTTAACACCGATCCTCATTGTGGCTCATATAATTCTGGGTGGCTCCTTCCATTTCCATACTGAAAACCGAAATCCGGCTGCCAGAATACAACCTCTCCGGTTAACGGCCATATTACTTATTTTCCCAAAAATGCTTTCCGCTTGCCTGTCAAAAATAAAAAACAGAACATTGCAGCGTTTTTCCTAATTATAAACTGCTGCAATATTCTGTTTTTCATTCATTATTTCAACGTTGCGCCTTTTCTGGCTGTACTGACAGTCTGCGCATACCGGCGGAGCAGTCCCTTCTCTCTGGCACGTTCCACAGGTTTCCATTCCGCTCTGCGTTTTTCTAATTCTTCCTCGCTGACCTCCAGAAGTATCTCTCCTTTGGCCAGGTTCACAGAGATTCTGTCCCCATCCCTTACCAGGGCAATAGGTCCGCCATCTGCTGCTTCTGGACATAAATATCCGATACTAAGACCGCCGCTGGCACCTGAAAATCTTCCGTCCGTAATAACGGCTGTTTTGGGAATTCCCTTGATAATTTCCGTGATCCGGTGCAGTTCCTTCATCCCGGGACCGCCTTTGGGCCCTTCATAGCGGACAATCACGGCATCTCCTTCCTGAATCTGCTTTTCCCGAAATGCCCCATAACACTCATCTTCGCTGTTGAATACCTTTGCTGTGCCTGTAAATACACGGACATCTTCCGGCACGGCGGAAGTTTTCACTAACGCCCCGTCAGGCGCCAGGTTTCCATAAAGTACCTGTATGCCGTCTGCTTTAGATACGGGCTCTGCCATACTGCGAATGGTTTCTTTGTCACCATCGGGAGTTTCGTCCAGGATTTCTCCAAGAGTCTTTCCGGTCACGGTCATTACTTCCTGGTGCAGCACCGGTTTCAGTTCTTTCATTACTGCCGGAATTCCTCCTGCGTAATGCAGATCCACTACGGTCTGATTGCCATTCGGAACAATCGCCGTCAGTACCGGTGTTTTGCTTGTAATTTCAGAAAAATCATCCCAATCCAGTTCAATTCCCAATTCGGCTGCCAGCGCCGGAAGGTGTATAAGAGCATTCAGAGAACCGCCAATGGCACTGAGAAGGGTAATGGTATTTTCCAGGGCTTCCTTTGTCATGATCTGCGCCGGTGTAATCTGCTTCTCCACCAGCTTCATCACTGCCCGTCCCGACTCTCTGGCTGAGAATCGGCGCATACTGGTGCTGGAAGGAATAAGGCTTCCGCCTGGAAGCATCATACCTAAGGCTTCACACAATGCGCCCATGGTGTTGGCTGTGCCCAAAAACGGGCAAATTCCCGGCCCGGTATAGTATTTTAAAGTTCCTTCGATTACATCTCGTTCAGTAATCTCCCCCCGCAGAAAGCGCTGGCGAAGCTCCTTCGACTCATTGGGCTTTATTTTGGCAAAACACGGACCTGATGTTACGATAACGGACGGCAAATTAATTCTCGCTGCCGCATTAAGCATTCCGGGTACAATCTTATCACAGGAGCCCATGTAAACTACACCATCAAACACCCCTTCGCCCACAATCATTGCTTCCGCTGAATCTGTTATAATTTCCCGGTGAGGCAGGCAGTAACGCATGCCGGAATGTCCCTGTGCTATTCCGTCGCACATGGCAACAGTATTAAATACCACCGGCTCTCCGCCGGACTCCAGGATTCCTTTTTTTACTTCCTCTGCAAGCTGTTTTAGCGGCTCATGCCCCGGACAAATTTCATTCCAGCTGTTAGCGATGGCAATCAGCGGTTTCGTGTCCAACGCATCCAGGGATACGCCTGCCGAGGCAAGATGAGCCTTTGAAATCGCTCTTTGAAAGGGTTCCAGCTTATCAATTGCTCTTATCATCATTTCCTCCATTCTGTGCACGTTTCACAGTGTTGCATACCCTTTCGGGCACCATATTTTTCGCTGTCCAGGATTTTGCTGTTTTATGCCTTTGCCATGCTTTGACGTCCCTTACGTGCCATAAAGAACCATATTGCACCAATTGCCAAAAGCATAACCGGAACAGAGATCAGCAGATTTCCTGTAAATGCAGTATAAATCAGATAACTTACGGTCAGGCTGGGACCTGCAAAAGATGTAATCATATTGCTTCCCAAATCCAGCCCCACCTCTGTGGCAAGTGCTGTAAGGAGCGGGGAGGTTGCTGTACCGGCAAGCAAAATCGCTGCTGTGCAAAAAAGGCCGATAATAATATTTTTAAACAGATTTCCCTTGGTCATTGCCACAGGCAGCGCTACCCGGAAAGTTACAACTGCCAGATCAGCAAAGGGCAGCACGCGGTTTCCGGGCAATATAGCGGCCATCAGAATCGTTAATGGGATAACAATCAGAGAAGTAGTAATAACGTCCGGATTACCTACAACAATTGCTGCGTCCAGACCAATCAAAAGATTTCTGCCTTTAAATTTCTCCTGGCAGAATTTCTTTGCCGCGTCGGAAATTGGCATCAGACCTTCCATAAACAGGGAAGTCATCTTAGGAATCAATACCATAACCGCAGCCATATTTACACCAAGAGTAAGAATTTCTGCCACTGAATAACGGGCCAGGGCCCCGATGACGCATCCGAAAATCAACCCCAGCATCATGGGTTCACCGAAAATCCCCAAATATTTCTTGGCATCTTTTACACTGAAATCCAGTTTATTTACACCAGGTATCCGATCCAAAATCCAGTTTAAGGGAGCAGCAATAATCACGCTGGATAAAGCCGACATGGTGGGAAGCGAAACACCCGGAATTCCAAAGAAATCCTCTACCAGAGGCGCTGTCCAATCGGACAATTTAAAAGAAACCACAGCCATAACGATGGATGCAGAAACACCCAAAAACACATTTTTTGTCACATAATATACCAAAATCCCCACGATGGCCATGTGATGGTAATTCCAAATATCCACATCCAGCGTGTCGGTAATTTTCAGCACAAGCATAATAATATTGGTTGCCAGAATCGCAAAAATTAGCAAAGCAATAATTGGAGATGCCCAGGTCACTGCTGCAATCGAGCCCCAACCCACATCCAGAATATCCAGATGAATCCCAAAATTTTCAACCATTGCCTGTGCTGCCGGACCAATACTGCTTTTCATCATATTAATTACCAGATTAATACCCGCAAAACCAATCCCAAGCATCAGGCCGGAGCGAAATGCCTTTCCCAGCTTAACGCCAAAGACAAGACCCACAATGGTAATAATAATAGGAAGCATGACCGTTGCCCCGGCATCCAGGATCACATTAAAAATATTATAAAATATTTGCATATTGCCTACCTCCACTCACATTCCCGTATTTTCTCTTATTCCCGTATTTTTTTACTGTTTGTTTACTTATTTCTTCAGTTCCTCCACAATCTGATCTAAAGTCGCCTCTTCTCCGATTCCGGTTAAAAGAGAGATTGCTGTAATCACTGGAATGGTTACGGTTCCGCCGGTAAATTTCCCGGTAGTTACCAGCAAATCGTAATCATCGGCTTTAGATTCTACCTCTAAAAGCTTGCACTGATTAACGGTGACAGCAACACCATTTTCCTCACATTTTTCACGAATTTTCGTTGCGACAACTGTTGAAGTTGCAATTCCGTTTCCACATGCCACTAATACTCTTTTCATAATGATTTTTCCTTTCTTTAACTTTTTTTCTTTTTTCTTATTTTGCATCTGCAGAAATTCAGTGTAACAAATCACTGCCTTTCCTTTATACGTCCAGCAGATATCTTCGTATAACGGCCTCAATCGTTCCCTTATCTTTGGCATTGATAATCTGCTTTACATCTTCCTGATTTTGAATCAGACCGACAATTTTCTGGAGCATTTCCAGGTGTCCATGAGGTTCTGTAAGCACCAGCATAATCACCAGACTTACAGCTACGGCATCCTCCGGCTCGTCCATTGCACGAAAATCAACGGTCGGGTTTAATACTGCTACACACAATGATGCCGTATTTACATGACTCACATCCGCATGGGGGATTGCCACATTAATTCCATGGGTATTCAGGCCCGTCGGAAAACTTTCTTCCCGCTCCAGAATTGCTTTACAATAAGTATCTTTAACGATTCCTCTTTCACAGAGATGCTCACACATTTGTGAAAGCACCTCCATATTTGTTTTCGCATTTTCAATCTTTAATATTAAAGATTGGTCAAATGCAATGCTCATACTGTCACTCTCCTTCCAGTTTTCTTAATGTATTCTCCATTTCTTCAATGGATTTCCGAATCCCCTCTTCATTTTGGCTGAGAATATCTTCCTTGTTAAAAATTCCAGAGGCAATTCCTGCAAAGGACGCACCTGCCTGAAAATACTCCGCAATATTCGCAGTCCCAATTCCCCCCACCACCATCAGCGGCATTTTTCCCAAAGGGGCCGCGATGTCCGACAGATACCTGCTCCCCAATCTGGCTGCCGGAAATACCTTTACAATATCCGCACCATCCTCAAAGCTCTTTTTAATTTCCGTGGGAGAAAATGCGCCTGGTACGCTGATCACATGCTTCTCTCTGCACAGATCCAGAATCTTCTTATCCAGCATGGTGGGAGATAAAAGAAAGGCTGCACCTGCCCGAATAGATTCTTGTGCCTGCTCGCAGGTAAGCACTGTGCCTGCTCCAACCATGACCGAATCCCCAAATTCCTGGCTGATTTTTTCAATCGCTTCCAGGGCTCCTGGTGTATTCATGGTAATTTCAACAGAGCGCAGCTTGCTTCCTGCAAGATTTTTCACAACTGACCGAATCTGCGGATAGGTGTAACCTCTTAGAATAACAGTTACTTTTGGAAAATTCTGAATGCTCATATTGTCCTCACTCCTTTCACCTTAATTAAGAGCAAGAACCATGCCATTATTTGTCTGATTTTGTGCTTCTGCATAAAAGCTGATAGATTTCTTCCGGCCTTCCACATCTGCGAAGCGCAGAAACCATGGATTCATCGGAGATAATCTGATATAACTGCTCAAAATATTTTTTTGATTTTTCATCCAATGCCAGGACAAAAATTAAATCTACGGTGTTGATCCCATCCCATGCCACCGGTGTGTCTAATTTTGTTACCGCAATGGCCGGTTTTTGGACATATTCAGGATTCCCATGCGGAATTGCAATCCCTCCGTTTAAAACCGTGGTCATCATCCCTTCCCTTTTGTACACGCTCAGCAGGAATCCCTCATCGACAAAACCGTCCTTTGCCAAACCTCCAATCATCTTATCCAGAAGTTCATCCTTATACCGGCAGCCTGAAGATAATAAAATGTGCTGAGAATGGATTACCTCTTTAAGATCATTTTCCTCCAATAGCTGCCGGCGCTTTAAAATTCTCCGAAGAATTCCCAGACCATTTCCCGAATATACTTTTTGAAGTGACAAGAAAGGATAGGTTTCCTGTTCCGGATCAATCGTTCCTACAATAGCCAGAATCTCATAATTTTCTTCCGCTTTCTGAATAATCTGGCTGACATCTGCCGCCTCGATATATCCGCGAACCAGAATTTCAACGCCTTCCAGACTGCTTTTCAGGCGCTCTTCAATAAAGTCCTTTAACATCTTTGCCGATCCTTCCCCGGTAATACATAAACAAAGAACTGCCTTCTTACAGGTTTTTTTCCCCGATTCCCTCGGCGAAAGAAAACGCTTGGTATCTAATGCTTCCACAATCTGCTCTAAGCTGTCATCGGTCCAGAGCGTTCTGCGCACTGCCTCGATGACCATCATCGTATCGGTTCTTCCCACAATGCCTACGGAAATTTTTAAACGTTCCCGAATTTTTTCTCCTACCAGCATCAGGGAACCCATATCCGCCAGAATAATAATCCCTTTCCCCTGATTTAACATCAAGGCTGCCTGAATAACCTTTTCTGTCATTTCTGACGGGGAATCCATTAAATTCATCTCCAGTCCCTTGGCATGATCTGTCCCAAGCACTGCATTAGCCACCTCCGCCATGCCGCAGGCGACTGCCCCGTGAGAAACTACAAGCACACTGATGCGCTTCTTTTCACTCTCTTCATGTTCCCGGAAGCGATATAGATACATCGCCAGAAATCCAATCTCTTCTTCTGGCACACTAAGATAATATTTACGGCTGATTTCCTGCCAGATCTTTTCAGCAGCCTCATATTCTCTCTTATATCTCGTCTTTAATCCCTGCACCCTGGTTGCTACCCGGCTTTTACTGTCATTTCTCTGAAGTACCATTTTCATGTGAACGGCCAGCGGATATAAAAGGGAGTCCCGCAGATCGGCAAAATATTGTTTTGCCATCTGATAGATATCCCTGGTCATCTTCATGATCTCCTCGCCCACAATCGTCACCATCTCATCTCCGCTGAAGCGAGAATTTTCTATCTGACGTATTCCCCGGAAGAGCTGCGCTTCTATCTCTGATGTCAGTCTGCTGTTGATCTCTCCTTCACTGACTCCGGCTTTTACCAGACGGTCATAGGTGCGCTCCAAAATCCCATAAAGATCCCAATTCTTCAATTCTTCGCTTGATCTCTGCTCTCCGGGAGCACCTTCCGGATAAAAATACATATCCTCCTGTACCAGACGTAAATTCTGGCTTGTATAACCTGCCGGAAGCACACCCTTCATCCCCCTGGTCAGACATCCGAAATCAACCTCGATAGTTTCTGATTTTTTTCGCTTGCTTTCCAGAAAAGCCTTTGCACAGCACACCTTAATATCTGACTTAACCTGTCCCACATTTCCCACATAATCTACGCTCATCAGATATTGCAGGACTTCCTTTTTCACAATAATATATTTTCCCAGCAAACTGGCTTCCTGCCAGAAAAAGCTGCTGATAAATTCCAGACATTCTTCCTGCGGGCGCTCCCGCAAAGGAGGAATTTCAATAATCATGGGGATTCTTCGCCGAAAGGTTACCAGAAGGGAGCTTTGAGGATTTTCTGTCGTTGCAGCAATAATCATCAGATGACATTCCCGCTGGGTATCTACCTCGCCCAATCTGCGGAATCTGCCTCTGTCCATCAAATAAAACAGAAGCTCCTGGCCTTCCGGGGAAAGGCGGTGAACCTCATCGAGAAACAATATTCCTCCATTGCACAATTCCACGACACCTTTGCGATCCTTATCCGCTCCGGTAAAGCTGCCTTTATTATAACCAAACAGCTGGGCTAAAAGCAGCTGCGGGTTGTCCGCATAATCTGCACAGTTAAAAGCAAAATAAGGCGGATTTTTTCCGAAATTTTCCGTACCGCAGGCAAAGCTGTGCATCAGCTCTGCCAAATAACTTTTGCCAACCCCTGACGGCCCGTAAATCAGACAATGAAGCCCCTTTGGGGGATAAAGGACTGCTGCCTGTGCCTGGGATATCTGGTTCATCAGACTTCCTCTATAGCCGATAAAATTCCGAAACACGCTGGTGTCCGGCTTTTCCCAAGATATCGGCGAAGAAACTTTCTTTTCTGTTTTTCCAACAGTTTCCTGTTCTTTTGCTTTTGCCGATCTATATTCTTCCCGAATCTCCTCTGCCAGCCTGCCAACCACATACTTTCCCACCACAAATCCTTCCGCTTCCAAACGTCTGGTCAGTTCTCGTTCCGACATGGCAGAGTCTTCCTTTATCAATTCCCGGAGCCTTGCCTTTAATACCGGACGCTTCCGTTCCCTGGAATCTGCAATTCCCGCTTCCTGGCGGTTAAGGGTAACTGTTTTTCGGTTTATCCCCAGACGAATGGCGATCTCATCATCTGTCAAAGGATTTTTCTTATCTTCGCCTTCAATCAACTCTAAAATTCGTTTTTTCATAACAGATCCTTCTTAACAATGTATATCCCATGTTTCTCCTGACATTTTTACCTGTTTTTATAACGTGACAGGATTTTATCCTATGATAACATATTTTTTGTTCAGCTACAAGGTAAAGCCTCCCTTCTCCAGCGTTGAGGAATAAATTTCATGCAAGAACATACGTTCTTCATCTGTTATCGCCTGTGGAAAACTATACCGCTCATTCCTATACTTATCCACATCTGACATGCATACTTACTCTATCTTCTACTTTTTTGTGGATAACTTTTTTCTCTTTTTCCCATTCTTCTCTTCCCTTTTCCCACCACCTGTCGTATAATAGTTCCGTTAGCTGAGATATACTGTTGTGTATCTCTCTATATAAAGTACATCTTCTTCGCTTACGGTATGTCGGCAAAAACTTTCCAACAGCCTGGAAGATGTATTTTTTATGCTCTGTCTTGCTTCTCTTATCATTGGCGACCAACAAAGATATAGCTGCATCACCATGTCCGCTATTTGGGTCAGCAGATAATGGTTCTTCATTGCCCTGCTGTTACGGCTGTTGATATGGCTGATTCGATACTGGCCGTTCTTTTGATTGTTGAACCCCTCATTTTCGATCTTCCATCTCCCTCTCCCTGCTTCGATCAGTTCCTCTATGTTCCGCACGGTCACTTCTATATTTGTGATCCATTGAAATTTTACCTTCTGCCTCTTTCCTTTCTTTTCCGTTTCATATTCATACTCATATACGTTCATCTTCTCCGTTTTTCCTGCTGTTTCCTCCACTCCATTTACATACGCCCCCTTCCCCTTCTCCCTGCATATCCCCTTCTTTCCGTTCTGCTCGCCCTCCTTACAGATCCAATCATACATTTCCCCTACTGTCTTTTGACGGCTCTCTTTTTGGGTCAGAATATAACACCAACCATTTTTCCGGCACAGTTTCATGATTGGCTCCACGGTGTACAGCGCATCCCCCTGCAGGCGTATGTATAAAGAACATGGAACCGGGCTGCAGGAACTGCAGGTGCTGAAAAGCATTTACCTGCTTTACATGGAAAAAGGAAGGGCGGTATCAAGGATAAACCGGGAGCAGGAACTGCTGCTGGAAAAAACGGGGGTGGATCTATCCCTGTGCTGAAAAAGGATTCCGGACAAAACCACTCCTAGAATATATGAGGGCGGTGCCAGATCCAAGATGCGGCCGGGAAACAAAACATGACCTTGCGGAAGTGCTGGTATGCCTTGTGGCTGGCTTCCTTGCGGGGAAGACGACGGTACGCAGGAGCCTCAGGTGGTGTAAAAAGCATCTGGAAGAACTGAGGGAGTATCTTCCATTAAAGAATGGCATCGCCTCCCCATCCACAGTGTGCCGGCTCC
>CAMNRM010000086.1 GCA_946553025.1 uncultured Clostridium sp.
ATGTCGTCTTATTTTTTTATTTTTTAAAATTCCCCAGGTAAAGTTACACTATCATGACTGGTGTGTTATGGTGCTGCAGCGGCAAGCTTTCGGCTGTTAAAATAAGGAAACGCATCAATCTTATCCAAAATATCCTTAAAATCATCCCTGGGTGCAAGTTCAATGTACTGGTGCAGAAGGTAAGCTTCATCTTTTTTAAAGGGACCGTAAAAAATATCATAAAGATTGTGGCCGCGCAGATGAATGCGGATATCTTCCATATGTTCTTTGATATCCTGTATGCTTTCCAGGTTCTTTCCAATGGCGGCAGTCAGTTTTTTTCCGCTCTTGAGCTTCCAAAGATAGTCCTGCCATTTATCCCAAAGGATTTCGTAAAAATCTTCTTCGCTCTTCACAATGCCCAGCTTTGCCATAACCTGCGGATTTAGGAAATAGTTTTCAAAGGAATAGTACTTTAAGATCAGCACATTTTTCCTGGTCACCCGTGGAAGCTTATCGATATCCTCCTGGTTCCTTGCCTCATAGTAATGACAAAGCTGGTCCGCCAGTTCTTCGGCGTCTTTTCCATCACCGTCACGGATCATTAAAAACTGATCGCGGATATAGACCTGATTCATATATTTTAAGTTGGCATAGGTTTTAATATTCGTACAGCTGTTTGTTGTGATAATGGATATCCTCTGCAAACGTCCTTCACTATCATAAATTTCCGAGTAATACTTTTCCAGCAGAAGCGGAAGGCGGCTCTTATCCTGTTTTCCTTCGACAATAAAGACAAAATTCGTGTGCATTAAATCATTCGCGCCGTAACCCAGGGCATCTAATATGCTGTCAATATCCGCCTTTTCATTGACAATCGAATAAAATTTTTCATCCAGAATAATCTGACGGATTTGACGGCTGGTAAAATTCGGAAGAAGATTCGGCGAATGCGTAGTGAAAACCACCTGATTTTTCTTCGACAGCCGATAAAGGATTTCCCCGGAAATTTTCTGCAAATGCGGGTGAAGAAAAATCTCAGGATCTTCAACGATAATAATACTGGGAATTTTTGTTTCATCATCAGTATAGGTTTCCAGCATGGAAAGCATATAAAGACTGCGCATCCCATTACTAAGATATTCAATCGGACAGGTTTCCTCCCCTTCTTCACGGCAGGTTTCTGCTTTAATTTTAAACATTTCCTGGGTGTTACAGTTTAAGGTAAACAGCAGCTTCTCATGACCGCCGTTTTTCCGGTAGTTCCGGTTCACTTTTTCTTCAAAATCTTTGATATTCAGCTGATACATTTTATATTCCAGTAAACGGGCGGTTTCTGCAATATTTAACTCGGAAGGCATTTTCTGATTAATCAGCCCGATACACTGAAAGCACTGGTTGCAGGTTTTGGCCTGACTGAAGATACAGCTGCGGGCGCGAAGCTGCTCTAACTGCACATCTTCCCGAAACATCAGTAAATCTTCCTGAAACTGAGAAAGCCTGCGATTGGTGTCAATATAATAAACCCGCGGAAAAATTTCCGGTATTTTCGGGTTATCTTTTTTATACTCGTCATTGTAGCGCACTTCCTTTTTCCAGTTAATTACCCCGGTAAAAGAAAGTTTTCCCTCATGGTAAGACGGCAGCTTTGCACAAAAATCCCTTTTCCAGACCTCATATCGTTTATAAAGGCTTACCCTCCCCTGCTGATGAAGATGATGCAAGTCTTCCTCGGTCAGACGCAGGGTAATGCCAATCTCAATATTTTGCTTTTTTACATTAAAATCCTTTTCCGATACCTGGTAAATGCCAAAAACGGCCCGCAGAGCATCAATAATCGACGTTTTCCCTGTATTATTCTTCCCCACCAGAATCAATGCACGCTCGATACCCTCAATTTCCATTTCCCGGATGGATTTGAAATTTTTGATATAAATTCGCTCAATCTGCATATGCCTTCCACCTCTTTTCCTTTGTCCCGGCATGTACTTCTGCGTTACTGTTCACACGTTCACAGCAACACTTCTGCCTCTATTACCAATATAACATTTCATCCCCGCAATGGAAAGTACAAATTTTGCCGAACACCTATCCCACCCTGAATTTTTCCATCCAGAAATTAATCTGCAAAAGATAAGCCAGCATCTGCGGCCCTGCCATAAGCTGCCCGTACCACGGTTTTCCATAATCGGAGGGTGCCTGCAAAAAATCTTCCAGTTTTTTCCTGTCCAGATAGTTCATCACCGGAGAATGACTGTCCCCGGCCATTTCCCTTATGCGTTCTGCAAGCAGGGCTTCATATCCCCGGTCATAGGTTTTGGGGTAGGGAGATTTCTTTCGGAAGAGAACTTCCTCCGGCACCAGCCCCCGGCTTGCCTGGCGAAGAAGGGATTTTGCCACACCGCCCGCGGTTTTAAATTCCCAGGGAACATTCCAGACATACTCGATAATCCGGTGATCGGCAAAGGGAACCCTCGCTTCCAGCCCGGAATACATACTGGTGCGATCCATCCGGTTTAACAGCGTCTGCATAAACCAGCGAAGATTCAGGTAAGAAATCTCCCTGCGCCGGGCCTCGGTCTTACCCTCGCCTTCCAGACGCGGGGTTTCGGCTACGGAAGCTTCGTAGGTTTCCCGGATAAATTCCTCCATCTTCAGTTCATCAAGCACCTCATCTTTTAAAATCACCTGACGCGCCCCGGGATGAATCGACCAGGGAAAGGTATCCGCGTTGAAAAACTCTTCCTTATGAAACCATGGATAGCCGCCGAAGATTTCATCCGCACATTCCCCGGTCAATGCCACCTTACAGGTTTCCTTTACCATGGAACAAAACTGAAGCATGGAGGAATCGACGTCGGCCATCGCCGGAAGATCATGGGCGAGAACGGAGTCATAAAGCCGGTCGGCCTGCACGGTGCTGGAACATTCCAGATAATGGTGGTTGGACTCCAGGAATTTCGCCATCATTTCCACATAGGGGCGGTCGCGGGAGGGCTGGAAGTCATTGGCCTTAAAGAACTGATCATTGCCCGTAAAATCAAAGGAAAAAGTGTGGAGCTGCTTTCCCTTTTTCTTTAACTCCCCTGCACAAATCGCAGAAACCACGCTGCTGTCAATCCCGCCGGAAAGAAACGTGCAGATCGGCACATCCGACACCATCTGCCGCCGGACGGCATCCTGAAGAAGAAAGGACGTCTTTTCGATGGTTTCTTCCAGGCTGTCCTTATGCGGACGGCTTTCCAGCTTCCAGTAGCAGCAATCCCTCATCCCCGATGCATCCGCGATAAGATAATGTCCCGGAAGCACTTCCTTTATCCCGTCAAACACCCCGGAACCGGGAATACGCGCCGGGCCGATAGAAAAAATCTCCTGTAAACCTTCCTTTTTTAATCGGGGAACGACTTCGGGATGGGCAAAAATCCCTTTGATTTCCGAGGCAAAAATCAGTTCCCCGCCCTGCCGGGTGTAAAAAAGCGGTTTAACCCCCGCCCGATCCCGGCAAAGCATGATCTGTCTTTTTCGGCTGTCCAGCACGGCAAAGGCAAAGATACCGTTCAGGCGTTTGACAAAATCCGCTCCAAACGCAAGATAGGCATTCAGCAGAACTTCTGTATCGCTGCTGGTTTCAAAACTATAGTCCAGATGCAGCAGATCCTTTCGCACCTCCTCGGTATTATAGAGTTCTCCGTTATAGACTATGGCAACCGGCTGATCGCCCAGGCGCTTTATCATGGGCTGCCCGCCGCCGATTAAATCAATAATGGCCAGCCGCGCATGGGCAAGCCCGCCTTCCCTGCCCAGCCATATCCCCGAAGAATCCGGCCCCCTGTGCCCCAGCACACTGCTCATTTTGCTCAATATCCTGCAGGCATGATCTCTGGTCGATTGATAGTCTTTCTCTGGCTGATAAAAACCTGCGATTCCACACATAAAACCCTCCTGGATTGATTTTTTATTATTCTATATATAGGTTATCGTATGAAAAAGCAAAGAAAATCGTGTCTGGATTACTTTTTCAACCTGCTGCTGTTCACACATTCACAGTCACTTCAACCTTTCATTTTCCTTACAAAACTTAACCCAAAACTTACAAATTCCTATTTCTACGATGAACTTTTTTTGATTTTGTTGACGTATAGGAAGTTTATCATTATAATAGAAAAGCGAATAATTTAACATTTTTAACAGTAATTCCGCATAATTCTCATTTTTTCCTTCCAATAAAAAGGAAGAAACATGGGTTTTTTCAGGGAGATTTGGAAAAATTAGGAGTACAAGATGAAAAAACATTGGAAAAAAGTCCTTAGCCTCGGACTGAGCCTGCTGATGCTCGCCGGTCAGCCTTTTTGCGTTTCCTTTAAACACAGCGGTTTTCCGGGGATAAGCTACGGGGCGGAAAGAACGGCTTTGGTTTCGGCAACGTCACTGAATGTACGAAGCGCTCCCGGAACAACAAACACCGTTGTGGGAAAGCTTTCTTATGGGGCACCCGTTACCGTCCTGAGTGAGGCTGCGGCTGCCGACGGAAGCTTATGGTATCAGATACGTTTTACGGGAACCGCGGGTGAAGCGGCGACAGGATATGTCCAGGGAAGCTATATCACTTTTTCCTCCGCCTCCAACACCAGCAATACGGACTTTGAAGCCTACTTAAACGGCCAGGGATTTCCGGAATCCTACCGCCCTGCCCTCAGAGAGCTTCACGCCCGCTACCCGCAGTGGGTGTTCACCGCCTTTGACACGGGGCTGGACTGGAATGAAGTGATTCAAAACGAAAGCCTAGTGGGGAGAAACCTGGTGGCCAGCAGCAGCCCCTCCTCCTGGAAATCCACGGCACCGGGGGCCTATGACTGGACAACCGGAACGTGGCCGGGGTTTGACGGAAGTTCATGGGTTGCCGCAAGCGAGGATATTATCCGCTATTACATGGACCCCAGAAATTTCTTAAACGAAACTTATATTTTCCAGTTCCTTTTACAGGACTACGACGCCTCCATACATACCCGCGAGGGACTCTCTTCCATGGTTAAGGGAACATTTCTGGAAGGAAATGGAAGCGTCGGCGGCGCTTATCAGGGAACCGGGGCAGCCCTGGGCGGACAGGCTTCGGGAACGGGAAATACCGGAAGCGGACAGACTTCGGGAACGGGAAATACCGGAAACGGACAGACTTCGGGAACGGGAAATACGGGAAATACCGGACAGACAGACACCGGCGTCAGCACCGGAACCGGGCCACAAGATTCGTCTTTAGGGACAGGGTCTTCGGAAAACAATCCCTCCGGTACTAAAGGTTCGGGAAGTAATTACGGTCCGGGTTACAGCCAGGGGACGGCCGGAAACTCCGGGACGCAAAACCAAACCTCTTCCGGTACGACTTCTTCCGGTACAAATGGAAGCGGCGCATTCTCGGATGTATGGCTGGGGGTTTCCCCGGGAGCAAATCTCAGCCAGAATAAGGACAGGCTCTCCGTCAGCCGCCATCAAACTGACCAGGTAACGGATTCGGTTGCCCTTGTGGGACCCGGTGAAAATACAGGGACGAACGGAAACGGCGTATCCGGAGAACCTGCCGGTTCCGGAACAAACGGGGGCGCACAGCAGCCGGGAACGACTGGAACTCCCCCGGCATCACAGACCGCACCTGCCGCAACCGTTCCCGGAAACGACAGCGGCTCCGGTACAGTGGGGCCGGGAGGTTCAGGAAGTTCAGCTGCAAAACCAGGCCAGACGACACAGAACCCTTCAGGAAATACCGGATTTACCGGGACGTCTGCGCCGTATGTGGATATTCTTCTTGAAGCCGGTGCACAGTCCGGCGTCAGCCCTTACGTCCTTACGGCAATGATTCTTCAGGAACAGGGACGGGATGGAAAATCCGATTCCATTTCCGGAAAAAGCGGTTACTATAATTTCTATAATTTTGAAGCCTACGCCAGCAACGGCATGACGGCTGTCCAGAGGGGCTTATGGTACGCTTCCCAGGCAGGAAATTACCTGCGGCCCTGGAACAGCGCAGATAAATCCATTATCGGCGGTGCCCTCCAGTACGGGCAGAATTATATGAAAGCCGGACAGAATACATTTTACCTGAAAAAATTTAATGTGCAGGGAACGAATCTCTACAAGCACCAGTACATGACCAATGTTGAGGGTGCGGCGGCCGAGGGCGCAAAGATGGCCGAGGCTTATAATGAAACCATGCGAAAAACCGTTATGCGTTTTTCCATCCCTGTCTACCGCAATATGCCGGAAAATGCCTGTGCAAAACCAGACGGAGGAGGAAGTCCGAATAACAAGCTGCAAAGCCTTACCATCAACGGCTATAACCTCTCCCCTGCATTCAGTCCGGATACCCTGACCTATGATGTCAATGTGGGCAATAATGAAAGCAGTATTATCCTCTATGCGGCTGCGGCAGATTCGACATCCGTAGTTGCCGGAACAGGTACGATTGCCTTAAATACCGCAGTTACCGAAGTAAAAGTCACCGTAACTGCCCAGAACGGCGCTGTACGCGAATACCGCCTGCGGATTACGAAGCAAAACGGCGTTTCAGCAGGAGGAAACGGCGGAAGCGGTGTGATTGCCCCGGGAAGCGGCATGGCAGGAACAGATAATTCCGGAAATGCTGCAGCAGGAACTGGTATAACAGGAACCGGCGTAACAGGAGGCAGCACCCAAGCCCCGTCAGCGGGACCGGGAACTCCCCCGGCAACAGGTACGACATCCTCCGGGGCCGTTCACACCGGGCCGGGCGGAAGCAACGTGACCATCGTACCGTAAGTTTTTCCGCAATCCAAATCGTTTTATCCTTGGTTTGACGGGATGACATAAATTAATGCTGCCTAATCGGCGGCGGACTTTTAATTAGAGTGGAGAATCAGGAAATGAAAACAACACGAAGACAAATTCTGTCAGGGCTTCTCCTGGCATGTATGCTGGTTCTTATGGTTCCAGTGGTTTCCATGGCAGCTACAGGAAAGATTATGTTCACCGACCCCAATACGGAGGTCGGACAGGAAGTAAGCGTAAATATGCGGGTCAATGCCGACGCCTCCTTAGGCCGGGCAGAAATTATGCTGGCCTACGATGCCACGGCGCTGGAGTTTATCGAGGGAAACAGCGTGGAAGGCGGGGCAGGTGCCCTGCGTGCCCATGGAGGGCCGGATGCCGGAGATTTAAAAAACATTGTATTTACCATGAAATTTCGGGCATTAAAGCCGGGAACCAGCCAGATTACCATTACTTCCTGTGAGGTTTATGACAATGATACCCAGGCCGTAACCATCAGCCATCAGGGAACTTCATCCATCACCATAGCCGGTACGGAAAGCATAGCCGCAGGCGACGGCTTCTTAGCCTCCCTGGCAGTAGTTCCCGGAACCCTGACCCCGGCATTCTCCCCGGCCATCGATACCTATTCCATCCATGTGGGAATGGATGTGGAAAGCGTGGATGTACAGGCACTGGCCGCCGAAGGCTCTACCGTAGCCATCGAAGGAAACGAGGGCCTGCAGATGGGTGAAAATACCATAACCATCAAAGTCACCGCTTCCGACGGAATCACCGTAAAAAATTACACGATTTCCGTAGATAAGAGTGAAGGCGGGGAATCCGCCGTTGTCGATACCGCACTTCAGGGCGTCAGCCTGGAAGCCGCAGCAAAGGCCATCACCATCCTGCCTCCGGAGGAGGGCGTGACCTTACCGGAAGGCTTTACGGCAACCACCATTGATATCGACGGCTATAAGGCCACCGGATTTATCTGGACGGCAGAAAGCGATCATCAGTACTGTGTATTCTATGCCATGAATGCCGCAGGGGAGAAGAACTTCTACCGCTACGATTTAACCGAAAAAACCATTCAGCGCTACTTCCAGGACCCGGCGATGGATACCGGAATTACCCAGGAAGATTACATCAAGGTAGCCGAGGATTACAATAACCTGCTGGAAGACTATAAGATCCGTCTTTACCTGATTATCGCCCTGGCCGCGGTTGTGGCCATCCTGCTGATTATCGTTGTCGTACTCCTGGTTTTCCGCAAACCGGAACCCCCGCACGACCGGGATCGTTCAAGAGAAGGCGCGGAACCGGAGAGAACTTCCAGAAGACGTGAACTCAGCCGCGAAGAACGATACCTGCGCGGGGAAGAAGAAAGCGAAGCCGAAAGCTATCCGCCAAAAAACACAGCGCAGATACAGCAGACGACTCAGAACCGGGAAAGCCTGCGCGAGGACTTTTCCGAAGAAGATTTTGAGTCCATGGAATTTGACGAACCACAGGATAACAGAGCCAATGGGCAGACACCGACCGATGACAGAACCAACGGGCCGACATCCTCCGGCGGCAGAACCTCTGCACAGGCACAATCCGGCTCCGGCTACAGCACAGCAGCCGCGGATGACATACCGGAAGCTTTTACCGAGCCGGAAAACAAAGAAAACCCGGAAGACGAAACGGATGAGGATTTTGAGTTTTTAGATATTTAACTGCTAAGAAATTGGGTAGGAGGCAGAATCGTTTTATCTGCCTCCTACCTATATTATTTGTATATTTGTATGTATGTTTTTGTATATGGTAGTTCCTTAGCCTTTTTTACCATATAAATTCATTTACAAATTCAACTTTTTCTTTATCGATATTCTCTTTGATAATGCCAATTTCATAGCATTTCACAAACGAATTAACATAATTTATTATTCTATTTGCAAAGTTTTCTTTTGCTATAATTATCAATCCGACTCCACAATTAAAAGTTGATAACATCTCCTTATCATCTATATGTCCCCTTTTCTTAATAAACTTAAATATAGATAAAATATCAATCATCGATAAGTCAATGACCGCACACAATCCTCCAGGTATAATCCTTTTTACATTTCCCTCAATTCCACCCCCCGTAATATGAGCCATCCCAGTAACTCCATCTGTATTCAAAATATTTTTTAAAATTGGATAATAGGCCGTATGAGGCTTCATAATCAAATCAATAAAGGACTCGCCATCTAAAGATTCCTTTTTTATTTCAGGAAACATTTCCATTAATAATCGTACCAGTGAATATCCATTTGTATGTAAACCGTTTGAAGCCACGGCTATAATTTTATCTCCTGCACTTATTTTTTCTCCATTAATAATCTTTTTTTTATCTACCACACCAGCAATACATGAAGTTAAAACATAAATACCTTTATCTACCACTTGCGGTTGTATAGAAGTTTCTCCACCGATTAAAACACATTCATTTTCTCTACATGCATCAGAAATACCTTTAACTAGAGTTTTAATCGTATCTTTTTCTGCTTTCAAAACAAGAACAGGATGCTCTATATCTTCAAAAGAAAAATCATATAACGAAGCAAAATCCCCCATTTTATTTAAAATTCGACGATTACCTTTAGAAACAAATTCTTCCATTTCATTTTTTATTAAATCCGTATATGAAATATCAACTCCAGCTTTACTATAAGATACCTTCGGGCCTTCACTTCCATTTAAAATAGAATCTACACTTACTTCTAATTCTTTTGAAAGCTGCATAAGGACATCTGTTCCTGGCATAGCTAAACCTTTTTCCCATTTAGAAATTGCCTGATAAGAAATATTCAATCTGTCTGCTAATTCTTTTTGCGTTAATTTCTTTTCTTTCCTTTTTTTAGAAATAAATGCTGCTATTCTATCATTATTTGGCATAATTACCTCCTTTTTAAATTCTAACTCTTATAATATATCAGTTTAAGCTGTTTTTTCTATAATTTCAATCACCAAATTCATATATTTGCTCCAATAATTCAACTTGCAGTTGAGTGATTGAATTTTTGCTATTGATTTTGTAAGTTTTTATCTATATAATGATATTAGCAGATGATACCAGAAAACCTGCTCCTACCTTCCTCAATAACTGTTCATGAACACACTGACACAGAAGTAACGGATGAAAATTAATCTTTTTATTCTTTATAGAAAGAGAGGATATTTTATGTCAACCTTACAACAAGCTATGGATTTATTACAGACGATACCCGAAAACAGGCTCGAATCCGTATGTACCTTTATGCAATTTATTAAATTTCAAGAAGATGGACAGCAACCCCTTGAAAACAAACCAAGGAAAACTTCTGCATTCGGCATTGCCCATAAATATGCCAACCCGGCATTGATACCTTTGGAAAAGGAGGCGTTTGCCAATGCAATGGCCGAAAAACATGCAATTAATTGATGCAAATGTCATATTGCGGTATCTACTCAACGACAACCCAGAAATGTCATCAAAAGCTAAAGAACTTGTTTCTTCTGGCAATGTGTATACAAAACCGGAAATTATCGCAGAGGTCATCTATGTACTAAAAGGAGTTTACCAAATTGATAGAAACAACATACGGACATTTATATACTCTATGCTTGATGATATTTCCTGTGCAGAGGACAAATGTGTCAGGATGGCCATAGATATCTATTCATTAGTTTCTCTTGACTTTGTAGATTGCCTATTAATTGCATACCATAAAATTAACAAAGAAAATGTGTTTAGTTTTGACAAAAAACTCAATAAGCATTTAGACAGATACCGACAAGAACAATAGATAAACACCGCAAATAAATAACAAAAACCGGGGATACAGTTCACTACTACATCCCCGGTATTTTTTATCTTACACCGGATAAGCTCCGCTCTCCTTATCCGCAACCGCCTGGTCTACCTTTGTCTGCTGTGCCTCGCGGTACTGGAAGAACTCCTTGGCTACCGCCGGGAACAGTGCATAGGAGAGTACATCCTCATCCTGCTGTTTCCACTGTGCACATTCCTTCTCAAACTTAGGCAGTTCCGGCTCAATTAAATCCGCCGGACGGCAGGTAATCGGTGTTTCATCGCCGATAATCTTCTTCTGCACCTCCGGATTAAACGGCTTAACCGTCTGTCCGAACTCGCCCATCATAATCTTCTTGGACTCCTTGGGAACTAACTTATAGCGCTCCCCGGAAATCACGTTCATTACCGCCTGCGTACCTACAATCTGGGAAGAAGGAGTAACTAACGGCGGCTCGCCGAAGTCCTTGCGCACTCTCGGGATCTCCTCAAGCACTTCCTGGTACTTATCTTCCTTGCCTGCTTCCTTAAGCTGGCTCACTAGGTTGGAAAGCATACCGCCCGGAACCTGATACTGCAGGGTCTTAATATTAACCCCCAATACCTTCGGATTCAACAGCCCGCTTGCCAAAGATTCCTCACGGATCGGACGGAAATACTCGGCAATCTCTGCCAGCTTCGTCAAATCATATCCCGTGTCATAAGGTGTACCGCGGAAGGTTTCCACCATAACCTCCGTCGCCGGCTGGCTTGTTCCCAGGGCTAACGGCGACATCGCACAGTCGATAATATCACAGCCCGCTTCCACGGCCTTCATATAGGTCATCGAAGCCACACCCGAAGTATAATGCGTGTGCAGATCAATCGGCAGGCTCGTCCCTTCCTTCAGTGCATGAACCAGTTCATCCGCCGCATAAGGCGTCAACAGACCCGCCATATCCTTAATACACAGAGAATCCGCACCCATATCCTCAATTCTCTTGGCAATATCCTTCCAGTATTCCAGCGTATAGGCATCGCCCAAGGTATAGCACAGGGCAATCTGGGCATGTCCCTTTTCCTTATTCGTCGCCTTCACCGCTGTCTGCAGGTTGCGGATATCATTCAGACAGTCAAAAATACGGATAATATCAATACCATTGGCAATCGACTTCTGTACAAAATACTCCACCACGTCATCCGCATAATGATTATAACCCAAAATATTCTGCCCGCGGAAGAGCATCTGCAGCTTTGTATTCTTAAATCCCGCTCTCAGCTTCCGAAGCCTCTCCCAGGGATCTTCCTTCAAAAACCGCAAACAAGAATCAAACGTTGCGCCGCCCCAGCACTCTACCGCATAATAGCCCACCTGATCCATCTTATCAATAATCGGAAGCATCTGCTCAGTAGACATTCTGGTTGCAAGCAAAGACTGATGCGCGTCACGAAGGACGGTTTCCACAATCTTCACCGGCCTTTTTGCTGTATCTGCCATGATTATTTCCTCCTAATCATCCTAATTAATTTCCCAATTCTCCAAATTTACTGCCAAAGCCGACGATTTCCCTAAACTCCGAAAATCGCCATAAACGCACCCGCCGCAACAGCCGTACCGATAACACCTGCCACGTTCGGTCCCATCGCGTGCATTAACAGGAAGTTCGTCGGATCAGCCTCCGACCCAACCTTCTGCGAAACACGGGCTGCCATCGGAACCGCCGACACGCCGGCCGATCCAATCAGCGGATTCACCTTCCCGCCCGTCAGCTTGCACATCGCCTTGCCAAACAATACGCCCGTAGCCGTACCCACGGCAAAAGCAACCAGGCCCAGAACAACGATCTTAATCGTATCCCAGTTTAAGAATGCCTCTGCGCTCGTCGTTGCACCTACGGAAGTACCCAGTAAGATAACAACAATATACATTAATGCATTGGAAGCCGTTTCTGCTAACTGCTTCACCACGCCGGACTCACGGAAGAGGTTGCCTAACATCAGCATACCAACCAGCGGAGCCGTGGAAGGCAGAATCAGGCAGACAATCGTCGTAACAATAATCGGGAACAAAATCTTCTCCAGCTTGGAAACCGGACGAAGCTGCTCCATCTTAATCTTTCGCTCCTCCTCAGTCGTAAGAAGCTTCATAATCGGCGGCTGGATAATCGGAACCAGCGCCATATAGGAATAAGCCGCAACCGCAATCGGTCCCATCAGACCGGTCTGTCCTAACTTGCCAGCCAGGAAAATCGAAGTCGGGCCGTCTGCGCCGCCGATAATGGAAATCGCCGCCGCCGCTTTTCCGTTAAAGCCCATAAAGATTGCCAAAAAGTACGCGCTGTAAATACCGAACTGCGCCGCTGCCCCCAAAAGAAAGCTCTTGGGATTGGCAATCAGCGGACCAAAGTCCGTCATCGCCCCTACACCCATAAAAATCAGGGAAGGAAGAATACTCCACTCATCCAGCAGGAAGAAGTAGTGCAGAAGCCCTCCCACTCCGTTCGAGGCATCCTCAGGAGATACCATAATATCTGGATAAATATTTACCAGCAGCATACCAAAAGCAATCGGCACCAGAAGCAGCGGTTCAAAGCCTTTTTTAATCGCCAGATATAAGAATACCAGGGCGACTGCAATCATAATATAATTACCAAATTCCAGATTAAAAAACGCCATCTGATGAAGAAGGTTGGTAAAGGTACTACCCATATCCATGTTTTGCACCAAGCCTTAAAGCAAGCGGTTTCCCGCCCTTTTTAAGACGCAAACCAAAAGGGTGAAAGATGGGTTTGCCATTGATCCTTTCATTAAAATTTCTTTCTCCCTTATTCTTTTGCAGTATTGTCCGCAAACGTTCACCGCGGCCTTTTGCCCGCGCAGCAGGCCCAAATGCCCGCCGACTGCAAAAAGCTTAGTTCATCGTCGCAAGCACTGCACCGGACTCTACGGAATCGCCAGCTGCTGCGTTAATGGTAGCAATGGTTCCGTCCTGCGGAGCAACAATATCGTTTTCCATCTTCATCGCTTCCAGAACCAGGATAACATCACCCTTCTTCACGGCCTGACCTGCGCTCGCCTTCACTGCCAATACCTTACCCGGCATCGGAGCTGCCACGGTAACTGCGCCTGCTGCCCCTGCCGGAGCGGCTGCCTTTGGTGCGGCTGCGGGAGCGGCCTTTGGTGCTGCCTTGGGAGCCTTTGGTGCGGCTGCCGGAGCAGCGCCGGTAAATCCTTCTTCAACCGTTACTTCATAAACATTTCCATTCACTGTAATTGTATAATTTTTCATGATTTCCTCCATATTTGTTCATATTTTTACAGAACCCATACTTTAATCACACTTATTTTACGCTCTTTTCCACGCTGCACCGGTTTTCCGCTTAATCGAACGGACAACCAGGCCGTCAGCCGAGGTATTCTGGGATGCAGCAATCGCCGCAGTAATCACGGCAACCAGTTCCAGATCGTCAGTGACATCCTCTTCTTCAACCTCTGCCGGTGCAGGAGCCGGAGCCGGGGCGGGTACAGGGGCAGATGCCGGAGCCTTCGCCGCTGCGCTCTTCTTCTCCCACTCGTTAATATACTTAAAGCAGCTGATAATTAAGCTGATAAAGATTAATACAATAAATACGGTTCCCATACCAATCAGGGTGTGTACCGCTCCCCTGCCTACATTCTCACCAAGAGTATAGAAAGGAACATACTCAATATTGGCAATGGAACCTGTCCGGTCATAGTAAACCGTAAGGGTTGCCGGACGTTTTTCAAAGGTTGCCTCGGTAACTGCCACAAACTGGCGATCCTTCTGGGTTACGTTAATCTCGCCAAGCTGCACCAGATTACCGACTTCTTCCTTGGTCGTCAGCCAGGAATCTAAGCTGGCAGCCATCGTTGTATTGCCATCATCCTCGTACTGTTCAATCATCGCCAGAATATCCGCTTCCGGGTAGCTGGTGAGCGCTTCCAGATTCTGCTGGGTAATCATGGTAATCGAGGCTTTAATGGTTTCATCCACGGCCTCCCCCGCATCCTCCGTTTTCGCGCAGCCGGTAAAAAGACCTAAGCACAGCACCATGGCAATGATGGCGAAAAGCGTTCTTCTTTTTTTCATTCTGCGTCACCTCATTCTTATTTGGTCCCGTGTTTCTTCGCCGGACGGTCCTCTCTCTTTGTGAACAGCATTTCCATCGCTGCAATCACTCTCTTTCGGGTATCAGCAGCTTCGATAATATCATCAACATAGCCTCTCTTTGCTGCTGCTACGGCGCTCGACTGCTTTTCGCTGTAAGCCGCCGCTTTCTCGGCAATCAGGGCTGCGGCATTCTCCGCCTTCTCGATTTCCTTCGCGTACATAATCTTTGCCGCGGAATTAGCATCCATCATGCCAATCGCCGCATCCGGCCATGCATAGACGATATCCGCACCCAGAGCCTTGCTGCCCATGGTCAGATAAGCCGTGCCGTAAGCCTGTCCTACCACTACGGTTACCTTGGGAACGGTAGCATTGGCATAGGCATAGGTTAAGCGTCCTGCCGCCTTGGCAATTCTTCTCTCGGTATGTTTGTCGGCCTTGTAGCCCTTTACATTGACCAGTGTCAGTACAGGGATATTAAATGCATCGCAGAAAGAAAGGAAATCTGCAGCCTTATGGCAGCCATTCGTCGTTAAAACGGCATCATAGGAAGCTGTCTTTTCGCCGTCTGTATAGGTTTCCGTGCGGTTGGCAATGCAGCCGACCGTCGTGCCGTTCAGGCGGATAAAGCCCGTCACCATCTCCGGTGCATAAGCTTTTTTCATTTCCATAAAGAAACTGTCATCAGAAATCAGGGTCAGAGCCAGGGCCGTATCACCGGCGCAGCCAGCCAGATCCTCACATACACGGTTTAAATCATCCTGGCACTCGTCATAGGACATATCATCCTCATTATTTGCCGGAAGAATCGAAATCAGGGAACGAAGCTCTTCCATCACCGCAGCCTCATCGCCCACAAAATCCACTAAACCTGCTTCCTCACTCTGGAATTTGGAAGACGCCGTATCGCACTTTCCGACATAATTGCCGTCAAGGGCATTCGGGGAATTGACAAATAACTTTGCCTTCTTCTCCTCCATCAGCGTAAAGTCGGTAATTGCAGCCGAAACGGCCATGCCGCCGCCGCAGGTGCCAAAAACAGCGGTAATCTGCGGAATCACACCGGATGCCGCAGCCTGGCTCGCATAAATCTCACCAAAGCCGTTCAATGCGTCCGTCGCCTCCTGCAGACGCAGACCTGCACAATCCACCAGGCCAATCACCGGGGCGCCCATCTTCATCGCCATCGCATAGAGGTTTGAAATCTTCTTAGCATGCATCTCGCCCACCGAGCCGCCCAAAACTGCAGCATCCTGGCTGTAAACATACACAAGATTGCCTTCGATCGTGCCGTAGCCGGTCACTACACCGTCAGCAGGGGTTTCCTGTTCAGTCATGTTAAAGTCTGTAGCACGGGCAGAAATATAGCCGCCGACTTCGACAAAACTGTTTTCATCAAGTAAAGCTTCAATTCTTTTACTTGCTGAAGTTTGTGCTGAATTACTCATTTTGCAGTCCTCCATTTTAAAATATTTTGACAGGAATCTGTTTGTAAGGAAGCAAACAAAAAACCTGATAAATCAAAAAATTCTGCGATTATAATTTTATATCGTATTTCCAAAAAAGGCAAGCCCTTTCGACAGATATTTCACAATATTTTAATATCTGCCATAAGTACCAAAAAATATGCACACCCCTGTTTTGCATTAACGTATTAAAGTATTTTAGAAAATGCTCCGAGTCTAT
>CAMNRM010000087.1 GCA_946553025.1 uncultured Clostridium sp.
AAAAGTGCAGGGGAAAGTCTGCCCTTTGGGTTCCCCAGGTAAAGTTACACTATCCACCAGTCATTCCCTGATTGACATTTTTCATCTCGTGTTATATAATCCCTATAACAAGCGTGCAGTCAACGAAAGATGGTGAACCAATGATTTTAAAGATTGATTTTAACAGTGACGAAGCTTTTTACCTCCAGCTCTGCAATCAGATTATTCTGGGGATTGCTATGGAAACGTTCTGTGAAGGGGACCCACTGCCGTCGGTGCGAAGTTTGGCGGATCAAATCGGCATTAACATGCATACCGTAAATAAAGCCTATTCTATTCTGCGCCAGGAAGGGTTTGTCAAGCTGGATCGGCGCAGGGGTGCCGTCATCAGCCTGGATGTGGATAAACTTCAGGCGATAGAAGAACTTCGGCGGAATTTATACGTAGTTCTCGCCCGGGGTATTTGCAAAAACATATCCCGGAGGGAAGTACACCAGTTGGTTGATGAAATTTATAATGTGTTTTCAAAAAACTCCGGCACAGAAGCGGAGTGAGGAGGATACTCATGCTATGTGAGAATTGTAAAATCAGGGAAGCGAATATTCGCTATACCGAAGTGATTAACGGCGTAAAGACCGAACATAACCTGTGTTCCCAGTGTGCCAGGGAGATGGATATGGGGCATTATTCGGCGATCTTTGACGGAGATTTCCCCCTGGCAAAGCTTCTCTCCAGCCTTTTGGGCTTAGAGGAAAGCAATCAGAAGGAGGATAAGCTTCAGCAGATCAGCTGTCCCGTGTGCGGGACCAGCTACCAGGACTTTGTCGAAAACAGCCGTTTTGGCTGTCCCGACTGCTATAATGTATTCGACCTTTTGATTGGCGATAAGATTAAAAAGCTTCAGGGCAATGACAGCCATAAAGGAAAAACCCCGAAATTCAGGAAGATGGAGCCGGTTTCGGCAGTGACCAGAAATCCGGACGGCCAGGCGGACATGGAAGGGGAAGTATCCAGCAGGGCAGAAACGCTTGCCCTCTTGAAAGCAAGGCTTCAGGAAGCCATTGAAAAAGAAGAATATGAAGAAGCAGCCGGCTACCGGGATCAGATTCGGGCGTTAAAGCGGGAGGAAGAGCAAAATGCTTAAATGGTTTGAACAGGAAACGAAGGATGAGCCGAACATCGTAAGCAGCCGGGTGCGGCTGGTGCGCAACTGGGATCAGTACCGTTTTCCCAAGACCCTTACCCCACAGGAGGGGGAAGAACTGGTTAAGCGTCTGGAATTCGGGCTGAAAAACCTGGAAGAACTGGACGGAACCCAGTATGAATATGTTTATCTGGAAGAACTCGATGAATTAAGCCGCAGGGCACTGCGGGAGAGGCGGATCTTAAATTCTGCCATTTTAAATAAAAAAGAAATTGTCGGACTGATCGTGTCCAAGGATGAGAGCACCAGCCTGGTATTAAACGGCGATGACCATATCCGTATGCAGTTTCTAAGCGCAGGTCTTTGTCTTAATGAACTGTGGAACCGGGCAGATAAGCTGGATGATTATATTAATGCCCGGTTTTCCTATGCGTTTGATGAAAAATACGGGTATTTAACCTCATTTCCCACCAATGTGGGAACAGGGCTTCGGGCTTCGGTCACGCTTCATCTGCCCACCCTTTCCCAGGGGAAGAAATTTTCCAGCCTGGTAGGGGAGATGAGCCGCTTTGGGCTTACCCTGCGCGGCGTCTACGGGGAAGGCGATGAAAACTACGGTGCTCTTTTTGAAATCGCCAATCAAAAGACCTTAGGGCTTACGGAACAGGAGATTATCGATCTGGTGGCGAGGATGGCCAACCAGTTAAACCGCCAGGAAAAGCAGGTGCGGGAGGCAACTCTTTCCAGTCACCGGCTGGAGCGGGAGGACGAGGTTTATAAGTCCTACGGTGTGTTAAAGTATGCCCGGAGATTATCGGCAAAGGACGGGATGATCTTCCTTTCCCAGCTGATGGCCGGGGCGGATGACGGGCTGATTCCGTTTGCCGAACCCTGTTCCGTTTACCGCATGATGCTGGGCATTCAGCAAGCGAATCTGATGAAGCTTTCCCACAAGCCTTTGGGGAAGGATGAGCTGGATATGGCCAGGGCGGAATATGTGAGAAAGGAACTGCCTGAGCTGGCCTGAAAGCCTGAACTATGATAAAGAACAGAGAGAACAAAAAAGGAACAACAATGGAAGATAACAATGGAAGATAGAGGAGGAACGCTGGTTTATGATCGACCGATTTACAGCGAAAGCCAGGGAAGCCATTAACCTTGCCGCCGATGCGGCGACTACCCTGGGACATCATTATGTAGGAACCGAGCACCTGCTAATCGGACTGCTCCATGAGGGTACGGGAGTGGCTGCAAAGGTGCTGGAGGAAAGCGGAATAGAGGAAGAAAAAGTGATGGAACTGGTGAGCCAGCTTATCTCAACCAACACCATGGTCAAGATGGTGGAGCAGAGCGGCTATACCCCCAGTGCCAGAAGGGTTCTGGAAAACAGCTACAAGGAGGCCGTGCGCTTCCGTGCGCCCTTAATCGGAACCGAGCATCTTTTAATTGCCATGATTAAAGAGGGCGACTGTGTGGCAACCCGCCTGTTAAATACCTTGGGAATCAGTATTCAGAAGCTTTATATTGACCTGCTCTCGGCCATGGGCGAGGATGCCCCGGCAGGAGCAAGAGAAGACTTTCCTGGAGGCCGCACACAGGCAAGAGGAAGAAGCAATACCCCCACACTCGATAATTTCAGCCGCGATCTGACCGAGCTTGCCCGGGAAGGAAAGCTTGATCCGGTGATTGGCCGCGAGGATGAGATTGGGCGGGTCGTGCAGATTTTAAGCCGCAGGACGAAAAATAATCCATGCCTTATCGGCGAGCCGGGTGTGGGAAAGACCGCCGTTGTCGAGGGGCTTGCCCAGATGATTGCCGACGGCGACGTGCCGGAAACGATTCTGGAAAAGCGTGTGGTTACCCTGGATTTATCCGGCATGGTCGCCGGATCAAAGTACCGGGGAGAATTTGAAGAGAGAATCAAGCGGGTGCTGAAAGAGGTGATGGAAGATGGACAGGTTCTTTTGTTCATCGATGAAATCCATACCATTATCGGTGCCGGAGGGGCAGAAGGGGCGATTGATGCGTCCAATATCTTAAAGCCTTCTTTAGCAAGGGGTGAGATCCAGCTTATCGGCGCGACCACCATCGAAGAATACCGCAAGTACGTGGAAAAAGATGCAGCCTTAGAGCGGCGCTTCCAGCCGGTGACTGTAGAAGAACCCGGGGTGGAGGAGAGCATTGCCATCTTAAAGGGGCTTCGCGGCCGGTATGAAGATCATCATAAGGTGACGATCACCGACGGGGCCTTAGAAGCCGCCGCCAAGCTGTCCGCAAGATATATCAATGACCGCTTCCTGCCGGATAAGGCCATCGACTTAATCGATGAGGCATCCTCCAAGGTTCGTCTGTCCAGCTTTATGGAGCCGGAGGAGATTAAAGTCCTAGAGCAGGAGATTGAAGCGTTAGAAAAGAATAAAGAAGCCGCCATTAAAGCTGAAGCCTACGAAAAGGCCGGAGAGATTAAGAAAAAGCAGGCGAAAAGGCGGGAAAAAATCGAAAAAATCCGTGCAAAATGGGAGAAGGAAAAGGTCAGCCGCAAGCTTGTGGTCGATGAAAACCAGATTGCCGATGTGGTCGCCGGGTGGACGAAGATCCCGGTAAGAAAGTTGGAGGAAGAGGAATCCGAGCGGTTAAGAAAGTTAGAATCCATCCTTCACCAGCGGGTGGTCGGCCAGGAGGAGGCTGTGACGGCCATTTCCAAGGCAATCCGCAGGGGCAGGGTGGGCTTAAAGGACCCGAAGCGCCCCATTGGCTCCTTCCTGTTCTTAGGGCCTACGGGTGTGGGAAAAACCGAACTTTCCAAGGCCCTTGCCGAGGCGATGTTTGGGACGGAAACGGCGCTGATTCGGGTAGATATGTCGGAGTACATGGAAAAGCACAGCGTTTCCAAGATGATCGGGTCGCCGCCAGGCTATGTGGGCTATGACGAAGGCGGGCAGTTAAGCGAGAAGGTGAGGAGAAATCCCTACTCGGTAATTCTGTTTGATGAGATTGAAAAAGCCCACCCGGATGTGTTTAATATCCTGCTCCAGGTGCTCGACGACGGGCATATCACGGATGCGCAGGGAAGGAAGATTGACTTTAAAAATACGATTTTAATTATGACGTCCAATGCGGGGGCAGAGAATATTATCTCGCCAAAGCGCCTGGGCTTTGCTTCGGTGAATGACGAGAAGGCAAACTATACCCTGATGAAGGATCGGGTGATGGAAGAGGTTAAGCGGCTGTTTAAACCGGAGTTTTTAAACCGGATTGACGATATTATCGTATTCCATCAGCTGAATAAGGAGCATATGGATCAGATTGCCGGGATTATGCTGGATGTGATTTTGAAGCGGACGAAGGAGCAGATGGATATCCGTCTTACCGTGGATGAAGAGGCCAGGAAGGTGCTGATTGATAAGGGCTATGACGAGAAGTACGGGGCAAGGCCGCTGCGCAGGACGATTCAGAATATGCTGGAGGATAAGCTGGCAGAGGAGATTCTCGACGGAAAGGTGAAGAAAGGGGATCTGGTGCAGGTTTCCGGGAAAGATGGGGAACTGGTGTTTATTGGGACAGAAGCGGTTGTGGTTTCGTGAAAAATCATGTGAAAATGTGAACAGTAATGAAGCTTAATTACAGGATTTCAGAAGTTTTATTTTCCGCTGGTTATTTTTAGGAGATTCATGTATAATGGTAATTAGGAAATGTATTTTCCTGTAACGGATAAGTAGATTAATACACTAGGAGGGCAAAAGGATGCCAGGAATTGAAGCGTTGATTCAGACGGAACAGGACGGGAGCATTAGCTTTGGGAATTTTTCGCTGAATGAAAAGTCGAAGAAACAGGATTTTGAGCATCAGGGTGATTTGTATAAGGTGAAGACATTTTATGAGATAACGAAGCTGGAGCGGAACGGGATGTTTGTGTATGAGTCGGTTCCGGGGACGGCGGTGGATCATTTTACGGAGAACGATGAAGGGGTTTCCTGCCGGGTGGAGGGTTATAAGACTTCACAGGTTACGGTGCAGCTTGAGGAGGAAACGCCTTATCAGATTTTTGAAAATGGTGAACTGACGGCGGAGATTACCACGAATGTGAGCGGGAAGCTGGCAGTGAATCTGGATTTGGAGGACGGGAAGCCGATTGATCTCGAGATTGTTAAGGCATAGGACAGGAAGGCGTTTCCGTGAACAGGTGAACAGTTACAGAAAGGTTATAATCAATGGCGAAGGCTAAGGCGAGTGTGTTTTTTTGCAGGGAATGCGGTTTTGAGTCCAGCAAATGGATGGGACAGTGCCCGGCCTGCCGCCAGTGGAATACAATGGTGGAAGAGCCTGCGGCGGGGAAGGTAAAGACCTCATCCTCGCCGACAAGTTCTATCCGCAGGAAGGGGCAGGTTAAACCTGCCCTTTTGTCTGAGATTTCCATTGACGAGCAGGATCGGATGAGTACGGGATTTTGCGAACTGGATCGGGTGCTGGGAAGCGGGATTGTGATTGGCTCCCTGGTGCTGGTGGGCGGCGATCCGGGAATCGGGAAATCGACGATTCTTTTACAGGTGTGCCGGAATTTGGCGAAAGAAGGGAAGAAGGTTCTTTATATTTCGGGGGAGGAGTCATTAAAGCAGATTAAGCTTCGGGCGAACCGGATTGGGGAAGTGACGGGGGATCTGCGGTTTCTGTGTGAGAATAATCTTGGGGATATACGGGAGGTTATGGAGGCGGAGAAACCGGAGGTTGTGGTGATTGACTCGATCCAGACGATGTACATGGAGGAGATTACCTCGGCACCGGGAAGTGTGAGCCAGGTTCGGGAGTGTACGAATGTTTTAATGCAGTTAGCCAAGGGGATGGGGATTGCGGTCTTTATCGTCGGGCATGTGACGAAGGAGGGCGTGGTTGCCGGCCCCCGGGTGCTTGAGCATATGGTAGACACGGTGCTTTATTTTGAGGGGGAGAGGACGGCCTCTTACCGGATACTTCGGGCGGTGAAGAACCGGTTTGGATCGACGAATGAGATTGGGGTATTTGAAATGCAGGAAGAGGGGCTTTGCGAGGTGGAAAACCCCTCGGAGTTTTTGTTAAGCGGAAGGCCGGAGGATGCCTCGGGGGCGGTGGTGGCCTGCCTGATGGAGGGGACGCGATCGATTCTTTTGGAGGTGCAGGCGCTGGTGACGGAAACGAATTTCGGACTTGCCAGGAGAACGGCGGCGGGTACGGATTTTAACCGGGTGAATCTTTTGATGGCGGTTTTGGAAAAGCGGTGCAGGTACGATTTGGGAAGGTTTGACGCCTATGTAAATATTGCCGGGGGGATGAAATTAAGTGAACCGGCGATGGATCTGGCGATTATTCTGGCGCTGATTTCCAGTTATAAGGACAGGCCGGTTGACCCTTCGACGGTGATTTTCGGAGAAGTGGGGCTGGCTGGGGAGGTCAGGGCGGTTTCCATGGCGGATCATCGGGTGTATGAGGCGAAGAAGCTGGGATTTACAACCTGTGTGCTGCCGCGGCTTTGTATGGAGAAATTAAAGCCGGTGAAGGGGATTCGGCTGATTGGGGTGGCGAATGTGAGAGAGGCGATTGCGGCGGTATTATAAGGGAGCAGTAAGGGAGTAAAAAAGTATAAATAAAGAAGGAGGATTTTTCTATGGTAAGGAAGAATGAGGCAGTGGTGAAGGAGAATTTAAGAGGAGGGAAGGGGAGCGTTACGCTGTATCCGATTTTAAGTCCCGAGGAGTTGATGGGGCATGGGTCGATGTATGCCCGGGTGGTGATTCCCGCGCATTGCAGTATCGGATGGCATCAGCATGTGGGGAATACGGAGCCGTATTATATTATTAAGGGTGAAGGGGTGTTTGTGGACAATGATGAGTCCAGGACGGTGGTTCATCCGGGGGATATCTGTACGATTGCCTGCGGGGAGTGGCACAGTATGGAGAATAACAGTGAAGAGGATTTGGAGATGATTGCTTTGGTGATTAATGAAGGCTAGGGTTTGGAGATGGTTTTTGGCGGTATAAATTTACAGGAAATGGAAGATAAGTGAAAATCTAAAATTTTTGTTTATTCGTCAATTATTATTGACTTTTTCTTAACGAAGTGAGATAATAAGAACAAATTTGGATTTATCAAAAGGAGGATTTTCTATGTCAACAAAAGCATATTACCCGATTGCTGAAATTGGAAAAGACAAGCCAGGCTTTTCCAAAACGAGATCCATTATTGAAGCTGCTTTCTATGGAAATAATGTGGTTAAGGTGAACACATTAAAGGAAGCTTATGAATTAGCAAAGAATTCTCCAGGAACCATCGTAACTGATATGCCGGTTTACCGGGGCGAAGAGTTTGGTTTAGAGAAGGACGCGAAGGTGCTGCTGTTTAACGACGGTGCGATTACCGGGCGTTATGCTACCGCACGCCGCATTTCCGGTGAGCCAGGAGTGAATTGTGCAGCCCTTGATCTGGTTGCCATGGATGCTGTCTATGAGTCCCGCTGGAAAACCATGTATCATGCAGAGGTGTTTGTAGGTCTTGATCCTGAATTTATGGTAAAGGCGCACCTGCTGATTCCTGAGGGCGAAGAGAATGTTATGTATAACTGGATGCTGAACTTCCAGTATATGTCCGACGAGTATGTAAAGATGTATAAAAATTCCAAGCCGGTTGGCGACGGGAAGGAAGCTGATATCTTTATCTTCTCCGATCCGCAGTGGAATGGTTCTGACCGTCCAAACGTTTCGTTAGACTGCCTGTCCGATCCGCAGAAGAAGACGCTGTGCTACTTTAATACCGAAACCAACTGTGCATGTATCCTGGGTATGCGGTATTTTGGCGAGCATAAGAAGGGCACGCTGACCATGGCCTGGGCGATTGCCAACCGCAACGGCTATGCTTCCTGCCACGGCGGACAGAAGGAATATACCCTGGCTGACGGCAGCAAGTTTGTTGCTTCCGTATATGGTCTGTCCGGTTCCGGTAAATCCACATTGACCCATGCAAAGCATAACGGCAAGTATGAGATTAAGGTTCTGCACGATGATGCATTTATTATTAATACGGATACCTGTGCTTCCATCGCTTTGGAGCCGACGTATTTTGATAAGACCGCAGATTATCCTACCGGATGTGCGGATAACAAGTATTTGCTGACGGCACAGAACTGCTCGGCTACTTTAGATGAGGACGGAAAGCTTCAGTTAGTTACCGAAGATATCCGTAATGGCAACGGCCGTGCGATTAAGTCTAAATTATGGTCGCCGAACCGTGTAGATAAGATTGACGCTCCGGTTAATGCGATTTTCTGGATTATGAAAGATCCGACCATTCCTCCGGTTGTACGGTTAAAGGGTGCTTCCTTGGCTTCCGTTATGGGTGCTACCCTGGCAACGAAGAGATCTTCCGCAGAGCGTCTGGCTCCTGGCGTAGATCCGAACAAGCTGGTTGTTGTACCTTATGCGAACCCATTCAGAACCTATCCTCTGGCGAACGACTATGAGAAGTTTAAAAAGCTGGTTGAAGAGAAGAATGTAGATTGCTATATCATCAATACCGGTGATTTCATGGGCAAGAAGGTTAAACCTGCAGATACCCTGGGCATTCTGGAAGCTATCGTGGAGAAGAAGGCTGACTTTAAGAAGTGGGGACCGTTCTCCGATATTGAAATCATGGATTGGGAAGGCTTTGTGCCGGATATGAACGATCCTGAGTATGTAGGACAGTTAAAGGCTCGTATGAACGACCGTGTAAATGAGATTAAGGAATTTGCTACAGCAAAAGAAGGCTATGACAAGCTGCCGGATGACGCTTTAGCTGCAATTCAGAAGGTTGTTGATGAGTTAGGCTAATTACCGCAGAATCCTTGAGCTGTGAGCGTGTGAACAGTAAGAAAAACCTGACCAGGTGAGATTGGTCAGGTTTTTCTTTTTACGTTTTGGGGTTCTTTATCTTTTTTTGGTTTTTTAATGGATTATGGTTTGCTGGTTATCGGTTTGTCTTCGAGTTCTAAAAGTTCCTTCTTTTTATTGCGGATAAGATAAAAGCCAATGGCAATGATGAGCAGGGCGATGACTACCTGCGGCAGGGACTGGATGAACCACTGGAAGACATCGAGTAGTTCTTCGGGAAGCGACAGGACATCGTAGGCAATGTACATCAGGAAGTTATTGATATTCCTCCAGATGATGGAAGCGCCTAAAAAGATCAGGATGAAGGCAAAGAGCTTTCGATAGCGGTTAAGCAGCAGTTTCTCTCCTTTGGTGATCTGTGAAAAATGGATGATGTATTCGTCCTGGATGGCGTAGAATTCGTCGTCGGGCAGGCTGTTTAAGTTATGGGTGTGGAAGAAGCTGTAAAACCAGACCACGGAACAGAAGGTTGACGCAGGAGGAAAGATTACTCCGCACACAGCAAACAGGAGAAGGAACAGGGTCATAATGCTTGCCCCCTGTTTTAAGAATCCAAGATACATTTCTCCTGCTCCCGGCAAAAGAGAACAGCAGAAGGTTAAGAATCCGCTTTTTTTTCTACTCATTTGGTTGTACCTCCCTTAGATAAAAAACATTGGAAAATTCCATGGCGGAATTGGAAAACGTTGTGTGCAGCAGTTCGAGGGACGGAGGGGCTAAAAAGAGCACAATAATCGCGCCCATGGCGGCTACACTGACCCGCAGGCTGTAGAGAAAGAATTCCATGCGTTTGGAAACGGGCCTGTTTTTTGCTCTGCTGCAGGTTGTAACGTTATCTTTTTGTGCAGTTATGGCGGGGGGAGAAAGGATTCTCTCGCCGGAAGAAAAGAGGGGAGGGGTAATCTGCTTTAAGGTTTCTTCTTTCATATGGGCAGGGGCTTTAACCATCCTGTGGTCTTCGGTATCCTGAATAAAATCCGTCAGCCAGCGATCGTCCTGGCACAGGGAATAAAGTTCTTCTAAAGCAGTGAATTTTTCTATGGTCTGCTGCTGTATATTTTGCTCAGTCATGACGTAAATCCTCCTCTCTGATTAGTTTTCTCAGCATACCCTTTGCGCGGTAAATCTGCGTCTGCAGGGTTTTTTTATTTTTCCCGGTTTTTTCTGTGATTTCGCTGATGTCCAGTTCGTAGTAATAGTAGTCTAAGGCGACCTGGCGGTAGGGCGGGGCAAGCTGGTTGCAGCAGTCCCAAAGGCGTTTCTGCAAATCGTTTTCCAGCACCTTTTTTTCCAGGGAAGGCGACTGGTCGGGAATCGAAGTAAAGTAAAGATCTTCGGTGGGGACAGAACGCCGTCCGGCCCGTTTTAAGTAGTCAATACACTTATTTGTGGCAATCCGACAAAGCCAGGCTTTTTCGTTCTGTCCGTCAAAATCCTTATAATGCCGGTAAGCGGAAAGAAAGGTGTCCTGGGCTAAATCCTCAGAATCGAAGTAATCTCCGGTAAGTCGATAGCAGATGGAATATATTAAGTTTTGGTATTCGGTCATCCAGCGTTCCAGCTGCTCCTGCGAGTCCAAGGAATGAATCCTCCTTTGTAGTGAGAATATATTCTTCTATATAGTATAACGGAAAAAGAGAAGGAAAAACTTCAATATTTTCTTTTAACCTGAGGAAAGATATGGTATAATCAAAAAAGTTCTTGAAAAAGAAGAGCGGCTGTTGTATAATCAAACCATGTGAAGCAAACCTATGGGAAGAGTAATTCCTGGGATGTTCGACACTCTTACTTTATTTGAACCTACAGTATGACATAAGGGATTCCGATATTTTTAGGCGGATGTCAAGCCTCCGTTTTGAGTGGAAGGCAGAAGCCTAAGTGAGGTTACCCACCTAGCACGGCTAGGCGTCAATTAGTAAGAACCGGCATTTTGGGATTACCTAAGATAAGAAGCAGCGAGAAATCGCTGCTTTCTGTTTTGCTTCCTGTCTTTATTTTTTTTTACATGGAGCAGGAAAGATTATCCTTATCAGGAAGGGTTATCCCTTGAATAAAACAACAGCAAAAAAAGATTGTTGAGGAAGTGCAGAATGAATCATCATCACAAGTTTAAGGACTATATTTACTGGGGGGTAACGGCGTTTTGCGTGATTGCTGCCAGCGTGGCGTTTGCCTATCTTCTGGTGCGTTTTGACCGGGTTAAGGCAGCGGGTGCGGCGTTGTTTACGATACTGACGCCGATTATTTACGGGGCAGTGCTGGCCTATCTTCTGGCACCGGTGTATAATCGGTGCATTGCCGTGGTGGATACTTATGGAAAGCGCTGGGTAAAGAGTGATAAGCGCAGGAAAAGTGTCGGGAAGCTTTTAGGAACGGCTGCCTGTCTGGTGATCTTATATCTTGTTGTCGCCGGATTATTTTCCATGCTTATTCCGCAGATCCAGCAGAGCATTAAGAATGTTCTGGAGGCTTTGCCGGAAAATTTCAATAATTTTTATCTCTGGGTGGAGGATCGCCTGAATGATAATCCGGATATTCGGGAGCAGGTGACGCTTTACATGGATCAGGCCATGCAGTGGGGGAAGACCCTGGGAAAGGATGTTGTGGCTCCGAACCTGGATAAGATCGTGGGAAGCGTTTCGAGCGGGATGTTCAGCGTGATTAACTGGCTGAAGAATGTGTTAATCGGCTTAATTGTTATGATTTATCTGCTGAATATGAAAGGCACCCTGCTGACCATTGCCAAAAAGTGCATTTACGGGATATTTCCTCTGGCCTGGGCAAAACGGCTGATTGAGGAGGCGAAGTACACGCACTCGGTGTTTGGCGGGTTTATTATCGGCAAGCTGGTGGATTCGCTGATTATCGGGATTATCTGCTTTTTCTGCATGACATTGATGAAGCTTCCCTATGTGATGTTAATCAGCGTTATTATCGGCGTGACGAATATTATTCCTTTTTTTGGGCCGTTTATCGGCGCGGTGCCGTCGGCGGTGCTGGTACTGCTTAACAGCCCCATTCAGTGTGTGTATTTTCTGATTTTTATCCTGATTCTCCAGCAGTTTGACGGAAATATCCTGGGGCCGAGGATTTTAGGGGAGTCCACGGGAATTTCCGGGTTTTGGGTGTTATTTTCCATACTCCTTTTCGGGGGCGTGTTCGGTTTTGTGGGAATGATTATCGGCGTTCCTACGTTTGCGGTGATTTATCGCCTGCTGTCGGATATTATTAAGATGCTTTTAAGAAAGCGGGGTCTTCCGGAGGAAACTTCAGCCTATGTGGGGGCTGTCTGTCTGGAAGAGGGGCATTGCAAAAAGAAAGAGGTGATTGCAGACGAGGAGATTTCGGATCACCGGGAAAAGAAAAACCCAGAGAAAGGAAGCCATGAGTAAAAGGGGATTTGTCATTCGGATGGGAGGGGTTATTGCGCTCATTGCCCTTTTGATTGCCCTGATTTTATTTCTGGAGCCGGAAAAGCCGGGGATATCCAGGGCGCAGGCGGCGAAGGCAGCAGCATTGTTTGCCGTTTCCCGGGAAGAATGTATAAAGTACCGGGAAGAAAAGGGGAGTTCCCATTTTACCGAAAAAGAAAAGAATAACTGGTACACGGTGTACATGGATTATCTTTTTGATCATGAAGGTCTGTCCGAAGAATTCACCGAGAGCACTGCGGCAGCGGCAAACCAGGAACTCACCTACCGGGAGGCAAAGCGCCTGGTGGGATTTCTGGGGAAGAATTATGCGGAACGGGTGAATTTAAACCAGAGCAACCAGAAGCTTCCCTTTCCGGCGGATCTTTGGTGGCAGATCTATGAGGATGCGGCAAAGGATAAGGAGGAAGAAGGGCTGCAAACCTTGGATGTCGTCCTCTACGGAACGCCGAACCATATGGAAAACGGGGAAGCCTGGATGTGCTATACCGACAGCGGAGAGTTTCGCTTTGAGGGGCTGGCCTTAGAGTCCTGGGTTGACCGGAAAATCCGGATTTTTGTGCGCAATAAAGAGATTGCCGGGGTGAGCCGCCAGCTTTCATCGACCGTAGTCTATGAAAATGTCTGGTTAGAGGAAGTATCCGGGGGAAAGCTTTTTATCCATGCCGGTGCGGTTCCCCGTCAGTTTTCCCTGCCCGAAAAAGGCATGGACAGTGAAATTCAGGTACATCATATTGCGGATTTAACGCTGAATGAAGGCGTTTTGGAAAAGATTAAGCTGAAAAAGGATCGCATCCAGGGGAAGGTTCTGGCGGTGGGCGAAGACTTTGTGGAGATCGAGGGCTACGGGGTATTAAGCCTGGCCGACAACTTCCGCGTGTTTAAGGTTTACGGTGAATATGAGGAACAGACAAAGGCCAATATTTTAGTGGGCTATGATCTGCAGGAATTTGTGGCGGCAGAAGGGAAACTCTGTGCCGCGCTGACGATCCGTCCTTTTAATGGGGAGAGGATTCGGGTGATTTTGATGGATAAGGGCTTTACCTCCCTTTTTCATGAACAGGTCAGCCTTACGCTAAACTGCGATGCCGTGATTAGCTATGGGGACAGGGAAAAGGAGAAAAAGCAGCTTCCCGCGGGAACCCAGCTTACGATTGCCCCGGGAGATGACTACTTAAAGGCGCAGAGGGCGGTGATTACGCCTTCGGCGGACAGGGACGGCATTTGCTTAAACAGTCTGACCCGCGACCAGGGAACGCCGGTGTACGGCGGGATTTTAGAGATTCGCGAAGAGGGAGGAAAGCTGGTTCTGGTCAATGATCTTTTGCTGGAGGACTATCTGAAAAAGGTGGTGCCCAGCGAGATGCCGGCAAGCTATGAGATGGAGGCGTTAAAGGCCCAGGCCGTCTGCGCGAGAACCTATGCCTATCAGCAGATTATCGGGAACAGCTACAGCCAGCACGGTGCCCACGTCGATGACAGTACGAATTACCAGGTTTATAATAATGTAGCCTCGGATGCCCGGACGGATACGGCAGTGGATGAAACCTGCGGAAAGATTTTATTTTACGGGGACGATCCCGCCTATACATACTATTACTCGACCTCCTGCGGCCATGGAACCGACGGGAGCGTGTGGGGAGGAGCGGGAGAGAGCCTGCCCTATATCCAGGCGTTTGAACTGCGGGAGGAGAGAAGGACGCTGGATTTAAGTACGAATCAGGAATTTGCGGCATTTATCAAAAATACAGAGATCCCTTCCTTTGATTCCGGCTACGCGATGTACCGCTGGAATGCGCTGTATAAGGGAAGCACCCTGGGAAATAAACTGGGAATGAACTGGATTACTTCTATAGAGGTGACGAAAAGAGGCCCCGGGGGAATTGTCCAGGAGATGGTGCTGACCGATGCGGACGGAAAGCAGAAAATCTGCAGCGATCAGATGGAAGTTCGCCGGATTCTGGGAAGTAAGGATCTGGAGATTGAACGAAGGGACGGCAAGGTGATCGACGGCTGGAGCCTTTTGCCCAGTGCATTTATTTCCATAGAAGAAACAGGAACGGCAAAAGACGGGAGCAGGCTATTTACCATTTACGGAGGAGGTTACGGACACGGCGCAGGGATGAGCCAAAACGGAGCGCAGGGAATGGCCAAGTCCGGAAAGAATTATCAGGAGATTCTGGGATTTTTCTATGAAGGAACGGAATTAAGAGATATAGTAGCAGCCAGGGAGTGAGATGCCCTGGCTGTTTTTTTACTTTTGGAAAAACAGTTATAGTGTGACGTTTTTTCGTGCGTTTTAAAAAATGAATTTTTTCGTGTGATTCAAAAAATGAATTTTTTTCGTGTGTTTTAAAAAAATTTCAAACATGCCTTAGTGCGTATTTTCTGCCGGATTGCTGCAGAATACGATGATTTGCTCCGGGGCAGTTTGGGCGGGGATGCTGCGGGTGGTTGCGCTGTAGATCACCAGCAGAAGTTTTCCGGATAAATCTCCGCCAAAAAGCTGTCCATTGGGAAGGAAGCGGGGGGTAAGGCCGGAAACATTGAGCTGAAGGCTGTTTTGCGTGTTGATCAGTCCGCATCCGTTTGCCTGGCGGGTAAAAACGTCCAGGAAGGCAAAGCTTGCCGCCGAGGTGTGGGCGATAACCACGGCATGATAGGTTGGAGGATAGATTAAAGGAACCGGGGCAAAGGTGGAATAAAAGCAGGTAACCTGATTGCCGACATTCAGCTGCCGGTTATTGAGAACGTAGGTGGAACCGTCAAGATGGATGTGAATAAGTCCCTGATCCATGGAATTTAACGTCAGGGTCAGTCCGCAGCCGTCCTGGGCAGGATCGCCCGTGGACTGCCATTCGATTTGCAGGATAATTCCTGTAGTTGGGGTGTACTGAGTCATAAAAGCCTCCCGGGTGTTGTTCAGAAATAGTGTATGGCGGGGAGGGGGGAGAGGTGCATGTCCTGCTATTTGTGACTAACTTGCGACTAACCGAATCAAATTATTATGATTTCGTTACTGTTGACATGTTCACAGCAACGGGCAAAATCCTGATAAAATCAAGGAAAACAGCAAAAAACCCGGCCCACCTGTGCCTTTGCAAGTGAGCCGGATAAAAAGGGGAAATTGTAAATCTATCGGATTTTCGTGGCTTATTTCCGCTTAAATCCGATAGATTTGCTTTCTCCCGGTTGTTTTTTTGTGTATTATCATTTATGCACAGTTAAATATTTGGTGTAAAAATTGGTGTATAAAATTTCTGACCCTTTTACACCACAGCAAAAAATTCCTTCTCCCAGGCTTTGATGGTTTCTGTCGGGAGTTCTAAAACTTCAGCGATGTCTTCTATTGAATCTCCACGTTTTAACATATTTTTCGCTGTTTTTTTTGCTGTTTTTTGTTGACCTTTCTGTAAGCCTTCCTGTAAGCCTTCCTGTCTTCCTTCATCCATCAGCATCTTTCCCACCTGTGTCATTCCTAACACCTCCTTGATATAGCGTTTTGTTTCATCAC
>CAMNRM010000088.1 GCA_946553025.1 uncultured Clostridium sp.
AAATCCATACAAAAGGGCTATTCTTTTTGTTGAAAACTTTTAACTCACAAGTATTATTAGTATAACAATTTTAGATTTCCTTATTTTCTTTTTATTGAAAGTTGTTGCTTAAACATTTTTGCCATGGTTTCTTTACCTTCTTTCATAGCCGTCCTCCATTTCTAAATTACATTTTTCTTATGTAAACTACATTACAATAATTGATTTTATTATACCTCATATATCTGACTTATGAAACCATTTTTTTAAGAACTTGTAAAATAACCATTTCCTCGTTACTGTTCACATGTTCACAGCAACGGGCAAAAATCCATGAAAATTTTTATGTTTTTTTGGCAAGGGGATTGCATTTGCCGGAAAAATATGGTATTCTTGGGCTATGATAGTTAGTTAAGGCTAACTACTAAACGTCAGGTTGTCATAAAATGACAGGTTATAAAAAAGGTAAGTGAAGGACAGCAGGTGTCTGAGAAAGACAGGGAAATTTACAGATAGCAGGAGGAATAAAGGATGAGTGTAGTGATTATCGGCGGTCATGATCGGATGGCGGGACAGTATGAGAAGATTTGTAAAGGTTATCGGTGCAGTGCAAAGGTATTTACGCAGATGAGTGCAAATCTGGCAAAGCAGATAGGGAGGCCGGATTTGATGGTATTGTTTACGAATACGGTATCTCATAAGATGGTGCGCTGCGCTTTAGATGAGGCAAAGCGGACGAATGCCCGGGTGGTGCGCTGTCATACCAGCAGTAAATCGGCATTGATGGAGATCCTGGAAAAAGAAGTGACAGAACTGTAGTGATTATATATATCAGAACCTATATATATCTATATTCATGAAAATAATTGTTGATTTTTGAAAGATTATATACTACAATGATTACGGGTGCTACTGTCTGTGGGAGGATGGTGGCGGCTGGCCCTCTCCAGAGGGACTGTGACCCTCTGTTCCTATAGAAACCCGAAAGGGAATCTAAGAAAGGAGGGCTGAGCCACATGGATATTTTGGAACTTATAGCAGTGCTAAGCTTTGGCTTGACCTGTTTCGGAATCGGATACTCAATTGGCAGAGATAGTAATAATACACAGAAATAGCCGCCCCGGTCCAGCAAACTGAGCGGCTATTTTGCTTAAGAAAATTGGGCCAGCCGTCATTATCAGCAGTAGCACCTTTTTATTTCATGTATAGTATATCCGATTTTCAAAAAAATATCAATAGATTTTTATCGTTTTATCAGGGATGATTTTGTTACTGTTCACATAGGTCTGCGCACCTGCTGCGCTGACCGTATGTTAAACTGGGCTAGTGAGCAAAAATCCCATCGACGAAGGCGATTTTCATGGATTTTTGCCCGTTGCTGTGAACGTGTGAACAGTAACCTGATTTTTTATTAAGGAAGGAAATAGAGTATGGTAAGGATAAGCAGGGATTTTGTGGTGGATCGGTTTGGAAAGGGGCAGAGGGCGGCGGCATTCTGCGAGAGCGGCGAGGAAGTGGTGTTTGAAACCAGGGATTGTTATGACGATAATGATATTTCGGAAGAAAATCCTCTGGGAAGCCGAGAGAATGCTATGGAAAACCCGGCGACAGGGCCTTTGTTTGTGAAGGGGGCAGAGGCCGGCGATATTTTGCGGGTGGAGATCTTAGATATCCGGCTCAGGGAATATGGACTCATGCGGACTTCTCCGACCTGTGGGGCATTTCACCGCCTTTATTCGGAGAGGACTGCCCGGAAGTTTTTCTTTGAGAAGCATAAAGAAACAGGAAAAGAGGGGTTTTGGTTTGACAAGAACCTGTGGCTGGACTGCGATGTGATGATTGGCGTTATCGGAACGGCTCCGGAAGGCGAAGATGTACTGTCGGTAACGCCGGGAAAGCATGGCGGAAATATGGACTGTACAAGAATCCGAAAAGGAAGTACGCTGTATCTCCCGGTGAATGTGGAAGGAGCATTGCTTTCCCTGGGTGATCTTCATGCCAGGATGGGCGACGGGGAAGTGATGATCTGCGGTCTGGAAACGGCAGGCGAGGTTGAGGTTCGGGTCAGCGTCTGTAAAAAAGGCGGTAAAGCAGCAGGGGATGAGGTGTTTGATGCATTTTTCGATGCTCTGCCGGTCTGCATAGATGGAAATATTATTAGTTCGATACAGGCTGCCGAAACGTTAGATGAAGCTGCGGTGTTAGCTGCCGGGAAGATGGAAGCTTTGCTGGCAAAAGCAGCGGGGATGGATGATGTGAAGGCCGGGATGCTGATGTCCCTTTTGGGGAACCTGGCTGTGTGTCAGATCGTTAATCCATTAAAAACGGTCCGCTGCGAGTTTCCCTTGAAGGTGCTGGAAGATAGATGCGGGTCTGAAGGAATGTAAGGAAATATACAGAAAATCAAAATCAAAAAAAGAAAAGGACAGCACTTAAAACGGATGGCTGTCCTTTTTGTCCGTATATGTATCCCGATGATTTATGCAGTGATGTAACAGAGTTGCTGTGAACGTGTGAACAGTAACGTAACAGAGTATTTAGGCTAGGCTGCGGTAAGTATCAAGAAAATAGCGGATAACCATTTTTCGGGTAATAATGCCAATGAACATATTTCGGTCATCGACAACCGGGACAAAGTTCTGGTTCATGGCTTCCGAAAAAATACTGTTTAAATCCACGTCAATTTTTACTGCCGGGTTTCGTCCCGGCTGGAGAATCGAGGAAAGGGGGGCGGAATGTCCCTTGGTGTCTTCGTCTTTTCCGTCTAAGAAGGCCCAGAGAAAATCTCCTTCGCTTATGGTGCCTGCATAGGTTCCATCGCCGCGGATAACCGGAACCGCCGTATAGGTTGTATTGCGGATTTGATCCATGGCGGCGGCTATCGTTGCTTCTTCCTCTAAATACATCGTTTCACTTTTTGGCGTCAGTAGCTGAAAAACATTCATTCTTTTGCAGATTCTCCTATCTTTTGATGCTGTCTTTTGAAGTTTTTTGCAGGTGCTTTTATTTCCGTTACTGTTCACACATGTGAACAGTATCTTATTTCCAACATCATTTTAACAAATCAAAACGGAGAAGACAAGGGAAATGGGTGATTTAATAGAAATTTCATTTATTCAGACGTTGCTGCTTACAGGTTCACAATAATATTCAGATATCCCTGTGACAAAAGCTGTGCATGAAAAAGGAAGTGGTTGTGCACACTTTTTTTGCTGTTTTGTGCTATAGTGTAGGGAGGACAGGATATCTTTTTGCTGCGGTGAACAGTAACCTCTTTTTTGGGAAACTGTGCCGTATTACTGTGGACTTCGTATGAAAAGCAGCGTGTCAAAAAAGCGGGCTATTTTGGTAAAGAAGGAGGTGAACCGTATGACTGTGTTCAGTGAATATCTGCGGGAACTGATGCAGGCAAAGCAGATGACGGTTTCGGAGTTGTCAAGGCTTTCCGGCATAGAGCGCACGCAGCTTTCACGGGCATTGACAGGGAAGCGTGTGCTGCCCTATCGTGTTTTGGATGAACTGATATTTCATTTGAAACTGACACCTGGCGAGGAGAAAATGCTGCGCTTTTATTATGATGCCCAATTTGAAAAAGAAGGTATCCGCCGTTCCCGCGAAATCATCAGCCGATTGTTTGATAATCTGGCCTGTATAAACTTATCCGCTCCGGTTTTTGCGGAAACACGTTTGCTGATGAGTCTTGATGAATATGCGGGAGATCGTTTTGTATTCAATGGCGAAATGAATGTGCAGTATTTGCTGCGGATGATCCTTACCGAGGAAATGATTCGATCGGATGCCCGGCTGGAGATGACGGTGCCGCCCTTTGGAGAATTTCTGACCGGGGAGCTGATTCACCGCTACCTGGATCATAAAACGACCATGGAAATCAGCCAGATTATCTGTTTTGATGCGGCGTCCACCGGGACAGATATTAATCTGCACAACCTGGAATGTCTGTGTCGTATCCTTCCGATTTGTCTGTTGTCCAGGCAGCATTATCATCCCTATTATTACTACGACAGTAATGTTTCCACCCGCTACACCGATCCGTTTCCGTATTTTTTAATCACCCATAGTTGTGTACTGTGCATTTCCGAAACCGGCACCAGTGCGATGCTTATGCGTTCGGGGGATGTTATTTCCTATTATCGGCGGCATTTTCGGATGCTGCAGAACCAATGCTACAGCCTGATTCATTATACGACAAACCCACTGGAGATTCTTAAGTCCTATCAGGCATGTACAGAGGAGGATGGGTTTTATATGGTGATGGATCAGCCATGTTTTGGGCGGTTTTACGGGGATGATTTTGTGTCCGCTTATCTGCGGAAGGGAATACCGGGCTATGAACAGATTTTTAAAGCCGCAACGGAACGGTTTGCCCTTTTGCAGAGAGTTTCCCGTTTTTATACCTTTTTTTCGGAGGCAGGACTGAAACGATTTATGCAGGACGGAACGCTGGATGATTATCCGGTGGAGATCGTGGAGGCTTTTTCGCCTAAGGAGCGGGTCAGGCTGATGAAAAAGCTTTCTGCGGCAATTCAGTCCGGCGATATTACCGGACGAATCTTTAGAGAGGGGACATTTCCCGACTATCTTGCCATGTGCACTTCGGCGGAGAAGGGGATTGGATTTTTTACCACAAGTCAGTTTCCGTTTGCGGATGGACTGTGTTCGGTTCAAATTAAGGAATCCAATATCTGCCGGGCCTTCCATAGCTGGATGATGTATCTGCCGGGCAGCAATCTGGTGATGACAGCGCAGGAAACCGTGGACAGAATGGAGAATATGGTGCAGATCCGGTAAAGCCGGTTGAAGCAATAGAAAACCGCAGAAAAATCGTTGCTGTGAACGTGTGAACAGCAACGAAAAATCTGCAGAAAGAAGGAGAGAAGATGAAAAAAGCATTAAAACGGCTGACTGCTTTGGCTGCGGCTGCCGTGATGGTGGCTGCTTTGGCGATAACTGCTTATGCGGAAACCACTATTGCCGTTGAGGGAGTTAAGGTTCCTCTGTCTACAGTAAAACGCGATACCGGTGAAGCGATGATTGGGCAGTTCACTTTTTCAAAGACGCCGATTCCCGGAAAGCCTTTATTGGAGAGTGAGGTTCCGTTGGAAGAAGTTGCCGGTTATGAATGGAAACGGGTATACATGTATTTTGATGATCATGATACAGGGTTTACCTATGCCCGAGATATTGATAATGCCAAGGATTGGGGCCAGCAGTTGATTGAAAGTGATTTAGGGCTGAGTCATGGACCTTATCATGTACAGAACTTTACCATTACGAGCAATAATATCGACTATACGCAGTGCATGTATATTAATGCAGAGTATAGAGATAAAGGCGGAATGTTTTACTTTTTCCGTGTGCCGATAGGTTTTACGGGAAAAATAAACTTTATTATTCATCCGACAAAGTATGAAGATGGAAAGAGAGTAACGATTAAAACATCGGAAATTGTTTTCCAGTTAAATGACGGGGTTCCTCCAATGTCATGGGTAACGCCAGGCTGGCAGCAGGATGCTTTTGGCTGGAGGGTGCTAAATCCTGATGGTTCTTATGTGGTGAATTCGTGGTATCAATCACCGGAAAGCGGTATGTGGTACTATATGGGGGCGGATGGTTACATGTTGACAAATACTTTGACACCGGACGGTTTATGGGTGAATGAAGACGGCGTATGGGTTCCGTAAATATAACGAAGAGTGATTTGACTTTGGGCAGATTGCCCGAATAGTATACAGGGAGAGTAGTAAATAAGGCTTTTGTGATTTTATACATAAAAAAAGCATCTTCATTTATCACTGCGGGTGATTTGGCAGGGATGAAGGGAGGGTGCTTTTTTCATACCCTCATACCCTCCTTCGTTTGCTGCGCTTCTATCATACTATCTTTATACAACAGCCTCCACGAATACCTTGTCCCCCAGAGAAACTTCCTTCACTCCTATCTTTTTTTTCTTATTAAAATTAAAACTCAGCATATATCCCCTGGTTAAGTGATAATGCTCAAGATAAGCTGCCAACTGCTTTTCTCCTTCCCTGTGCCGTGCTTCTCCCCTCCACAGTTTCAGTTCGACAATAAACTGTTCCCGGTTATAATCAATAATCAAATCTGTACGTTCCATGTTTCGTGTACGGGCTTCGATATAATAATTTCCGTTTCCATTGATAATCGGCCTTAAATACAGCATAAAATAGCGCCGCCCATCTTCTTCGTAAAATGTTTCTCCCCTGTCCCCATAGACATCATCAAAAAATACCACGAATTTCTCTAAAACCCGCTTCATATTCAGGTGCCCATTTTGAATAAACTGGTTTTGATCCCGGCACGCTGCCTGATAAACATCCAAATTCTGTACATCCGGCAAAGTAAGAAACATATTATATAAACGAGTTTCAAAAATCCGGTTGGCAACCACCACAGCACCATCCATAACCTTGACAAAGCCAAACATCATTGCCGTGTCCACAGCCTGATCATCCGGGTTATAAATAATACGCCGTCCCTGGAACAAAAGCAGATAAAGCATGTGTTTTAGTTCAGGAAAATCCTCAAGCTTTCCGGCCAAGGATTCAAACAAACTATTCTTTTCCCCTAAAAGCATCTTTACTGCTTCTAAAAAGCCATCCCTTGTCCATGCCCTGGCACTGTCCCTAAATCCTTCCTTCTGCGGTACTCTTTCATCCATTAGTTTACAAAGCTGCGACACCAAAACCGGATAACCAGAAGTAAAGGCAAAGAGAAGTTCTGCTATCTCCTTACTATCCATTTCTACAGAATGATCCTGTTTATACGCATTTAACATTCCGCAAATATCATTTACCGAAAAACTCATATCCACCAGAAAATCCGCCGCAATATTCCACGGGCTGTTCATCCTGTGACCTTCTTCCGGCCGGATTTTTCTCTTCATATTTTTTATATCGTAAACGCCCGCCAGAATCACCGACTGAAACGCGGGTTTTCTGTCCCGGTTAATGTAATATCCCCGAAGCTGTGCCAGAAAATCCAGAAACACCTGATTATTTGCCGCACTGTCCACTTCATCAACTAACAGTACGATCCCCTTTTCTGAAACCCTGCACCATCTGCTCAATACCTTAAATAAAGAAAACAGCGTAACCTGCCCCCCGCTGCCTTCCCCTTTAGCCAATTCTTTCAGGGATTCCCGGATTTCCTGGGGAATCCCTTCCACACTATCCAGCAATTCTACACAAAAAGCAGCAGCGAAACTACATTCACTCGCAAAATTCGCATGGCCCAGCATCTGAAAGTCTATACTGATTACCACATAATCTTCCTCCAGGAATCGACCCAATGCCCGCAAAATCGTTGTCTTTCCATACTGCCTGGCACGGTTTATGGTAAAATACAGCCCCTGATCCACCATATCCCGGATTTTTTCCAGCCGCTCGTTTAGATCAACCATATAATGCAGCCCCGGTTTACAGTCCCCATTTACATTAAACACTTTGCCTGCAGTTTTGCCCATACTTGTTCCACTCCTTGTCTGTTTGCTTCATCATACCATACCTTATTCTAAAAATCTACAGCCATCCTTTATTTGTTTTTTACTCGTTGCTGTGAATGTGTGAACAGTAAAATCCCCGGATACTACTGTGTATTCGGGGAGTCAAATTTATCGTTATTTCTGCGCTGCCTTCTTTGAAAATTCGGTCGTCACCAGTTCTTCATAGGGAACCCGTTTGGGGAGTTCTCCGCCTTCTTCCAGGATATTCTGCAGCAGGAGAAAGCTCTCTTCTTCAAATACAGTATCTTCCTTCCAGGTATCCTGATCCTGATAGCGCTTAACTATCGTCGTCAATGCTTCCAGCGAGGTTTCTTTAAACTGCGGCTGAATCGTTTTGGCAATTTCCTCCGGGGTGTGGGAGTTGACATAGTTTAGACCTTTTTGAATTGCATTGGTAAACCTTTGAATAATCTGCGGGTTGGCTTCCAGATAGCTTTTTTTGGCGCTGTAGGCGGTGTAGGGCACATAGCCGGATTCCTCGCCGAGGGAAGCAACGACCCATCCGTTTCCTTCGGTTTCCAACGTGGTGGCAAAGGGTTCAAACTCCACACTGTAGTCGGCGCCGCTCGAGGGAAAGGCAGCGGCGGTTAAGCCGAAATTAATGCTCTGATCAATATCCAAATCGGCAGCCGGGTCAAGATTGTGCTTTTTTAAGATATATTCAAACACAAGCTGGGGCATCCCGCCTTTTCTTCCGCCGAGAACCTTTTTTCCCGCCAGATCTTCCCACTGAAAATCCTCCTGCGGCGTGCGGCTGACTAAGAAGTTCCCGGCCCTCTGGGTGAGCTGGGCAAAGTTTACGGCGTAATCCTCGGAGCCGTTGGCGTAGGTGTAGATGCTGGCTTCGGAACCCATAAAGCCGATATCGGCGTCGCCCGAAATCAGGGCAGTCATGACCTTATCGGCTCCGGCACCATTGACCAGGGTGAGATCAATGCCTTCCTCTTTAAAATAACCTAACTCGACGGCCGCATACTGCGGGGCATAGAAGATGGAGTGGGCCACCTCGTTTAAGGTCACCGGGGTAAGGCCGGAAGCCTCCTCTTTGCTATGGCAGGCCGAAAGCCCAAGACCGGCAGCCGTGATGGAAAGAACGGACAGAAGGCAAATGCCTTTTTTCCATACCGTCTTATTTTTTTTCATAAAAATTCCTCCTTGTGGAAGTCGCTCTATTACAGTCTATTGAACAAGGAGGAAAAATGTGTTTGTTTTTTTATTAATCAATTATCTCTACCGCATCTGCCTGGGCACAGGCATTGGCAGCGGCGGTAAATTCCTTTACTGCGGCGGGGATGTCTTTTCCCTCACCGACATCCTGGAGCATATTCCACCAGGAGGAGCGGGCTTCTCCCCAGCCGGGGGTAATCTGATAATAATCGCCCAAAAACTTTGTAAAGTGGCTGTACTTATGCATTATTTCGTTATGGGCATAGATATCTTTTATTTCCCGTACCGGAAACTGAGAGGAAGTGTGAACCGCTTTCGTATATTGTTCATCGTCCTCGGTCATAAAAGCGATAAAGGTTTTGGCGGCTTCGATTTTATCGGGATCTCCATGGTCGAAGATGCCAAAGCCCCAGATTCCGCCCTGAAGTTTGGGTTCGCCGGAGTCGGTGGGGAAGGCCATGGGAAAGACCTCAAAATCGACTGCAGGGTTATCTACGGTGTGGGTAATGGCGAGGGAAGCGTTCCAGCAGAAGGCCATCGCCAGTTCACCTTCACAGAATAATTTAATTTCATCGACGCCAGCCAGGGTGGGATCGAAGGAGATGCCATCCAAATCGGAGAGAAGCTCAAGGGTTTGAATGTTTTCCTGGCTGTCAAAGGTGTAGACGGTGTGATCGGCATCGGTAAAGCTTCCGCCGCCGAGATTGGTAATCAATGCCCTGGTTCCCTGATCGCCGCCCTGATCTTTGCAGTAGACGGCGGCTACCTTCTCATGACCATAGTTATACAGTGCCTTTACTGCCTGGATAAATCCGTCCTTGGTCCAGGTATGGTTGGTTTCGTCAATATACTGCAGGGCGTCTGCGGCTTTAAACAAATCATAGTTGATTGCCATGCAGTGGGCGGTCATGCAGACCGGAAATTCATAGAAATGTCCGTTTTGATGGCGGCAGGCCGAGCGCACGGCGGTGCTGATTTCCGTAGCTTTTTCGGTGAGCCAGAGATCGGATAAGTCCACCATAGCCCCGGTTTCCCCCCACTGTGCCACTAAGCGTTCCGGTCCTTCAAAAATCAGATCTGGTCCTGTTTTGTCCTTCAGAGCCTTATTAACCTTATCATCGCCGGTGGAGTAATCCAGGTATTCCACAGAAACATGAATATGCGGGTAAGCCTGATGGAAGTCGGCAAGTAAAGGTTCTACCGCTTCGGCATCTCCCCAGCCGCCGACCGGATAGGTCCAGAGGGAAAGTTCGATATCCTTGTCGTCAAGATTTCCTGCTTCTGCCGGGGTTTCTGCCGGGGCAGAGGCCAAATTTTCAGGCTCTTTTGTGGGTGCTGCCTGACAGCCGACGAGAGAAAGGCAGGCAAGAACCGTCAGCAGCAGGGCAGATTTCTTATTTTGCATGATCCACAGTATCCTCCTTGTGTTTTTCTTTAAACCTTTATGGACAAATGAGCATTTCGCCGGATGCTATAGTTCTCGTCAGGTCTGTGCGGGGATGTTCCGGGGAAGCCATCTGAACGGTAATGGTTTGTTATTAGTTTAATTTAACATAATTGCCGGGAAAAGTACAGGGGAAAAAGAGTGGTTTTCCCAGAAAAAGCTTGCATTTTAGCCAAAAACCCCGTATAATTTGGTGTAAAAATCAAATCAAATGGTAAAAGAAAAAGCAGCAGCCCATGGAAGGCGGACGGCTGCGGGAGAACCGGCAGCCATCTGCGGCTGTTTTGGATAAGATGAAGGAGGATTGGCAGCATATGGTAACATTGTATGACGGCGGTGTATATTTGGTCAACGGCACGGAGCTTGTGCCGGAGGCAGAGGCGGCGAAGGTTAAGGCATTAACCGGGAAGGATGCAAAAAAAGAGGAGGCCAGGAAGGGAACGATTGCCTGGTCGATTTTAGAGCAGCACAATGTTTCCGGGGATATGGATCATTTAAAGATAAAGTTTGACGCGATGGCTTCCCACGATATTACCTTTGTCGGTATTGTGCAGACAGCGAAGGCTTCCGGGATGGAGAAATTTCCGATTCCCTATGTGCTGACCAACTGTCATAATACGCTCTGTGCCGTGGGCGGGACGATCAATGAGGACGACCATATGTTCGGCCTTTCGGCAGCGAAAAAATACGGCGGAATCTATGTGCCGCCGCACATTGCCGTTATCCATCAGTATATGCGGGAAATGATGGCAGGCTGCGGGAAGATGATTTTGGGCTCGGACAGCCATACCCGTTACGGTGCTCTGGGAACGATGGCTGTCGGCGAGGGCGGCGGAGAACTGGTGAAGCAGCTTCTTAGCGATACCTACGATGTGGCCTATCCCGGCGTGGTTGCGGTATATCTGACCGGACAGCCCATGCCCGGCGTGGGACCGCAGGACGTGGCCCTGGCGATTATCGGCGCGGTTTTTGCCAACGGCTATGTAAAGAATAAGGTTATGGAATTTGTCGGCCCGGGTGTGGCTTCCATGAGCACGGATTACCGGAACGGCGTGGATGTGATGACGACGGAAACCACCTGTCTTTCCTCGATCTGGCGGACGGATGAGGATACCGAAGATTTCCTGAACCTGCACGGGCGGGGCGGGGACTATCGAAAGCTTGACCCGGCAGATATTGCCTACTATGACGGATGCGTGTGCGTGGATTTAAGTGCCGTAAAGCCGATGATTGCCCTTCCCTTCCATCCGAGCAATACCTATACCATTGATGAGTTAAATGAAAACCTGGGCGATATCCTGCGCCAGGTGGAAAAGGAAGCGGAAAAGATTGGCGGGGGAAAGGTAGCGTTTACCCTGACCGATAAGATTGTGGACGGGAAGCTTAAGGTGCAGCAGGGCATTATCGCCGGCTGTGCAGGCGGAAACTATACCAATGTGATTGAAGCCGCCCACGGGTTAAAGGGTAAGAACTGCGGTGCCGATGAATTTTCCCTGGCAGTGTATCCGTCGTCCCAGCCGGTATTTATGGATCTGGTGAAGAAGGGTGCGGTTTCCGATCTGATGGCTGCGGGTGCGATTATCCGCACGGCGTTCTGCGGGCCGTGTTTCGGCGCGGGAGATACGCCCTGCAATAACGGTTTAAGTATCCGTCACACGACCAGGAACTTCCCCAACCGTGAAGGCTCCAAGCCGGGCAATGGACAGATGGCGGCTGTGGCCCTGATGGATGCCCGCTCGATTGCCGCTACGGCAGCAAACGGCGGAATTTTAACCTCTGCCCTGACGATGGACTGCTGGGATGATGTTCCTGCCTATGAGTTTGACCCGTCTTCCTACACGACCAGGGTTTACCAGGGCTTTGGAAAGGGAGAAGCAGAAAAAGAACTGATTTACGGGCCGAATATTAAGGACTGGCCCGAGATGAGTCCATTGGCGGACAATATTGTCCTGAAGGTCTGCTCAAAGATTATGGACCCGGTAACCACGACGGATGAACTGATTCCTTCGGGCGAAACTTCGTCCTACAGATCCAATCCCCTGGGACTTGCCGAGTTTACCTTATCCCGGAGAGATCCCGGGTATGTGGAGAGAACCAAAGCCGTGGATAAGCTGGAAAAGGCAAGGGTTAAGGGAGAAAATCCCGTGGAACTGGAAAAGGAACTCGAGGCTGTATTTGCCGCCATCCGCACAATCCCCGGTCAGGAAGGTGTGGACGTGATGGATACGGAAATCGGCAGTATGATCTATGCCGTGAAGCCGGGCGACGGTTCCGCCAGAGAGCAGGCGGCAAGCTGCCAGCGCGTGATCGGCGGCCTTGCCAATATCACAAAGGAATACGCGACCAAGCGCTACCGCTCCAATGTGATGAACTGGGGTATGCTGCCCTTCCAGATGGAGGAGGAGCCGGAGTTTGGCGTGGGCGATTACCTGTACATCCCGGATATCCGCCGCCAGCTTGACGGGGATTTAAAGGCCATCAAAGCCTATGTTCTTGGGGATGAGGTGAAGGAAATTTCCCTTTATATTGCCGATATGACCCCGGAGGAGAGAGAGATTGTCAAGGCGGGATGCCTGATTAATTATAACCGCAACCGCAGTCAAAAGAGGTAGACGTTCTAACGTTAATGTGCTATAGTAAGGGGAGAGATAGAAAGCTGGAGCAGGCGGATTTGTTTATCCGGTGTGCTGCCGCAAAAATTTATGTGCGGTGGCGGCACACAGAAACCTGCTCATGGAAGGGGTTGCAAAATGAACAAAAAGATTAAAACAGAAGCAGTCGATCATCTCTTTCAGGCAGTATTAACCTTAAAAACACCCGAGGAATGTTATTTGTTTTTTGAGGATGTCTGTACCATTAATGAACTGCTTTCGCTGTCCCAGCGCTATGAAGTGGCAAAGATGCTGCGGGAGGGAAAAACGTATCTGGAAATTGCGGAAAAAACCGGTGCCTCCACGGCGACCATCAGCCGGGTCAACCGTTCGTTAAACTACGGAACCGATGGCTATGACATGGTATTTGAGCGTCTTTTCCCGGACAAGATGGAAAAAAGAGAGAAGAAGGACGGGGGAGGAAACGGCAGGTAGGAAAAGGCAGATAAGAAGTGTTAGGACTGGAAAAGGCAAGATAAGAAGTGTCAGAACTTAAAAAGGCAATAAGGAGGAAAGCGGCAGATGAAGCGGATAAAACAGTGGATAGCGGCCTTGTGCATGACCGTTTCGATGACGATGACGGCTTTTGGCGGTCAGTGGATGCAGGATAACTCCGGCTGGTGGTATCAAAACGATGACGGCTCCTACCCGGTAAACTGCTGGCAGTGGATTGACCAAAACGGCGACGGACTGGCGGAGTGTTATTATTTTAATGCAGATGGCTATTGCCTGATGAACGGACAGACACCCGACGGAAATTTTGTCGATGCAAGCGGGGCATGGGTAGTCGGCGGTGTGGTGCAGACGCAGGCAGTGAACCTGTCCGGGGCTGCGGATTTATCTGGGGCCGCGAACTTATCCGGTGCTGTGAATAGGAACAGCAGCAATAGCTGGGAGGCTGATGCAAATGCGGGATTAAGCGGCTGGCAGAATACTGGCAATGCAGCGTCTGGCGGCTGGGAGTCTGCGGGCAGCACAAGTACAGTAAATGCAGGGAGCAGTTCCGGTTACACGGCAGAGGCTACCGTCTGGCTTTCAGCAACAGGAGCGAAGTATCACAGGATTCCCAACTGCGGAAGGATGAACCCAAACAAGGCGCGTCAGGTTTCCTTAGATGAAGCTGTGGCAGGGGGATATGAGCCCTGCAAGAATTGTTACTAAAATGTGTTTGTTGTTTTATAAGGTTTCGTGAACATTTGTAAGGTTTCGTGAAAATTTATAAGGTTTTGTAAAAAAGAAAAGAACCACCGGTTCGGATAAGGTAAATCTTGCTTATCTGAATTTGGTGGTTTTTTGCAGGCTGTATTTATTTTATGGTTTTACAGGTTGTGTTTGATTTTTATGATTTTGCAGGCTGTGTTTGCTTTTAGGGTTTTGCAGGCTGTGTTTGCTTTTAGGGTTTTGCAGGCTGTGTTTGTTTCTGTCTTTATTATTTTGCAAATTTAGCTGGTTTCTTCTTCACAGATTTGATCGATAAGTGTTTCTATCATTTGTTTTTTCAGATAGACATCAAAGGCCAGTGCACAAATAAAAGAAAAAAGCTGTAGGTAATCCCGGTCTTCTTTTGCAGCTTCAGAAAACGTTTCCTGGGATTTCTGGAATTTATCGGTTACATCGGCTTTAAGGCGTTCCATCTGATCTTTTTCCATAGAGAATACTTCCCGGTAAATATCCTCCAAAGATAATTCTCCCGGTTCGTCGAAATGTTCTCCAATTAAGGGTTTGAAGAGATGCTCGATATCGTGGAAGGACAGGAGATTTTTAAAATAGTAAATAAAAATCAGCATCAGCATGTGTTCTTTGGAATATTTTTTCTTTACCGGAGGCGGAAGCAGGTTGTTTTTCGCATAGTTGTTAATCATGGTTTTGGTTAGTACCTTATCGTCCGGATAGCGCTTGGTGTGTTTTAAATGCTCATCCATAAAGGTGGTTACCTGATCCATGTAAAGCTGGATATTAGGAATATCTTCCGGCTTAATATAGGAAATGCGCTCAAGTCCGGACAGCAGTTCCAAGAGCCGTTCCTGGTTTGTTTTCATTCGTTATTCCTCCATTCGACAGGGAGGTTGCATAAGGCATTAAAAAAGTTCTCCCATGTTTTATATTATATAGTATTTAAAACTAGATGACAAGAGGGGGAGATGATTTATTTTATGGGGGTTTTGAAGGTGTAAGGCGTATGAAATTTTGTTTTTACACCATTTTTACACCAATTTTTTAAAACTTGGTTTTTGCAGGAAACAGAAGCGCTTAATCCTTGGAGGGATTGGGTGCTTTTTTATTGTAGTGTATTTTATAAAATATTAATAAAATTTATTAAAAATTAATTAGATAGAATTTTTTATTACAAATTTCTTATTACAAGAAAAATAGAACCATGTATTGTGGATAAAATTCTTAATTTGTCTTTATTTTTCCAAAGTGGTTGATATTTTTTCCCGAGTTCTTAAATTTCTTAAACAAATCAAGAACATACGTTTGATATAATGCCATTAACAAATTTAAGCAATCAGACGAGCGCAGATAAAAAGTGA
>CAMNRM010000089.1 GCA_946553025.1 uncultured Clostridium sp.
AATTTTCTTGTTTTTGAAAATTTTTGTTGACATTTTGAAGAATATGTATTATACTACCATAGGTATCGAGGCGTGGCTCAGTTTGGTAGAGCGCTGCGTTCGGGACGCAGAGGCCGCGTGTTCGAATCACGTCGCCTCGATTATACCTGGCCAATTGGTCAAGAGGTTAAGACGACGCCCTCTCACGGCGTAATCCCGGGTTCGATTCCCGGATTGGTCACTGGCTGCGAAGAGCAGCCTTGTTTTTACCAAAAAGCTTCCGTAGCGCAGTCGGTAGCGCAACGCATTCGTAATGCGTGGGTCGCCGGTTCAAGTCCGGCCGGGAGCTTTTATAATAAGGGGATTTAAAAGGCAAAAAAGTGCGTAAACATTGGGGTTTGCGCACTTTTTTATTATTTTTACAGAACGGGTCGGGAGCGCCCCTGTTTTCGACACTTGTAAAATAAAAAGAGGCAGAAAACCCTGTATTTATGAAGATTTCAGCCTCTTTTATGTTTTTAAGAATGTTGTATGGAAACCCTATCCTGAAATTTTTTTATTTAGTTCTTTGGGTTGGTAATATTTTTTATCTAATCCCAGGTAAAGTTACACGATCAAAAAATAAAGAAAAATTGTATTGGCTGTCTTTTTATGCTAAGATAGATTGTATGAATAAGTGATGTTTGAAACTCTGAGAAAGGAATGGAGATATGGGACAATATTTAGACAGCAGGGAGCCTTTTGAATCCTATAGAGGAATTGCCGGGACTCGGTTTTTTGTGGATAAGACATTGCTTTTGGAAGATATTTTGAAGGCGGTTGAAGTAGATGGACAAAGGTATTTATGTATTACAAGACCGCGTCGCTTTGGTAAAAGTGTTATGGCAAACATGGTTGCGGCATTTTTAGGGAGGGCAGAGGAAACAGGAAACCTTTTTGACCGGTTGGAGATTGCGCAGTCGGCATGCTACCATGAGCATTTGAATCAATATCCGGTTATTTATATTGATTTTAGCGAAATTCCGGAGAACTGCGTTTCCTATCGTGAGTATATCAGCCGGGTGCTGGAGGGATTGAAACAGGATTTGTCGGAAGCATTTCCGGAAATTGTTATGGATACGGGGATATCCGTATGGGATGCATTGAAGAATGTTTTTAGAAAAGCAGGGAAGAAATTTGTTTTTGTAATTGATGAATGGGATTCTATATTCCATATGTCTTTTATTACAGAGGAGGATAAAAAGGCATACCTTCTTTTTTTGAAATCTCTTTTAAAAGATAAAGCATATGTGAAGTTTGTGTATATGACAGGGGTGCTTCCGATTGCAAAATACTCCAGTGGTTCGGAACTGAATATGTTTGTGGAGTATGATATGACGGTGATGGAGAGGTTTAGTGACTGCTTTGGGTTTGTGGAAAAGGAGGTTGACCGTCTTTTTGAAATTTACCTTCAGACAACGAAAAGGCCGAAGATTACACGGAAGGATCTGGAGGTGTGGTATGATGGGTATTATACGGCAGCGGGGGAGAGATTATATAATCCTCGTTCTGTGGTGTGTGCGCTGGTTAATAACCAGCTGGCAAATTATTGGACCAGTTCCGGGCCGTATGATGAGATATTCTTTTATGTGAAAAATAATGTGGATGATCTGCGGGATGATCTGGTTCTGATGGTTGCCGGTGAAGGGGTGGAAGCGGAAATTCGGAATTATGCTGCTGTTTCTATGGAGTTGAATACAAAGGATGAAATTTATTCGGCTATGGTAATCTATGGCTTGCTTACTTATATGGACGGAGAGGTGTTTATTCCGAATAAGGAGTTGATGGATAAGTTCAGGGAACTTCTTATGAGCAAGGAGTCCATGGGATATGTGTATCGGCTGGCTAATGCGTCGAAGAGGATGTTGGCGGCAACCTTACATGGGGACACGGCAGTTATGGCAGAAATTCTGGAGTTTGCTCACAATACTGAATCGCCAGTTTTTACGTATAATAGTGAGATTGAATTGTCAGCCGTGGTGAATCTGGTTTATCTGGCAGCAAGAGATAAATATCGCGTGGAACGTGAGGATAAAGCGGGTAAAGGGTATGTGGATTTTATCTTTTATCCGGAGCGGAAAAATGGGGACGCATTGATTCTGGAATTAAAGGTAGACAGTACGCCGGGGGAGGCAATTAAGCAGATTAAGGATAAGGGTTATGCGTTACGATTCAAGGGAAAAATGGGGGAGAAACCAAAGTATACGGGGAGGATTTTAGCTGTGGGAATTAGTTACAGCACAAAGACGAAGGAGCATTCCTGCAAGGTGGAAGTGTTGTAGAGGCTTTTAGGATACAGGGCGAGATTGGTACTTGTGTGATTGAGGAATGTAAAAGAAACGAATAGTTAAATAATAGTTTCCAATGGATGAAGATGTTTGAGAATAGTGGTAGGCGACCATAACTGTTCACATGTTTACAGAAACGTAAATTTTCACAGGAAAGATCCCTTAGTCCCCGGCATAAACATAGGTTAAGGCAGGAAATCTACCCATGCAGAACAGGTGCATGGGCGGGTGAAAGAGGGCAGTATGCGGATTAGCGAGTTGAGATGCCGGGAAGTGATCAATATTTGCGACTGCAAGCGTCTGGGCTATGTGGGAGATATTGATTTTGACTTTGACAAGGGCTGTATTGTGGCGATTATTGTTCCTGGTCCGCCGACGATCTGCGGTTTTTTGGGGAGAGAAAAGGAGTATATCATCCCCTTTTGCAGCATTCGTCAGGTGGGGCCGGATATTATTCTGGTGGAGTTGGAGGAGAAGGAAAAGCCGGATAAGGGAAAGGCTTAGAAAGCCAAGCCGTTCTCTTATCCTTTAAAGGTGGTGAGGTAGTCCTTCATCTGTAAATATTCTTCGTGGGTAAAGCAGATTTTTCCTTTAACCAGAGAGAAATGCCCGTCCTTTTGCATGGAACGTATGGCGCGGTCTAAGGTTTTGATATTCATGCCCAATTCCTCGCCTAAGCGTTCCCTGGTTTTTTGCAGGGTAAAGGACCGGGATGCGGTTTTGTCCCGGGCGGGCGTGTCGGTGAAAGTCTGCTCATAGAGGCGGACAAGGTGGTCAGCCAGCAGAAACACCGGCGGATAGTAAAGCTTTAAGCCATTGTTATAGGAGGAGCGGTAAAGCTTAAATGCCGTGCGCTCAGCCATCCTGCGCAGAATATGAATATCCGTATTCATCCACTGTTCAGATTCTTTTCGGGGGAGGTAGACAACGGTATTTTCCGTGAGGGCTTCGATGGTCACGGAGGTCTTTGGCATATTGGCAAGAAGCGTAACTTCCCCGATAAAATCTATGGCTTTGTTTGTTTCAATCATATAAATTTTTCCGTTTTCAAATTCATTAATTACCCGGTTTTCTCCCTTGGCGACGATGCCTAAGTAGTTTAAGGCATAGTCTTTCTGATGGATTAAACTGCCCGGAGGATGGATTTTTATATGGGCAAGCTCCCGCAGTTCCTCCGGCATGGTTTTTGTATAATCAAGCAATTTTGGCACTTCTTTTTCCAATTCCTGCAAAGTCATCTTTGGTTTCCCCCTTTATTATGTCCTTTCTGTAAGCATGAATTTTCTATAACTTCCCTGATTTCTAACCATGAATTTTCTAAAATAAAACTCCCTTTTTCTAGCAATGAATCCAGTATAACAGTCCTTTGCGTTTCCTGCAAGAAAAAAAGAAAATTGATTTTCGGGCAGCTTTTTGTGAAAAAAAACGAAAAACCCCTCATTTGTCCTTTTTTTATCGTGATTTTTTTGCTAAACTATACCCATACAGGCAGTCGTACATATAAATCCTTTCAGGATGGGCGGACTTTGTCCGGTATCTGGTAAGGTATGAACAGGAGAAAAGAAAAACAAAAAAGTAAAGAAAGAAAACAAAAGAAGTAAGGAAAAAAGGAGGAAGGGGAAATGGCAGAAAAAAAGGGGAAACAAGCGGCGAATTATGCGTATGCATCGCTGAAACAAAGGGTGAAGGTGGAGTGGAAAATCTACCTGCTGGCGTTTGTTTTTATCTTTATTGCTGATAGTATCGGGCAGATTCAGATTCCTGTAGGTAAGGGGAAGATTATTTTATTTCCGATATTTTATGCGATTATTCTGGGAGTGCTCAGCGGGCCGCAGGTGGCTAAAATTGTCAATAATAAGCAGGTAAAGGCAGCTTCCAAGCTGGTGGTTGTCGGGATTGCCCCGTTTATTGCAAAACTTGGAATCACAGCAGGGGCAAATTTTGAAACGATTTTAAATGCAGGTCCGGCGGTGCTGCTGCACGGGTTTGGAAGTCTTTTCAGCATCATTCTGGCGCTGCCGGTAGCCATCCTTCTGGGGATGAAACGGGAAGCTGTGGGTGCCTGCTTTTCCATTAACCGCGAGAGCCATATGGCGCTGATTAACAATATTTACGGATCGGATTCCGCAGAGGCAAGAGGCAGTCTTTCGATTTATATTGTGGGCGGAATGGTCGGAACGATTTACTTTGGGCTTATGGCTTCTGCGGTTGCCATGACCGGGCTTTTCCATCCCAATGCACTGGGCCTGGCTTCCGGCGTGGGGGCAGGGATTATGATGGCAAGCTCTTCTGCGTCGGTGTGCGAGATTTACCCGGAGTCGGCAGAAACGATTAAAGCTCTGGCAAGCGTGGGAGAAACTATGGCAGGGATTACCGGAATCTATATCAATATGTTCCTGGCTATCCCGCTCTGCGATAAGCTGTACACGATACTGGAGCCGAAGCTTGGACGGTTTGGGAAAGAAAAGAAACAGGTTTAAAAAAACAGGTTAATCAAAGAGAGAAGGAGCGAGAAAAATGAGGTATGTGGAGTGGTTATTTTTACTGATTCTTAGTGCGCTTGGAACAGGATTTGCGAATTTTATTGGCTATGATGTGGGATTTTTTGATTCACTTCCGGGGCTTTTTATTCTGGTTGTTATTTCTATGCTGGGGGTGGTTTGTACGAAGGTTATTCCGTTAAGGTTCCCGATTGTGGCTTACTGTGCCATTATCGGACTGATCTTTGCCTGCCCTTTATCGCCGATCCGCATCTTTGTGATTGACTCTGTGGCAAAGATTAATTTCACCGCACCGTTTACCATGGTTGGGGCGTATGCGGGTCTGGCGATTGGCGATCAGCTAAAGGCATTTATCAAACAGGGGCCCAAGATTATCGTTGTGGGACTTTTGGTAATGACCGGAACCTTTTTAGGGTCCTGTATCTGGGATTCTCTGATTTTAAAACTGAGCGGTGCAATTTAAAAAATTGTAAAAAAAAGGGAGGAAATCCGGATGGAAAAATGCAGTTTATTGATAGAAAATACTACGGTAATGACGGATGCCGAAACCATACAAACGGGGATGGATATTGTGGTCTGCGGGGAGAAAATCGCGGCAGTGGTTAAGCATGGGGAGAGGGAGTTTCAGGCCGAAAAGGTGATAAGCGGGAAGGAAAAACTCATTATGCCCGGGTTAATCGACAGCCATATGCACACCGGACAGCAGCTTTTAAAGGGGCTGGTTCTGGACGCGAAGCCCATTATCTGGACAAGGGTTATGCTTCCTTTTGAAAGTACGCTTACCCCTGAAAAGATGCAGCTTTCCGCAAAGGCTGCAGCCCTGGAAATGATTAAATCCGGCACATCCGGCTTTGTGGATGCAGGAAGTTATTTTATGGAAGCAGCGGCGGAGGTTTATGTGCGGAGCGGCCTTAGGGGCTGTCTTTCCTTCTCGACTATGGATGAGGAAGGGCTTCCCGAAAGCATTGCCATGGACGCCGTGCAGGCGGTGAAGGAAACCGATACATTGTATGAACACTGGAATCATCAGGGGAATTTAAAGGTGTATTATTCCCTGCGTGCCCTAAATTCCTGTTCGGATAAGCTGACCGAGCTGGCGGCCGAACACGCAGGGGATCGCGGTGCCATGCTGCAGGCGCACATGAATGAGTACCAGGGAGAAATCGACGGCATTATCCGGCGCGAGGGGATGCGGCCTTACGAATATCTGGAAAAGATGGACGTTTTGTCGCCGAAGTTTTTGGGTGCGCACAGTCTGCTTTTATCCGAGGAGGAAAAGGAAATTATTGGAAAATATCAGGTAAAACTTTGTCACTGCCCGTTCAGCAACTGCGGGAAGGCCGTGCCGGATACGCCGGATCTGGTGTCAAGGGGAATTATTCCCGGTTTTGGTTCGGACGGGGCGGCGCACGGCGGGTTAAGCCTGTGGAATGAGATGAGGATTTTCCGTTCAGTGATGAATATTTACCACGGTGTACCGAAGAAAAATCCCAAGGTTATGCCGGCGGAACTGCTGTTTCGGATGCTTTTTGAAGGCGGCGCGGCGGCGATTGACGAGGTGGGAGAGTGCGGGAAGATTGCCGAAGGCTATAAGGCGGATTTTATCAGCATTTACCTGGATACGGGAAGGCTTATTCCCAGCGGAAACCTTCTCCACACCCTGTTTGAATGTGCCGAATCCGGGGATGTTCGCGATATGGTTGTGGGCGGAAAATGCCTGATGGAGGACCGGGAAGTAAAGACCCTGGATGAGGAGAAAATCCGCTTTGAAATCAGGAAATATATGGAAAAGGAAGGCGTGGGATTATGCTAATCGGACTGATGACCGCAGCGGCAAATCTGGTCGTAGGCGTATTTGTAGGGCTGTGCGGGGTGGCTGGATTTCTGCTTCCGATGTCTTATACCACCGTTTTGGAAATGCGTGTTTCCCAGGGGCTGGCACTCAGCTTTTCGGCCTTTATCGTGTCGGGAATCCTTGGATCGTGGAACTTTAAAAAGGCAGGGAACCTGGACGTGGGCTTTGGCTTTCGGTTAAGTATCGGAAGCCTTGCCGGGGCCGTTTTAGGCGTGTATTTAAACCGAATTATTCCCGAGGAGCGGGTGAAAGTACTTTTGTATCTGGTGGTGCTGCTTTCGGGGATATCGATTTTATGCAGGAAGGATAAGAAGACAGATGTACGGGGAAAGGATTCGGCAGTAAATGCAGAGTGCTTATCGGAAAAACAGAGTTCTATTTCAATCAGGAATAATCTTCTCCTGACCCTTCTTTTAGGCTTTGTGACTGGGGCCGTCTGCTCATTATCCGGCGCGGGCGGGCCTGTGCTGGTGATGCCGCTTTTGGTTTTGCTGGGAATCCCCGTTCATACGGCAGTGGGGGTGGCGTTATTTAACTCGATATTTATCGGAATCCCGGCGGCGGCAGGCTATCTTTTACAGTGTGATTTCCTGGAGATTCTTCCGATTTTGGCGGTTGCTTTAATCAGTCACGGCGTCGGGGTTTTCTACGGCAGCAAAAATGCAGCCCGAATTAACCAGGGGCTGCTGAAAAAAGGGATTGCAGTGTTTTCAATTGGGATTGCGGTGTGGAAGTTGGTGGGGTGATGGTGAAGCTGGCTTTCCCCACACTCTATAATTCTCATCAGCTGCATTGTAAAGGGTAATTGCACGGTCGTACTTATTCTTTTTATATAATTTTTTTAGACGTTTGTCCCCCGCAATAAGGAAATTCATCGCACTACCGTTATCAATGAATAGATCTGCATTTTCCCCCAATTCACATCCACTCGTCATTAGTGGCAGACCATTTTTCATTAAATTCTTTGCATACAACCGCCGCTGTAAACGGTTTTATCAAGAAAGTTTTTATTGTTTTTAACACGGTACTGTAATCATCTGTTTTTGTGTCAATCTTACGGACAAAGGCTTTCCATTTCTTCTGCATGGCTTCATCACTATCAAATGCCATAACTTGCTCAAACTGTTCCGATGTAAAGATATGCCCGCGGTTTTCAAATGTTTTTCTTAGTGCTTCTGTCAGCGTTGCTCCGTCAAAATCGAATTTATTAGCAAGATAATAAATATCGTAATAGTCTTTCATTCGGCTCGAAAATTCCATGAGGTTTAGGATAGCGTCAATCTTTTCGGCTATCGTTGTTTCAAGAGAATAGGTATTTACTGTCGGTTCAGTAAAACCATCAAGTTGAGTGGGAATTTTTCGTTTTTCCTGCTTCGGCACGATAACATCACCCACCCCGAAATCAATACTGAACGGTGTTTTCGTATTCTTAATTTGAGCCACAAGAGAAACTCCAATACCGGCGTACTTCTTTGCAACGGCAATGGGAGCAATGTCTTTAATCTCAAAAGTCACAAAATCATTACCCGTGGGCGTGGAGATAATTGTCTTTATTACAGTCTGTAGCTGTTCAGGAGTGTTGGGAACTTTCCGAAGAAGAAAGTCAACATCTACCGTCACACGACTGTCAAAATCAGTAACGGAATAAATGAACAATCCACCTTTCAGCACAAGATTTTCCGTATATTGTGATTTTTCCAAACGGCGGAGGAACTCTTCTTGACAGAAGAGCTGCAGACAAAGCTGATAGCTTCGTTTGCTTTCTTTTGCCTTATTTTTCAATCTTGCAAGTACAGATGCAGCAATATCAGCCATTGAGCAGTACCTCCATTATATTCATAACTCTTGCATACAGTTTCATTTCCTTTGCATATTTAGACAGGTTTGCAAGATTCTTTTTGTTATCAGCAGCGTAAGCATTGACAGCTTTATTGAAAATTTCGTTATCAAGTTTTGTACGGTACTTAAAACAATCGCATATGGTTCTCTCCCTGTCATACACGGGCAATGCTACACCATTGAAATTATCTGTAGATTTTCCGATTGTCAGAAAGTCTTTTTGAATATAGTAAGCTTTCATCGGAAATTCTACAATGTTCTTTACGACACGGGACGCTGTTCTCGGTACGGCAATCGACCACTCACGGGGAGAAAAATCATTGTATCCATAGTGGAATAATGCAGATTCCACGCAAATAATCCCTTGCGGAAGAAGCTCATGTATGAACTGTTCCTCCGTCGTGTCATTGCTCTGCGGAAGCTGATAAAAGCCCCTTCGAATCCTCTCAATAACTCCTTCTTTACAAAAAGCTGCCACCTCGTATTTATTTATTCCTTTATCGGCAAAGTCTGAAGTTTTTGCAATACCGCCGTTATTTTCAATCACATTTTGTATAATTTCTTTCTTATTCAAGCAAACACCAACTTTCCGCATACAAAAAACAAATAATGTACGTATTCATTATAACGTATAATTAGAAGAATTGCTACAACTAAACACTAACATTTTTCTAAACTTGCATGTCAATCGTATATGGCATATAAATTTACTTATTTCACAATAGAAAAGCAATGAATAATCGTGAGTAATTATAAACGCAAAATCTCCGCCCCCAAAAGCCGTCCTTCTTCCTCCTGATGGCTGGAGAAGATGAAAAGCCTTCCCCGGCGGCGGGAGAGAATATAGCGGGCGGCTTCCTGTTTGGTATCTTCATCTAATCCTGTAAATGGTTCATCCATCAGAAGAATCGTCCCGGAAAAACATACAGCGCGGACAAGGGCGGCCCTTCGTTTCATTCCTCCGCTTAACGTGGAAACCGGACGGTTTAAACATTCCGCGGGGAGGAGCAGGGAAAGTTCCTGTTCGGCTGACTGGCGGTTAAGTTCCGGTACAGCCAGCAAAAGATTATCCACGGGACTTAAGGTTTCACAGAGCCGGTTTTCCTGGAATACAGCCGAAATTCGGAGTTCTTTTAATGGATTTGCTGAAATTCGGAGCTCTTTTAATGAATTTGCTGAAATTCTGTGTTCTTTTAATGCATTTGCCGAAATCCCGTCCTTATCACAAAAATCATCTGAAATTAAAATTTCCCCTTCTTCTGCCTTTTCCAGTCCAAGAAGAATACGAAACAGCGTCGTTTTTCCAAAACCGGAGGCTGCCATAATACACCAGGGTTTCTCCGAAGAAAAGGAAAAATCCCGGCGGTTAAAAATCTCCAGTGTTCCAAAATGCTTGCTCAGATGATGAATGGAAAGGGTAAATGGAGGAAAATTTTCTTTCGCCTGTGCCTGCAAAATACCTTCTTTTCTTCCAAAAAACACAGGTTTTTTCTTCCCAACCCGGTTGAAAATAATAAGAAATAAGCGTTCAAACCCTGCACTGACAAGGATGATAACCAGGGTCCAGGCAAAGAGTTCTGCGGTGTTGAGATAGATCTTGGAAAGATAAAGCTGTTCGCCGATGGTTCCCTCAGGAACACCGATAACTTCGGCGGCTATGCCTGATTTCCAGCTCATGCCAAGAGCCGTTTTACAGCTGCTGTTCAGATAGGGAAGAAGGGCGGGCCAGTACAGGCAGCGTCCCTTTCTCCATCCCTTAATCGAAAATACCTGCGTCATTTCCAGCAGTTCTTTATCCGTACTTTTTAATCCGGCAATGGTATTGACATAAATTACCGGAAAAACCACAAGAAAGGTAATCAGCGAGGAAAGCCGCCCCGAACCCATCCAAATCAGAGCAAGGATGACAAAGGAAGCGACGGGGACGGACTTCATAAAGGAAATCACCGGTGCTAAAAATTCCCCGAAAACAGGATGCAAAAAAGCCAGCCATCCGATAAGGATTCCCCCAAAGAAGGCCAGAAGAAAGCCCGCGCTGATTTTTCCAAAGGAATGGGCAATTGAAAGCCAGAAGGATTTTTCCGGCATCAGGTGAAAAAACGCCTGAATAACCTCCCACGGCCCTGCCATAAGGATGGAATTATCAATCAGCAGGGCAGCAAGCTGCCAGACGATCAGCCAGAAGAAAAAAATAAGAGTTTTTCGGCAAGATAGAACACGGTGAAAATTCATGATATCATTCCTTCTTAATCATTAGATAGAAAATGTTTTATATTTGTATTTTGTTAATGTTTGCCAGAAAAATGATTTATCCTGAACACGGTTAATCATAACATATTTGAAATTTTGCTGCAAGATTAATCTCAATTTGATTTTTAATGTAGATTTTGTTATAATAGCAGAAAGAAAAATGAAAGTCAACCGAGGGTATTTAGTAGAAGAATGATAGGGAGGAACAAAAATGTTAAAGATTATTATGGGTTCTGAATATGCAGATAAATATATAAAAGATAAAAAATTTATAGAGTTTCCCAGCAAGTCATTTAATACATTTAAGAAACGAGAATGGTTTTCAGATGAATTTGTAAGAGAAGTTATTAAGGAAATAGATAAAGCTTATGTAGAATCCGATTTTGCTGTTCATTCGATAGAATATGATTTGGGATACAGTGTAAATGATTTGGCCGGCGGCAGTAAGTTTCTGATATTGGCATACTGCTTAAGAGAGAATGTTTATTTGGCAACGATGGGAGATAATTGTACGGATTTTTTGGAAAGAATATCCTTAGATTATGAGAGAGAAGGTAAAGATTTGCTTATTGTCAGCAATTATCTTCATTTATTTCAATTTAATTATATTCATTCGATAGAATATGTGAACTGGGATATAACATGCCACAGCTTAGATGATATACAGCATAAAATAAATCATCGGTGGCTAGAACAAGAAGGATATTTTGAAAGAAGACGTAAGCATTATGAAGAAGATGATGTAAGTGAAGAAGAATTAACGGCCATGGAAGAACTATTAAGTAAGAATTAGGAGAAGAATGATAATGGTAACAATTGAGATATATCGGGAGAATTTTAATAAAGCTAATGGTGAACCTTATCCGATTTTTTATCTTGATTTTTATGATAAATTAAATATAATTATGGGTGATTCCGGTTCAGGTAAAACTTATTTTTTTAATACCTTATTGGAGGCATTGAATGGGGTAGATCCATGGAAGTGCACGTGTTATAAGAATTTTGATAAGAATAATAAATTTGATGATAAATATTTGTTTTTAGAAATGATAAAATAGACTCAGCCATGAAGAATAATTATGAGTTTGTATAACTTCTTATTGGCTGAGTCTGTATTTTATTTTTGATGCGATTTTCATGGACCTTGCCCGTTGCTGTGAACGTATGAACAGTAATGCGGGAACAGGTCACTTAAAATAATTTGTTTTAGGGAAGATAATAAAATTCATCCCCAGGAAGTTCCCCGCCCACGGATTTCGGGTCCTGATCATAAAGAACCTGAAGGTATCCGCTGAGTGCATCCTTCATCTGCGTTCCTGTAATACAGGTAATATTGCACTTGGGAAGGGCGAGTTCGGCGATGGGGGCTTTTTCAATAATTCCTGTCTTTACTACCAGTTCTGCTGCCTTTTGGGTCTGTTCTTTGGTGTAGGCGGCGGACTTTTCATGTTCACTTAAAAAGATCTTTACCGCTTCCGGCTCTTTTTCCAGGAAATCATTGCGGACAACGGTAACGCCGGTCACCATACGGCTGGGGGAAGGGGAAGATTTCTGGGTCTTATCCCATTCTGCCGTTAAATCCAGAGGTATTTTCAAGTCCTTGTTCTGTGCACAGGCCACTGTGACAAAGGGCTGGGGAAGAACGCCCACGGCACCGTCCTCCTGCTGTAAAAGGGCGGCAACTTCGGTCGGTTCGGACTTATATTCTAAGGTAAGGTCGCTGTCGGATAAGCCGTTTTCACTTAACAGATAGCGGAAAACATAATCCGGTGTTGTCCCCTTTCCGGTCATGTAGATGGTGCGTCCCTTTAAATCCGCCATGCTCTGGATACTGTCATCGGCGGTTACTACATAGAGAACCCCTAAAGTATTAATATCAATAACTGAAATCGCCCCGTCCATCCGGTTATAGAGCACGCTTGCCACATTGGCGGGAAGAAGGGCCATATCCAGTTCGCCGCTGATCACCTTGGGAAGCAGTTCATCCGCTGCGGTAACCATGGTAAATTCGTAGTTATTTGCAGTTTTTCCATTTTCTGACATTTCCATTAAAAAGACAAGTCCCATCGAAGTCGGGCCTTTTAGCGAGCCGACGCGGATCAGTGCACCATTCTGGTCAACGGCTTCAATTTCTATATTATCTTCATTTTCATCGTTGTTCTCCTCGCCATTTTCCGTATCGGTAACGGCAGCAGAGGTTTCCTGGGATGTGTTTTCGGATGAAGTTTCTTCTTTGGAAGCCGCTTCATCGTCTGCTGTTTTTGTCGTTGTTTCCACCGTGGCGGCGGAAGTATCTGAAGAATCAGAAGTGCTGGTTTTGCATCCGGTTAAAACAGTAACCGATAATGCAGCCATTAAGGCATAAGACCATAGTTTTTTCATAAAATTTCCCTCTTTCTGTATACATAATTGTAATTGCTCATTGATTATAGCGCAAGGTTGGGCTTTTTATATCAAAATAGCTTTTTTATTATAATGACTTTTTAGATATAAAATAATTTTTACAACATGAAGGCTTGCGTACATCGTATTTCCGGTTTAAATATTCAGTAAATTTGAAATTTCTGCAAAATGAATAAGCAAATCATCGTAAAGATTAACTTTAATGATGGAATCAAAAGGATACTGAACATTTACAATATTGCCTTCAAAAAAGTGTACGGTAACGGTTTTTCTTCGGGGATCGATAATCCAGTATTCCCGGACGCCGTAATTTTTGTAGTAATATGCCTTTCGGATATAATCATCGGATGGATTTCCCGGGGAAACAATTTCAATGATGAAATCCGGTGCGCCATTGCATCGCCTGCCGTCCAGTTTATCTTTATCGCAGATAACCATAATGTCCGGCTGGACAATGGTAAGAGGATTATCCGACAGTTTTACATCAAATGGAGCACAAAAAACCTGGCAGGGTCCTTTTTTCTTTTTGAGGTAGTTATAGATAATATTGGATAATTCCATCGATAATGCCTGGTGTATCTGTGACGGGCTGGATATATCATAGACAACACCGTCAAAGAGTTCGACTCTCCGGTTTTCCGGCAGAGCGTCGTATTGCTCCAGCGTCATGATTTCTGGCTGGGGCTGTAGGGCCGGCGGCATAATCTTCACTTCCTTTCCTGGAATTTGCAAGGGGTTACATGTTGTATTCTATTTCATCTTTTGCTTTATCTTTTGCCAATCCTGCCATCATAGAATAACATAGAACGGACAGAAATACAATATTTGGTTTTTCCTGATTTCATTAACCATAACGGTCTGTTTTCCCTGACAGCCTAAATATCTGCCGCTTTCTCCTCACACTGCCTGAAGATATTCGACAGAAAATAGGAAGAGAAATAAGCGCACATCCCCATGCCAAAGATAATGGCGGGGGTGAAAATGCGGATAATGACAAACAGCATGATAAAGTCAATGACTGCCATACAGACCGTGCAGAGCAAGAAACGCATACCCAGCATCAGGGAATTTTTAAACATCGATGTTGTGCTGTTGGAAAAGCGGGACAGCAGAGGAAAGATGTACAGGCAGATAATGGCATAGGCTATGGCGGCGATAGTGAAAACAGCAGTGATTATCGTCCAGAAAATATGTTCAAACCGCAGATGATAAAGGACGTATCCGTCGATGCCCAGGATAATTCCCACAGCCAGAAGAATCAGCCAGATTACGGTTCCCTGTCTGAAATTTTCTTTAAAGGAATGGAAAAAGGCTTTGGTCAGGCCGGATTCTTCGTCTTTTACCATTTTTAATGTAACATACTCAAACTTCGCACATAGATTTTAGCTACGGACCTTGAAAATTCAATATCTGG
>CAMNRM010000090.1 GCA_946553025.1 uncultured Clostridium sp.
GATGTCTTATTTTTTGTGCATTTTGACAATAAATTTTAAATTTGCTCTTTTATAGCTGATAATATAAAAATCGGCTTTGATCTCTGCCACCCGTCATTACATCCGTTGACTCAACTGTTGATTCATAATTACTTTCTATTTCTTTCGTAAAATTATATTGAGCCACTTTTCATCACCTCGTTCTGGTCTTACATCGGATGTAATCCACTGTTCTTCTATCATAACATTATCTATCGGTTTAATAAAATCTGCAAAAGTTTCTTCGGTCATATCTGTAAAATAACGTCCGTTTCTCTCACCTTCAAATGTTCCGTATTTAAAAGAAGTATAAATAATCCCATTATCCTTTAATGCCGCTACTATTTTATGCATGACATCCAAAAGTTCATTTAACGGCAGATGCAGGATGGAAGAACACGCCCATATACCATCATATTTTTTGTTTTGTGAAAATTCATTAAACAATATATTTTTCACATCAATTCCCGTATATTCACTTGCCAGCTTACACAGTTCAGCTGAACCATCTATTGCATCGACCTGATAGCCCTGTGAAATAAAATATTTTGTATCACGTCCCGAGCCACAGCCAAAATCAAGAATTACAGCATTCTTAGGTAATTTACTTATAAATTTCTTCTGCGTAAGTTCAAAATCCACAGCCAAAGTACCGGAAGCAAATTCCTTTGCATTCATATTGTAATAGTTAATTGTCTTATCCGTTTTCATAAATAACTTATCAACTTCTGTTTCATAAATTCCTTCGGTTACAGAATCAAACAACACCCATTCAACAAGGTCAAAACGGTCAGAATTATCATTTAGAAATTTGCTTACTGTCTTTACTGCTATCTTTGCCGCTAGTTCAACCGGAAAATGATATACTCCGGTTGATATAGAAGGAAATGCAATCTTTCTTATTCCATACTCTAAAGCCAGCTTCATAGAATGAAAATAACAGCTTGCAAGGAGTTCTTCTTCCCTGTTTCTTCCGCCATTCCAAATCGGTCCTACAGTATGTATCACATAATCACATGGCAGGTTATATGCCTTTGTAATCTTGGCTTCTCCGGTTTTACATCCATGAAGTGTCCTGCACTCTGCTAAAAGTTCCGGCCCCGCCGCACGATGTATCGCCCCATCAACACCTCCTCCACCAAGAAGAGAGTTGTTTGCAGCATTCACCACCGCCTGCACATCTGTAATCTTTGTTATATCACCTTTTACTGTCTTTATCCTATACATCCATTACATCCTTTCCAAATATCTGAATATTTATCACCTAAATTCCGAACGAATCAAATGGTTAAACTTATAATATCTCCAGCATTAAAAGGTCAAATTCACATCAAATGGTCATTTTCTACTATCTTCACCTAAATTTTCCCCACATCCAGCCCACTTCCTCCTCCCCTTCATTTATACCATATTTTCCCCTTATAATAAAGAAAGTTTACCAATTTTTTTCCGCTTTTTCCTCTCTTTTTTATTTTTTTCACAAGTTTTTGTTTTTTGGCACGTCTTTTGCTTTTTATATTGGCATAAAGAAAATCAAAAATAACATCACCAAAAACGCACCCACACAGCAAACCGGCCGGATTATGTGTGCAGCCAGAAAAGTAAAATAATTAATGAAATAATGAATGAAAAATTCGATGAAAAAAATGAATATCACGAGAGGAGCAACTACAATGAAGTATGATTTTGACCAGGTCATTGACCGCAATGGAAACCGCGCAGCAAAGTATGATGAACGAGTTAAAAAATTCGGAACCGATAAGGTCATCCCCCTCTGGGTTGCCGATATGGATTTTCGGACGGCGCAGCCGATTATCGACGCGATGAAGCGCAGGGCAGAGGAAGGAATCTGGGGCTACACCTCTCGCCCGGACAGTTACTTTGACGCCATCTGCGGCTGGCAGGAGCGCCGCAATGGATGGAAAATTGACAAGAGCCTGGTTAGCTGGTCTTTAGGCGTGGTTCCTGCCCTGTCCGCCATCGTCAACCTGTTCAGCAAGCCCGGCGAGAAGGTAATGATTCAAACACCGGTCTACTCGGAATTTTACGATGTTACCGAAGCCTGGGGACGGGAGGTTGTAGAAAATCAGCTTGTCGAAAAGGATGGTCACTGGGGTGTTGACTTTGAAGATTTTGAACGAAAGGCAAAAGAAGTAAAAATCTTTTTACTGTGCAGCCCACACAACCCGCTTGGCATTGTATGGACGAAGGAAGAACTTCAGCGGATGGCGGATATCTGTATTGCCAATAACGTCCTCCTGGTTTCAGATGAAATTCACTCCGACCTGATCTTCCACGGAAAAAAGCACATCCCGACCGCAACCGTTTCAAAGGAAATCGCCGGAAAAATCATCAGCTGCATTTCCGGGACAAAGACCTTTAACCTGGCCGGACTTCAGGCATCCACAACCGTATTCCCGGACAAAGAAACCAAAGCCGTCTTCGACCGTTTCTGGATGAACATGGATATCCAGCGAAATAACGCCTTCAGTTCGGTAGCTATGGAAGCCGCCTTTAACGAGGGCGAAGAATGGCTGGAACAGCTTCTTGTCTATTTAGACGGCAACTTTGAATATGTGCGCTCCTTCTGCGAGGAAAATATTCCGCAAATTAAGGTCAACATCCCGGATGCAACCTACCTGATGTGGCTGGACTGCCGCGAACTTGGTATGGATAATGAAGGCTTAAGAAAATTTATGATTGAAGAAGCCGGACTGGGATTAAATGAAGGCTATACCTTCGGCAGAAGCCTCACCGGATTTATGCGCTTAAATGCCGCCTGTCCAAGAAGCATTTTACAGCAGGCAATGAAGCAGTTAAAAGAAGCCGTTGATGCAAGAAAGTAAGTTTGCCGCCCTGGTAAAACAAAGCCTACAAAAACAAGTAATGCAAGACCAAATAACATAAAAAACCAAGCAACACAAAGATCAAGCAACACCATAATCAAACAATACCAAAACCAATTAACACAAAAACTAAACAACACCAGAACCAATTAACACAAAAACTAAACAATACCAAAACCAATCAGCACAAAAACTAAACAACACCAAAAACAAATAACACACCTTCGCCAAAGGAAAGGAGTTACTTATGAACGCAAAAAAAATCTGGGACAGTTATAAATTTCCGCTGCTGCTTCTGGGCGGCATCTTTATCGGAGCAGTTCTTGGTATGATTTTAGGAGAAAAAGCGACGGTTCTTGCACCGCTCGGCGATATTTTCCTGAACCTGATGTTTACGATTGTCGTTCCCATGGTTTACGTATCCATCACAACCGCCGTGGGAAACATGGTCAATATGAAGCGCCTGGGAAAAATCCTGGGAAGTCTGGTCTGTACCTTTATCGTAACCGGCGGATTTGCCGCGGCTCTGGTTCTTGTGGTCGTAAACATCTGGCCCCCGGCAGCCAACACGGCAATTGCCATGGGTTCGTCGGAAATGGCTGAAGCGTCAAGCATCAGCGATATGATTGTCAATTCTCTTACCGTCAATGATTTCAGCGGATTAATGAGCCGCAGCAACATGCTTCCGATTATCGTATTTGCCATTATGTCCGGTTTTGCTGTGGCAAAATGCGGCGGTGAGGAAAGCTGGGCAGGAAAGCTTTTAAATAACCTGAATGATATTATTATGCTGATGGTCGATATGATTATGAAGCTTGCCCCCATCGGTCTGGGCGCGTATTTTGCCAATCTGGTCGGAGAATTTGGGCCGCAGTTAATCGGCGATTACGGAAGAACCATGCTGGTTTACTACCCGATGTGTGCCGTTTACGTCCTGATTTTCTTCCCGCTTTACAGCTATTTTGCAGCGGGGAAACTTGGCATCAGCCGTATGCTTAAACATATCTTTAACCCGGCAGTTACCGCATTTGCCACACAAAGTTCGGTCGCTACTCTTCCGGTCAACATGGAAGCCTGCAAAAAAATCGGCGTCCCGGATGATATCAGCAACATCGTCCTTCCCATGGGCGCAACCATGCATATGGACGGATCGGTATTGTCCTCAATTACCAAAATTGCCTTCCTTTTCGGCGTATTCCAGATGCCCTATGCCGGAGTCGGAACCTATGCAATGTCCATTGTCGTTGCCATCTTAAGCGCATTTGTATTATCCGGCGCACCGGGCGGCGGACTGGTTGGGGAAATGCTGATTGTCAGCCTGTTCGGATTCCCGGCAGAAGCGTTCCCGCTGATTGCCACCATCGGATTCCTGGTTGACCCGGCGGCAACCTGTTTAAACGCAAGCGGAGATACCATTGCTTCCATGATTATTGCCCGGCTGGTTGAAGGAAAAGACTGGCTGGAAAAGAGAATTGCAAGCGGCGCGGTAGAAGCTTAGACTTACTGTGATTTGTTTTCCTATTTATCCTGTTCCCCGTTTATCCTGTTCTCTTTTACATAACAAAGGGAAAATAAAGATAAAAAACATAAAAAATAATCAACAAATAATTGACAAATAATCAACAAGGAGGTCTTTTCAATGAACATCATCGATACCAACAAAGCACCCGGAGCCATCGGCCCCTATTCCCAGGGTTTTGCAGTTAATGGACTGGTATTTACTTCCGGTCAGATTCCGGTGAACCCGGAAACCGGAGATGTCCCCGAGGGAATCGCCGCCCAGGCAGAACAAAGCTGTAAGAATGTAGAAGCTATTTTAGAAGCAGCAGGAAGCGGATTAAACTGCGTATTTAAAACAACCTGCTTTTTAGCCAATATGGGAGATTTCGCCGCCTTTAACGAAGTTTATGCCCGTTACTTTACCTCCAAACCGGCAAGAAGCTGCGTGGCAGTAAAAGAACTGCCCAAAGGCGTTTTATGTGAAATTGAAGCAATTGCCGTAAAAAAAGACAGCGGTAATGAATAAAGCGGTAATAAATAAAACAGCTATAAATAAAACAGCTATAAATAAACTAGCTATAGATAAATCATCTATAAATAAAGCAGCTATAAATAAATCATCTATAAAATAAAACAACAAAAAGGAGATTAAAATCATGAAAGTAACTGTAGTAGGAAGCCATTTATGCCCCGATACCCTCTATGCCCTGAATAAGCTGGTTGAAGCAAAAGCCGATATTGAATTTAAAAACTTATCCGCATCCCTGCCGGACTTAAAAGTATACTTACAGCTCCGTGACAATGAAGCCATGTATGAAGCAGTAAAAACCGGCGGCGGCATCGGAATCCCCTGCTTTATCCTGGAAGGCGGTACAAAAACGATGGATTTAAATGAGGTATTAAAGTAAATTTCATACGCGCATAAGCAGTCGCGCCGCCATAGTTAAAGAAGTTAAATAGAATTCTGAAGAGCAGTTTTTATCATCGATATAAACTGCTCTTTTCTTTTAACTTTGCACCTGAAACTTTGCTCTTTTTACACCTGAAACTTTACTCTTTTCTGATAAACTGCAACATAACTTCTATGTTTGTTAAATCAAAAATCTCATTATTTAATTTTTATTTATTGTACGCAAATCAATAGTCAAATCAGGATAAATGCCTGCTTGAATTGTATCAGAAAACGTATAATCATTTCCGTCTTCATTCTGGAAATCATATACAGTTACAAGATTTTTCTCATCATCTACAATCCAATATTCCTTAACTCCTGCGGTTCTGTATTTAAACAGCTTAATATAATAATCCATCTTTCTGCTGCCGGGCGATACAATTTCAATAATCCAGTCAGGTGCTCCAACACAGCCCTTTTCTGTAATCTTATTTTTATCACAGATCACACTGATATCAGGTTCTACATAATTTCTATTGTTTTCATTTAGAAATACTGCAAAAGGAGCAGGAAATACTTCACATTCTCCATTCTTGCGCTGAATATAATTTCCTATTTCTCTGTCAAAAAAATGTACCAGCCGCTGATGCTTCGTATTTGGAGGAGCCATAAAATAAATCTGGCCATCGATTAACTCCGCCCGCTCTCCATCTGGCAAAGCATAAATATCATCTACCGTATAAATCTTTACTTGTGGCAATGGCATCTTGTAACTCTCCTTTCTTTCGCTTACCTGATACTTTTAACTGTTCTCAAAAACGAAACAACCGTCACTACCGCAAATAGTGACGGCCCGACTCTGTAAGAGATAATTCTGCAATATTTTAAGGATAGACCACTTCCCTGATTTCCCCTTCGCCTTTACTATAACATATGCCAAAATAAGATTCAAGAGAAAAATATCCACAAAATAGTGTACGGAATAGTATATACAAAACCGTGTAACCTCAAATTTCACTGCTGTTCATATACATTCACAACAGTCAGAAAAACCATTTTACCTAAAGCAGGATTTTATCGAAGCAATATCCCTCTCCAACAAATACATCGCCCCGAAGCTGTTCGCATTGATCCATGGCAAAGTTAAAAGGGAATTACAGCATAAAAAGCCTGTTCACGTTCATGAATTTGCGATATAATTTATGAAAACAAATAAAAATGGATAAAAATCACCCAATTTTAAGAAAGCAGGAAAATTATGTTTACATCAGAACAGGTACACGCCCTGAATGAACTGGAAATGAACGTTTACAAGTACATTATGCAGCATATCAGCAGTATCCCCTATATGCGCATCCGGGAACTTGCAGAAGAAGCGCATGTTTCCACAACAACGATTTTACATTTCTGTAAAAAAATGGGCTGCGGAGGTTACAGCGAATTTAAGTGGCGGCTCAAAGAATTATCCGGGCAGAAAAGGATTGAAAAGGTGGAAGAAAATCAGGCGGAAATAAAGGAGTTTTTCAACCGGATAGAAGCCGGAAACTATGAACAAAAACTGGAAGCTGCCGCTGCTATGATTGCCCGTTCGGATCGTGTGTGCATGGTTGGCATGGGAAATTCCGGGAGTATCGGAGAATATGCGGCAAGATGCTTTACCAATCTTGGTAAATTCACCCTTTTTGTATCCGACCCGTTTTACCCGATGAGCCAAATCGAGGCCGCCGCCACCGTTGTTATTGTATTATCTGTATCGGGATCTACCGATCAAATCCTAAGGCTGGTCAATCAGTTAAAGCAGACAAAATGCAGAATTATCAGCATTACCGGAACAGAAAACTGTATGGTTGCCAAATTATCGGACTTAAACATTTCTTATGGAATTACCATGCATCGAAATGAGGATTGCGTAGACTTCACCTCCCAGATTCCTGCGGTGTGTTTAATTGAAACCCTGGGGCGGCGGATTAGAAACCGTCTGGTCGAATAATCTTTTTGTTTGTTTTTAACGAAAAAACCTGTTTTTTTCAAGAGCAAATCGGATGACATCTCTAAAAAGCATTGCTATACTAATGAAAAAAAACGGGAATACCAACAAGCGCCTGGCTCATCTCCTGCATCCAGTGCTCCTGTTGGCGATTACCGGGAAAGAGAAGGTTATTCGTATGGCTCAAGCAAAAATAAGAGATTACGCAAAACTGGCCCGTGATATCCGTGATACTCTTGGAGAGGCGAATATTGTAAGCGCCGCACACTGCGCAACCAGGCTCCGTCTGGTGTTGAAGGAAACACCTTCCGCAGAAGCAACGAAAAAAATTTCAGAAATGCCTGCTGTAATCCAGGTTGTAGAAAAAGGCGGACAGTACCAGATTGTTATCGGCACACATGCAAAAGATGTTTATGAAGAACTGTCTGGGATTTTATCCCTGGATGAAAATTCTGCTCCGGTCAAACAGGGGATTTTTGCAAAGATTATTGCAACTATGTCTGCCGTATTTGCCCCGTTTGTCTATATTCTGGCAGCTGCCGGATTGCTGCAGGGTGCACTGATTATCCTCAATCAGTTTGCCCCGTCATTCTCGCAGTCAGGAACCTATGAAGTATTAAACTTTATTTCATGGACACCGTTTACTTTCCTGCCGGTCATTATTGCGGTAACCACCGCAAAGCATTTTAAGTGCAACACTTACATTGCCATGTGGTGCTGTCTTGCTCTGGTCAACAGTGACTGGGGAAGCATTGCCGCACGGATCGCTGACGGGGAACAGATTAAATTCCTGCTGTTTTCCATGGCGCGGACGACCTACACTTCAACCGTACTGCCGCCGTTATTCCTCGTCCTGCTTTTATCTTATCTGGAACATTTCCTGGACGACCATCTTCCAGATATATTTAAAGCCTTGCTCACCCCGTTAATCTGCACCGTCATTATGGTGCCTGCGACAATTCTTGTCGTTGGTCCTTTATCGGATATGGCGGCAAACGGCATTGCCAACGCCTATAATTATCTCTACCACACCGTTCCGGTTCTGGCAGCCCTGCTTGTCGGCGGTATCTGGGAGGTCTTTGTTATCTTTGGCGTGCACTGGGGCGTTACCCCGATGAATATGGCAAACTTTGCCAACAACGGCTGTGATTCCTTCCAGGCATTCCAGACCTGTGCGGTTATTGCCCAGGCAGCCGCCTGCTTTGGGGTATTTCTTAAAACCAGAAATAAGGAAATGAAAAAAGTTTCTTTCTCGTCCGGCCTGACAGGAATTTTCGGAATTACCGAACCGGCTATCTACGGTGTTACCCTGCGGCTGAAAAAACCGTTTATCTGCGGCTGTATCGGAGGTGCCGCCGGTGCCGTAATTCTGGCATTCAGCCACACCATGTACTATGCTTATGCCGGACTTCCGGGCCTTTTGACTTCCGTCAATGCCATAAGCCCGGAAAATCCCGCATCGTTTCGCGGAATGATGCTCGGCGTACTGGTTACAATTATTGTTACGATTATCCTTGTGCAGATCATTGGCTGTGATGAAAAAGAAACTGCACCCGATAATTCCCGGGAAAATTCTGCTGCTGCAAACGCAGAAGAAAACAAAGAAAGTATCGTTTATGCCCCATTAAACGGCGAGGCAAAGGCACTTTCGCAGGTCAATGACCCGACATTTTCACAGGGAATATTAGGACAGGGCGCGGCAATTATTCCATCCGAAGGCAGGGTTTATGCCCCATTTGACGGAAATGTTCTTCTTGTCTTTGAAACCGGTCATGCCCTCTGCCTGAAAAATAACGCCGGAGTTGAACTGATTATCCATGTGGGATTAGATACCGTCACCCTTAAAGGAAAATATTTCACCCCGCAGGTAAAAGCCGGTGATCGCGTAAAGAAAGGCGATCTTTTACTGGAATTTGACCTTGAAGCGATTAAAGCCGAGGGCTTCGATCCGATTACCCCCGTGATTGTAACCAATATGGATCAATTTAAGCAGGTTACGCCTGTTTTGGAATCCGGCAAATCCGACAAGGGCATAGAATTTTTACATGTACACGCATAAACGGTTCATTGCTCTGTACATCATTCTGCATCAATGTGGAGATTATTTGCAGTTGAGGGGATTTTTTAATAAATGATGGAGGAATAATTATGCTTTCAAACGATTTTCTCTGGGGCGGAGCTGTTGCCGCACATCAATTAGAAGGCGCATGGCAGGAAGGCGGGCGCGGGCCAAGCGTCAGTGATGTCCTGACCGCCGGAGCAAATGGCATCCCGCGCCGTATTACCGATGGGGTTATCGAAGGGGAGCGATACCCCAACCATGAAGGAATTGATTTTTACCATACGTATAAAGAGGATATTAAACTTTTTGCCGAACTGGGTTTTAAGTGTTTCCGCACTTCGATTTCATGGAGCCGGATTTTCCCAAACGGCGATGAAACAGAACCAAATGAAGCCGGACTTTTATTTTATGATCATCTGTTTGATGAACTGCTTCGCTACGGCATCCAACCAATAGTTACACTCAGTCACTTTGAAATGCCGTACCATCTGGCAAAAGAATACGGCGGCTGGACCAATCGAAAACTTATTGACTTTTTCGTCCGCTATGCGGTAACGGTGATGACCCGTTATAAGGATAAAGTAAACTATTGGATGACCTTTAATGAGATCAATAACCAGACCAATACCTCTGCAGATATCTACGGGTGGACGAACTCCGGCATTCGTTTTTCGCAGATGGACAATCCCAAAAAGGTATTATACCAGGCTGTCCACCATGAACTGGTTGCCTCTGCCATTGTCGTAGAAAAAGGCCATGCCATTAACCCGGAATTTAAAATCGGCTGTATGTGCGCATTTGTGCCGTTCTATCCGTATTCCTGCAACCCTGATGATATTATGATGGCATTAGAATCCATGCACGAACGGTTTTATTTCACGGATGTCCACTGCCGTGGGCATTACAGCGCTTATGCGAAAAAGCTATGGGAACGTGAAGGAAATGCACCTGTGATGGACCCTGGCGACGAAGATATCCTGGCCAGAGGAAAAGTGGATTACCTTGGCTTCAGCTATTATATGTCCAATGCCGTAAAAGCAGATATCCATAACGCAGAAACCACCGGAGATGGGGGAAACGAACACTCCATACGCAACCCCTATGTGCAGGCTTCCGAATGGGGATGGCAGATTGACCCTGTGGGACTGCGCTATTCTCTGGCTGTTCTATACGAGCGCTATGAACTGCCGCTATTCATCGTAGAAAACGGCTTTGGCGCATTCGATGTATTAGAAGCGGATCACACCTGCGATGACAGTTACCGCATCGACTACCTCCGGGCGCATATTTCCGAAATGAAAAAAGCCGTGGATTTATACGGTGTGGATCTGATAGGCTACACCCCCTGGGGCTGTATCGACGTTGTATCCTTTAATACCGGCGAACTGCGCAAACGCTATGGGTTTATTTACGTCGATAAAAACGATGACGGAAGCGGAAGCCAAAAGCGCTATAAGAAAAAATCATTTGCCTGGTATCAGAAGGTGATTGCAAGCAACGGTGAGATACTCTAACCCTATGATTCTGCCCGAATATTAACTACAGAAAAAGCCCAAAGCGCCTCCATATCTGCGGATAGATTGGCTGTGTGCTTTGGGCTTTTTTCTTTCTTTGCTGCTTCCTGTGATTTGTCATTGAGCAAAAGAATATGCAGTGGAAATTTATTGCTTGTGTATGTAATTGGACATACTACTGCAAATTTCGTCCTTATGAAAAACTGTTCATTACTAATAACAACTCCAAGTCTTCTTCCTGCCTGCTCGTGCCCTAATTGTGGACTAAAATCCAGGAATACAATATCTCCCAGAAGCGGGATATCCTTTCCGGCTTCTGCAAAGGATTTTTCCGTTACCGAGTTGGTAGATAAGTAGATATATTTTACTTATATTTTAACCGATTATAGAGTATTTCTTCTTTTCCACTTGAAAGCGTTATCTTCTTTTTATAAAGCAGTGTCCACGATGCCTGATTTTTTGTATAATCCATTTTATTTTGCGAAAAAAAAGAACGGCAAAAATATCTTCCCTCTTCATTACCTTTTGCCAAAAACAAAAATATATTTTTTCCTTCTATCTGATTCTTCATAATATAATCTGCCTTAATAACAGAATATGTATTTAACTTTCGATTATACTTAAAAATAGTATTATTACTATCCATTATGCATTCTAACAACGGTAATATATCTACCCTGTCAGCTATTTTATAATACAGGTCTGATGACTGAAGATGCTCTGCGGTTATCTGGTGTTTATATAATGCGTCAAATATTTTTTCCCTGTTGTGTACCAATTCAGGCCGATCTGTCAAATATTGAAGTCCCATTAAGTGAAAACATTCTTTCTTATCAAAATTTATCTGTAATGAAACGGATATATTTTTTCTCCCCAACACCAGATGATATTCCTTATCCAATAATCTGCTAAAAGCAACTACACAGTCATACACATTTCGCATCAGCTTTACCTCATTTGCCTCTTCAAGCATATATTTTATAGTAACTTCTGCAATATAAACCTGTACATAAGGAAAAGCTCCGCTTTCGCAGAGCTTTTCCAACGTTTTCTTTCAACTGTATACAGTCTAGCCAGAATGCGGTAAACGTCAAACCCATTCAAAGCTCGTAAGGCACTGCTCTCTGGCGCAACACCTTATTTCAACACTTTGACTGACACCCAAGTTGCCCGTCTTCACTATTATAGTATAATAACCATAAAAATATGTCAATCAAAATTTCTCCTGCTCTAATATATTCTGCCACCTTATGCATTGGCAAAACCACAGATCCATTTTAAATACTCATCTCTCCAAGATTCTTTCCATTCTGTGTTTTGACTTTCTTTCATAAACATAACATCTCCTAATATGGTGCAGTCACTATATACATAAAAAATTCTTAGTAATATCCTCCCCAGTCTGGCTGCATGGCATTCTTTGCCCGGATTACGGAATCATTTCAGTACCCTCATACCTCTGAAATCGTCCTTTCCGTTCAAATATAAGATATAATATCCCTGCATCATCCAAAAAGCCTGTCCCAGATCCAGTCCATAAGTTCATCATCCGTCATCCCGTCGGTATCCACATCCCAGGAATCATTCCCTGAAGATTCCGTCTGGGAAGAAGGTTTTTTCATCGGTGCGGAAAAATTGTCAAAAACCCCCGAAAAGATATATTTATCCGCAAGCTGCGCCGTCGTTCCGCCAAAACGGATGTACATAATCGCTCCGCCCCTGCTCTTGGCGATATTGTCTTCAACCTGTGGATCAAAAATATAGGTCACACCTCCCCAGTCCAGCTGACACCAGGCATGTCCGGTAAATCCGCCGCCGGATCGGTGCGTGGAACCCATCGCCGTATACATCGGAACGCCAATCTTTCTTGCCATTACAGAAAATGCCGCGGAATAGTCATCACAAACCCCCACGCCCTCGGTCAGCAGCGCATAAGCCATGTTATAGCTTCCGCCAAATCCCGAATTCTGCGCATAGTCCGTATGGACAATCAGGTAATCATAGCAGGCTTTCAGCTTATCGTGCGTATCCATATCCGGCGTAATAATCTGGGCAAAGATCTGGTCTAACAATGCGTCCAGTTCCGGATGACCTGTCGTTTCCTGCGGATAAAGCGGAATGGAATCCACCACCCGGCGGAGTCCCCGGTAATAGACATCGCCCTTGTTGCTTGGCAGGCTCATCACCGGCTGCATGTACACCCCATCCGCATCTACCCGCTGCCCGTCCGGTGTAGTTGTATTGGAAAGCATGTAACCAAATTCATTAAAAAAATACATCTTGCCGTCCACATCCGTGAACCAGCCGTTTTTCTGGAAACTCCCGTCATCGTTTTGATAAACCCAGCCGTTGGCATCCTGCATCCACTGTCCGGCAAAAACGGACATACAGCAGCCTGCAGAAAGTGCTGCCGAAATCAGCAGGGCTTTTGCTGCCATTCCTCTGGTGGATTTCCTGGTTTTCATGGTTCTCATCATCTCTGGCCTTTGTTTTTGGTTTTTCATTCTCATTTCTCCTTTTTCTTTTTACGCTTTAAATCGCTGAAACATGGAATTTCCATTTCCACGAAAACGATAAAAAGCAGTCTGACAAGGGAATTATAGCATAAAAAACCTGTTCATGATCAAGAATTTGCGATATAATGAATAAAAATTGGGAAAAAAATAAACAAGAATGATGAATCAAACCTGAATAAATAGACAAAAAGGTGAAAAATGGAGAATCAAAACTACTTTCAAGCCGCACTAGCGAACTTTACCTTCGATGTGGCCAGCGGCGGAGCGATACGGCATCTGGCGGATTTAGACTATACGGCGGCACAGATCATGAAGCGGCTGGATTTTCCCACGCCTTTTGACCGGGTTCAGCAGACGATTTGGGAACATTTTTTACAGACCGGCGTTTTGCGGTTTGAAGAACCGGGAAAGTCTGTGTCTAAAGAAAACTATGAATATATCACCGAATACGATGCCTACGGCAGAAAAAGTTTCCGGCAGGTTGCTGTCCGTTCCATAAAAGAGCCGGAAATCGCCTGGAACGAGCAAATATTTACCGGACAAAACGGCATAAACTTAGCCGTTTATCTGGCGGAAAAATGTGCCGAAAACGGCGAAGAAACCGCCTATATTTCCTGCGATTTTGGTCTGAAAAGCCGCAGGGAACCTGCAAGTTATGAGAAAATGTTAAATCTTTTGGAAGAATCTGACCGCGAGTATCTGCTTGGACTTTTGTGGGAAAGAAGGCTTATCTATCACCGCTTAAACCGCAGGATGCGAAAGATCGCGGATGCACTTTACCGGCACAAAGCCTTTGCCGGAAACTGCTATTTTGTGAACCTAAAAGAAAAGCTTATCCTGCGCTGACAAAGCAAAACAGCGCCGCCGAAAATAAACAAACCTTGCAAGCAAACACCATAGAACAAAGCTGCCAAAGACAAACCAATGAAGAAAACAGTGAATTTTCACTTTTTCCAGGTGAATAAAAGTGAATTTTCACCCTATTCTATTGAAAAAAGTGAAAAATATGCGTATACTATAGGTAAGGAGCATTCTCGGAAACTCAATAGTGAATAGGCAGGGAAGGGTTGATTTTCAGAAA
>CAMNRM010000091.1 GCA_946553025.1 uncultured Clostridium sp.
GCTTAAATCCTAGATTTTTTTTAATCTTAAGTTTTTGAAAGTGTCGAAAACCCGTACAAAATATTAAGCACAAAAATATATAATGTTGGTAGTGAATATGAGAATATTTTGGGTGTTAAAAATATTTTGGAATAAGAGTTGACAAAATCGCATACATTTTGTATAATTTATAGCATCATAATATTGGTGTGACCAAGAAGTGTGATAGCAGAAGCGATAAAGGTGTAACCTTGAAGCGTGGAAGCGATAGATGAGAGGTGAGATAAGAGTGGGTGTGACCCATTCTTATTTTTTTTACATTGATTTTTTCCCGTTCTATGCTATACTGAGGGGTAGAATGTGCGAAAAACCAGCAGAGAAAAAGGAAAGTTAGGTTGCAGAGATGGCAAATATTACGCATTATATGCATGAAAACCGGGAGAGGATAGGGGTTGCAGTCCGCATGGCATGGCCGTCGGTGCTGGAATCCTTCTTTGTGGCGTTAGCCGGATTGATTGACTCGCTGATGGTCAGCAAAATGGGTTCCTATGCGGTTGCCGCGGTGGGATTGACGACGCAGCCGAAGTTTTTGGGACTTGCCTTGTTTATTGCCCTGAATGTATCGGTTTCTGCGGTGGTTGCACGAAGGCGCGGGGAGAGGGACAAGCGGGGAGCGAACCAGGCGCTGATGATGGCGCTTTTGTTTACCTTAGGCGCAGGGGCGATCTTAAGCGTGCTCTGTGTGTTTTTGGCTGATCCGATTATCCGCCTCTGTGGTTCCGGGGAAGATACTCATGCAAGTGCAGTCCTTTATTTTCAGATTATTATGGGCTGTATGCTGTTTAATATTCTTTCTTTGGTCATCAATGCTGCACAGCGGGGAGCGGGAAACACCAAGATTGCCATGAAAACGAATGTTACCTCGAACGTTGTCAATATGATCGGCAATTACCTTTTAATTAACGGACATTTTGGATTTCCGGTACTGGGAATTAAAGGTGCAGCCATTGCCACGGTGTTTGGAACGGTTCTGGCCTGTATTATGAGTTTTCGCTCCCTGTTTAAAAAGGATGGTTTTGTCAGCATTCCCTATATGATTCAGGAACGGCTGCGCCCTTCGCTTGCTCCGGTGCAGAGTATGGTGAAAATCAGTTCCAGCGTGTTTACCGAGCAGGTATTGATGCGGATTGGTTTTGTATCCACGGCGGTGATGGCGGCAAAGCTGGGAACGGCGGCGATGGCAGCGCATCAGGTGGGAATGAATATTATGAGTCTGTCCTTCTCCTTTGGCGACGGGATGCAGGCGGCGGCTGTGGCCCTGATTGGGAAGAGTCTGGGAGAAAAGCGGCCGGATGAAGCGGTGAGATTTGGAAATATATGTCAGAGAATGGGAAATACGATATCGATTGTTTTATCCATGGTGTACCTGCTGGGCGGAAGATTTCTTTATCATTTATTTTTTGAGGAAGAGGAAATTATCGGACTGGGTATACTGATTATGCGGCTGATGGTTGTGATTGTTCTTCTTCAGATTGCCCAGGTGATTTACATGGGATGTCTGCGGGGAGCAGGCGATGTGATGTTTACCATGGCGGCTTCGACTTTCAGTGTAACCCTGGTAAGAACCGGTGTTTCTTATTTTATGGGTTATGTGCTGAATCTGGGATTAATCGGCGTGTGGATGGGCATTGCCGGAGATCAGCTCAGCCGGTTTTTGCTGACGACCTGGAGATTTAAGTCAGGGAAATGGACGAAGGTGAAGTTGTAAGGAGAGAGTTATCCGGGCAGAGGACGAAGGTGAAGTTGTAAGGGGGGAATTATCCGGGCAGAGGGTGAAGATGAAGTTATAAGGGTGAAGGTTTTGGAAATCATGAAGGTAAGGAAACAGGCAGAAAGCTGGAGAATCTATGAAAATAAAAAAGTATTATGTTTATATCGCTGCATTTTTGCTCCTTTTAGGAAGTGTGTGCGGATGTACAGCCGGCAATGCGAACGTTCATCAGGAGGAAATCATCGAGCCACCTTCGGATGAAAGGCTTTCGGTAACGACCACATTATTTCCCTATTATGATTTTGTACGCCAGATTGCCAAAGATCGGGTGAAGCTGTGGCTGATTATTCCTTCCGGGATGGACAGCCATTCGTTTGAGCCGACACCGGCGGATATCATTGCCATACAAAATTCGGATCTTTTTCTGTACAATGGGGGAGAGATGGAGCAGTGGGCGGATGTGATTCTGGATTCGGTGGGTCATCCCGGACTTCGCGCCGAGGCTATGATGGATTATGTGGAATCCGTGGAAGAGGAACTGGTTGAAGGGATGGAAGATGCCGGGGAACATGAGCATGAGCACGGCGAAGAGGAGCATCCCCCGGGGCAGCTTCATGAAATAGAGTATGACGAGCATATCTGGACTTCGCCGGTGAAAGCGATGGATATTGTCCGGGTTATCGGGCGGATTTTAGAGGAGGAAGATCCGGCGCACGCTGCATTTTACCGGGAGAATACCAGGCAGTATCTTGAGGATCTGGAAACTCTGCACCAGGAGTTTTTACAAGTGATGGAAGAACGCAGGCAGGACAGGATTATCGTGGGGGATAAATTTCCCTTTCGCTATTTTGCCGATACTTACGATTTATCTTATCGGGCGGCATTTTCCGGGTGCGGCGGGGAGGCGGAGCCGAGTGCCAGGACGATTGCTTATCTGATTGAGCAGGTGAGGGAGTATAAGCTTCCGGCGGTGTATTACCTGGAACTTTCCAGCCACAGGGTAGCGGAGATTATCGGGGAGGAAACGGGGGCAAAGCCGCTCCTTTTGCATTCCTGTCACAATGTTACCCGCAGGGAGTTTGACGAGGGGATTACGTATTTGCAGTTAATGGAGCAGAATGTGAATAATCTTAGGATTGGTCTGGAGGCCGGGGAATGAATGCACTGATTACCTGTGAGCATGTGGATTTTGGTTATGAAAATGTCGATGCCGTGGTGGATGTGACCATGGAGATTGAGCCGGGGGATTACCTTTGCATTGTCGGGGAAAACGGGTCGGGGAAAAGTACGCTGATGAAGGGGATTTTGGGCCTGTTAAAGCCTACGGGCGGGACGCTCTGTGTCAATGAGGAGTTAAAGCGAACCGGCATTGGCTACCTTCCGCAGCAGACCGCGGCACAGAGGGATTTTCCGGCAACGGTTTATGAGGTGGTGCAGTCGGGCTGTTTAAGCCGCCGGGGAAACCGCCCATTTTATACGAAGGCAGAAAAGAAGCTGACGATGGAAAGCATGGAAAAGCTGGGGATTGAAGCGCTGAGAAAGCATTGCTACCGGGAACTTTCCGGCGGGCAGCAGCAGCGGGTGCTGATTGCCCGTGCGCTCTGTGCGACCAGCCGTCTTTTGATTCTGGACGAGCCGATTACCGGGCTTGACCCCTCGGCGGTTCAGGAGTTTTACGGAATTATCCGAAGGCTTAACCGGGAGGAAGGGGTGAGCATCCTTATGGTTTCGCACGATATACGAAATATGGTGACGCAGGCGAATAAGATCCTTCATCTTGGACGGCGGGTACTGTTTTATGGTACGGCTAAGGACTATCAGGAAAGCCGGGTCGGACGCCGATTTTTGGAAGGAGAGGCAGAATGCGTGTGATTGTTGAAATGTTATCCTATCCGTTTTTAGTCCGGGCCTTTGTCGGAGGGATCTTTGTGTCTTTGTGCGCCTCGCTGCTGGGGGTAAGCCTGGTGCTCAAGCGCTATTCCATGATTGGCGACGGGCTTTCCCATGTATCCTTTGGCGCGTTATCGGTAGCGATTGCCGCGGGATGGTCGCCTCTGGCGGTTTCCATTCCGGTGGTGGTGCTGGCGGCATTTTTTCTGCTGCGGATTACGGAAAACGGGAAATTAAAGAGCGATGCGGCGATTGCCATGATTTCGGCAAGCGCACTTGCCATCGGTATTCTGGTCACTTCGATGACCACAGGGATGACGACGGATATCAGCAGCTATATGTTCGGGAGCATCCTTGCCATGAGTCCGGCGGATCTGGTGTTAAGCCTGATTCTCTCCGTGGTTGTGCTGGGGTTGTTTGTATTCTGCTACCATAAAGTATTTGCCGTGACCTTTGATGAAAACTTTGCCCGGGCAACCGGGGTGAGGGTGGACTTTTACCATGGACTGATTGCCATACTGACCGCCGTTACCATAGTGCTGGGAATGCGGATGATGGGGGCAATGCTCATCTCCAGCCTGGTGATCTTTCCGGCGCTGACATCGATGCGGGTGTGGAAAAGCTTCCGGGCCGTGGTGATTTCCTCCGGGCTGGTTTCCATGGTCTGTTTTATCATCGGAATGACCGTATCCTACACCCTCTCCACACCGGCAGGGGCCAGCGTGGTTGTGGCAAACCTGCTGTGCTTTCTTTTGTTCAGCGCGTGGCAGGCGGTGGGACGGCTGCGGGGATAAAAAACGTAAAGCAGTAAAATTGTTGATGATTGGTTCGTCAGAGCGGACGGATCTAAAAATCAGAAAACCAGGAAGGGCAGGGAAAATGGATAAGGAAGTACACAAGAAACGTCATTTATCGCAGACACAGTTTATTGCTTATGGGTTTTTTACCATCATATTGATTGGAGCGCTTTTACTAATGCTCCCCATCGCCAACAGGAGCGGGAAGAATCTGGGATTTATCAACTGCCTGCTGACGGCGACCAGCGCTACCTGCGTGACGGGGCTGGTTGCGGCAGATACATGGAGCCAGTGGACGCTGTTTGGTCAGTTAGTGATTCTGGCCATGATTCAGATTGGCGGTCTGGGCTTTATTACCATCGGCGTCTTTGTTTCCATTATTCTGCGCCGCAGGGTGAGTTTAAAGGCGCGGGGGCTGATGCAGGAAAGCATGAATACGCTGCAGATTGGCGGTATTGTCCGGCTGGCGAAAAAAATCGTCCAGGGGACGATCTTATTTGAAGGCGCGGGAGCGGTGCTTTTGTCCATCCGCTTTGTGCCGGAGTTTGGCTTTTTCCGCGGGGTGTATTACGGGATTTTTCATTCGATTTCTGCTTTCTGCAACGGCGGTTTTGACTTAATGGGAATCCGTGAGCCTTACAGTTCGCTGACGTATTACGCGGGGGACTGGCTGGTGAATTTTACGATTATCAGTTTGATTGTGATCGGGGGAATCGGTTTTATCGTATGGGACGATTTATCGAAGAAGGGACTGCATTTCCGCAAATACCTTCTGCACACTAAGATTGTCCTGGTGACGACGGCAATCCTTCTGGCAGGGGGAAGCCTGTTCTTTTTTGCCCTGGAGAGGAATAATTTAATGGTGGGAATGCGCCCGGGAGAAATGTTTTGGACTTCCCTTTTTCAGTCGGCGACGGCGAGGACGGCAGGCTTTAATACCACGGATACGGCGGCATTGACCGACGGGAGCAAGCTGCTGACGATTATTTTAATGTTTATCGGCGGAAGCCCCGGATCGACGGCGGGCGGAATTAAGACGACGACCCTTGCCGTGCTGTTATTGAGCGCCAGGGCAAGTATCCGCCAGACGGTCGGGGTGGAGATTTATAACCGGCGTTTGGACGACGAGGCGGTGCGGCAGGCAGGTTTGATTTTAATTATTAATCTGGCGCTTGCCATGGCGGCAGCGATGTGGATGGTGCTTGCCCAGCCGGAGCTTGCGATGTCGGATGTATTGTTTGAAACGTTTTCTGCGATTGGAACGGCGGGAATGTCCACAGGGACGACGAGGGAACTTCTGCTTGCCTCTCGAGTGCCGCTGATTATTCTGATGTTCTGCGGGAGGGTGGGAAGTCTTTCTTCCGCGCTGGCCTTTACGCAGTCAAAGAAAAAGCCGCCGGTGATGCAGCCGGTGGAGAAGATTACGGTGGGATAAGGAAAGTAAGGAAAATAAGGAAGCCGAACGTTGTTATCGAGGAAAGGGAAACCGAACAGTGTTATCGGTGAAAGGGAAATGAGCAGAGATTGGAGGATCGGTTAGGATGAAATCAATTTTAATTATCGGCATGGGGCGGTTTGGTCAGCATTTATGCAGGAACCTTGCAAAACTGGACAATGAGATTATGATTGTGGATCAGGAGGAGGACTGCTTAGAGGACATGCTTCCCTATGTGGTCAGTGCAAAGATTGGGGACTGTACGAATGAAACCGTGTTAAAGAGCCTGGGGGTTGCCAATTTTGACCTTTGCTTTGTCTGTATCGGGACAAATTTCCAGAGCAGTTTGGAAATTACCAGCATGGTGAAGGAACTTGGGGCAAAGTATGTGGTCAGCAAGGCCAACCGGGATATTCACGCAAAGTTTTTACTGCGCAACGGAGCCGATGAGGTGATTTATCCCGACCGTGATATTGCCGAAAACCTGGCGGTGCGCTACAGTGCAAACCATGTATTTGATTATATTGAACTGACGGACGAATTTTCGATTTATGAGATACCGCCTTTGGGAAAATGGGTGGGAAAGAGTTTAAAAGATCTGGATCTGCGCAATCATTATGATATCAGCATCCTTGCCATTAAGGGAACCGATGAAAATGAAACCATGGATATGATGCCCAAGGCCGACTATGTGGTTCGGGAAAATGAGCATCTGATGGTGATTGGGAGGAAGAAGGATATCGATAAGGTGCTGGCGATGATGGGGTAGACGTTGGAGGAGGAATGGTGTGAAGCTTTCGTTGAAAAATATTGGGAAGATAGGAGAAGCTTCGGTTGAGATTAATGGGATTACGGTAATTGCCGGAGAAAATAATACGGGAAAAAGTACGGTTGGGCGTGCTTTGTTTGCGATGTTTAATAGTTTTTATGAGATTGAACAGCAAATAAGAGCGGAGAGGATGCAGAATATTGAAACTTTAGTTATGATGATGTATCGAAGTCTGACGAACCGGTATTTGCACAGGATTACTATGCGCAGGTTTAATGTGGAAAAAATTGTTTCGGGAATTATTGACAATATCGACTTTTATAAGAAAGATGCAGAAGAACTTAAAACATTTATTGTGAATGAAATGTTCAAAGGTGACGAAAGCTTTATTAAGGACAGAGATACTTCCCGGGTTGATGAATTTATCGCACAGATGATGGCGGGATTAAATATTACAGACGATGATATTTTTAGGTTTGTTTTAAGAAAAAAATTGAATGCAGAATTTCATGGTCAGGTGAATAATGTTTTTCTTGAAAATAGCGGTGAAATTATTTTATCGATTAAAGATCAGGAAATGGCAGCTGCAATTAGGGATAATGAAGTTAAACGTATAGCTGGTAAAATGGAACTCCATACAGAATGTGTTTATATTGATGATCCGTTTATTTTAGATGAGGAATATGAGGATGATGCTTATGATGTAAGATATTTGGATCATAGAAAAAATTTAGCTAAGAAGTTTCATGTTCAAAATCAGGCGAATCTTATTGATGAGATTATACGGGATAAGAAACTGGAAAAAATATACAGCAAACTTTCCGATGTATGCAGTGGAAATATTGTAATGAATAAAGATTTCAGCCTGGGTTATCAAAGAAAAAATACGGATAAGGTTCTTGCTGCGAAAAATTTATCTACCGGATTTAAAACTTTTGCTATTCTTAAAACTTTGCTGCAAAATGGTACGATAGGGTATCAGGGGACGATTATTTTAGATGAGCCGGAAATTCATCTTCACCCGGAATGGCAGCTTTTGTTTGCGGAGCTTATTGTATTGCTGCAGAAGGAATTTGATGTGCACATACTTTTAAACACCCACAGTCCTTATTTCCTTAATGCGATAGAGGTTTATTCAGCCAAATATGGGATAGATGATCGGTGCAAATATTATCTGGCTTCTTCGGAAAAGGATATTTCTTATCTTGAGGATGTAACGGATAATATTGAAAAAATTTACAGCAAGTTAGCCCAGCCTTTACAGGAATTAGAGAATGAGAGGTATCGGTTGTGATCGATTTGAACGATTATTCTATTTTTCGGGAAAATAAAGAAACATTGAGAGAAACGTCGAAGGATGATAGTAATGCTTCCCTTGTGCAGTATATGACAGATTCAGAAATGGAAGTTGTAAATTTTGATCAGGTGAAGAGGTGCTATGTCAATGCACTTGGCCTTTCCGAAAATAATGCTTCGTCAGTCGATGCGCTGGTGCAGTTTGCAGATTGTATTGCTTTTGTGGAATTTAAGAATGGCAAAGTAAATAACCGCAATGTAAAAGATAAAATACGCGACAGTCTGCTGATGTTTACGGATATAACCGGAGGAAGCATTGCCGATACCCGAAAAAAGGCGGAACTTTTTATTGTATATAATCTTGAGCGAAATCCTTTGCCGAATCAGTTAAAAAAGGGTGTGGTGCAGGAATCGCCGTCAAGACTTGCCATAGCGAATTATATTGCAGACAAGGCAGGGGAAGAACATATTTTATTTGACCTGGAACGGTATCAAAAATTGTATTTTCGGGGGGTTCATACATATTCAAAGGAAAAATTTGCAGAATATTTAAAACGGCAGGGGATTTAGTCCCTGCCGTAACCTTTTCATGGAAATCTTATTCCCAGTCAAAACGTGGTATCCCGTTTTCACCTTGTACCCAGGAACTTAGTTCCAGAGGGTAATAATCATCTTCCAGGCCGTCTGGCGAAAAGGACTGAAGTGCCAAGAGCAGAGAACCATCCGTAAAAAACGCTTCCGGGGAACCTGGTGTATCATTTTCCAGTCCTTCAAGATAAAATGTGGAAGGATTGGTTTGGCTGGTACTTGTATAACCTATGCCGATTTTCATGGAATCATCCGCCGCAGTAAGGCTTCCATGGGCATAACTGTTCGTGACAAACGTGGCGCTGCCAATCCCATGAACACTTCCTTCGAGGGCGTTTTCTGCGCTTACGGATAAATCACCTTCGTTATAGCAGTTTACAATGCAGCCGTCCATTACATCAGCAATTCCGCCTGCTGTTTGCTTGGTAACGATGTTGCTGCCGTCTTTAAACATGCCAGTCCAGTTTATGGCAGCTATACATCCTTTATTGTAGCAGTTTTCAATTACAGATTGTTTATCTGCTTTTCTTTCAGAAGATGCAGTTGCGACAATTCCGCCGGCACCTGCAAGCGCACTTACTTCTCCTAAATTATAGCAGCGGTTAATAACGAAATTATGTGCATGTCCGATTACGCCGCCTGCGCAGATGGCTGTGTTGGTAACTTTGCCTGTATTATAGCAATCTGTGGCAAATACCGGGAGTTTGCCGTGATTGATGTCTTCCGTAAGGCTGCCGATTACTCCGCCGACATAATTGCCGGTGCTTTCTATGCTTCCCTCATTCCAGCAGTTTTCAATGGTGCCCCTCATCTCTCCGACCACTCCGCCTACTGTGGTTTCTACCCCGTTCACCGTACCCCGGTTACTGCAGTTGATCATTATCTCGCCTATTCCGCACAGCCCTCCCGAAACTTTGCTGGTGGCTGTAAGCTGCCCGTCGCTGTGGCAATTCTCCACAGTTCCACGGGATGATCCTGCCAGGCTTCCTGATGTTTTTTCTGAGGTTATCTGGAAATCTTCCATGGTTACATTTTTGATCAGCGAGTCTTCCAGTGCTCTGCCAAAAAGTCCCGTATATTCGTCCGTATTATTATTGATATACAGATTTTTGATGGAATGATTATCTCCGTCGAATGTTCCGGCATATTCTGTGATGGGTTCCCAGTTCCCGATTGTTTCACCGCAGATATCTGACATATCGATATCTTTAGTCAGTACTGCGCCAAGGGCAATTTCGCCGTTTTCTACTCGTTTCTTGAATTTAAGAAGATCTTTGGAAGATTTAATGCGCATAAGATCATCTTTTGAATGTTCAACTTCATCCTGGAAATCCGCTTCCTCTTTTTGCGCTACCTTTTTCAGAAATTCGTCCAGTTCTTTACCATCAGCGAAGTAATGGGTCAGTTCGCCGCAGGATGTGACTGTAAACATAACGGATGCACAGGCTGCTATAGCCAGAAGTTTTTTGCAATGCTTTTTCATCTTACTCATTTTATAGATTCCTTTCATTTGGCAGAACCAATGTTTTTTGCAGAAAGTTTAGACTTCACATCTGAATTTTTCGGACTTGAAAAATCGGAGAGAATCTTTTCCAAGTTATTCTCTCCGATTCCACCTGATTAGGATCACGATATTGCCGATAATACTGGATGTGGCCATGTTATCGCCTACTCTTCAACAAAATACTTGTTTTCCTGTTTCTATCCTTATCTTATCATCCCAAATACCTTTTTTCAATCATTTTATGCACAAATTCATTGTAATGTAAAGTGGAAAAAGTTATAATAAAGGAAAAAGGATAAGGATGGAGGGAATTTGTATGAAGCTTAAAAAACAAATTGCAGCTGTATTGATGGGAACTATGATTATCTCTGCATCAGAGAACGTTATTGGCTTTTCTCCTGTGATTACATCAGAAGCTCATTCTGGAAGAACGGACGCTCGCGGAGGCCATAAGGATAATAAAAATAAAAGTGGTTTAGGCTCTTACCACTACCATTGCGGCGGTCATCCGGCACACTTACACAGTGATGGGGTATGCCCGTATTCTTCAAACAGCACTACGACGACAACTACAGAAACATCAAAGGCAAGTACTGCATCTTCAACCGATAATGCAGCAGAAACGGTTAGTGCATCCGAAGTAATCGATAAAGCCACGATAATGAAGGTTCAGGAAGCGTTGAATAATAAGGGCTATGACTGCGGTACGGCGGATGGTATTGCAGGAAAGAAAACGAAGGCTGCTTTGGAAAAATTTCAGAAAGATAATCAGTTGACTGTTGATGGAACAATAAGTAAAGAAGTGCTGAAATTATTGGAAATAACGGAGAATAAGCAGTAATTTATCTATATCCTGCTGGTATGTTCATTGGATGAAGGGTGAAAAATAGGAATATGCCAGTGCATGAAAACTGTATTGTATTAATCATGATGAACCGGTTTATGATTTAAGAAAGGGAGGCAGGAAAGAATGACATTGTTACAGGAAGCATATACGCTTATGCAAGGGCAGTCAGAGAAAAATATCCAACTGATTGTGGAACTTTTACAGACAATGTCTTCGAGAGGAGAGGCTACAGCTAAGTTACCATCGGAGCCTTTCAAGCGGACTGGTCTTGCGAAAAATGTGGTAAGACTGCCAGATGATTTTGATGAAACTTTTGATGCACTTGTGATGCCGTTACTTTGAAAAAGTGGTTGACGGAAGCGCAGATAAGTGCTAACATATTTTATAGAAAAAGGTGCTACCGTGAAGCAACGGTTCGCCTTGGTTAATAGATGCTCAAAAAAGCAACCTAACTTTGGTCGGAGCGGTTGCTTTTTTGATGTCTTTTATTTCTTCCGGTCTGTCGGATACTGATTATTGTGACGATGATGCTGATAATCGTCGCTACAATACCGACAAGTTCCAAAATCATTCCGAACACCAATAGTACTCACCTTCCGCTTTATTTTCCATATGTATCCCCTCCTCCGGTACTGGAAGTTCTCAAAATGTACTCATTTTGGCAAAAGGCGAACCGCTACCCGTTTTGGTAACACCCACATATATTCTATCATAATGACAGCGTTTTGCAAGATGCGACAGCAAACAAAATCATATTTTTCGTTTTATTTTTCTCTTTGATTTGTAGACCTTAAACGGATTCATTGACTTCTGGCTTCAAAATTCATTTAGAGATGGAATGCGCAAAAACCTTGACTTTCCCTGTACTTTGTGCAAAAATATAGCTTAATCGGACGAAGTCCGGTCTTATTTTATATTGAAGGCTTAATTAAAGGACAGAACATTAGTTTAGATGTAAAGAAAGAAGGAAGAAAACGATGACAAAGATTGATGTGATTTCCGGTTTCCTGGGTGCAGGGAAGACGACATTTATTAAGAAGCTTTTAGAAGAGGCTGTGGCAAAGGAACAGGTTGTACTGATTGAGAATGAATTTGGTGAGATTGGAATAGACGGCGGGTTTTTAAAGGATTCCGGTATTGAAATCCGGGAAATGAATTCGGGATGTATTTGCTGTTCATTAGTGGGAGATTTTGGAAAATCTTTAGAAGAAGTGATTACCACCTATCATCCGCAGAGGGTAATTATTGAGCCTTCCGGCGTGGGCAAGCTTTCCGATGTCATGAAGGCCGTGCGGGATGTGGCCGTTCATCTGGATGTGGAACTGAACAGTTCGGTAACGGTTGTCGATGTTAAGAAATGCAAAATGTATATGAAGAATTTTGGTGAATTTTTTAACAATCAGATTGAATATGCAGGAAATATTGTTTTGAGCCGGACAGACATTGCCGATAAGGATAAGGTGGAAGCGGCGGTAGCCATGATTCGGGAGCATAATGCCGAGGCAACCATTATTACAACGCCGATTGATCAGTTGACCGGGGAACAATTGCTGGAAATTATCGAGAAGTCGGATACGATGATGGCAGATCTTCTGGCCCAGGTGCAGGCAGAGTACCAGGAGCATGATCACCACCATCATGATCATCATGACCACGATCATGATCACCATCACGAAGGACATGAACATCATCATGAAGATCACGATCATGACCATGATCACCATCACGAAGGGCATGATCATTACAACGAAGACCATGATCATCACCACGAAAACGACTGCGGCTGCCATGATCATGACCACCATCACCACGAAGATCACGATCATCACCACGAGGATGGCTGCGACTGCGGCTGCCATGATCACGACCATCACCATCACCATGCAGATGAAATTTTCACCAGCTGGGGTTTGGAAACGACGATTCCCTGCACCAGAGAAAAGCTGGAGGTTCTTCTGGAAAAGCTGGCAGAAACGACGGCTTATGGAGAGGTTCTTCGGGCAAAGGGAATGCTTCCTTCGGAGGAGGCCGGGAAGTGGCTGTATTTTGATCTGGTTCCCGAGCAGTATGAAATTCGTGAAGGCTCACCGGATTTTACCGGAAGAGTGTGTGTGATTGGTGCGCGGTTAAAGGAAGATGAATTAAATCAGGTATTTGGCAGGAGATAAACGATGGCGGAGTATGAATTAGAGGATGATATTATCCCGGTATTTTTAATTAATGGATTTTTAGAGGCGGGAAAGACGCAGTTTTTACAGTTTACAATGGCGCAGGATTATTTCCAGACTGAGGGGAAAACGCTTTTGATCGTCTGTGAAGAGGGCGATACAGAGTATGATCCTGAACTTTTAAAGCGAACCCGGACAACGGTTGTCTATGTGGAGGATCAGGAACAGCTTACCCCGGAATATCTGACGGAACTGGAATTGTTAAATAATCCGGAGCGTGTGCTTCTGGAATGGAATGGCATGTGGAACCAGGATGAATTAAAGCTGCCTAAGGACTGGAAAGTTTACCAGCAGGTGACAATTATCGACGGTTCAACATTAAACCTTTACCTTGCCAATATGAAACCGCTTCTTGGGGCAATGCTGCGCAATTCGGAACTGGTTATCTGCAACCGCTGTGATGACGTAAGCGACGAATCCCTGACGGCTTACCGGCGGGCAATCCGCGCCATGTGCCAGAACGGTCAGCTGGTTTTGGAGGATAAGGAAGGGGAAATACAGCAGGATATGCTGGAAGAAGATCTGCCCTATGATGTCCACGCCGAGGTTATTCGGATAGAACCGGAGGACTTTGGCATCTGGTACTTTGACTGCATGGATGTACCCGAGCGCTATGAAGGAAAGCTGGTGGAATTTACCGGAATGGTCTTAAAAAGCCCGGATTTCCCGAAAAATTATTTTGTCCCGGGCAGGATGGCGATGACCTGCTGCGAGGCGGACATGACCTTTATCGGCTATGTCTGCAAGGCCAGGGAAGCCAGAAACCTTGAAACGAAGCAGTGGGTGCATGTAAAGGCAAAGGTCGCCTATGAATTTTGGAAGGATTACGGCGAAAAAGGCCCGGTGCTTTACGCGGAATCTGTTGAACCGGCAGAAGAGATTAAGGGGTATGTGCAGTTTTAATGTATTGGAGTGTGCATTGGAGCGGTGATGAGAAAAGTATATGCGGCAAGTATTATCTGGAAGAGCGTGTTGGGTGGAGGGATTATCGCAGAGGGTGATAAGATGACTTATAGAACAGGAAAACTGCTTATTCCGGAGAAGATTTAATAGACTTGTGAGTTAAAAGTTTTCAACAAAAAGAATAGCCCTTTTGTATGGATTTAT
>CAMNRM010000092.1 GCA_946553025.1 uncultured Clostridium sp.
ACCATATCACTTGTAGCACCACCTTTAACAAATTTATTGAAAATCTGTATTAACAATTTTATCAACACTCACCGAAAGAACTTTTGAAATTTTTAGCAGTAATTGTACTGAAGGATATGCTTTTCCAGTAATAATTTGATTTATGTGACCTTTAGTAACACCACATTGTTGAGCTAACCAAACTTGAGTTTTCCTCTGTTCATATAATAACTCACTTATATTTTTCCCTATCATCAAGAACCTCCTTTTAAAATAAAAATCCCATTGTGTAATTAATCAAGTTGAATTATAATAAATATGGTTCACTAAAATCATTATATATGAGAATACTCAATTTGTCAATTAAAAAATGAGTATACTCAATTGGAGGTTAAATATGAATACAATTGGTAGCAGAATGAAATATTTACGTAAACAAATGGGCTTAAAACAGATTGATTTTGCAAATAGAGTACTTGTATCAGCTTCATATATTAGTAAAGTAGAATCTGATAAAGAATTGCCATCAAATATATTTACTAAACTTGTTGCTTTAGAATTTAATATATCTTATGAATGGCTAAAAGATGGCATTGGAGATATGCAAATTAACAAAACAACACATGATTTTTTTGAACGAAATATCACAACAAGTAATACATTAGAAGAAATTACAGAATTAAACCATAATTTTGGAATTTTGTTAAAAAATAGTACGACATTCAAAAAAATGTGTATTTCCGAAATCTGTCATAGTATATCTTCAATACTACAAACTGATGTATCAGAAGCAGGAAAAATATTATTAATTGAGTTGCTTTCGGATTATTTAGGGAATATAAAAGAATTAATAGAGAAATTATATATGGTAAAAAATGTAAAAGATTACTCTGACACAAGTAATTACTATATTTCTTCTTATATAAAAGATACCCAAGAGTTATTTAATGATTTATCAAATTTAATAATCAGTTGAATTGAGTATGCTCAAAAATCTTTTCCTTTGTCATAAAAATTTCAAAGTCCTTCAAATTTACTGAAACCCGCATAGAATCAGCATTTGAAGGACTTTTTCTATTACTTCATCCAGTTCCTTTGTACCCTCTTTTTTCACAATTTAATTCCTTTGTCAAAAATGACTGGAAACCCGCATAAATGCCACATTTTTTGACAAAGGAATTTTTCACGTTTTGCAGGGCAGATTACATTAGCTAGGGGTATAGAAATGCATAAAGAAATAAAAGGCTATAAAGTACGTCCAATTATGAAATCAGATGATCCGTTAATTGCAGCGATTATCCGAACCAATTTAGAAAAATTTCATTTGGATATTCCAGGAACCGTTTACTTTGACCCGGAATTAGATCATCTCAGCGCGTTCTATCACGCTGGGCCAGAGAAACGGGAATATTTTATCGTTGTGGATGACGAAGGGCAGGTTATCGGCGGGGTTGGCATTGCGGAATTTGGTGGATTTGACTGCTGTGCTGAACTGCAAAAAATTTATCTGACCGACGCAGCAAAGGGTAAGGGGCTGGGAAAATATCTGCTGCAGTTAGCCGAAGATTTTGCCAGAAATATTGGTTATCAAAGATTATATTTGGAAACACACACAAACCTTGAAACGGCAATACACATGTATGAAAATCATGGATTTTGTCAGATTGAGAAGCCAAAAGCCGTGCTTCATCACACAATGAACCGGTTTTATATCAAAGAATTGGTTTAAATAATGAAAAGAACACCTCCAGGGTTATTCTTGAAAGTGTTCTTTTTTATGTCTTTCTTTTATTTTTCTGTTTCGGATGTTTATGAATATAAATATTTTTTCAGCGTTTCCTCTACCTTCCCCCAGCCGCTAATCTCTTCCAGAAACATCGCCTCAATCTTCTCTCCCACTCCGGCTGCATAGAGGTCTGTGCCAAAGATATCCGCATTGGACAGGATTGGCTTTAGTTGTCCGTGATAGGTTTCCGGCTTTCCTGCAGTAATGCCCTCCATCGCCTTCGTCAGTTCCGAAATCATAGGATCTGGTGAGAGGGGAAATGGATTTCCCTGATCATCCATGCCCAAAAGATAGCGGAACCATCCGGCTATCGCAAGCGGGATTGCCGTAAGCTTCCTTGCATCCCCGTAGCGGGCCACATAAGCCTTAATGGTTTCCCCGTACCGAATCCCTACCTTTTGGGAAGTGTCCGTGGCTATTCGCTGCGGGGTGTCCGGGATGTAGGGATTGGGAAGGCGGACGCCGATCACCTCGTCTACAAAATCCTGCGGGGATAAAATTTTCGGGTCGGTTACCACCGGCATCCCTTCCACCGGCCCAATCTGGCGAACCAGTTCTGCCAATACCGGTGAGCGCATTTCATCGGCAATCAAATCATAGCCTAAAAGGCATCCATATACCGCCAATGCCGTGTGCAGAGGATTTAAACAGGTGGTCACCTTCATGCGTTCCACCTTTTCCACCGTATCCCGATCCGTCATATACACACCGGCTTTTTCCAAAGGCGGCCTTCCGTTGGGAAAGCGATCCTCAATCGCCAGATACTGCGGCCCCTCCGCATTGACAAAGGGCGCAATATAGGTATTTTTCCCTGTAATCACCGGCTGCATCGCTTCCACACCGGCCTCCTCCAGTTCCCGGCACACGCTTTCGGCTGGTCTTGGCGTAATCTTATCGATCATGGACCAGGGGAAGCTGACCGTTTTTTCATCCTCCAGATAGGCCAGAAAGCCCAGAGGGAGAAATCCTTTTGCCGCCCATTCCTTTGCCATCGTCACCACCGAATTTCTAAGCTTCTCACCATTATGGGAACAGTTATCCATGGAAACCACAGCCAGAGGCAGAGCACCTACCTGGTAGCGGACATACAGCAGGGCGCAGATCACCGCCATCGCCGAGTTCGGACAGGATGGCCCTTTTTCGATATCGGTCTTTACCCACGGAAGATAATCCCCGCCAGCTCCCCGAAGCGCATAGCCCTTTTCTGTAATTGTAAAAGAAATCATCTGCAGCTTTGGCGAAGCAAATATCGCCTTTAACCTGGCCCAGTCCGCCGTGTCGTCAGGACAAGCTTTCAGGGCTTCCGTCAGCGATCCAATCACCTGTTTTTCGGTGCTTCCGTCGGCCTTTAAGGTCACAGCCAGCACCAGGTTATCATAAGGCCGATAAATCTTATCAATAACATCAAAATCAAAGGTTTCCGCACAGGTCAGCCCCTTTTCCATCTCCCCTGCTGCCAGCAGACGATCTACAATCCCGCCGATAAAGATTCGGAAAATATTTCCGGCTCCAAAATGCACCCATATCGGTTCCTGTTTTGTCGTTTCGGCTGCTTTGCCGCAGTCATAGGCGGGAAGGCCGATCTCCGCCTTCTCCCATGCTTCCCTTTCTTTTATTCCTTCCCTGGTCAGCTTCATCCTTTTTACCCTTTCCTTTCTTTATACATATGATAGAAGCGTTAAAAGGTCTTTTGCCGCTTCTTATGCTTTCTTTTCATGCTCTCTTCTCACACTCTCTTTTCCAGTGCCCGTCATCCTTTTTTGCTCTCGCTGTCCGCCTTTTTTATCGCTTCCCAGAGTCCCTCCAGATAAACGGCACCAAGAGCGCGGTCGTACAGTCCGTAGCCCGGCATTGCCTGTTCTCCCCAGATCATTCTTCCGTGATCCGGACGGATAATTCCGTCAAATCCGGTTTCATAAAGGGTCTTTACGATCTGATACATATCCATGGAACCATCCTCCGACAGATGGGCCGCCTCCTCAAAATCCCCCGTATGGTTATAGCGCAGGTTGCGCACGTGGGCAAAGGGAATCCTCCCTGCCGCTGCCCGGATAATCTGGCAGATATCATTCTCCGGGTTTGAACCCAGGGAACCCGTACACAGGGTAATTCCGTTATAGGGCTTATCCACGGCCTTTAACAGCCGCACAATCTGATCTTTCCCGGTAATGATTCTTGCCAGACCAAAGATCGGCCATGCCGGATCGTCAGGATGGATTCCCATACGAATATCATATTTTTCGCAGACCGGCCCGATTGCTTCCAGGAAATAAACCAGGTTGGCAAAAAGCTTCTCCCCGTCCACACCCTGGTAAGCTTCAAAAAGTTCCTCCAGCTTATCCAGACGCTCCGGTTCCCAGCCCGGCATGGTATAGCCCTCTGCCATCCGGGTTACCGAACTGCGCAGATGGGCAGGGTCAAGCTGATCCACCACCGCCTGATCGTAAGCCAGCACCGTGGCACCGTCTGCACGTTTTCTTGCAAGATCCGTCCTGGTCCAGTCAAAAACCGGCATGAAATTATAGCAGACCATGGTAATTCCCGCCTCGCCAAGATTTTCCAGGGTCGTAATATAATTCTCGATATGCTGATCCCTTTTTTTCGTCCCGATCTTGATATCATCCGAGATATTCACTGACTCAATTCCTTTCACCAGAAGCCCTGCTTTCTCAACTTCCGCCTTAAGGCCAAGAATCTCCTCCTTCTCCCAGACCTCCCCGGGCTGCTTCCTCATCAGGGTAGTTACTACCCCCTTAACCCCGGGGATCTGCCGGATCTGCTCCAGCCTCACACTGTCATAACCAGGCCCATACCAGCGCAATGTCATTTCCATGTTTATTTCCTCCTTGTATTCACGCAGCCAATGATTCTTCTCTATGCCTGCTCTTCCAAAGTTTCTGCTTCATGCTGCTTTATATTCGGTATTATAATACTAGTATACTAGTACTTCAATTGTGAAAATAGACAAAATAAAAGGCAGAGATTTATGCATATCACATAATCCTTGCCTGTTTTCCATCAGCTTTTCTGCCCGTCACTTGAAATACGCCGGATACTCCTGACGCATGGCTGCTTCATCGGTTTTATAGCGGGACAGGTGCGTTTTCATCAGCTCCATGGCCTGCTCTTTCTCTCCCTTTTTCATTGCCTCCAAAATCTCTGCATGATCCGAAACAATTTTCAAATCCTTAACCACCGCAAAGGACATCCTTCTGGCCCGGTCAAAATGAATGGAAATACTGTCCATCAAAACATAAATTCTCGATTTTCCTGCTATGCGAAAAAGTGACTGGTGAAACTGATCGTCCAGCATCTGAAGCTTATCCGTCAAATGGTTATCTAAATAAAACTTCTGCAAAAGTACATTTTCCTCCAGTTCGGACAGTTCCGCATCCGACAGCTTTCCGCAAATCTGGCCCACAACGGCACATTCCAGCACCTCCCGCATAAAACGGGCTTCTTCCACCCGCTCCGGGTCAATCAGGGCTACCGCACTCCCCCGCTGGGGAAAAACTTCCACCACACCGCCCCTGGTCAGTTCAATCAACGCCTCCCTCACCGGTGTGCGCGACAGCCCCATCTCTGCCGCCAGTTCTTTTTCACTTAACATACTTCCGGGGGCCAGATCCAGACTGATGATATTCTCCCGCAGGATTCGGAAAGCATAGTCCCGACCGGATTCCTTCGGGTAACGTTCAAACACACGCATCGTCCTGCTTCTCCTTTTCTTCCTTTTTGATAGTCTATCACATCTTCCTCTCCCCCGGCAAGAAAAAGTTCCCCAAAAGCCATCACACCACAGGATTCATCAACCGCCCAATCCCTTCAATCCTGCACTCCACACAATCCCCGGGAACTAAAAACCTCGGCGGGTCAAATCCCATGCCCACACCGGAAGGCGTTCCCATGGAAATAATGGTTCCTGCCTTTAGGGTCATCCCCTGCGACAATTCATGGATCACATGGCTGATACCGAAGATTAAGTGTTTTGTATTGCTGTTCTGCCTGAGTTCCCCATTGACCAGAGAAGAAATCGCAAGTTCGGGCGGATAGGGAATGCTGTCTGCGGTGACGATACACGGCCCCATCGGAAGAAACCCGTCAAGACTCTTCCCAAAATACCACTGCTTATGCCGGTTTTGAATATTTCTTGCACTGACATCGTTAATAATCGTATAGCCAAACACATAGTCTTTGGCCTGTTCTTTGGGCACATTCCTTGCATCCTTACCGATAATCACAGCAAGTTCCGCTTCATAATCCAGACTGTCCACGATATCCCGATGGCTTTCTATCCCTTCCCCCGGATTAACTGCCCGGTTCACCCTCTTGGAAAAATACACGGCATAGGAACGCTCACCGCTGAATTTTTCGTTCTTAAAGCGAGCCGATTCCTCGGCATGATCCATGTAATTAATGCCCAGGCAGATAATATCCTGCTGCGGACATGGAATCGGAGCAAGCAGCACAGCCCCCTGCATCGGTTCTGCCTCTTTCTCCTGAACGGCAATCGTTCCTGCGCCTTTCCCCTGTTTGGCAATGCATTCTGCGTCCTTCCCCTGTCTGGCAATGCGTTCAGCTCCCTCAACCTGATCCGCAGGCCGATAAGCGCCCTCCGACAATTGCTGCATTTCTTCCCGGCTGCTCTTCCTAATCATCTCTTCCACGGTTTCATAATCCATGCCAAAGGCAGCCAGCGGATAAACCCAGGTTTCCTCCTGATTTAAAATTCCCAGCCGCGCCCCGGTGTCTTTCGTATCCCTGCAGGTCTGATAACGAACAAATTTCATCTTCCTGTTTCCTCCTGTAGTAAAAAATACTCCCGGAATCAAGCACCAAAGGATTCCGGGAATTTTTCCATATGTAACAATCTTCCAATTTTTATTCTACATTACTTGTGGCAATAATGTCAACCCCTGTTTCTGCTGCATTTGCTAAAATCACGTCCCCGATATGCACCGGCGCTTTCACGACCACCCCTTTTAACGCCCTTACGCAGTCAAAAATCTTTCCCTTAGGCACATCGGACCGGGTTTTCACTGAAACCGTTACCTCCTTCCCGCCTTCGACCGTCACGGTGCTGGTTACAATCCGGGTCGGGTTCGTCACCTCTTTTCTGGCATAATCATCCCCGCGCCTACAGGTATTGCCCGTAACGCTAAGTACCCTGCCCTCTTCCATCGATACCGTCACCGGGCAGCCCAGAGGACAGCCGATGCAGATTAATTCTCTCTTTTCCATCTCCTATTCCTCCTCAATCTTCACGGTTATTGTCTGCAGATCCGGGTAAGCCAAAAGCTTCTCCCGCTCCAGCTTAATTTCCTCCATCTCCCCCGGCGCAACCACCGGGCGCTTGCGGTGCATCACCCGCTCTTCATCAAAATATACGCTGATATAGCAGTTCTTATACACATTGCCCACGCGGAAACGAACCGTCAGCTTATCTTCCATCACCTGCGGGCGAATCGTTGCAGGAACCGTATAGCGGACCCCTTCGATCGGATTGAGGCGGATTTCCCTGCCGGAAACTTCCCCGGAAGAAGTCTTTTTGCAGGAATCTTTCTCACCAGAAGAAGCTTTCCCGCCAGCGCCTTCCAGCGCCTTCCTTTGCACATAAGCGGCGGCATTCCTCCCCGCGGCCCCGGCCTCTTCCGATACAAAATCCACCAGATCGTGCACATGCAGGACATTTCCGCAGGCAAAGACCCCTTCGATATTGGTTTCCAGACTTTCATTCACCAGAGGGCCGGAAGTTACCGTACTCATCTCTACCCCTGCCCCGCGTGAAAGTTCATTTTCCGGGATCAGGCCAACCGACAAAAGCAAAGTATCACAGTCATAATCCTCCTCCGTTCCCGGAATGGGTTTTCCCTTGCTGTCCACCCGGGCAATGGTAACGCCGGTCAGCCTTTCCTTTCCGCGGATCTCCACCACGGTATGGCTGAGTTTCAGCGGAATATCATAGTCATTTAAACACTGCACAATATTTCTCTTTAAACCGCCGGAATACGGCATCAGTTCCGCAACCACCTTAACCTTTGCACCCTCAAAGGTCATCCGCCTTGCCATAATCAGGCCGATATCGCCGGACCCTAAAATCACCACCTCACGCCCCGGAAGAAAGCCTTCCCGGTTTACCAGCCGCTGTGCCGTTCCCGCCGAATAAATTCCTGCCGGACGATAGCCTGGGATATTTAAGGCCCCACGCGGCCTCTCCCGGCATCCCATCGCTAGGATAACCGCCCCGGCCTGAATCTTAAACATTCCCTCTTCCCGGTTCATCGCCGTGACCACCTTATCGCTTCCGATATCCATCACCATGGTATTCAGCTTGTATTCAATCCCCAGTTCCTCCACCTGGGCAATAAACCTTGCCGCATACTCCGGCCCGGTCAGTTCTTCCTTAAACGTGTGAAGCCCAAACCCGTTGTGAATGCACTGATTTAAAATCCCGCCAAGTTCCTTATCGCGCTCGAGAATCAGGATACTGTCCGTCCCGCTCCTCTTTGCCTCTGCCGCTGCCGCAAGCCCCGCCGGGCCGCCGCCAATAATTACGATTGCATATTTCTTCATTTCCGACGCCCCTTTCTACAGATGATCCTTATTCGTTCCCACGACAATCACGGATTTGCCGCCGCTCTTGGTAATTTCCCGCACATCCATCTTCAGTTCCCTGGATAAAATTTCCATTGTCCGGGGCGAGCAGAAACCTGCCTGACACCGTCCCATCCCGGCCCTTGTCCTGCGCTTTACACCATCTAAAGACCTTGCCCCAAGCGGGCGATGAATCGCATCCAGAATTTCCCCTTCCGTCACCATCTCGCACCGGCAGATAATATTTCCATACGCCGGCTGCTTCTTAATCAGTTCATTTCTCTCTTCCATCGAAAGCGTTTCCGGGTTTAAGATTCCCTTCCTTGTGGCAATAAAATCGTCCTTCTTTTGCAGGTGCAAAATCCCTTTCACGATATCCGCCACCATACAGCCAATCGCAGGGCTGCTGGTAAGTCCCGGCGACTCGATTCCCGCGCAGTCCACAAACCCGGGCACATCGTCTGCTTCCCCGATAATAAATTCATGCCCCTCTTCATGCGCCCGCAGCCCGGCAAAGGAGGTAATCACCTGGCGCAGAGGAACGTTTTTCACCGTCCTGGCGCACTTTGTCATCACCTCGTCAAGTTCTGCCCTCGTAGTATTCACGCCTTCCTTATCCTCAATATCCATCGCCGTCGGCCCGACAATCAGATTCCCGTGCACCGTGGGCGACACCAAAACCCCTTTTCCAAAGGCATTCGGAAGTGCAAAAATCGTCCTTTTTACATGCCCGCCCGCCGTCTTATCCAGCAGACAGTAATCCCCCCGCCGGGGAATAATCGTCATCTTTTTTTCGCTGACCATGTTGTGGATCTTATCCGCATAAACCCCCGCGGCATTCACCACACATCTTGCCTGCAGCGTTCCCTGGCTGGTCTTTACCCGAAAGCCCTCATCAAGCTTTTCCATCCCTTCCACTTCCGTATTAAACTTAAACTCCACCCCGTTGGCACAGGCATTCTCTGCCAGGGCAATGTTTAAATTAAAGGGACAGACAATCCCGCCGGTCGGGGCATACAGCGCCGCTACCGCCTCATCGGAGATGTTCGGCTCCATGACAGTCAGTTCATCCCTCTCGACAATCCGAAGCCCTTCTACCCCGTTTTTCTTTCCCCGCTCCAGAAGTTCCAGAAGCTTGGGGCGATCTTCCTCTTCCGTACACACCACCAGCGACCCGTTTCGGATAAATTCAAAATCCAAGTCCTTTGCCAGTTCTTCCATCATCCGATTTCCCTCGACATTTAGTCTTGCCATCAGCGAACCATTCTCCGCGTCATAGCCCGCATGGACAATGGCACTGTTCGCCTTTGACGTGCCGCAGCACACATCCTCTTCCTTTTCCAGTACACAGACGCTTGCCTGATAACGGGAAATCTCCCTGGCTGCAGCCGCCCCCGACACCCCGGCACCGATAATGATTACATCATACACCATTCATCTATCATCCTTTCTTTCATCCATAACTTTTCACTTATCCAAACCAACGCGCAGATCGATGTGAACAGCAGCCACATTTCCTTTTACCATCCAGGCAGGTATTCCAGCGCTATGCATTCTCTTTTGCCCATCCAAACGAATATTTCACGGCCCTGTTCCAGCCGTCAATCTTTGTCGTTCTCTCTTCCTCGCTGATGGACGGTTCAAAAACCCGGTCAATCGCCCAGTTCTTTATCACATCTTCCTTGCTTGCCCAGTAACCCACAGCCAGACCGGCCAGATAGGCGGCACCCATCGCCGTTGTTTCCACGCATTTCGGGCGCTGCACCGGGGCATTAATAATATCCGCCTGCGACTGCATCAAAAAGTTATTGGCACTTGCGCCGCCGTCAACCTTCAGTGTGGACAGGTCAATCCCGGAATCCGCCTTCATCGCCTGTAAAACGTCATTGGTCTGGTAGGCCAGGGATTCCAAGGTCGCCCGGATAATATGGTATTTATTCACCCCGCGGGTAATGCCGACAATAGTTCCCCTCGCATACTGATCCCAGTGCGGAGCCCCAAGTCCGGTAAAGGCAGGGACGACATAACATCCGTTCGTATCCTTCACCTTATTTGCCATATACTCCGAATCCGGCGAAGAATCGATCAGCCGCATTTCATCGCGCAGCCACTGCACGGCTGCCCCGGCGACGAAAATCGAACCTTCCAGCGCATAGTTCACCTTCCCGTCCAGCCCCCAGGCAATGGTGGTCACCAGCCCGTTTTTGGAAAATACAGGCTTTTCTCCTGTATTCATCAGAAGGAAACAGCCTGTGCCGTAGGTATTTTTCGCATCGCCCGGATGAAAACAGGTCTGCCCAAACAATGCCGCCTGCTGATCCCCCGCTGCCCCGGCAATCGGAATCGCCCCGCCCAGGAAAGAAGGGTCGGCCTCACCGTAAACACAGCTTGACGGCCTTGCCTCCGGCAGCATACATTTTGGAATATTCAGTTCTGCCAGAATTTCGTCATCCCACTGCAGAGTTTGAATATTGAACAATAACGTCCTCGATGCATTGGTATAATCCGTGACGTGCACCCTGCCCTTTGTCAGCTTCCAGATCAGCCAGGTTTCCACCGTGCCAAAGAGCAGATCGCCCTTTTCGGCACGTTCCCGGACACCCGCCACATGGTCCAGAATCCATTTTAACTTTGTGCCGGAAAAATAGGCGTCAATCACCAGCCCTGTTTTCTGCCGGAAGGTTTCCACCAGCCCCTTTTCCTTTAACGAATCGCAGTACTCCGATGTACGGCGGCACTGCCATACAATCGCATGGTAGACCGGCTCTCCCGTATGCTTATCCCAGACAATGGTGGTTTCACGCTGGTTCGTAATCCCAATCGCGGCAATATCCTCTGCCTCCGCGCCGATCTTATTCATCGCTTCCACCGCCACGCCAAGCTGTGATGACCAGATTTCATTTGCATCGTGCTCCACCCAGCCCGGTTTGGGGAAATACTGGGTAAATTCTTTCTGCGCCACACTGCACATTTCACCCTTCTCATTAAAAAGAATACAGCGGTTGCTGGTGGTTCCTGCATCAAGTGCCATTACATACTTTGCCATGAAATACCTCCTCTTTTTTCGGTTATTTTCTGTTCTTTTTTTCATGTATTGATCACATTTCTGTGTACATTTTCGTATTATTTTTATCGAATTTCTGTTTCGTTTTTATCGATTTCAAGTAGAAATTCCCGCACATTCAGCCTACATTTTCCAAACATCCTGATTCGTCGAAGAAACGGAAATCGCCCCGGCGTCCAGTGCGGCTACGATATCTTCTTTGTCGGAAATCAGCCCTCCGGCAATCACCTGGATTTTTACCCTTTTACAGATTTTGCGGATAATCTTAGGCATAACCCCCGGAAGGATTTCAATAAAATCCGGGCGCACCATGCCAAGCTGTTTTTCTATATTTTCATAGGCCATGGAATCCAGGATAAAAAAACGCATAATGGTGTGCATTCCCAGTTCCTTTGCCCGTTTGATCATCGCAGGTTTTGTGGAGATAATTCCGTCAGCCCCGGTCTGCTGTTTGATAAAATCCACGGCAATCTCCTTCGCGCCAAGACCGGTAATTAAATCCACATGGACAAAGGCCAGCTTGCCGGATTGCTTAACCCGTCCTACAATCTCCTCAATGCTGCAGATATCCCCATAAAGAATAAAAATCACCTTAATCTCTTCCAGCCTGCAGCACTCTTCCAGCCCGTCTGTATCCTTAATCGCAGCAATGACTGGATTTGCTTCCACCATATCATAAAATTTCTGATCCATTCCCGATTACACCCTCATTTCCGATTACACCTTTCATCTCTTCCCGTTTTCGCCATAAGATGCCATTTCAAGTAAACGAAATTTTTTATGAACTAAATGATAACTTGTGAGTTAAAAGTTTTCAACAAAAAGAATAGCCCTTTTGTATGGA
>CAMNRM010000093.1 GCA_946553025.1 uncultured Clostridium sp.
TACTGGCTTTAGTAGGATAATTTTGTGCATTTTTTTAAATTTGCTCATTTATAGTATTATATTTATCCGTTTAATACTCTGGTGGAACAAAATTTTAAAAGTCTTGAAAAAATATTTGGTGATTGCCCGGAAATTTTTAACCAGATTGCAGTTGTAAATTCTCTGGTCCCTGTTAAAATGACAAAGTTAGAGAAAAAGAAGGAGGCTGAACAGGAATCTACCTTTTATTATCAGGAAGCACTTTTAGATCGGCAGTTTTTGAATTATCCGATGATACTTTCAACGCATGTAAGTTTATTTGATACAATGTTTGGTGAAACCAAGGAATCAGCATTTGGCTTTCATCAGCTGATGAACAGTGTAATTGTATTGGATGAAATTCAAAGTTATAAGAATACGATTTGGGGTGAAATAATATGCTTTTTGAAAAGATTTTCTCAACTGCTCAATATAAAAGTTCTTATTATGTCGGCAACGCTTCCTGACCTTGATTTGCTTTCCGAGCATATGGTGAAGTCGGTAACTTTGATGCAGAATAAAGAAAAATACTATAGGAATCCTCTTTTTAAAGAACGTGTGCAGTTGTCGTATGAATTGCTTGATAATGGTTGTGGAGAAGATGAGCTTTTAGAGCATATTAAGGCGCAGGTTTTCGATGAAAGGGTATCGGAGGGAAAAAAGATTTTGGTGGAATTGATAAAGAAAAATACAGCTTATCAATTCTATCATCGGATGCTCGAAGATGAAAGACTTGCAGGTTTTGTGGAATATATGTCCGGGGATGACAGTCTGATGGAACGCAGTCGGATTTTGGATAAAATAAAAAAGGAGAAAGGCACATGTATTTTGATTGCAACGCAGGTGATTGAGGCAGGCGTTGATGTAGATATGGATATTGGTTATAAAAATATATCGAAGCTTGACAGTGAAGAACAGTTTTTGGGGAGAATTAACCGTTCTTGTATGCGCAAGGGTAAGGGGAAGGTATACTTTTTTAAATTGGATGCATCGGAGAAGATTTATAAGGAAGATGTCCGTGTGCAGAAGGAATTTATCCTGGAAAATAGAGAAGTGAGGAGTTATCTGGAGAAAAAGGAGTTTTATGATTATTATCAGCAGATATTGAAGGTTATTAAGAAAAATTATAATGACCGGGTTGGGACTGGCGGTCTTAAAGCGTTTTTCTCGGAAAAAATAGGTAAGCTGTGCTGGCATGATGTAAAAGAAAGGATGCAGTTGATTGAAGATGATCATTGGAGCATGTCGGTATATCTGTCACGAGTGTTGGTATCGGATAAGGGGGAGGTTATCGATGGGAAAGATTTATGGATACAGTATAAAGATTTACTGAACGATGGACAAATGGATTATGCAGAAAAGCGTGTAAAGTTATCCGAAGTTACCAGTAAGATGAATGGTTTTATTTATCAGATAAAAAAGAATTATGATCTTATTTATAATGACCGAATTGGTGAAATTTTCTATATAGAGGATGGAGATAAATATTTTGAATATGGTAAATTAAACCGGAAAAAGCTGCAGGGCGAGATTGGGGAATTTGTGGATTTTATATAGGAGATGGAAAAAAGGAAATTGAGTGGAAGAAGGAAATTGAGTGAAGGGAGGAATTTAAGTGAAGGTAAACGGGACATTAATGAATTATTATTTTCATTGTAAACGTCAATGTTATTTATTTGGAAATCGATTAAATCTTGAAGATAACAGTGAGGAAGTTAAGATAGGAAAAGCAATTCATGAAGAACGGGCAAACAGCGAAAATACGGAGATAGCTATAGAAAATATTCGTTTGGATAAGCTTACATCAGAATACCTTACCGAAGTGAAAAAATCCGATGCAGATGTAGAAGCATCCAAATGGCAGCTTATTTTTTATCTGAAGGTTTTAAAGGATAAGGGAATTGTACGAAAAGGGAAGTTGGAATTTGTCGAGAAGAATAAGAGCAGTAAAAAAATAATGATTGTGGAGCTGGATGAACAGTTAGAAGAAGAGTTGAAAAAGAAGATAGAAGAAATTGAAGGACTTTTATGTCAAAGTTCTGTTCCGCCGGTATCGTCAAATACGGCAGGGTGTAAGAAATGTGCGTATTATGAATATTGTTATATTTAGGAAATGATTTGAATAATTAGGGCTGGTTTGAATAATTAAGGTTGGTTTGAATAATTAAGGTTGGTTTGAATAATTAAGGTTGGTTTGAATAATTAAGGTTGGTTTGAGTAATTAGGACTGGTTTGAATAAGTAAGGCAGATAAATTTTATAACTAGGATAGCAGAAGATAGGAGGGAAATAAATGGGAAGTACAAAATATATTTTTTCGATGGGAGAATTGACAAGAAAAGATAATTCGCTTTGTTTTAGAAAAGATGGGAAAAACGTATATATACCGATTGAAAATACAAAAGAAATTTATTGTATGAATGAAGTGAGTATAAATAGTAAATTGTTGGATTTTCTTAGCCAGAATCATGTGGTTATTCATTTTTTTAATTATTATGGGGGATATAGTGGTACATTTTATCCTAAAGATCAATATATGAGTGGAAGGCTTCTTATCAAACAAGTAGAAAGTTTTCAGCAAAATCGAATGAGTATAGCGAAGGCCGTTGTGAAAGGAATAGGAAGTAATATCTATGAGGTTTTGTATCACTACTATAAGCATGACAAGAAAGAGGTAAAGGGGACAGTAGACTGGATTAAAAAAGAATTTTATACGGATGTGGAGCGTGCGGAGCATATTAAGGCATTACTGGCAGTGGAAGGGGAATTGTGGATGCGTTTTTATGCGGATTTTCGCTATTTCTTACCAGAAGATTTTATTATGAATAAAAGGGTGAAAAGGCCGCCGGATAATCCGATGAATGCGTTAGTATCCTTTGGAAATACATTATTGTATACTAAGACAATTTCTGCAATTTATCGAACACATTTAGATCAGAGAATCAGCTATTTGCATGAACCATCTGAAGGGAGATTTTCTTTAAGCCTTGATTTGAGCGAATCGTTTAAGCCGGTAATTGTTTTTCGGACAATTTTTGATTTGGTGAATAACCGGAAAATTCAGGTGGAAAAGCATTTTGAAAAAAAGGTAAATTATTGTATGCTGAATGAAGATGGAAGAAAAATATTTGTTGAAGCGTTTGAAGGAAGAATGGAATCGGTATTTTTGCATCCGTTGCTGAAAAGAAAAGTTTCTTATCGAACAGCGATAAAATTAGACTGTTATAAGCTGATAAAACAGATTATGGAAGAAAAGGAATTTATTCCATTTAGTCTAAAGGGAGGTTATTGATGCAGAAAAAAATGAATTATAATTATGCCTTTGTATTTTATGATGTGGGAGAAAAAAGAGTACAAAAGGTGTTTAAAGTATGTAAGAAATATTTATCTCATTTTCAAAAATCTGTATTTCGAGGCGAAATGTCACCATCGAAATTGATGAAATTGAAGGCAGAATTAGAAAAGGTGATTGATAAAAGGGAAGATTTTGTCTGCATTATAAAGCTGATGAATGATGGTGTATTTGGAGAAGAAGTTTTAGAAAATGGGAATATGGAGAATGGAGAAAGCCTGATCCTCTGAATTTTCCCAGGCGTTATGGAAGAAAATTATTGAAAAAGCTTGAAAATATGAGGGTTTTCGGGCGCTAGAGTGAAAAAATGAAAAAAAGAAGGTGCGGTTGGTAAAATATGAAAAAAATGTTGAAAAATAAGGGATTTTGAGATATACTAGGGTAGAGAAAGGACGGAAATATGAGGGATTAATGGTAACATGAGATGTATTTGAATAGGAATAGTGGGAATACAATCTTACAGAAAATATTTCGATTAATGGTAACATGAGATGTATTTGAATTGGTAGATAGTGGGGAAACCACTTCCGTTTCCCGCGTAGAGAAAGGACGGATATATGAGGGATTAATGGTAACATGAGATGTATTTGAATACGCTTTCCGTTCCGCAGGCGTTCGAGTGCAGGGAGAGATTAATGGTAACATGAGATGTATTTGAATTTTTTATCGTTGGTTGTGTTTAAGTAGGTTAAGAGCGATTAATAGTAACATAAGATGTATTTGAACCTCCATAACCAGAAAAAACAAAGTTCACCTCCATGATTAATATGAGATGTATTTGAAAGTTTTCACTTTTTATAATTTTTCAAATAAAAGAATCACCCATACCCAACAAAATGTACCAAAATTAGGAATCGCCCATTTAGAATAGAAAAGAAAAAATAAGCCAACCTTACTGTGAGGGTACATGAGAGTAGATGAAGAAATCATGATTTTCTTGGTAAGGAGGCTTATTTTTATGAATGAACGTTTTGAAATTGCGGCAGTTTATGGAAGGGAAATTTTAGATTCGCGGGGGAATCCTACGGTGGAGGCAGAGGTGGTGCTGGAGGGCGGTGCCTGCGGGCGGGCAGCGGCACCTTCGGGGGCTTCGACGGGGCAGAATGAAGCGGTTGAACTGCGGGACGGCGGCAGCCGCTATCGCGGGCAGGGGGTGTCGAAGGCGGTTGGTTCGGTAAATACCCTGCTGGCGGAAGTATTAATGTTTGAGGATGTGCGGAATCAGAAAAATATTGACCGCCTGCTTAAGGAAGCCGATGGAACGGAGAATAAGGGTAAACTTGGGGCCAATGCGCTTTTAAGTGTTTCCCTGGCCTGTGCACGGGCAGCGGCAGCGGCGCTGGAGATGCCGTTGTTCCGCTATATTGGGGGGATCTATGGGAATAAGCTTCCTATGCCTATGATGAATATACTAAATGGCGGGGCACATTCGGATAATTCGGTGGATATCCAGGAATTTATGATTCTGCCGATGGGCGCGTCCTCGTTTCGTGAGGGTATGCGCTGGTGTGCGGAGGTTTACCAGGTGTTAAAGAAGCTGTTAAAGGAGAGAAAGCTTTCGACGGCAGTGGGCGACGAGGGCGGATTTGCACCGGATGTGAAGAACGGGGAAGAAGCGATTGAAGTGATTTTAGAGGCTATTAAGCTGGCTGGATTTAAGGAAAGAACGGATTTTATGCTCGCTTTGGATGCGGCAGCCAGTGAATGGAAGAATACCGAACTGGGGCCGGGATTTTATACGATGCCAAAGGCGCGTCAGACGTTTGAGCGCGAGCAGATGATGGAATACTGGGTGAAGTTAGTGGACGCTTATCCGATTTATTCGATTGAGGACCCGATGGACGAAGAGGACTGGGAAGGCTGGCGGATTCTTACCGGGAAAATCGGCGGGCGGACACGGCTGGTCGGGGATGATTTATTTGTGACCAATACAGCACGCCTGCAAAAGGGAATTACGGATCATTGTGCCAATGCAATCTTAATCAAACCAAACCAGATTGGAACACTGACGGAAACCATGGAAGCGGTGCAGCTGGCGAAGCTAAACGGGTACACGACGATTATGTCCCATCGTTCCGGGGAAACCGAGGACAGCACCATTGCAGATCTGGCAGCCGGGATGGGAACGGAACTGATCAAAACCGGAGCACCGTGCCGCGGAGAGCGGACGGCAAAATATAACCAGCTTCTGCGGATTGAAGAGAAGATAGAGAATGCATAACGATGAAGGGATAACTTCCGGCTGGAAAGTTTTGTCAGCGGACAATAATATAGGCTGTATACCCTGCATAAGCCGCCAGCATTCCCATACCGCAGTTTCTGTTCAGCAATCCCTGTTTTCTGCAGAGCAGCCACACGGCAATTGAACTAATCAGCAGGATTCCGATATCATAAAGGGAAGAGATGTCTACCTGAATGGGATGGATGGCAGCGGATAAGCCTAAAACTCCTAAAAGGTTAAAAAGATTCGACCCAATGACATTGCCCATTGCCATATCTTTTTCTCCCTTCCGGGCAGCGACGATTGAAGTTACCAGTTCTGGAAGGGAAGTTCCCATAGCGACAATGGTTAATCCAATCAGGGTCTGACTCAGGCCAAAATGTCCGGCAATCCTGCTGGCGTTATCAACGACTAAATCTCCGCCCCAGACAATGGCCGCAATTCCGAATACAATCAACAGGATACTGACTGCCGGAGAACGGAGGCTGTTTGATTCATTTGGTTGGTCTTTACTGTTTTTCTGTGACATAGCTTTGCGGATCAGATAGACCAGATAGCCAATCTGTATACCGAACAAAAGACAGCCGTCAAGGTGGTTTACCTGTTTATCCCAAAGGCAGAGAAGAAGTAAAAGTGCCGTAAGCCCTACAGAAAAAGGTAAGTCACGCCGGATAATTTCACGGTTTACCATAAGCGGGATAACGACGGCACAGGCACCGGCGACAACCAGCAAATTAAATAAATTTGAGCCCAATACATTGCTGAGCGCGATAGCATTTTTACCGCTTATTGCCGCGGTTACGCTGACCGCCATCTCCGGTGCGCTTGTTCCCATAGCCACTACGGTCAACCCAATAACCACGGACGGGACACGAAGAAGCTTTGCAATTGAAGAACTTCCCTCAACAAAAAAATCAGCACCTTTGATGAGCAGAATAAAGCCGATAAACAAAAGAATGTACATGAGTTCGTTTTCCTCCTGAGATGTAATTTTTAAAATGGCATTTTTGGCGTTTTAAGTTTAGCATAGTTTTCATGGTCTGTCAGGTTTTTTCGTTAGATTTTATGGATTATTTAGATATTTAATGAAATCAAAATAGAAAGAACCGAAACAGAATCGAAGCAGAAATCTTAAGAAATGCTTGTAATTGCCAGAAAAATGTGCTATGATACTACGGTAGATTTAGGAGGTGGGACTGTGTCTGGATTAAAAATCTTTATTTCGGTTATTTTTGTTATCATCAGTATTGCATTGTCGGCAATTATCTTAATGCAGGAGGGGAAATCTTCTGGTTTAGGGACGGTAGCCGGTATGGCGGATACCTATTGGGGTAAGAATAAAGGCCGTTCGATGGAAGGCGCTCTGGAAAAATTCACCAAGTTTGCCGCCGTGGCTTTTATGGTGCTGGCGCTTGTACTGAATATCTTGAACTAAAGCGGAAACACTCTTGTTATGGCAAGGGTGTTTTTCTTTTCATGGTAAAATACCTAGAAAAATATGGGAGAAGGAGATGAATTTATGGATAAAGCATTGATGAAGCAGAGAAAGGACATGCTCCGGGCCTTAATCAAAGAGCCGTCCTATGTGCCGATGAAAACAAAGGAAATCGCTGCTCTGTTAAATATTCCCAGGGAGCAGCGGGGGGAGCTACAGGAAGTTCTGGATGAGATGGTTGCGGAGGGAAGCCTTGGCATTTCCAAGAAGGGGAAGTACGGGAAGCCGGAGATCTTTTCTCTTTCGGGTATCTTTTCCGGGCATCCGAAGGGCTTTGGCTTTGTCAGCGTGGAAGGGATGGAAAAGGACGTCTTTATCCCGGAAGAAAAGACCGGGGGTGCGCTTCACGGAGATAAGGTGCAGCTGGTGATTGAGCATGAGGCAGCCGAACTGCGGGCCGAGGGCAGGATCTTAAAGGTGATTGAACATGCCAACCGTGAGGTCGTGGGTTATTTTCAGAAGAATAAAAACTTTGGCTTTGTGATGCCGGATAACCAGAGGATTGGAAAGGATATTTTTATTCCCCAGGGCAAGGACGGCGGGGCCGTGACGGGGCATAAGGTGGTTGTAAAACTTATGGATTTTGGCGGGCCGGAGAAGAACCCGGAAGGGGTGGTTCAGGAGATTATCGGTCATGTCAATGATCCCGGGGTGGATATTTTATCCATTGTCAAAGCGTATAACCTTCCCGAGGAATTTCCAGAGGAAGTGATGGAAGAGGCAAAACGGGCAGGGGATAAGGTTAAACCGGAGGAAACGGCGGGGCGAAAGGATCTGCGCGGACTGCCGACGGTGACGATCGACGGTGAGGATGCCAAAGATCTGGATGATGCAATTACGCTGTCGAAGGAAGGGGATATTTATCATCTGGGCGTGCACATTGCGGATGTCACCCATTATGTGAAGGAGGGAAGTTTCCTTGACCAGGAGGCTCTTCGCCGGGGAACCAGCGTTTACCTGGTGGATCGGGTGATTCCCATGCTGCCGCACCGCTTATCGAACGGGATTTGTTCCTTAAATGCGGGGGAAGATCGGCTGGCGTTAAGCTGTCTTATGGAGATTGATCAGAAGGGAAATGTTCTGGGACATGAACTGGCAGAAACCGTGATCCGAGTGGATCGGCGGATGACCTATACCGCGGTCAATGGAATCATTACCGACCGGGATGAAGAACTGATGGAAGAGTACCGGGATTTTGTGCCGATGTTTGATTTGATGAAGGAGGTTTCCGAGATTATCCGGGAAAAGCGAAGGAGCAGGGGTGCCGTGGATTTTGAGTTCCCGGAGAGTAAGATTTACCTGGACGGGGAAGGGAAGCCCTATGCGATTAAACCCTATGAGCGAAACCCGGCGACGAAGCTTATTGAGGACTTTATGCTGACGGCGAATGAAACCGTGGCGGAGGATTTTTACTGGCAGGAGATTCCCTTTGTCTACCGCACCCATGAGCCGCCGGACCCGGAAAAGATGAAGGCATTGTTAATCTTTCTCAATAATTTTGGTTATTCGGTTCACAACCAGCAGGGCGAGGTTCACCCCAAGGAACTGCAAAAGCTTTTGGAGAAGGCCGAGGGGAAAACGGAAGAGGCGTTAATCAGTCGTCTGACCCTGCGGTCGATGAAGCAGGCGAAGTATACGGTGGCCTGTATCGGGCATTTTGGGCTGGCAGCGAAGTATTACTGTCATTTTACCTCACCTATCCGCCGTTACCCGGATCTGCAGATTCACCGGATTATCAAGGAAAGCATCCATGGGACGCTTCTTGAGGAAAGGATTTCCCACTATGACAGCATCTTAACCGATGTGGCAATCCAGGCATCCACACTTGAGCGAAGGGCCGAGGAGGCGGAGCGGGAAACGGACAAGCTGAAAAAGTGCGAGTATATGGAAGGCTTTATCGGTGAAGAATTTGAGGGTGTGATTTCCGGCATTTCCAACTGGGGAATGTATGTGGAGCTGCCCAATACCGTGGAGGGCATGGTTCATATCAGCACATTGGCTGACGATTACTATATTTTTGACCAGGCGAATTATTGTCTTACCGGGGAAATGACCAAGAAAACCTACAAACTGGGACAAAAGATTAAGGTGGTTGTGGAAAAGACGGATCGTCTGCTGAAAACGATTGATTTTTCTCTGGCAGAGGAGTAAAGTCGGAATTTTGCCCCGGCCAGGGGATGCTGTGAGGTTATCGGGCTGTGATTGATTTGGAAAATACTGTAAAGTCACATCCTGTCCTGTTTTTTCATATGATATAGGGAAAAGAAAAACAGGAGATTAATTGAAAATGCGCGATATTACTTTATGTCATCCCCGGCTGCAGGTATTGGCGGGGAAACTGATTGATGAATGCAACCAGCAGGGGTTAAAGATTAAGATTGGAGAAACCCTGCGGACGAAAGCCGAACAGGATGCCCTTTATGCCCAGGGCAGGACGAAGCCGGGACAGATTGTGACCAATGCACCCGGCAGTTCCTACAGTTCCTACCATCAGTGGGGAACCGCCTTTGACTTTTTCCGCAATGACGGGAAAGGGGCATATTTTGATAAGGATAACTTTTTTAAGCAGGTAGGCGAACTAGGCGTTAGCCTGGGGCTGGAATGGGGAGGAAACTGGAAATCGATTGTGGATCGCCCCCATTTTCAGCTGCCGGACTGGGGGAGCAGTACCTCAGGGATTAAAAAGCTGTACCGGACACCGGAGGAGTTTATGAAAACCTGGGTGCGGACCGAAGAAAAATACGGCTGGCTGAAAGATGCCATCGGATGGTGGTACAGGAATAAGGACGGAAGCTATCCGAAGAGCAAATGGCTTTTGGTTAATCATCACTGGTATTTGTTCAGTTCTTCCGGCTATATCTGCACAGGCTGGCACCGCTGGAACGGCAGTGAAGTCGATGCAGAGGACGGCAGCGGCGACTGGTATTTTCTGGACAATACCAAGGACGGCTCGTTAGAGGGTGCCTGCTGGCATACGAAGGAAAATGGCGCACAGGAAATCTGGTATGTTGAGAAGGAAGAGGAATTTAAGGCGACGTAGGACGATATAAAAAATAATGATGCCAGGGTTAAACAGTCGGGAAATCGGCAAAGGCAGATAATAGACAGAAGATTTAGGATAAATATTGGAGGACAGAGAAGTTGAAACAGGCGGTAAAGCTGGTAGCGAATAATAAAAAGGCGTACCATGATTATTTTATTGATGAAAAGTTCGAGTGCGGGATTGAACTGTTTGGCACGGAGGTAAAATCGATAAGGATGGGCAAGTGCAGCATTAAGGAAGCATTTGTTCGCGTGGATCACCATAATGAGATTTGGGTTTACGGGATGCATGTCAATCCTTATGAAAAGGGAAATATTTTTAATAAAGACCCGCTCCGGGCGAGAAAACTCCTGATGCATAAGAACGAGATTTTAAAGCTGGCAGGAAAGATTGCAGAAAAGGGCTATACGCTGGTTCCTCTGCAGGTGTATTTTAAAGGCAGCCTGGTTAAGGTGGAAATCGGGCTGGCACGGGGAAAGAAGCTGTATGACAAACGCGAGGACATTGCCAAGAAAGACCAGAAGAGGGAGATTGAGAGGGAATTTAAGGTGAGGAATCTGTAATTGGAAGAAAATAGAAAAATATCAGGGATAAAAAAGTCATTTTTCCATTGACATTTGAGAATGGTATGTTATTATATTTTTAAGGTGAGTCCTACCTATAAGTGGAAGTTGTAAAAGCGATGAAACCGCTGATGGTGGTTTCACATTATGGCTATGCTTTATGGCATAGCCATATTTATATCATTTCTGAAACTTAAAAGTTAATGAGGTGCAAATGAAACAAGAAAGATTAAACCTATATCTGGTAGACATGAAATACATACGAAATTTGCACAGGGCAGATGATAAAGTATCCTCGGTTTCACCGCAGATAGGGAAACAGCATCGTATTTATGCAGGTATTATTGTTTTGTGTAATAGCAGAAAATATCTTATCCCACTTTCTCATGCTGTTGCAAAACATACGAAAATGAAGCCGAGAGCTGACTTTGATAAAATATTTGACAAAAAAGGTAAATTGATAGGTGTCCTTAACTATAATCTTATGATTCCGGTTGAGCAGGCACAGGTATACAAAGTCAATCTAAAACCTGCTCCAAACGATTCTGTAAGTGAGAGTCACTATAAGCAGCTATGTATAGATGAATTAACATGGTGCAGAAAAAATCAGGAAATAATCGTAAACAAGGCTAATTGTTTGTATAATTTGTGCTGTGGTGAATCTGGGTATAAAGGAAAAGCAAGATGTCTTGATTTTGTGAAACTGGAGCAGGTATGTGATAAGTACAATTCCCGACTTTAATAAGGGCAGAATTTAGGTGAGGAATTTGTAGTTTGAAAGGAAATAGAAAATATGATGAGTAATACAAGGAGGGCCAGAACATGGGAGTGAAGATGCCGCCAATCGAAAAAGTGCATGAAGCCTATGGTGCGATTGCGGATAACCGGATTGTGTTAAGGGAGAATGAAGCGGACGTTTCTTCGTCGGATTTATCCAAAACTTATCTGGTTACCTGGAAAGAGAAGGTTTATACGTCGAATGACAATGCTTCTTACTGGCAGGGCTATGCAAGTTATCCGATTATCGCTGTTTTGATGCTTCAGGGGAAGCTTTCGTTAAACCAGGAAATAGCAGGGCGGTTTAAGGGGATTGACTGGAAGAAGAGGAATACGGAGCATAAGAATAAATATGCGGAAGTTGTGGAAGAGATTATGGAGGAATTGAAGAAATCGGGTGTGGATACCGAGGAAATCGATAAGGAAATCCAAAAGGTTTACAAGGAACTGGAAGGGCTGGATATTTCCACGAAGAGGAGCAGGCTCAGGCCGCCGAAATAAAAGCACAAAAAAAGCACTGAACAAAATAGCATCCTGTCCAGTGCTTTTTTATGGAAACAATGGGGCTCGAACCCATGACCTCTCGCGTGTGAGGCGAACGCTCATCCCGGCTGAGCTATGTTTCCAAATGGTAAACTACTTAACCCACCTTTTTGGCAGGAAGTGGACCTGAGGGGAATCGAACCCCTGTCCGAAAACCAATTCCCTGTTCTTCTAC
>CAMNRM010000094.1 GCA_946553025.1 uncultured Clostridium sp.
GCTTAAATCCTAGATTTTTTTTAATCTTAAGTTTTTGAAAGTGTCGAAAACCCGGCCATGCCCAATATTTTTGTGGAAAAATGCAGGGGTGTATGCTAGAATGGAAGGGCAAAGATAAAAACACAACGCAGGATATAGTTCTGTAGAGCCGGTAGGTAGTCCGGTCGCGCCGTTTCGGTGTAAGTAACCCTCCCTCCTTGGGTCGTCCGTTCTTTGTTCATTACAATTATTTTAAAGGAGGAATTGTCATGGACAAAGTATCAGGAAGATTGATAGTATTTTTTGAGGAACCATTTTGGGTAGGTGTGTTTGAGCGTATAGAAGAAGGGAAGTTATCTGCATGTAAGGTGACTTTTGGGTCTGAACCCAAAGATTATGAGATATACGAACTCATTTTGAAAAATTACTATCGGCTTCAATTTAGTCCGGCTGTAATAACAGAGGTAAAAGAAGGCAGTCGTAATCCGAAGAGGGTACAGCGAGAAGTACGGAAACAGGTACAGAATACTGGGATAGGTACGAAATCGCAGCAAGCTTTGAAATTACAGCAGGAGCAGATGAAAATTGAATATAAGATTGTGAGTAGAGAACAGCGTGAAGCAGAAAAAGAGCATAAGTTTGAACTGAAACAGAAGAAAAGGAAAGAAAAGCATAAGGGTAGATAAAGTAGCTTGTATGTTGACCAGCACATTAAAATATGTCATTTTCGGAGAATTAAATATGCGGAAATAATACGAAGATCTTCTATTCCCGGCCTCCTGTTATAACAGTAATCGAAAAGGTTATTACAATTATAACAAGGCTAAAAATGGGATATTTTAATTTGCCGAATCCTGCAAATTATGGCATCAAATAAAATGTTTTGTAATATTGCAAGGCCAACTGCGGAATTTATTGAAAGTGTAGATTGAAAATAATTTATCAAATTGAATTCGCTACACGTGTGTAGTGAATTGAGGAGAAGGGAAAATGACAAGTACGGAGTTAATGGATACAGAAGATGAATTACAATTTTATCAAGATATTCACACTATATTGGATGATGCAAGAAGTAAGACATATGAAGCTGCTAATCATATCATGACATACGCATATTGGAATGTGGGAAAGAGGATTATTGAGCAAGAGCAAAAAGGAAATAAGAAAGCAAAGTATGGATCTTATCTCATAAAACGTCTTTCACAAGAATTGTCTGATGAATATGGCACAGGATTTTCAGTTGCCAATATTAGAAATTGCAGACAGTTATATTTAACATTTCCCAAAGAATCCTATGGCTATTCAATGATTGGGAAAATTCGTTGGTCACATCTTAGAACGATTATGAGATTGAGTAATGAGGAAGAACGAAATTTTTACTTAAATGAGGTTGCAAATGAATATTGGTCAGTAAAAGAATTGGAGCGTAATATAAAATCGGGATATTATAAACGTATTCTCTCAACACAATTTCCAGATAAAATTGGACAGACATCTAAGTTTATAAAAGATCCGTATGTATTAGAATTTATGGGTATAAAAGATAATCATGGGATAATTGAAAGGGATGTAGAAAATGCGATTATCAGTAACTTGCAGAAATTTCTTTTGGAGATGGGACGGGGATTTTGTTTTGTAGACAGGCAGATGCATATATGTACCGAAACAACTGATTTTTATCTTGATTTGGTATTTTATAATTATATGCTGAAATGTTTTGTGCTAATTGATTTGAAAAATCATAAGTTGACGCATCAGGATATTGGACAAATGGATATGTATATCAGAATGTTTGATGATTTGAAGCGGCAAGAGGACGATAATCCAACGATTGGTATTATTTTCTGTACAGATAAAGATGAAACGATGGTAAAGTATTCTGTGCTGCATGAAAGTGAACAGATATTTGCATCTAAATATATGACAGTGCTGCCGACCGCAGAAGAATTGAAGAATGAATTAGAGCGTAATCAGTTACTATATGATAATGAAAATAACGGGTAATGATTTAATATGATCTCTAAATATAAAGGGATTTTCATTAACAAGTTTAGGATATATGGTGTGTTTCATGGACTATTTAAAGATATTATAATTTTTCCCCAAGTTGAGGAATAATTTGAAATGGTGTCCAATAAAGTCCTTATGGTTTCATGAGTACATTTTGAGTACAAAATTCATTACACTCAAAATAATTTCGCTCCAAATGAGCAAATACAGCGAAAGAAGCAATGAAATCTCATACAAAAATATACAGATGAGATTTTTATGAAATGAATTTGAGTAAAAAAAGTAAGCCTGGAAATCCAGTATTTATGCGGGTTTCCAGGCTGTTTCTTTGTGCCGTGACATGATTATGACATTATTTTTTAGAACCAGCGTAGAGCCAGGGGCATGAAAGCCTGGTTGCCAATTCTGCAGATCTCTGTTATAATTCCCTCATGGAAATGGAGCAGATACGGAAAGAGGGCGAAGTAATCCGGCAGGAAGTATCGGAAATTACCGCTACAAATTATCTGTTAAAAGAGCAGAAACAGAAGATTAAGAAGTTGTTGGAGCGATAAGAAATGTGGGGCGTGGCGGTTGCTATGCCCTATATTTTATAGTGGAAGCTACAGAGAAAAAGTGCTATAATCGAAAGCATGATTTAAGATATGGGAGATGAAACGGCATGGAAATAAATGTTGAGGAAAATTTTACGCTGTTATTTGATAAAAATAATAATGTGGCATACAAAGCATTACAAACGCTACAAAAAGAATGTGAGGAATCAAACAAGGTATATTGTTATATGGATAAGTTAGCCGATATGATTGACAGTGATAATTCTTACATTCGGACAAGAGGGCTTACGCTGATTGCCTATAACGCTAAATGGGATAAAGATAATAAAATTGATGAAATTATAGACGAATATTTGAAGCATATAGAAGATGTTAAGCCGATAACGGCAAGACAGTGTATAAAATTACTGCCTATGATTGCAAAGAATAGACTGGAATTAAAGTGTGATATTGTTTCTGCACTGCAAAAAGCAGATATATCTATTTATGCAAAAAGTATGCAGTCATTGGTCTATAAGGATATTCAAAATTCCTTGGCAGAGATAGAGAAGCTATAAATTTATTGAATTTTTAAGGAGTGTAGGGTAATGGATAACTGGTTTACAATCGATAAAATTGATGAAGATACATATAGTATCAGTGAATACCGGCATTGGGAGGAAACGCATTGCTATCTGTTGAACGGAAATACCCGAAGTTTGCTTATTGATACGGGGCTTGGCATTTCCAATATCTATGAGGAAGTGCTGAAACTTACCGATAAGCCAATTACGGCAGTAGCCACGCATATTCACTGGGATCATATTGGCGGGCATAAGTATTTCCCGGATTTTTATGCTCACGCTGATGAATTGGATTGGCTGAATGGTAAATTCCCTTTATCAATCGAAACGATAAGAGAGATGGTCGTAGACCGCTGTGATTTGCCCGAAGGGTTTTGCGTGAGCGATTATGAATTGTTTCAGGGTATGCCAACAAAAGTGCTGACAGACCATGACATCATTGATATTGGCGGCAGGGAAATTGAAGTGCTGCATACTCCCGGACACTCTCCGGGGCATTTGTGCTTTTGGGAAAAAAGCAGGGGATATTTATTTACTGGCGATTTGGTTTATAAAGATATTCTGTTTGCTTATTATCCGTCTACTGACCCAGAGGCATATCTCGATTCTTTGGAAAAAGTTGCGGCATTGCCTGTAAAGGAAGTATTTCCGGCACACCATTCACTGGATATAGAACCGGAAATCTTAATCCGTATGCGGGAAGCGTTTAGAAACCTCAAGATGGACGGAAAGCTTCATCATGGCAGTGGGACATTTAATTATGGGGATTGGGGAGTATGGTTATAAGAAGTAGGCTGTGGCAAAAATAATGTTTCTTTTGGTGATGATTGACACATGGTGCTAGCGCCGTGTAAGTTAGAGCAGACAAGGGAAATGATAATATGGCAGTTTGCAGTTAAGGCGGATTGCCATATTTTTGTGGAAAAATGGGCGTTTATGTGGTAATATATAGGGGCAAAGATAAAAACACAACGCAAGACAATCTTGCAGAACTGGTAGGTAGTCCAGTCGCACCGATTTGGTGTAAGTAGCCCTCCCTCCTTAGGGTCGTCCGTTCTTTGTTCATTACAATTATTTGCGCGAGTAATGAGGAAAATGCCCTGCTCGCAGGAGCATTTGACGAATACCGCGACAGCCGTAAGGCATTAAGGAGGAATTGTTATGGACAAAGTATCATTAAGATTGATAATATTTTTTGAGGAACCATTTTGGGTAGGTGTGTTTGAACGTATAACAGAAGGGAAGTTATCTGTGTGTAAGGTGACTTTTGGGTCGGATGCCAAAGGATTACGAAATAGCTGAGTTTTTTTTGAAAAATTACTATCAACTTCGGTTTAGTCCGGCTGTGGCAACTGGGGTAAAAGAAATTACTCGTAATCCGAAGCGGGTACAGCGCGAAGTACGAAAACAGGTGCAGAATGCCGGGATAGGTACAAAATCGCAGCAAGCTTTGAAATTACAGCAGGAGCAGCGGAAAACGGAACATAAGGCTGTGCGTCGGGAACAGAGAGGAGCAGAGAAAGAGCGACAGTTTGAATTGAAACAGAAGAAAAGAAAAGATACAACAGGGAGAAAAGTATGAGTATAAAAAAGCTTTTTATTAGGGCTGGGTCGGTTACAGGATATATTGTAGGAATAATTAGTCTATTAATTGGTATTTTTACAATTGATGGGGAATTGACAATAAAATATCGTTGGTTAATTTTATTAGGAGTAACTATACTATTCATAGTTATTGTTTCAATAGTTGTGTTTATAAATGCAAAAAAAATTTTAAAGGAAGGTATTAAATATCCTATATTTGGTTGTGAAGATGAATTATTATATATTAAATATTCAAAGGTATTTCGCATTGAAGCATTAGTGAGCATATATATAAAGAATAATGACATAAATAAAAGGATTGGAATTGGTATTGTGTATAATATGGATACATTAGAAGAAAAATACACAGAAATAAAAGTATTAAAGATATATGATGCATATGTTGCTTTATTTGAGAAAGCACAGCAAAAAAATAAGTTAGTACTAGATTCTATGTATATTGCACCAATAGTGACTAAAGAGGGCATTGCTGATTTGAATTAGGAGGTGAAATTATGGAAGTAAGAATGCCAATAGTAGGACAATATGTGTCACCAGATAAAATAGAAATTTCAATACCAAGGAAGGAAAGAATACAGGAGGGGCAAAGGGTATTGGTATGTAAACCGACTAATAATACAATAGTTAATTATGCTACCGGAAAAGTAATTGGGCGAAAGGAACAAGTAGTAGGGACAGGAATTATAAAGGTAGAGGGCGGAAATTATGTAGTAAAAACTGATAAAAGTTTTCCTGTAATAAATCTTAAAGGAATGAAAGTAAAGGACAGGGACTATGTAGTAAAAGCTAGTAAAAATTCACCTATGATACAGCCTAATGAAGCGACAATAAAGATAGGTGGAAGGGCTATGTTTCAAACTAAAAAAATAAATTTAAGTGATAAGGCGAAAGATGTAATTATAAAAATAATCGAAGATTGATTTTGGTTATTGGTTCTATTTTGATTGTAATAGATTATTAAAAAGTAGTGTTTTTAGGTAATTGCGAAACAAGTATGGAGATAGGTGGATAGAAGGGCAGAAACTGGATTCCAGAAGTAATACGCAGAAGAACTAGGGGAAAATAAAGCGAAGTCAGGTATAGGATAGAAGAATGTTAGAAACGATTGTTGAACGTACAAATTTGTATATTGATAGTATGCCAAAAGCAGAGAGAAAACGATATGGGCAGTTTTTTACCAGTATGGAAACGGCTCAATTTATGGCAGGTCTGTATGAAGTTCCTCTGGATAAATCCTGTGTCAGTATTTTGGATGCCGGAGCAGGTTCGGGGATATTGTCCTGTGCGTTTATCGAGCGTTTAGAGCAGTTTGAATCAATAAAAGAAATTGAACTGACTTGTTATGAGAATGACGAAAATGTGCTTGGATTGTTGAAGGATAATCTGAAATATTGTCAAAAAAATTCCTCGAAAATGATTCGCTATTCTATTCAGAAAGATAATTATATTACAAGTCAGTATTTAGATTTTAATTCTATGATAGGCGGAAATGAAAATCCGGTTAAATATGATTTTGTTATTGGAAATCCGCCTTATATGAAGATTGCAAAAGACGCACCAGAGGCAACAGCGATGCCGGAGGTTTGCTATGGCGCACCGAACCTGTATTTTCTTTTTGCCTCCATGGGACTTTTTAACTTGAAGGAAAATGGGGAAATGGTGTATATTATCCCGCGATCATGGACTTCCGGGGCGTATTTTAAACGTTTTCGCCAGTATTTTTTGACTGAAGGGAAGTTAAAACATATTCATTTGTTTATGAGCCGGAATAAAGTATTTGACCGGGAAGATGTGCTGCAGGAAACGATGATTGTTAAGGTTGAGAAGACGCATCGCCAGCCGGTGCAGGTAGAAATTACTTCATCAAAATCAAATAAAGATTTTTATGAGCTGACATCTTTAACTGTACCATATAATCTTGTAGTTTCCGGCGAGGATTGTTATGTGTATCTGGTAACGGATGAAGAAGAAGTGGAAGTTTTAAAACGTCTTCATCAATGGAAGCAAACGCTGCCGGATATTGGTATGAAGATGAAAACCGGATTGACGGTGGACTTTAGAAATCGTGATATTCTTCGGGATGTGGAAGAAGATGGAGCGATACCCTTGTTTTATTCGCAGCATATCAGGAAGGGCGAGGTGCAGTTTCCTATTCAGAAGGAACATGAATATGTTGTGACAGAACAAAAAGGATTAATGCAGGATAATAAAAATTACTTATTTGTCAAACGATTCACGGCAAAGGAGGAGCGGCGAAGATTACAGTGCGGGATTTATCTTGCGAAAAATTATCCGCAATATACGAAAATCAGTACACAGAATAAGATTAATTTTATTGATGGTTTATTCGGTGAATTGTCGGAATGTCTGGTTTATGGGCTGTATGTGCTTTTTAATTCTACGTTATATGATGTGTATTACCGGATTTTAAATGGTTCAACGCAGGTTAATTCTACAGAAATAAATTCCATGCCTGTACCAGATCGGGAAAGTATACAGGAAATGGGAAGAAAATTAATGAAAACAAAAGATTTGTCAGAAAAAAACTGTGATATGATTTTGGAGGGATACTTTGGATAAAATTGAAGAGGCGCGGGAGTTTTTAAAATTAGTAGGGATGCCGAAGGCACAGCAGGCGGATTTATGTTGTTATGTGATTTTGGCAATGGCAGGGATTAAGCCGGAAATGCATTGGAAAGATGCCCAAAATGAATGGATTAGGATTCATGATATTATCCAGTTTTCTAACACAGTTTATGGCACTACCTATGCAGAAAATAGCCGGGAAACGTTCCGTAAGCAGGCTATGCATCGGTTCAGAACCGCAGCGTTGATTGAAGATAATGGTAAGGCAACAAACAGCCCGAATTATCGGTATAGGCTTACGGAAGAAACGTTGAATATGTTAAAAACATTTCATTCTGTACAGTGGCCGGAATCGGTAAGACGGTTTTTGATGTATCATGATAAACTAATTGATATTTATGCATCGAAAAAGGAAATGACGATGATGCCGGTGAAAATAAATGGGATGGATTTTAAATTTTCAACGGGGAAGCATAATGAATTACAGAAGGCGATTCTTGAAGAATTTGCACCAAGATTTGCACCTAATTCGGAATGTTTATATGTGGGAGATACGATAGAAAAAGATTTGGTGAAGAATGTTGAGAAGTTGATAGAGTTAGGATTTGAAATAACTCTGCATGACAAGATGCCGGATGTAGTTTTGTACAGAGAAGATAAACATTGGATTTATTTTATAGAGTCTGTTACTTCTGTAGGGCCAATGGAGCCGAAAAGGGTACTTGAAATTGAAGAAATGACGAAAGATGTTACTGCAGGAAAAATTTATGTTACGGCATTCCTGGATTTTAAGACGTATAAGGAGTTTTCAGAGATGCTGGCATGGGAAACGGAAGTTTGGATTGCAGAAATGCCAGAGCATATGATACATTTGGATGGGGATAGGTTTTTGGAGCCGAGGTAATATTGGGTAGTACGAGAGTATATAATGTGTTTCATATGGCAGATAGCCTATGAAATGGAGAAAAAGGAACAGCAAGGGAAAATATACTTGAAGAGAATTTGAGTAACGGATAGAATCCTGGAAATACTGATAAAATGGGCATTTTCGGGATTGTTTTATGCTTGTTGGCTCTAAAATGGCATAAATTGGTATTCATATTTAGTTAGTGTTATTTCTTGATAAATTCCAGAATGATATTTCGCAGCTTATCTGAATGTTCTTGGCTTAGAAGCAGCGGTTATGGAATCTGCAAAGCAACAGGAGCAGATAGAAGTCGGACAGAAGCGGGCAGCGAGGAGAAAATACAATCGGGAAGCCCGCTGACAGGCGGAGGGCTGTTTGTATCCTTATTCAAATGGCAGAGTTCTACAATGTGGAAGTAAAAGAAATTTTAGACGGGGAAAGGAAAAGCGAGAATATGGATAAAGAATTGCAACAAACATTATCTAAAGTAGCGGATTATAACAAGCTGGAAAAAGAAAAGGTAATGAAAGCTGGAAATATTGCGTTTGGTCTGACTTTTGCTGTTTGTGCTGCAATGATAGTTATTCAGTTGCTCATAGCGGGAGAATTGGCGATTGTTGCAGGAGAAACGGTTGTTTTACTTGTTGGCGGGCTGGTTTATATTGGTGTAATGACTTATAATGGGATTTGGGAAACGGGTTCCAAATTCAAAAGTACACCATTTACAGATGTTTTGATTGCGGTGGTATGTGCCGTAGTATTTGCAGCAGCACTGGCAATCTGTTATATCAGATTAGGTGCAACAATGTTTCAGGCAGTTCATAGGGCACTTTTATTCTTTGCGGGAATTGCGATAGTAGGTTTTGGAGTATTGAGAATACTGGCTTATTTCAGTCATAAAAGGAAAGGTAAGAATGTGAAAGGCAATGCGCCTGTATTGACGAAAGAGTAAGAGCCTATAGATATATTTATAGCAGACGGAAATATACAGGCTGAAATGATAATACGCACATTGAAAGACAACAGAATTACAGCATACGGAAAGGATTTGGGAGATGCCGGATTTGCTTCGGTGCGCTATGGTATGGGTAGAGGTATTGATGATAGGATTGCAATTATTGTAACAAGCAATAAAGCCGATAGTGCAAAACAGGTTATAAGAGAAATGGGATTGGAATAGGTTGTTACGCTTTAGGCACTCTGAAAGGCTTGTTTTGCTTGTTGCTGTGAACGTGTGAACAGTAACGAGTTGCATACTTGAAAGGTATGAAAAGATTTAGAGGATGAACTGGGGAAGAAACTGCTCATTCGTGGAAGCAAAAAGGTTACACTTATAGAGGATGGAATGTTACTGCACATACAGGAGGTCAGATATGTTCTATGAAATAAAAAACACAGACCATGTGGCATCACTCTTTGGCAGATGGGAGGAAACCATGATCTGTTCCTGCCTGCAGGGGATAATGGGAAAAATCTACGCGGATGATTTAGATGCCCCGGCAACGGCCATGGCTGTTCTGGGAGATTTTACCTTTTTCGCAGGAAAACCAAAAGCAGAATTTATCGCCTACAGGCCAGACGAGTGCAAAAAGAACTTCAGGATTATCGTACCGCAAAATGAATCCTGGAAAAATAAAATCATTGATTTTTATGGAGAAAAGGCAAAGCTTATTATCCGCTATGCCATAAAAAAAGAGCCGCATGTTTTTGATAAAAAGAAATTGGAAGATGCCGTTGCTTCTCTGCCAAAACCCTACACGATATCCATGATCGATAAACAGCTTTATCACATGTGCAAAACAGAAACCTGGAGCGCTGATTTTGTTGCACAGTTTCCCGATGATGAAACTTACAATAAATTAGGAATAGGCGCAGTCATCTGCAAAGAAAATCGCATCATCTCCGGCGCTTCCTCGTATTCCAGATATAAAGACGGCATAGAAATCGAGATTGCCACCCGGGAAGAATATCGGCATCAGGGATTTGCCTACCTGTGCGGGGCAAAATTAATCTTAGAGTGCTTAAAGCGAAATTTATATCCAAGCTGGGATGCACACAATATGGCTTCCGTCGCCCTAGCTGAAAAACTGGGCTACCATTACAGCCACAGCTATGAAGCAATTGAGGTTTACGATAATTAACATTTCCGGCTGTTTACAATGGCTTTCATTTCTTATTTTGTTCGCCCCAGATACAAAGCTGATCTAATATCTGCATAAGCGACCTGCCTTTATCCGTCAGGCTGTATTCAACTTTTGGCGGTATCTGGGGATATTCATTTCGCAGAATAAGTTTATCTTTTTCTAATTCTTTTAGTGCATTGCTCAGTGTCTTATGGGAAATTGTGCGAATATATCTTTTTAATTCATTGTATCGTACAATTTCAAATTCCATTAAGCAGTACAGAATGATCATTTTATATTTACCGCTAATCAAAGACAGCGTATAGCTAAAACCGGTATCTTCAAAATTTGAAGCATCGATATAATTTTTAATCACTTCACACTCTCCTTTAGGTTAGTATCTAACTTTAAAGTGCGTACTTTACTCAGATTATATTTGTTGCTATGATAATTATATCATAATTTTAAGAGGTGTGCTATATGAATAAAAAAATCATCATTCTTAACGGCAGCCCGCGGGCAAATGGAAACACAAAAAAGCTAATCGAACAGTTTACTGCAGGGGCTGAAATTGCAGGAAACAACGTAACCTGTTTCGATTTACAGCAAATGAATATCCACGGGTGCCTGGGGTGTTGTAATGGCGGAAAAAACCCGGAAAGTCCATGTGTACAAAAAGATGATATGCAAAAAATCTACCCTGCCTATCAATCTGCAGATGTGATTGTTCTCGCTTCTCCCATGTATTATTGGGGAATCAGCGGACAATTAAAATGTGCTTTTGACCGGCTGTTCGCCGTTGCAGAACTTACTCCTAATTATTCCAATCCTAAAAAAGAATGTATTCTTCTTATGGCAGCAGAGGGAAATTCAGAAAGCAATTTTGCTCCGGTTAAAGCATTTTATGAGGGTCTTACTTCCTGTCTTGGCTGGAAAAAATTTAGGAATTGTTTATGCAGGCGGCAATATGGATGCCGGGGATATTATAAATAAACCCGAACAGCTTAAGCTGGCCGAAGACCTGGGAAAATCCTTATAATCCATCCCGGAAATACTCATTTATCAGAACAGATATCTTATCTCCTCATCGCGGAACATGCTTTTAAACACTGCCGCACTTTACTGACAACTTATTATAAGCAAAAAGCCTTACCTATTTTCTCGGCTTCATTTCTGAAACCTGAAAATCTGTAAGGTTTTTATTATATTTAAAGAATAATTTCAGTCAATAAAATAAATATTGTCAATAATGAACCCGGAATTGATTAAAAGCTATTATAGTTTAAAAGCTATTGTAGTTGAAAAGCTATTGAAAAGCTATTGTAAGTAAAGCTGTTGTAAAGCGGAAGCTTATGTGCTAATATCAGGGGATAATGGAAAAATCTTGGAAAAACAAGGAGGTAAGGTTATGGAATTATTTACACAGCGATTGATTCTTCGGCCCTGGAAGTTAAGTGATGCAGAGCGTTTATATCAATATGCTAAAAATCCTAATATTGGCCCGGCGGCGGGGTGGCCGGTGCATACAAGTATAGAAAACAGCCGGGAAATTATTCAGACGGTGTTTGCCCAGGAAGAAACCTATGCGGTATGCTTAAAAACGGATGATGAAGCGATTGGCTGTGCGGCGATTAGTATTGGCAGCCAGAGCAATCTGAAGCTGTCCGACGATGAGGGGGAGATTGGCTATTGGATAGGGGAGCCGTTCTGGGGGCAGGGGTTGATTCCTGAAGCCTGTATCGAACTGATTCGCCGCAGTTTTGAAGATTTAAACTCAAACTTCGCACATAGATTTTAGCTACGGACCTTGAAAATTCAATATCTGG
>CAMNRM010000095.1 GCA_946553025.1 uncultured Clostridium sp.
TCTATTTAGATAATATCTCAATTCGGCTTAAAAGTCAATGCATTTGAATTTTTTCCTCATTCTTTTAGTGGTTAGAAGCCCCAGAAAAGTTCCCTTACCAGGTTCGGGCAAAAATAGATGACCTGAATATCCAGACAGGCCCCGGGGTTAATTACGGCGCTACAAGTCAGTTTACCAGAAAGGGAACTTTCACCATTGTAGAGGAAAGGCAAGGCCCGATTAACAGCAGCGGTAAGATAGGAACATGGGGATTGTTAAAATCTTATCAGCCGGGCAGAAACGGTTGGATTTGTCTTTCCTTTACAGAAAGGGTGTAAGTAGTGCAGGGATAGAGTTTTATAAAGTTAGTTGATTTTTGTCAACCATTTATAGGGGCAGAAAGCTACTGCCCCATATCCTGCTTTTGTAAATTTATGCTCAAATTCTTCTGATTTCTTATTATTTCTTCTATTCTAATAGTCACAAGAAAGTCACAAAACATCATAAATCATTTGAAAACATAATTTCTTAATGTTAAATAATCGTTAAGAAAAAGTGTTTACAAAATCTCAGGTAGTAGTGTAGAATAGAAGTAATCAATTCAAATTTTTCTTGGGGCGGGCATGTTTTTTTGAGTGATCCTGCAGGAAATGGAGGCACTTGGATGAGAAAAAGTAAACGGATGGTATTATTACTGCTGACGGGCCTGGCTGCTTTGATGGTTGTGAGCTGTTCTTCGGGGAATGGGGCAGAGCCGATGGACTTTCATGAACAGATGGAATGGAAAATCCCAGATCCGGCGCTGGGGGAGAGGCCCCGGATCTTATTCGTGGGCAACAGCCATACATTCTATAATAATTTTTCCGGGATGTTTGTCAATATTATCGAAGCGAAGGGGCAGAAAAGCAGTGTCTTTGAGTTGTCGCAGGGGTATTATACCTTAAAGAAATTCACCGATTTGGAGGATAAGGGCGGGGCTTTGCTGGATAAGACGCTGAATAAGCAATGGGATATTGTGGTGCTTCAGGAAAATTCCCAGGAAGCCTTATCCGAAACGGCAGACGAGGATATGTTTCCCTATGCCCGGATTCTGGATGAAAAGATCAGGGCGAAGGGAGGGCAGACCGCCTTTTTTATGACCTGGGCACCAAGGGACGGCTTAAAGGACGGCATGAAAAGGAAGAGCAGGGAAGAACTGCAGCAGATTATGGCAGCAAACTATATGGAAATTGCCAATGAACTCGACAGTCTTTTGATTCCTGCCGGTATAGGTTTTATGCGCTGCGCCGAGCTTTACCCGGAGATTGAACTCTGGGACAATGATCGCAGGCACCCTTCGCCGGAGGGAAGCTATCTGGCGGCCTGTACGGCTTATGCGCTGCTCTATCAGGAATCGCCGGAAAACTGTTCCTATACGGCAACGCTGGAAAAGGACGTGGCGGTAAAACTGCAGGAGGTTGCGGCGGATTTAATTTTAAGGTAATTGATACGGCCTGTTTGGCGGCGAATTTCTAAGGTAAGGGAAAGCGGGAAAACTGATGTTATATTTTGACCGTTTTCCCTTTTTTTCGCGTCGGAATTGCCAAATGTGGAAAAATCCGCAGAATATTGTGGATAATGTGGATAATTGTGTGGATAATTGTGAGGATAAGCCGAAAAATGCTGTGGAATCTTTGGGGAAAGGGCAGGAACCGAAGATGTGCGCTGCTGTGAATATGTGAACCGTAACCAATGTTTGGCAAATGTGGTTAAAAATGTTCTTGACTCTACAATTGTTACAGGGTTTATGATAATCTACAGCCGCTTTAAAGCAGCAAAGTATTATAATTTTACCGGAAGTGAGGATGGATGAGTGCATGAAAGAGAATCATTTGACCGAAGGAAGTATCAGTAAGACGTTGTTATTATTTGCCGTGCCGTTTTTAATTGCAAATATTTTACAATCCCTTTACGGGGCGGTGGATTTATGGGTGGTGGGGCAGTATTGTACATCCGAAAGCGTGGCAGCCGTTTCCACCGGAACACAGGTGACGCAGATTGTGACCAGTCTGGTGACGGGGCTGACCTTGGGAAGTACTATTATTATCGGGCAATACATGGGCAGCCGCGAGTATGAACTGGTCCGGCAGACGATCGGGACGACGCTCACGGTATTTGTGGCTGTGGCGCTTATACTGACCGCGCTTATGCTGGGGTTTGAGCGTCCACTGCTTGAACTTCTTGGCACGCCTAAGGAATCCTTTGATCTGACCATGCAGTATGTGGCGATTTGTTCCCTGGGCAATATCTTTATCTGCGGTTATAATGCTATCAGCGCGATATTGCGGGGATACGGAGATTCTACCCGTCCGATGATTTTTGTCGGGTTTGCCTGTGTGCTGAATATTATCCTGGATATGGTTTTTGTGAAGTTTTTGGGAATGGATGTCAGCGGGACGGCGCTGGCTACGGTAATTTCTCAGGGAACCAGTATGTTTGCGGCAGTGATTTACTTAAAGCGGCAGAACTTTATCTTTGATTTTAAATGGTCGAGTTTCCGCCCGGTGGGAAAACTGGCGGGGCAGCTTGCCCGGGTGGGCATACCGATTTCTTTCCAGGAAATGATGGTAAGGATTTCCTTTCTTTATCTGATGACCGTGATGAATCGCTGCGGCGTGTATGCGGCGGCCATTGTCGGCATCGGCAGCAAGTACGATGTCTTTGCCATGCTTTCTGCCACATCGATGGCGAATGCCCTGGCAGCAATCACGGCACAGAATATCGGGGCAGGAAAACCGGAGCGGGCAAAAAAATCGCTTTGGTACGGGATGAGCTTTGCCCTGCTTGTTTCCTGTATGTTCTGGCTCTGGGCGCAGGTTGACCCGCAGTCGATGATTCGCGTATTTGCCAAGGATGAGGAACTTATCGCTGTGGGTGTGCCGTTTTTTAAGTCCTGCAGCTATGACTATATTATGGTCGCCATGGTTTTTTGTCTGAACGGGTACTTAAACGGGAGGAAAAAGACGGTCTGGACGATGATAAGTTGCAGTGCGGGCGCCCTTCTTCTGCGGATTCCCATGGTATGGTTTTTCGGAACGTATTATGGGGATAATCTGGGGATGCTGGGAAAGATTGCGCCGATCGTGTCCGGGATTATGGCCTGTTATACGTTGATTTATGTTGTTTTGGAAGGGCAGAAGCGTTAAGGGGGCAGAGGTGGATAAAAAAGATTTGTTTTCTATCGGGCAGGTATCGAAGCTGTTTCATGTCAGCATCAGTATTCTGCGCTACTATGATAAAATCGGGCTGGTGCAGCCGGAGTATACCGACCCGGAAACAGGATATCGGTATTACAGCACGCGGCAGTTTGAATGTTTAAATACCATCCGCTATCTGCGTGTTTTGGATATGCCGTTAGATCAGATTGCCCTGTTTTTAAAAAACCGGAACGTTGACTGTATGCAGGAACTTCTGAAACAGCAGAAGGAGGAGGTGATCCGCAGGCAGCAGGAGCTTAAGGTGATTCAAAAGAAAATTGAAAATCGTCTGCACCAGATTAAGGATGCCCTGTCCTCGAAGCTGGGGGTGATTACTGTGGTAAAAACATCCCCGCGCCGCCTGGCTTCGCTGCGCACCTGTCTGGCACCGAAGAATTATCTGGATCTGGAAGTGTTTATCCGGGAACTTGAGCAGCAGGAAGAGAACTCGGTGACGTTTCTGGGAAAGGTAGGGGTGGGGATCTCTGCCGCTTCGCTGATGGAGGGGAAGTTTTGGCCCTATGAGATGGTGTTTATTCTTTTGGATGAGGAGGACAGCTTTCGCGGGGAAACCATCCTTCTGCCGGAGGAAAACTGTGTGATGATCCGCTTCCAGGGAGGACACGGGGAAGCGCCGGAATATTATGGGAAACTGATGGAATATATCCGGGAAAACGGGTATAAGATCAGCGGTTTTTCGCGGGAAATTACTATGATCGATGATGGATTAACCAGTGATGTATCGCAGTTTGTGACGGAGATTCAGATACCGGTTGATTTGGGAAAGGGAAGTGAGGGAGAAATGCCGGGTTAATGGTTTTTTCCAAATAAGGCTACATTATTTACGCTCAAAAAATAGATTGCAAAATAGATAATTCTGACATATAATAAATTATCTATATTTATGTCCAGGAGGTGATAGGATGAAGTTTATTCAAGCGCAGTTTTCTCTTAAGTATGAGCCGCAGATTAAGATAAGAAGATCAGCGAATGATATTGAGGATTTTCTTCAGCCGCATTATGGAACTCCGCAGATGTTGCCCTTACCGGATGAGTTTGCACCAGAAGCACCAAGAATTATTTTATATTCAAAGAATGGGCATAGTCAAATTAGCATTTCACAGATTTCCATTGATTTTATAGTAAATTTTGATAATGAATTTTTGAATGATTTTAAAAAAACGCAAGAGTATATTCAAGAGCGGATTACACTCCTTATTGAATTATTGAAAAGGATAAATATTAATGAGTATTTATTTTGCGGAATAACCTATAATGCTCGTCTTGATATTGGAACTCAAAAGCCAATTGACTATATCAGAAGATTTTTGGGAGGAGATATTCCACAGAATGGTTTATATGAGGCATCACAAAATATTGTATGTGTAGAAGATGACAAGTTTTTTATTAATCAACAAATTGGAACCTACAAGGAATTTCAAGGAAGACCGGGGGTTGTGCCAAACCTTTTTGAAATTGGTAATGGAACAGTAATATCTGAAGGCATTTCGTTGGTGTTAGATATTAATAATAGGTATCAATATGTATATAAAAATAAGAAAAATTCTATAAAGGATTGTTCAAAGGATGTAGATAGTATTTTTACATTGTTGATTGATAACATTAGCAGATGGGGGTGATTTTACGTTACAGGAACAAGTTGGAATAAAGAAAATACCCGGCATTGGTATTGTTGCTGCTTTTGGGTTGTTGACAATGTCCTCAAGTAGTGTGAGCAATTCTGTTACAACTATGAATATTAGCCCTGATTATTATTATGAGGCACATAATTTTATCAATAATGATAATACCGTATGTAATTCGTCAATGCTTTCAAGGAAAGCAGTGGGTGATATTGTTTTAGCTGAAAAGAAAGCAGACTTTGTGCAGGAACATGAAAGGATAAATGTAAATCTTCAAATTACAAAGCTTACCAAGCATGTATCAAGTTTTGAATTTGAGGAAGAATACGAGGAGATTTGATGGAGTATCCATGGTTTGAGTTACAGGAGAATAGCGCGGATATTACGCAAGGCGATATAATTAAAGGTTGCCCCGTCCCCATTCTTAAAGAATTTAATATTAAAGAGGGACAGAATGTAAAGGCTGAAATTATAAAGATTGATGGCATTGTATTAACACAGGCATGTGATATTGCTAATAAGAAAGTTGAAAATATTATTTTATGTGCAATTACATCGAAAAGCGAGTTTGAGGAAATACTGCGAAGTGCTGGAAAGACTGTGAAAGAGATAAGAAAAAATATTGATGGAATAATTAAGGGGCAGCAGAATGCTTATCATATAATAAATGATTATAAGTCTGAGGAGTTTTCGCAAGATTATTACATTATTAACTTCAAGGATATATTTAGTGTTCCAGTGGATGTAGCAAGAGCAATTGCAGAGAAAAATGGCAAAAGGCTAAGATTATGTCCGCCATACAGAGAACATCTTTCTCAAGCGTTTGCGCGTTATTTTATGCGGGTGGGTCTTCCAATTAATATTCATTTGGATTAATTGTTATGTATAGAGATAAAGGATGGTCAGCTTGGTTTTAGAAAATTTTTTACAAATATATTTTACTATAAAAATTCGCCGCCAATTAGGCGACATTAATTCAGGTATTCCAAGTGCACCCAGCAGACTTTTATTCATGGTGATACACTCACTTGTGGGCGCATGAAGGTTTAGAATAATGAACATAAACGGGCAGATATCTCCTCTTTCTTCTGAAAAAGTTCACGGCATATCTTGGTTCTCCAGAAGGCAAATTGTATTAATTCCTCTTTGTTTTCTGTCTTTGTAATTAAATATTCTTTATATCCATATTTACTTCGGGCAAGCTGATTTAAATATATATAGGGCATTGCGGCAAGGTCTTTTTTGGTTAGCGGTGCGTAGTTCATATAATGATGAATATAGTTACAAAAATCATCGATGGAAAACGGCGTACCGTCTTTGCATGAATCGGAGGATTGCAGATAAGAACGCATAATTTCCCAAACGACAGGGAGGGTTCTTGCAGAAGAAAAATCAATAACTGCCAGAATATGATCATTGTCGCACAGGTATTGAAAAGATGAATAATCGCCATGCGTTGCACAATAGGTAATTCCATCATAGCAATGATTAAAGCGAGTTAGCTGAAAGGCAAGCTGTTTTTTGTAAAGGAGATCATTCTTTATAGGTTCATACAGGCTATTATTCTTTTGGGTTTCTAATGCTTCAAGAAGATGATTATATTCTGCTGCGATTTTGTCAGGGTAAAAGGATTTCAGCCATTCGGTGTCCATTTCACAGGGCAAAGAATAATGATAAAGAATATGGTGTAATTTTCCGAGCAGCTCTGCGGACTCCATTAACAGATGATGCGGCAGTTTTTGTTCATTATAGGTTTTCCCGGAAATATAATTTTGTAAAAGAATGAATCTGTTCTGAATATTCAGATACAGGCTGCCGTGAAGGGTTGGAATAATTTTTGCGGTCGGATAGTTATGCTGAATAAGATAATCGACCAAATGCGTTTCAAGATTTAGATCAGACACAGTAAAACGGTTTTGGTATTCTTTTAGAAAATACATTGTATTGCCGTCAGAAATACAAAAACAATTTGCGCTGCCATGTTTAAGTGGTAATACATTAGATACCGATATCCCGTATTCGGCAGTTAAAATAGATGTTATCATTTCTGTTGTTAATACTGATTTTTGTTCTGGCATGTTTTGTTTTCCTTTCCGTGTTTTGGGTAAAGCGATAGAATCTTTTTTCTGTGTACTTCCATTATACAGAAAAAAGGTAAAAATACAATTCAAAAAAGAGTGAACTTTGCAGAAATATGGTTTTTATAAGATTAAGGGTACTACATTTTGCTGTTAGACAGGACGATGGAAGGTTACTGTTTACACATTCACAGCAACGGGCAAAAATCCATGAAAATCGCCTTCGTCGATGGGATCTTTGCTCACTAGCCCAGTTTAATATACCGTCAGCGCAGCAAGTGCGCAGACCTACGTGAACAGTAACCCTGAGTTTTCCAGATATACTATTGATTTACAGAGCTGTTGACAGTATAATAAAGACAAATATACAATCGGGTGGTAATTCATGTAAATTAATTGGTAGACTAGAGGCATCATTTTCATGGAAGAGCAAATTGAACTTTGCAAATACTAGGAGAGAAATATAAATGAAGAGAATAAAAGCAGTTTGGATTTTAAGATTGTTATTTGCTATATCAACTACTATGTTACTTGTAGGATGTGGAGGAAATACTACCCCTGCAGTTCCGACGGAAGAAGCTTATTCAGCCAGTCAGGAAGTAATCAGTACACCAGAGCTAATTCCTACACTTTCGGAAGAATCTGCTACTTCATCGGAAGAAGTAGCAGAACCATCTGTAGGAATAGAATCTGAAGAGATAGTACCAATAGAGGAAACTGTTATTCAAGAAGAGGAAGAACTGAACGAAGTTCAGAAAAATTCTATTGCAATGTTAAATTATTTGGCAGTTTTGTCTAAGGAAATCGATGCTTCCAAGAATAGCCGTATGTTTCTGGAAGAAGCATATGCTTCTTTGATTAACAATACTAATCCCCAAAAGGTCAATGAGTTAACAGAAAGTCATCTGAGTAGTATGTTGGATATCATTGAGAAATATCGCATGATTAGCGTGAAACGAGAACGTCTGCAATATATTTATAACCAGAATAAGGCGAAGAGATTGAAGGAAGCTATTCCAAATCCTATTGGCTTATTGAGTACAGTAAATTCTTTCGATTTAAAGCGATTGGCAGCATCTGCAATTTATATGGCAGTAGATTCATATAGTAGCTATCAAACATACATTACAGAAAATGAGCAAGAATTTCTGCAAGATGGCTGGGTGCTTGATGATGAAGAGGCAGAAAATTTACATGAAAGCCGCAAAAGAGCATTTATGTTTATGCTTGAGATTGTTCGTGAGGATGATATTCCCGGTGAGCTCGCATTAAATGAAAGTGCAGTAGAAAAATTTGTTTCCTGGAAAAACAAGACAAATAATTATCAAAAAATTCAGTTTTTTGAATCTGAAAAAGAAACGTATCAAGCATTTGGAAATTACTGGTTGATTCTGGCTGATTGTTATTATGAAAGTGGCGATTACGAAAAATGTTTGGAAGCGATGGATAAGTATGAAAAGCTTCAAGCAAATATTTTCAGAAAAGATTATTATTTTGCCCAAACCCTTCCTAAAGCTATCGTAGCAGCAAGTGAGATTTACAGCGATGAGGAATACATATCACTTGCAGAAAAATATCTTGAATTGATGATAACAAATACTGAGAGCGATGACTGGTCGCTTCGTTATTTTGTGGCAGAGATTTATTTGGATCTGTATGCAAAGACCAGAAATCAAATATATATAGAAAAAGCCTATGAGATTGTGCTTAACAATGTAAATAACCTTGTCGCAGAACAGTTGGCTATGAATACTGTTTATCTTGAAGATGTGAAGGAAGTGACGATTCCAGAGGATGCCACGAAAGATGAAAAGAAACAAATCAAAGAATACAATAAATTCTTGAAAGAACAGCGTAAGGTTGAATTGCCACCAGTATATGAGCCGTTGGTGTTGAATTGTGACTTGTTATTTGCATTAGCTGGTAAACTTGATATTAATAAAGATGAAAAAGATCAGATTGAAGGTATTCTTCATGAAAGTGGAGAAGCATTATTTCTTTCTGAAGCACTGGAAAATCAATACACTTTTTCTTCCGATGCGATGGTATTTGAAGCTAAGTTCGATAAGGATATGCTAGTTATTCCGGTGGTGTGTGTTAGTGAAAGATCTGTGATTAAAGTGACTGTTAATAATAATGAAGAAGAAATTGTTTATGATGATTGGGAAGTTAAAGAAGTTAAGCGTTCTTCTGGTGAAGGTATTGCCGAATATACTGTGGCATATACAAGCAAAAAGGCTGGCGCTCAAGTATGGAGTGATAATACTACTGTGAAAGTAGAAATCTTTATGGATGAGGTTACTGATAAAGCTGCTATTATTTTGAATTTTAAAGTGAGCAAGTATAAAGATTTATGGCTTATTTCGGATACTGTAGAATTTGAGCAGGTGAACTGATATGAAGTATTCAAAAAGCTTGATTACTCTGTTGTGTATTATATTTGTATTAGGAAATACCTTGAAGGTGAGTTATGCATATGAACGTAATGAGCATGATGCATGTATGTTAGAGGTTCTTTTTAAAAATTTCAAAGAGGTCGAGAACGACAAGGGTATTAGGAATGAAATAAAAGCGCTTGAATGCGCGTCATATTTGGCAATTGATCAGTTTAATAATAGTGGTCAAAAAGATTTAGAATTTCTTTTATCCTATGGTGTAAAGGATATCCCCTCAAATGTGGATGAGATTTCGTTTAATGCTTCAGGGACAACTCATAGATCACATACTCATTGTGGCTGGGATTTTCAATTTTATACAGTAACAAAGGAATTATGGCCTGCTCGAAAACAAATAATGCTAAATACAGCAGATGCAATATTTGATTTTCAAGGAGATGAAGATAAGAAGGAGAGCTTTTGTGCATTAATTTATTACATTCACATCCTTGGTGATCACTTGGATGATCGTTCGTATATAGTCAAGAATGGATTAAAGATGGATGTTGGCGGCAGGATTGATAAAGAAGATATTATCCACGAATTGTTAAAGCATATACAGATTGTATTTGCCGATCAGAAATATACACACAAATATCGTAGTCTTACTAATACGTTGGAAAGATACAATAGTCGTTTAGCCAAAATCGTTCGCAGTGAGGGAGGTATTAATACAGATAAGAAATTTCAACAAAAGCAGAAATATACGGTAAAGCTGATGAAGCTTCTTACTATGTACTTACCTGAAATGTTAAAAGAGGAACCTTTTTTTAATGAAGTATTTTATAAATAGCCTGAGATTCAGGAGATATAATAACAGATGTACTAATTACATAAATAATGCTGGATTTGTTGCCTTGAAATGAAAGAAAATTCAGTAAAGTCAATGGATTTGGATATTTGATGGTGATCTGTATAATATTTCGTACAAGGAGAGAAAGATGAAAAAAGACTATTTGTTGTTTGTAGATGAAACTAAACCTACTTTGCATAGTCCTAATTTTTGTTTTGCTGGAATTGCGGTAGAAAGAGTTTATTATGAAAAGACTTTTATTAAAGAAGTAAGTGACCTAAAGATTAAGCATTTTGGAAAATCAGATATAATATTTCATTTCTCCGATATGAAAAAAAACAGAGGGATTTTTTCTTGTTTACAGAATGCAACATTAAGAAATAATTTTTGGATGGATTATGTTGCTTTAGTTAGCAATGCATCTTTTGACATTTTAGGAATATATTTTGATGAAAAGAAAATGGATTACCTTCAGCATGGAAAACAGAAAAACAATTATAATATTGGTTTTTATGCATTGTTAGATAATTTTATGCATTATCTTGTTGAGAAGGATGCTTATGGACAAATTTGTGTTGAATCAAGAAGTTTTAATGAAAACCGATATTTGCTTGATGTATTTTATAAATATCAGCAAATGGGATCTGTTTATTTTACTGAAAATGATAGCAGACAACATCTCGCATCTATTGGTTTTACAGTTAAAGGAGATAATTGTATCGGATTGCAGATGGTTGACCCTATACCTTCTCAGTTAATGAGATATAAAGCAGGCTATAAAAATGATTTTTATTCACTATACAAAATATTAAGCACAAAAATATATAATGTTGGTAGTGAATATGAGAATATTTTGGGTGTTAAAAATATTTTGGAATAAGAGTTGACAAAATCGCATACATTTTCCCGTTTTCGACACTTGCAAAATAAAAAGAGGCAGAAAACCCTGTATTTATGAG
>CAMNRM010000096.1 GCA_946553025.1 uncultured Clostridium sp.
TTAAATCCTAGATTTTTTTTAATCTTAAGTTTTTGAAAGTGTCGAAAACCCGTTCTGCGGAGTGATGATGTACCTGGCCATTGATAATTACCAGAAAACAAAAAATATCGTCTTTATTATTGCGCCGGTGATGATTTTTATCTTATCCGGATTTGAACACTCCATTGCCAATATGTTTTATTTCCATCTGGCAGGAGCGTACAGCGCAAAATCCTTTCTCTACCTTCTGGTAATGATTGCGGGAAACGGGGTAGGGGCGAAGATATTTAGTTTGAAGGATGGAAAAATTTAGGAATTTTTTCCAAAGAAATTTTTCAAAAAAATTTTTCAATACTACTTGCAGTTTTTTTACTTTTACGCTATAATAACACCAATGCGTCTGTAGCTCAGTGGATAGAGCAATGGCCTCCGGAGCCATGTGCGGAGGTTCGATTCCTCTCAGACGCATTTTTTTATTGTAGAAAAAGCTTATCCCAGGTGCAAATGGTTAAAAATCCAACGAAAATCTTACGGTGATTGATTTTTAGTGCGGTTTTTGCTAAAATAGGCAGGAGTAATAAGAAGGGTGTTCGTCAATATTGATGCAGAATTCATGGACTGAGAAAAGAACGTTGCTGTTTACATGTTCACAGCAGCGAAGGACCAATACGGAGGATAACGAATGAAGCGAAATAAAGATAACCAATATGGATACAGTGCCTGGTCGAGGGAGGAAGTTATGCGTTTTGCCCGCTTTTTCCTTCTTCCCCTGCTTGTGGTGGTTTTAATTGCCGTGATTTTAATTATGGATAAAAGAAAAGATCCTCAATCGCAGAATCAGGATACGGTTGAGGAAAGTACCGATCTTGCACTCGAGGAGAGCAGCTTGCCGGCACAGAGCCTTCCCGAACCGTCGGCACAGTTATTTACGGCAAACAGTGTTCCGCAGGTGAATGAATTGATTCAGCGGTATTTTACCGCGAAAGAAAACTCCGACGCGGCGACGATTTACCAGCTTTTTGGCTGGACACAGGAGATTGGGCAGGACGGGCTGCAAAGACAGCTTCAGTACGATGCTCGCTATACGGAGGGCTACAGAAATATTGTCTGCTACACGGCTCCGGGAGAGATTGACGGAACCTATCTTGTGTGCGTCAGCTACGATTTAAAGGTTAAGAATTCCCTGACGCTGGCTCCGGGATTTCAGTGGAGTTATGTGCGCACGGGAGCGGACGGGAATTTATATTTAACCGTGGAAGATGAGCTGAGCGAGCCGGAGAAGGCATTTGTCCAGGAAGCGTTAAAGGCGGATGAGATTGTACTTTTGCGGGTGGAGATCTATGCAAAGCTTCGTGCTGCCCTGGAAAGCGATCCTGCACTGGCGGAGAGTTACGGGATTTTGGAGAAAAAGGGCGGAGCTGCCGGAGCAAAGCAGACCGAACAGCATGAGGCCAATGTGCAGATTGACGGCATTACTGCTCCTGCCGATGAAAATCATGGGAATGCAGAAGGCGCAGAAAGCGGAGGGGCAGAGATTCATATTGAAGGAAGCGCTTCAGAAGGAGCGGAAAATGCCGGGGCAGCCGTGCCTGAAAGCGTAAGCGGCGGCAGTACGGTAGCTTTGCCGGGCAGTCTGCAGGATGGGGCAGCGGGAACTGTCCTGCCGGAAGAAGCCGGAGTAAACTTACCGGAAGCTGCCGAAGCCGGAGAAGCCGGAGTAAACTTACCAGAAGCTGCCGAAGCCGGAGTAAACTTGCCGGAAGGCGGGGCAGCGGGAGAATAAGGGGGAAGAACGGATGAATGTCAAGGATTTTTATTTTGATTTGCCGCAGGAGTTAATTGCGCAGGACCCTTTAGAAGATCGTTCGTCTTCCCGCCTTTTGGTACTTGACCGGCAAACGGGAGAGGTGCGTCATCGGCATTTTACGGATATTTTGGAGTATCTGCAGCCGGGGGACTGCCTGGTGATCAACGATACGAAGGTGATTCCGGCCCGGCTGTTTGGCGTAAAGAAGGAAACGCAGGCAAAGATTGAACTGCTTTTATTAAAGCGCAGGGAAAATGATATCTGGGAAACTTTGGTAAAACCGGGGAAGAAGGCAAAGCCGGGAACGGAGATTGTCTTTGGGGACGGGCTTTTGACCGGGAAGATTCTGGATACGGTGGAGGATGGAAACCGGCTGATTCAGTTTTCTTATCAGGGAATTTTTGAGGAGATTTTGGATCAGTTAGGACAGATGCCCCTGCCGCCCTATATTACCCATCAGCTAAAGGATAAAAACCGCTACCAGACCGTCTATGCAAGACATGAGGGCTCGGCGGCAGCACCTACGGCGGGCCTGCATTTTACGGAAGATTTACTGAAAAAGGTAGAGGAGATGGGTGTTTTCATTGCCCGTGTAACGCTTCATGTGGGCTTGGGGACGTTCCGCCCGGTGAAGGTGGAAAATGTTCTGGATCACCATATGCACTCGGAGTATTACCGGATTGAGCCGGAAGAGGCAGAAAAGATTAACCGGGCAAAGGAGAACGGCAAAAGGGTTATCTGCGTGGGAACCACAAGCTGCCGGACGATTGAATCGGCCGCCGGGGAAGACGGAAAGGTTCCGGCGGCCAGCGGCTGGACGGATATCTTTATCTACCCGGGGTATTCGTTTAAGGTGCTGGACGGACTGATTACAAATTTCCACCTGCCGGAATCCACGCTGGTTATGCTGGTTTCCGCCCTGGCAGGAAGAGAGCATGTGCTTTCGGCGTATCAGGCGGCGATTGAAGAGAGGTACAGGTTTTTTTCGTTTGGGGATGCGATGTTTATTATTTGACACAAAATATTACATTTGGTGTCATTACGAACAGGATCGAATTTTGTTGAATGTTCGTCCAAATCGTGTTAAACTACATCCAGGATCTGCCATTGATGGTAGGCGGTTGCCCTCTCCGGAGGGACTGGACCCTCCGTATACATAGAAACCCATAAGGGAATCTGGGAAAGGAGGGCATTGCGTATGCTGACTATTGAAGGTTTGATTGCTGTTCTTGCCTTATGCATGACTGCTTTTGGACTTGGATATATGATGGGTAACAATGATAAAACACAGAAATAGCCGCCCTCCCGTGACAAGGTAAGCGGCTATTGCTGTAAACTTATTAATCGGGCTAACCGTCTATCGGTAGATCCCGGAGGGTATCTGTTTGCGGCAGATGCCCTTCTTTTTCTATTTAGATAATATCTCAATTTTGCATAAAAGTCAATGCATTTGAATTTTTTCCTCATTCTTTCGCCGGCAATGGTTACTGTTCACGGGGGTGCGTAGGTGGGGGCATGTTCCGTGCGGAATCCCCTCAAAAAACACCGGCGCTTAACGAGGTCTTTTCGAGTTTAGCGTCCGCTGTGTTCTTTTGCGGAGCGAGAGCGTGGTGACGACGGAATATGCCCCCACCGCAGCAGCCCCGTGAACAGTAACCGGCAATGGCCTGAGCTAATATTGTGTTTTTTAAATTTACCCTTTTACCGTTAAGTAGTTTTTATATAGTTCATTTAATGATTCATTGACACACAAAAGGACATTCATTCCCTGGAAAAATTCTTCGGCCCAGTTAAGTTTACCATTGGAAATACACCAGTTGGTTTCAAAGCCCATAAAGCTGTAGGCCAGGGTGCGGTAGAGGATATCGGCGTTATTTGGATTTTGAATTTCGCCTTTTTCCTGGGCTTTTTTTAAGATTAAGGTGCACAGTTTGGTCATATTGTTTCGCATATCAAAGCTGTGATGGTTTTCATTCAGATTGGAAATTAACATTTGGCTGAATAAATCACTTCCAAATTTTTCCGTTTCTTTGATTAAATGATGGAAAATCAGCAGCAGCTGTTCATAGTGGGTATCGACGGAAATAAACAGCAGGGGATCGGTTAAAATATTGCAGATGGTGGTGTCATAGAGATCCAGCACCAGTTCTTCCTTGCTTCCGGCGTATTTATAAAATGTTGGTTTGGTGATTTGGCAGGCATTGCAGATATCGACGATGGTTACCTGTTGGTATCCGTGTTCCTGAAATAGCTTCAATGCCTGTTTTTTAATGTCTTCTTTGCTTATACGATTCATGTAGGGTTTCCTTTTTGTTTTTTTAAGTGTTTTTTCTGCTGGGGCGTGCAGATGGCAGGAATGAATTTTCAAACACGCCCTAATATTCATTGTAAAAGATTAAAAATTATTTGTCAAACGGATTTGTTTTTGTCATTTTCGTTATTTCATCGATACAATGATAAAAATTTATCAAAAATATGCCGGATTTACTTGACAGGGAGGAGAAAATATTGTATATTTTACCTAGGTAAATAAAAATTTTACTTCGGTAAAATAAAGGAAAACCATAAGAACAGGGAAGCAATAAAAAATAAACATAAAAACAAAATCATCAAGGAGGAAGAGCAATGGCAAATCATCTATTTGACCGGACAACCTTAGGTACGATGCGTCTGAAAAACCGTATTTTCATGTCGCCGATGGGAACGACAGGAGAGAGTGACGGGGCGTATAATATTGACGGCATCAATTATTTTATGGAGCGTGCCAAGGGCGGTGCGGGGCTGATTATTACCGGGGCGAATGTTGTTTCCACAAAGTACGAGCCGCGCCCATGTACGGAACTTTCGGATTTTCACCATGTTGAGCGTCTGAACATGCTGATTGACCGCTGCCATCACTATGGGGCAAAGGTTTGCGTACAGTTATCTCCAGGACTTGGGCGGCAGCAGTTTACCGATCCATTTACTCCGCCGTACAGCGCGGGCAGTGTAGGTTCTTTCTGGTTTCCGAATTTAATCTGCAAGCCCTTTGCAAAGGAAGATATTCACTATCTGGTGGAGAAGGTCGGCTATTCCGCGTCTTTGGCGATTAATGCAGGGGCGGACGCCGTGGAACTTCATGCCTACGGCGGCTATCTGCTGGATCAGTTCCAGTCCTCACAGTGGAATAACCGGACGGACGAATACGGCGGTTCTCTGGAAAACCGGATGCGCTTTACTCTGGAATGTATTGCCGCAATTCAAAAGAATGTGCCAAAGGACTTCCCGGTTCTGGTGAAGTTCACACCGGTTCATCGGGTGGAGGGATTCCGCACCTTAGATGAAGGCAAGGAGATGGCAAAGATCCTGGAAAAAGCAGGCGTGACCGCTCTTCATGTCGATACAGGATGCTATGAGGAATGGTATCAGGCCATCACGACGGTTTACAGCAGCGAGGGACATAAGCTGGATGTGCAGAAAGCGATTAAGGAGATCGTCAGTGTGCCGGTGCTGGGCGACGGGAAGCTTTTTAATCCTGAACTGGCAAAACAGGCCGTGGAGGACGGGACATTGGATTACATAGGTCTGGGGCATCAGATGTTGGCGGACCCGCACTGGCCAAACAAGGTAAAATCCGGGCATACCGAGGATATTACGCCGTGTGTGGGCTGTAATGAATGTCTGCTTGCCGGGTTCAGCGGAAAACATTATTACTGTGCAGTGAACCCGACCTGCTATGCAGAAAAAGAATATGCCCTGCCAAAGCCGGACGGCACAAAGCGGCGCATTTTGGTTATCGGCGGCGGCCCTGCGGGAATGGAAGCAGCAGTTACGGCACGCAGGCGCGGGTTTGATGTGGATCTGCTGGAAAAAACCAACCGTCTGGGCGGAACCTTATGGCCGGCAGGAGGCCCGGATTTTAAGGCGGATGTGCTGAAGCTGGTGAAGTATCTGGAAACGCAGTGCTACAAGCTGGGTGTCAATGTTCGTCTGAATACCGAGGTAACGGCCGAGAATTTGAACGCCAAAGACTATGATAAGGTTATCCTTGCCGCGGGGGCTTCTCCGGTGGTGCCAAAGATTGAAGGAATTGAACACAGCAAGCTGGCCTGTGATTATCTGACGCACAAGGTTAAGGCCGGAAAGAATGTGGTTATTATCGGCGGCGGTCTGGCAGGAACGGAGGCGGCCTGTGATATTGCGGTCAATGCAGAGTCCGTAACGATTGTTGAGATGCTGCCGGATATTCTTGCAGCGGCAGCCCATTGCCTGAATAATGACCAGCATTTACGGCAGATGGTAAAAGATCGCGGCGTTAAGGTTGAGGCGAATGCCAAAGTAACGAAAATCACCCCGGAAAGCGTAACCTTTGAACGGGACGGAGAAGAGATTACTTTAAACTGTGATACGGTGTTCAATGCTGTTGGATTTAAGGCAAATAATGAACTTGAGAACCTGCTTGAAGAGATGGCAGGAGATGTGGCTGTGGTAGGCGATGCCATTGCCCCAAGGAAGATCCTTACGGCAATCCATGAAGGTTATCATGCAGTTCGGGTGATGGAATAAAAAAAGGATAAAGACCTTTTAACTCGTTTATTCATTTGACAGAGATGCAGAAGAAAAGCTTTCCTGTGCAGGATGTGATTTCGTGTACAGGAAAGCTTTTTAAACTATGGTCAAAGCAGCAGGTGCGCAGAACTACAGGAACAGCAACAGTTCTTTCCTATGTTCAGGTTTCCGATTCATCCAGAAGATAAGGCGTAATCTGGTAAACGTAGAAGTTCAGCCAGTTGCTGTATAAGGTATTTCCGGTATTTCTCCAGCTTAATATCGGACGCTCATTCGGGTCGTCGTCGGGGTAGTAATTGCAGGGAATCATGGGATTCATTCCCTTGCCCAGGTCGCGGAAATACTCTGTGCTCAAGGTCATCCGGTCGTATTCGGGATGGCCCTGGACGAAAATCTGCCGGCCGTCCTTGCTCATCACCAGAAAGATCCCGGCCTCTTTAGAATCCGCCACAAGGATTAAATCCGAACATTTTACAATATCCTCGCGGCGCACCTCGGTAAAGCGGGAGTGGGGGGCCTGGAAAATATCGTTAAAGCTTCGCACCAGAGGAATTTTCCGATCCAGTACCCGGTGTTCGTAAATGCCGGAAAGCTTGGTTTCGCGGTTGTATTTGGGAATCCCATAGTGGTAGTAAAGCCCCGCCTGCGCTCCCCAGCAGATGTGCATGGTGGAAGTGACGTGGGTCTTGCTCCACTCCATAATCTCGGTTAATTCCTTCCAGTAATTTACTTTTTCATAGTCTAAATGCTCTACCGGTGCCCCGGTGATAATCATACCGTCATAGCGGAGCCGCTTAATCTCGTCAAAATAAACATAAAACTTATTTAAATGGCTGCGGGATGTGTTCTTTGACTCGTGGGATTTTACCATTAAAAACGTGCAGTCCACCTGTAAAGGCGTGTTGGACAATGCCCGAAGAAGCTGGGTTTCCGTATCTTCCTTCAGGGGCATTAAGTTTAATATCAAAATTTCCAGCGGACGGATATCCTGACTTAACGCCCGATCTTCGTCCATCACAAAGATATTTTCCGATTCCAGAACCGTTTTTGCAGGCAGTCCTTTCTGTATTTTAATCGGCATATGGCCATTTCCTCCTTGCGGGTTGGTTTTTATTTATTATTTTTCGGGATTTTTTTAACTATCCTGGTTTTCTTCACGGCTGTTATTTTCTGTGTCATCCGAATAATTATCCTGATGATTATCCTGATTTTTCTCCTGTCCCAATTCCTCCAAAAGTTTCAGGAAATCCGTTTCGGATAAAATCGGAATGCCCAGTTCTTTTGCCTTTTTATTTTTGGAAGAATTGCTGGCGGTGTCGTTATTAATTAAGTAGCTGGTCTTTGCCGACACCGATCCTGCGGCCTTTCCGCCTTTAGATTCTATAAGTTCCTGAAGGGCTTTTCGATTGGAAAAATGTTCCAGTGATCCGGTGATAACAAAGGTTTTCCCTGCAAATACCGCCTCTTCTTCCGACGGAAGTTCTTCCTTTTCTATGGTAAGTTCAGCGAGCAGTTCATCCACCAGCGCATTATTTTTCTCGGAAGCAAAGTATTCTATCCATGCCTTTGCCAGCACGTCGCCGATTCCGTCAATTTCAATCAAATCGTCATAGGAAGCGTGCCGCATGGCGTCAAAGTCAAAGCGGAATTTTCGGCAGAGCATCTTGGCATTTGCCAGACCAATCCCGGCGATGCCCAGCCCGTAAATAACCCGGGGAAGGTTGGTGTGGGCGGCATTTTTAACGGAGTTCATCAGATTGTCAAAAGACCTCTGCCCAAACCCTTCCATCTGGACAATGGCGTCCTGGTGCTGATCTAAGTGGAATAAATCGGCAAACTTATGGATAAATCCCGCGGCAATAAATTTCTCTAACGTAGCTTCGGAAAGCCCGTCCACGTTTAAGGCGTCGCGGCTGACGAAGAGGGTAAAGCTCTTAATCTTTTTGGCCTGACAGTCGGGGTTGGTGCAGTAGAGGGAGCGAACCTCGTCCACCTGGCGGATTTCCGTGGCACCGCCGCAGACCGGGCAGGTTTCGGGAATCTTAACGGTATTGCTGCGGGTGAGGTTATCGGCAATCTGCGGGATAATCATATTTGCTTTGTAAACCGTGATTTCATCCCCTTCGCCAAGTTCTAAAGCTTCCATAATACTGATATTGTGCACGCTTGCCCTGCTTACGGTCGTCCCTTCCAGTTCAATCGGTTCAAACACGGCAACCGGGTTAATCAGTCCCGTCCTGGAAGCACTCCACTCGATATAGGATAAATGCGTTTCCCGGATTTCGTCCGCCCACTTAAAGGCAATAGAATTGCGCGGAAACTTCGCCGTCCGTCCCAGGGATTCCCCGTAGGCGATATCGTCAAAGGTCAGCACCAGCCCGTCCGAGGGAACGTCAAAGCTTTGAATCGCTTCGGCAAAAGAAGAAACCGCTTCGGCGATGTTTTCCCTTGTTACCCGGCGGTATTCCACTACATCAAAGCCCTGATTTTTCAGCCAGATAAACTGTTCTTCGCGGCTGTTGTGAAAATCAACGGCAGATGCGGCCTGGGCAGTTTCGGTGGTTTCGACAGAAGCAGTATTATCCGCATCTGAAATGTTACTCGCAGCAGAACCGGCCTTGTCCGCATCGACAGCCCGCACCAGGGCAAATGCCTTAAAGTTTACGCTTCGCTGTGCGGTGATTTCGCTGTTTAACTGGCGCACGGAACCGCTGCATAAGTTTCTGGGATTTTTATACCGGGCGTCGGCGTCAGGGATTTCTTCATTAATTCGCTCAAAATCCGAATACTTGATTATGGCTTCCCCGCGCAGGATGAGTTCTCCCTGAAAGCCGATGGTTAAAGGAATATTGGCAAATACGCGGGCATTGGGCGTGATAACCTCGCCGATTTCCCCATTGCCCCGGGTAACGGCTTTGACCAGTTTTCCGCCCTCGTAGGTTAAAACGATCGTCAGTCCGTCCAGCTTCCAGGAGAGCAGCCCTTCCTGGCCGCCCAGCCACTCGGCCAGATCGTCCACGCTTTTGGTCTTATCCAGGGAAAGCATCGGAGCTTCGTGGGCTTCCTTGGGCAGTTCGCTGAGCACTTCATAGCCGACCTTCTGTGTGGGGCTTCCCGATAAAATGGTTCCGGTTTCCTTTTCTAATTGAAGCAGTTCGTCATAAAGCTGATCATAGTCATAATTACTCATGATTTCCCGGCTTTCCTGATAGTAAGACCGGGCGGCCCGTGAAAGCATGGGCACCAGTTCTTTCATCCGAAGAATTTTTTCTTCCATTTCCTGTGTCCTCCTGATTGATTGTAAAAGTCCATAGCCAAATAGGCGGTGTAAATGCAGGTATTCCAAATGCTGATTCTATTGGTTTGTGTTTATACGCAGTAAAGATAACATTTCCTGGTATTCATCGGCGGTCATTTTCCGCCAGCTTCCTGTCTTTAATGTACCCAGATGGATATTCATAATCCGTATCCGCTTTAATTCCAGCACATTACAGCCCAAGGCTTCGCACATTCGCCGGATTTGGCGGTTAAGCCCCTGGGTTAAGATAATCTGAAAATGATCTTTTCCTGTGGCCCAAAGCTTACAGGGCCTTGTGCGCGTGTTCAGTTCGGCAATCTCCACCCCACGCGCCATGGTTTTAAGAAATTCTTTCGTTACGGGCCGGTCAATTTTTACCTGATACTCTTTTTCGTGGGCATTTGCACCGCGCATCATGGGATTGACCAGACGGCCTTCATTGGTCAGCAAAAGAAGTCCCTCGGAATCCTTATCCAGCCGCCCCACGGGAAAGACGCGCTGGGGATAGCCGATAAAGTCAATAATATTCTCTGCCCTGTCCTTATCCGAGGTTGTGCAGACAATGCCCCTTGGTTTATTCACCACCAGCCATACGGGTTCGGGCCGGTTTTTTTCTGCACCAACTTCCACGCCGTTGCAGATGATTTTCTGGTGTGCGCCGACTCTTTCTCCCGTCAGCGCCGCCCGCCCGTCCACAAAAACCATCCCGGCTTCAATCAGCCGATCGGCTTCACGGCGGGAACAGATGCCCATCTCGCTTAAGAATTTATTTAATCGTATGGCATTGGCAGGTTCGTTCATAGAAACTCCTTATTTTTCGGCAGAATACTTTTATTTTCCAAAATATTATAGCATTGATTTTGTATTTGGGCAACCGGGCATGAAAAGTCGGACATGAAAAATCGATGAAAAGTTACTGTTCACACGTTCACAGTAACTTGCAAAAATCCATGAAAATCGCCTTCGTCGATGGGATTTTTGCTCACTGGCCCAGTTTAACATACGGTCAGCGCAGCAAGTGCGCAGACCTACGTGAACAGTAACGATGAAAACTCGGATGGGAAATCGGGCGAACGGGTTTTCGACACTTTCAAAAACTTAAGATTAAAAAAAATCTAGGATTTAA
>CAMNRM010000097.1 GCA_946553025.1 uncultured Clostridium sp.
GCAAAACCGTGGGATTCCATGGTTTCTTAGTGTTACAAACTTTTAACTCACAAGTTTAGGATAAGTTTAAGATATTTCGAGGTAAAGTCAATGCTCATGGGTGGTTTTTCACACTTTGTAGGGCATATTTCAAGATTTTTTCACGTTTTGCAGGGAACTTTACAGCTAAATTGGATTATTTTACTTTCTGTATGCTTCCCTGTCGTTACCGCACGAACAAATTCCTCAGCAATTGTAACAGGAGATGGGAATGTGTGGTAGAATAGAATTCGTCGATGATGGGAAAAAGGATGAAAATAAAATGGAATTAGACAATAATACATATACAGTATTAGAAAATCCCGCTCAGGGAGGGGGATTAAAGTGTTTCCGCCCTCTCCTGAACCGTTTTTTTAAAGTTAATGACATCGTGCTGGTAGTCAGAAGCCATGTATTCGGAAGTAATCATAAAGTCCGCCGTGGCCTTATTTACTGCCATGGGAATATCGTAGACCTGGGCAATACGCATCAGCGCTTTGACGTCCGGGTCGTGAGGCTGTGCGGTGAGCGGGTCGGAAAAGAATACCACGAAGTCAATCACGCCTTCGACAATTTTTGCGCCAATCTGCTGATCTCCGCCTAACGGGCCGCTGTTATAGCCTTTTACGGTAAGCCCGGTCTGGTCGGTAATCATCCGTGCCGTGGTTCCGGTTCCGTATAAATTGTGGTGCTTTAAGATGGAATAATGTTCCTGACACCATTCGATTAATTTCGGTTTTTCATTATCATGAGCAATCAGTGCAATATCTTTCTTCGGTCCAATCGTAAATGTAATATAATCCTTTGCCATAGGTTATCATCTCCTTTCTCTATGGCATAGTATAGTTAATGTTTATGCAGGTCTGCGCAAACAATAACCTGTTGTACGCACCGGAAGCTTCCGTCTGCGTTCCCTAAGGTATACCATAAAGGCCGGAGAAAAAGCAAGTTAAATATTCATGAAGAAATTATGACGATTTTCTAAAGTATTGTGCCAAACGGCTTATTTTCTGCGCAATGGTGCGGACAGAAAGAGCGGATAATGCAGCTACTGATGCGGGTGTGTTCGCGGATAATGCAGGTATTTTTGAGGATGTGTTATTTCCAGCGTTTTAAGGTCGGGAACCATTCCTGCATGATTTTTCTTGCTTCGGCTTCACTCATATTGGGGTTGGCGGCTGTCATGGGAGGGATACAGATTTCGATCATTTCTTCCATTGTACCCTGAAAGGTGAAATCGCCGTGTTCAAAACAATATTTACAGTAATCCTCATTTTTGCTGCCGTCAGCATTCGTTCCAAACAATTCATCGGTTTCTCCCATGGGCATACCGCAGCACTGGCAGAATTTTTGCGTTGTTTCGTTGGTTTCGTTCATTTCGTGCATTTCGTTCATTTTCGTACCTCCGTTTTTGTTGTTTATGGGTTGGCGTAACAGATTTCAGCAAGGTTTCATTTCCTAAATATTCCTTAAATATTTTTGATTCTGTTGCTTTCGTTGTTACTGGAACCACTATAACACACATATCCTGACATCTTCTGTCAAGGTTTATTTTTTTTGATGAATTTTTTTGTAATTTATCTTTAATGATAGTTTTCTGTGGTTTATCTGCACGGATAGTTTTTTATGATTTATCTGCACGGATATTTCTCTGTAATTTATCTGCAATGATATTTTTCATAAATTTCCTTTGCCTGTGCAGCCAGAATTTCGCGCAACTCCTTTGGTTCAATAATTTCCACCTTGGTTCCAAAGGAAAGCAGGTAGCCGATAAGCCATGGATCGACGGGCATTTCGGCAGAGGCAAGCAAATCTCCATTTTCCTGTAGTTTGATTTGTGTACTGTCAAATTCATCATAGACACGGTAGGCAATCGTTTTGGAGAATAAAAGGATAATGCTTTGACAAAACTGGTGCGGACTATCTTCCGTTTCCAGGTAGGGTCTTGGAATAAAGGTTTTGGTCAGAAGTTTTAATTCCAGGATACGGTTTAGCTTAAACAGGCGAAAGTCCTGCCGCTTTAGACAATAGGCTTTGATGTACCAGTCTTTGGACTTATAGGATAATTTTAACGGCTGGATAATACGTCTGCTTTGTTTACCGGCTGTACTTTCATAGAGAATTTCCATTTCCTTGTGTTGGAGAAGGGCAGTTTTTAATTGTTCAAACTTTGTATTATCGCAGGCAGAATTTCCCCAGCGTGAAAAATCTACTTCAATCCAGTTTTCGGATGTTGTATGGAAAAGCGCCGATAATTTGGTTTGGATTTCCTTTGCGGAGGGATAGCCGGTGGCAGAGATGCTCTGCAGGGCGACCAATAATTCCTGGCGCTCATGTTCCGATAAAATGGTTCGATCCAGGATAAAATCGTGCAGCAAAGAAATTCCGCCGTTCCTTCCCGGTTCTGTATAGATGGGGATTCCGGCACCGCTTAAAGCTTCAATATCGCGGTAAATTGTCCTCGAAGAAACCTCAAATGCGGCAGCTAGTTCAGGAGCTGTGGCGCTTCCTTTGTCTAAGAGATAATATAAAATTTTAAATAAACGGCTGTCTGACATTGTTTTACCTCCACAGATAAGAATACCTAAAATGAGAGCACGCAAAATAAAATTTTTCAAAATAAAGTTATGCAAAATAAACCCCGAATAAAACGAACCCAGATAAGAATAGCATAAAAATCCAGACATTATTTGTCAAGATGTAAAATTAGGGAGATTTTTTTACAGTATTTTTTTGCAGTATTTTTGTGACAGTATTTTTGCAGCAATATTATCAATCAATATTCTCGCGGCAGATTTTCCTTGTGGTATGCAAAGGATTGTGCTATGCTATTGGAAAATACAGATAAAGAGAATGAGGGTAAGGAAGAACTTATGGTAACGATTAGAGAAGCAGCCGTGGAAGATGCCCAGGATATTTATGATTTATATCTGGAAGTTATGAATTATGATTATCCGGTGAAGAAAATGAAAGAAATGATCGATGTGGTAAGTAAAGACAGCGGCAATTATATTTTCGTAGCTGCCAAACAGGATAAAGTGGTCGGCGTGGCAGAAGTTGTAATAAAATACAGCATTCATAAAGATTCCTATTTGATTATCAATACCTTTGCTGTTCGTGCGGCATATCAGGGGAAAGGTATTGGAAGTCAGATGCTTTCTTATATCGAAGCGTTTTCCAGGAAGAAAGGCTTATCAAGTGTTACGGTAGGTTCACAGTTTAAACGGGTTGACGCCCATCATTTTTATCAGAATAATGGGTTTGAAATTGTTAAAGAACATAAAATATTTGTAAAAAAGGTATACCCATCCGGTCACTCGTGAATGCAAATCCTTAAGGGAATGGGAATAAGGGAGCGTGTATGATAAAGACAGAATTTGGAATTATTGAAGATATTGAGGAAACTGAAAACTATTCCTATGATCCGGAAAAATATCATTGTGTGTGTATTGATGATGCGATTTATATTGATGTTTGGTGGGATAAATTAGTTCTTTTAAAAACTTATTTTCATCAGCTTAATCGTCCTGCATTAGGTCTTGCAAGGTTTGGAATTACCTTAATTCCACCGGAATCCCTTCCGGCATTTCAAAAAATAGTTATTGAAGATAAAAGAATATATAAAGATAAGAATTTAATTGCCCTGGCAGATAAAATAAGTGAAGCAATAAGCAGAAATAAGTATATGATACATTTTGGAGTTTAAATCGGAATAATTCAGGTTAATTGCTTTTTTTCATAAATATGGTAAGATCCTCCCATAACAGTTTTTCAGAATAAGACGTTGTATTGCCAAAGCTATCGATAAAGTCCTTGTAATGTTTTGCTCCGCGTTTTTTGTATAATCTGCCGGCCTGATCATTTCCTTTTACGATACATATGCTCATTTTCTGATAATGGTGTTCTAAGGCATAGCCTCCGATGGTTTGAATCAGGGCAGTGCCTACGCCTTTGCCGCGGGCATTTTCTGTTACATGGAGGGAGTCGAGATACCATGTAAACTCCAGTTCGGGATCTTCCATGCCTGCGACGAAGCCTAAGAAAAGGCCATTCTCACAGGCTACCCAGATTTTTTTATTTTCATCGGACAGATAGGCTTCCCATTTTGTCCGGCCATAGTCTAAGGTAAGGCTTGACAGGTATTCTTCGGAGAGAAGGTTTTTATAGGTAATTTTGTGGTTTTTGATATAAAGTTCTGCGATGTGATGGATATTCTTTTTATCGGCAAGTCGGATTTCCATGATTTCCTCCATTCTGAACACGTTTCACCATATAGCTTTCTCTTTGATAAGTTTAGTTTTGTTCGGTAAAATATTTTTCCAGCAGCTGGCGGATGTACAGGCTGCCGACAGGGACTTCCGTATCAAACATCGGGCGTTCGATGCGGATGTGTTTATCTTCGGACAAAATATGGATTCTGGGTATTCCCCTGTCATTTCGGCGTATAAACCAATAAAAGTTATGACCTTGATACGTTATTTTTCTTTTGCCTTTTTTAGTAATCATAAAGTTCACCCTCGTTTAGCAATGAATGATTACAGAATTACCATCTTAAATCAAACAGAAATCCAATCCATCTAAATCTTGTAAAAAGGATAATCTTTCTGCCAGCCATTGCAGAAAAATCATCCTTTTAGGCCAATTTTATCTATGTTTTTTTCGCTACTATCCTATAATTTCAGCGTTAAATCCCCTTCTTTAATCCATCCGATTTTCCTTAAAATTTCGCCGAAAACTGCCGTGAGAAGGGCAGGAAGGACAAAGCAAATCAAAAGGATTCCCAGCCACATCTTCGCGCCGCCGTCCATGCTGGTATAGATACCGATAGGGCCGACCAGGCCGCAGGTTCCCATTCCGGCAGCGGTGTGAATATTGGTCATCTGAAATACAACGGTGGCTATGGGGCCGGTGATTGCGGAGGCCAGTGTGGGCGCAATCCAAATCCTGGGATTTTTGACAATGTTTCCAATCTGCAGCATGGAGGTTCCAAGCCCCTGCGCCAGCAGCCCGCCTACGCCGTTTTCGCGGAAGGAGAGGACGGCAAAGCCAATCATCTGGGCGCAGCAGCCCGCTGTAGCCGCACCGCCAGCCAGTCCGTCAAGCGTCAGGGCAATGCAGATTGCCGCGCTGGAAATGGGCAGGGTAAGGGCGACGCCGATCAGAACGGAAACCAGGATACCCATAAAAAAGGGCTGCATTTCCGTTGCCGTTTTTACCATCTGACCGAAGGCATCCGTAAATTTTGCCACGCCCGGGCCGGCAAACTGGGCAACTAAAACGCCCGAAATAATGGTTACGCCGGGGGTTACTAAGATGTCCACCCGGGTTTCTTTGGATACGATTTTTCCAAGTTCCGTGGCTATAATAGTTGCAACCAAAGCCCCCACCGGGCCGCCTAAGGCATTGCCCGCGATACCTACCGTAGCCGCCGAAAAGAGCACAAGCTGCGGTGCTTTTAAGGCGTAGGCGATGGATACGCCAAGGGCAGCACCGGTGGCGCTTTTTGCATAGTCTGCAATGACCAAAAAAGCCTGAATCTGCGTTTTTTCGCCGATGGTGGCGAAGATCGTCCCGATTAACAAAGATGCAAACAAACCAAATGCCATGGCACCCAATGCATCAATGAGATAGGTCTGGACGGTGATATTGACGTTCTTTCGCTTTAAGAACGCCTTCATTCCTGTCTGTTCCATAGAAAATTCTCCTTTATGTATTTGTGCACACATTTGACAATGGCTGTTTGTCAAAGCAGTTTAGCGTAGTTTAGCAGAAACTGGGGGAAATGGCAAGGGTTTTTTGTGTTTTGTTAAAAAAATATCAATTTCATTATTCTGTTATCCAATAAAACATGGTATTTTGCAGGTGCTAGGAAGAAATAGGGTACTGTTTTTTTAGGTGGGCAAGAAGTCCCTGGCATCCCGCCAAAACATCCGTGTAGGTCTGGTCAAAATCGCCCGTGTACCAGGGGTCGGCAACATCGCGGTTGCTTCCGGCAAAGGAAAGAAGCTTATACAGTTTTTTATCGGGATCTCCGCCCCAAAACCGGTGCATATTTTTCATATTCCACTGATCCATGCCGATAATATAATCATAGGTTTTATAGTCCGATTTTTTAATCTGAACAGCGGTTTTTCCGGCAGTGCTGATGCCCACGGAAGAAAGCTTCTGCCGGGTTCCCCAGTGCACGCCGTTTCCAATTTCTTCTGTACTTGTGGCGGCAGAAGCAATAAAAAGCTGGTTGGAAAGTCCTGCTTTTGCGGCTAAATCTTTCATAACGTACTCGGCCATCGGACTGCGGCAAATATTTCCGTGGCAAACGAAGAGCACATGATAGCATTTGTTATTTTTTTCCATTTTAAAATTAGGTTCCTTTCTCTCTGCAATCTGATTATTACAATAATTTTACACTATTTGTCATCATTTCACAAGCTTATCTATAATAAAAGGATACAGGTAATTTGTTACTTCCTTTTTCAGATATTTTTATACAGCAGTTGCATGATCGAGATACCGTTCAAATTTCTTGCTCTTAATCAAGAGTGCGCCCTCCTTTCTCCCGGATTCCGGGCATAGAAAAAGCAGGATACCTTTTCAGATTTCCTGCTTGGATGTGCCGCTGGTAAGCAGCAGATATTTAGTTTTTTGATGGGTTATCAGTTCGACAAACTGGAATTTGATTCGATTAGTAATCACTGCACTATTTATCGTTGATTTTCAGTTCAAGTATATCTGGACGCGCATAATGTCCAACCACGTCATGCTCCATTTTGCAGGAGATAGGCAAGCTCATGTCAAGTTCTGCGTAGATGATGCTTTCTTTATCCCAGACTGGTTCTGTCAAATAATGTCCATATGGGTCGATGATACAGCTTCCTCCTCTGCAAACAAATTCTGGAAACTGTGATACGATATCTCTCTCATATAGGTCAGAAGGATATGAGTTGCGTCTGATAATCATATCAGCGTTAACAAAGTAGCATTTGCCTTCTATTGCAATGTGCTGAATAGTAGCCTGCCACTCTGGATTGTCATTGGTATTTGGTGAAATGTAAATTGTGATACCTTTTTGATAAAGAGCCACACGAGCAAGCGGCATATAACTTTCCCAACAAATCAGACTGCCAATCGGTCCCCATGGCGTTGTTGTAACAGGGAAGTATCCCTTATTAGCATCCCCCCACACAACACGTTCGGAGCCTGTCGGTTTTAATTTTCTGTGTACCTTATACGATCCATCCGGCTCAAAAATGACATTACTATTATAAAGTGTTCCATTAACGGCATCCCTCTCGGAAAAGCCAAGGCTGATATATGCTCCCGTTTCCTTAGCTGCCTCTGCAAGCTGCTGAAACTCCGTTTCTCCGGCAACAACAGAGGCATCGTAATATCGTTTCCAGTCCTTCCGACCTTCCTCGCTTCGTTTCCCCATACTGAAGCCAAAATTCATCCCAACAGGGTATCCAGGAATAAAGAGTTCGGGAAAAACGATGATATCTGGCTTTTGTATTGCAGCCTCGTGAATACATTGAAGAGCCTTTTTAAGTGATGCGCTTTTATTAAACATTACAGGTTCTGCTTGTACCAATGCGATTTTACAAATGTTTTTTATGTCTTTCATGTTAATAGCGTTACTCCTCCTTAAATTCCAAGTTGTCACTCTGCAATTTCGTAACCTGAGTGTTTAAGAATATCCAGTGCCTTTTGATAATTTTCCTTTTTTATCAAAACATAGTCCGTATTATAGGTTGAAATTGCAAAAATCGAAATACTGTTTTTTGCCAAAATCTCTGCGATCTTAGATAGTATTCCAATCAAAGAAAAATCCAAAATCCCTTGAATACGAAAACCTTTCCATCCATCATCACGTTGAATGACATTGAGCGGAACATCGCTGGTAATACATACCAAGGAGTTTTCTTCATCTGTTTTCCCGATGAAGCTATATTCTGCATTTATGTTTACAAGTGAATAATCCATCACTTTGCATACTGAAAAATCTTGATTGAGCTTTTTTATTTCCATAATGTTGTCCCCCACAAATTCCGATTTGTCGCTGGCTCTATTATACAGCTTTGATTTGCTAAATGGAATAGATTTTCTGAAAGATTTTCGGGTGGCAAGTGCACAAAGAGGTAGCTGGCGGAGCCAGTGCAGGAGTAGATGACCCGCACCTCCGGATTTTACAGGCTGCACATATTGAGGATGACGAATATTTCAGCCACATGATACAGGACGATATAAGCGCAATCCTCCTTGAAAAATCGAAATTCTTCAAAAGCTATGTCAGCCAGAGGAAGAAACGGAAATAGGAAATGCCGTTGCGGGAATTTTGTGGTTCCTGCAACGGCAGCTTCTTATTTACTGGTATAGTGGATGTCAATTCTGTAATCGCTGTCCTTATATTCAATATCCAGACGGTAATCGCCTATCTGTAGTGTCGTACCATCGTCTATCGGATAGAATGTCCTTTTCTCTGTGTCGAAAATGAAAAATTCTTCTATCAACTGGTGTTCCACCGTGTTCAGTATAGCCCTGATACAATCGTCACAAAACTGTGCCTTCATCCTGTGGACACTGACAATGACACGTCCACGGTCTATCCCCGCATATCCTGTCTTTTGGTCGGGGCTTTTGGTGATTTGGACGTTGGTCTGGCTGACTTCATCATAGCCAAAATTCATGATGGTTCCCCCTCGGCGGCTTTCCTCCGGCAACTTCAAGTCCGGGATATAGTAGTCGCCTGCCAACGTATAATGAAGTCCATTATTCTCATCATAAATATGTTTTTTCAATTTATTCATTTTGTCAATCTCCTCATTCTGGTTTTATGGCTGCAAATCTGACTCTCCAGAAATATTGGTAAGTCATTGGTAAAATTGAGTAAGAAACACAAAAAACATTGGATTTATAAGAACTTTACCATGACCAACAAATCCTGCCATGACAAACCATTAGAATAGAAATGTGAACTTTTTGAATTTTATTAATTTCAAAATTTGAAGAATATAAAATTTTTATCTATTGACTTATATAATCAAACGGGTATATAATTTATCATGATTTGTAAATAAAGTGGATAGTTTTGGGAGGTAATAAAGTGGAAGAGAGAATAAAACGAATACTCAATATTATAATGAGCAGTTCTATAGGTGTATTTTTTGGATATAGCATATATGAATATTGGCACTTTAAAAACTACCCTAACTTATACACTATGCAATCGGCACCCTGGTATATCCATATTTTAGTGTATGGATTATTTACAGTTGCATTATTAACAATTTGCACAATAATTAAAGTTCTTTTTATGAAAAAAATCAAACCGATGAAGAAGATAGCACTAATGTTAGGAATTGTTTTTTTGAGTTTAACATTTGTTGGAAGTAGTTATGTTCTTATCAATCATGGACACGTAAATGCAGGATACGCAGTTATTCCTATGCTATGGACAATCCTATGTTTTGGATATTATAGAAATAGCAAATATAAATAACTGGGATCTAACAAATTTCTGTTTCCGTATTCGCTAAAAAATAATATAAACAGATGTATCCTGTACTAACGGAAGATGTGTCTAAAAGGGCGATATGCTTTTTATTATCAATATTTGTAATTCTCGTTATCGTCATCATTCGCCCTTCCTTGTAATCATATAGATTTCTTTAAGAGAAACCAACACCGCTTTATAGGTCGTCTGAAATGCTGACATACAGTGAAATATTTTTGAAACAACATCTATCTCAGGAAGTCCTATAAAATATCTGTCAACACCCTCCAAAAGCATACTTGCTGAAATTTATCAAGCTTTATTTATAGCAACAAAACAAGTTCAATTTCATCCTCATCTTCATTTCCAGTTTCCCTAAAACCAAATTTATAATATAGTTGCAGTGCAATGGAGTTATCTTTATTGCACATTAAAGCTACTTTGTTAGATTGACCAAATGGTTTGGATGCAATATAATCCAGACATTTTCTTAAAGCAAGTTCTCCAAATCCCTGATGCTGATATGCAATATCAATCATCATATGCCAAATATTATACTCTGCGAGGTCATAATCATATATCACCATCACATAACCAACCATTGTATCATCATTGAATATTCCAAAAGGAATGCATTGATTATAATATACATATGCTTGTGCTAAACTCCTAATTGGATTTGAAACAAATTGCTCTTGCTTCTTAGCTAATTTTAAGTTAAATGCCTGTATAAAATTATTCTCATCAATTCTCACTAATTCAATATTACTCATAATTCCTCCTGTTTGTTGTGGAGGGATTATAGCATGTAATCTCTCTCCAAATTTAATGTTTCAATCGTCGTAAGATGATAATTTCTATTCATAATGAACATCTCCTTTCGGTTTAGGATATCTATAATAAACACAAATGTGTAAAGGGGTAGCTGGCGGAGCCAGCGCAGGGGAAGGGACGATATAAGCGCAATCGTCCGTGACAGCGGTTTTGTGCTGGTGTTATTTAGTTAGGAACGTGGCTTGATAATCGGGAAATGGTTGAGAAAGACGCTATATTGAAATCCAAAATCTTTGAATAATGCCACTTTTACTTAATCCTACTGTA
>CAMNRM010000098.1 GCA_946553025.1 uncultured Clostridium sp.
AAATCCATACAAAAGGGCTATTCTTTTTGTTGAAAACTTTTAACTCACAAGTATATTAGATAAGCAGGTGTTAGAAGTGAGGCTTATATCAGAGAACAAGGATGATATCTGATTGAACGTTATGTTGAATCAAAAAGCGGAATGATAACAAAAGGAAAAGTTGAATATGACCATTTGTACGAAAATTCACTGACTGATAAGCTTGATATTATTCTATTGAAAACCAGGATCATCTTTGCATAATAAGAAAGACTGAATTGAGGCAATCAAAAGGGGAGAGTTTTAAATAAATTGTTAAATAAACATTAAATTATTATATTTTTGGAGGTGAAAAGCATGAAAATTTACATACATATTATAAGCACAATTTAAACGATAAAAATACAAAATTTATGCGCTTTTAATGATGCTTTATTTTGTCATTTAAAGATAAAAAAGCTTACTTTGGGAATTTCCTGCATAAAATAAATAAAGAAATTTACTTTGTCAGGAAATTTCCTATGTCCAAGAAATTAAGTAACCATGTACACGAAAAAGGAGGACAATGGATGAAATTAGAACTTAATGATGTCCAGATGAAGGAATTCCAAAGAGTGTTTAAAGCCGGAATTTACAGACAACTTTATCGACAGAAAATGCTTACAGAAAATCAGTTAAATCACTTGCTAAATAACATCTGAGTTTAAGTATCTTGCTATATTTTCCCCTCTTGGATGAAGACCAGGAGGGGAAAATTTCTTAAATAATATTGTACTCAGACAGTTTTTAATTCAATGAAAGGATGGATAAATTGGCAGATAAAAAAATAAATGTTGCTGCGTATTGTCGTGTTTCTACCGATAAAGACGATCAGACAAATTCTTTGCTTAGCCAGAGAAAATATTTTGCAGAATATATTAATCATCATGAGCATTGGAACTTAAAAAAAGTGTATTATGATGAGGGTGTCAGCGGGACACAGACCAGTAAACGTGCAGGTTTTAATGCAATGATTGAAGACGCCATGCAGGGAGAAATTGATCTGATTTTGACGAAGGAAGTCTGCCGTTTTGCCAGAAATACGGTAGATACGCTTTCTTTTACCAGAAAGCTGAAAGAAAACGGAGTAGGGGTTATTTTTACTATCGATAACATTGATACCCGGGACTCGGATGGTGAATTGCGTCTTACGATTATGGCAAGTATTGCCCAGGAAGAAAGTCGAAAAACTTCTGAACGGGTGAAGTGGGGACAAAAACGCAGGATGGAGCAGGGTGTGGTTTTTGGACGGGATTTGCTGGGCTATCAGGTAAAGAACGGGAAATTGTTTATTAATGAGGAAGAAGCTGAGATTGTCCGTGCAATTTTCCATAAATACACGAATGAGGGAAAAGGAACCTTTGTGATTGCAAGAGAACTTGCTGAGGCGGGGATGCGTCCGAAGAGAGTTCGCTCGTGGTCAAATGTAGTTATTCTTCGGGTGCTTCAGTCGGAAAAGTATGTGGGAGATTTATGCCAGAAAAAAACCATTACCCCCAATTATTTGACGCATAAGAAGAAGTATAATCGGGGTGATGAAGAGATGGTTTATCTTAAAAATCATCATGAACCAATTATCGAGCGGGAGTTGTGGGACAGAACCCAGAAGGAATTAAAGCGCCGCAGTTTATTCCAGAGAGAAAAGATTAGATACAGTAATCGTTATTGGTGCAGCGGAAAAATATATTGCGGGGAGTGCGGGCACAGTTATATAAGCCGGAGTAAAACGTTAAAAAACGGAGAGAAGTATCTGGGATGGCGCTGTCATGCGGCTGCTGCTTACGGGCTTCCCAAACAGGATGAACTTGGAGCATGGAGGGGATGTCAAAGCTTACAGATAAATCATGTGACCCTGCTTTACTGTATGAAATTTTGTATCAGCCATATTCAGACAAATAAAGAAGCGCTGAAATATGAAATCCTTCAGGAGATACGTGAATTGCAGCGGATGGACGGGAAAGGGGCAGATACGAAAAAAATAGAAAAGGAAATAGAATCTATTCATCATAAGAAGAAAAAGGCGATTGATCTTATGCTGGAAGGGGTGATTAGCAGGGAGGAATTAAAGGAACAGAATAGCTGGTATGAAGAGGAATTAGTGCATTTGGAAGAACAGATGCAGATGGCTCAGGATGAAAATAAAATTCGTGCCAGACAGGTCGATTGTATAGAACAGTATATGACGGCATTGGATGAAATAATGAATTTCCAGACAGCCAATGAAGCCCTGTATGGTGAATTGCTGGAAAGAATTGTTGTTTACCGTGACCATAGACTGGAATTATGGCTGAAATGTTTACCGGTTGGCTTTCGGCTGAATATACAGACTTCGGGAAAGGGAGAGCGATTTAATGTGGAAATTTTGGAAGTGGAGATGGTGGAGAAAGTCCGGCTCCGTCCCGAAGAGAGATGAACACAAAAGATACATATAAAAGAAAAAACCATGTGTTGTCAAGGAAAATGATCTTCCTGCGCCACATGGTTTTTAATATTGTTTTTAACCATTTTTAGGAAAGCGGAATGTACGCATGGTAAAGGTTTTCGTTCCCTTTTAAATCAGGTCCGGCATCTTCGAACCAGTGATATTCAGAGGTTTCCTCTCCGTCGATCCAAATCCGCGGGCAGTCGGTATCCATCCAGTCGGCAGGAATTTTATGCTTGTTCTGGGCGGAAGCTTTTTGAAGTATGACCCGCAGTTCATCCTTTTCTTTTTGATTTAAAATCCCTGGTTTTGCAGAAATAAACAGAGGGGTTCCGCTCTCGGCAAGAACGTCGGCCCATTGACGGTTCAGTTTCCAGGGAATATTTCCTGCAATGCCCACGCAGTCGGCATCTACGTCAAAGAAGCACTTGTGCTGAGGCAGACGGAAGGCCAGGGTGTTAATCCCCATTCGCCGGGTGCGCTCCCAGGTCAGACCGCTGGTATCATCACCGGTTCGGCTGATATGCATTCGTCCTGCACCGAGGTGACCGATGGTATTGCAGCCTAAAATCAGAGCGTTATATGGCTTTGCTGCGTCATAAACGGCCTGATAGAATAGTTTTACCACTTCAGCACTGGTCATGCTGCGGTTATAAAAATGCCAGCCGGATTCGGTAACTAAGGGGTTCATCTCAAAGCCCCAGCGTCCAAACAAATCATAGGTGGAAAAGTCATGTTTAATCAGGGTATAGCCCCATGCGCAGATCCGTTTGACATCCTGTTTGATATAGTCCAAAGCTTCGGGATGACTGGGATCAAGGCATTGGTTTAGCGGAAGCCGCCAGATATCAGGAATCGTTTCATCCTCATTTTGCAGAAGGCGAACCCAGATACCGGGGCGGACTCCTTTTGCTGTCAGCTTATCTGCCAGCCCTTTCATATCCGGGAATTTTGAATTGCCGCATCTCCAGGGCCCGCCATTGTAGTCATCTAAGCGGTGATGTTCCTGCCAACAGTCATCAATCACCATATACGGGGGATTTTCTGCACCTTGGGTCAGTTCGAGAAGATAATCGGTATCACTTAAAATTTCTTCTTCGGAACTGCTGCCATAAGCGTAATACCAGTTGTTGCTTCCATAGACAGGGGAGGTTGGCAAAATGGGATCAGTACACATCATCCGGCAAAATTCCTGTGCGGCATGGAAGGTATCGCATCCTTCATTCTCCTTATTTATCTCGGTTTCCATGCGCACCAGTTCAGCCATCTTCAATTTCCGACCATGTAAAAGAACTCCTTTTCCGCCGCAGCGCACATCCAGCATCAGCGTTATTCCGTCAGGATCGGCCTGCCAGTAGCACATCGCCGACGGTCTGACTTTTACGCCATAGCCCCATAGCTTATCTTCAGCAGAAACGAAAAAATACCAGGGCATAAACCGCCCCACGCACATCCCGCGCCATTCAAAATCGCCGTAGCCCTGTTCCCATGCATCGCCTAAGATTTTTACTTTTTGAGGAAGAGGGCGGTTCCAGCGGAGTTTTATCCACTCTACGGCACTGTCGTCAGCCGTGAGAAATAAATCTTCATGTCCGTTTTCTTCCTGGATTTCCACCAGGATATCCGAAACCGAAGTATAGCTTCCCTTCCCCTGAAGAATATAATTTTCGGTTTCTGTTTTTATGGTGACAAAATCAAATTCACCAAAAGTAAGACGTTTTTTGTTCATCATCAATGCCCCTCCAACAGCATAATGAATGGTTCTAAAACCTCCGAGTTTTTCTGCATCTATTATATAATAGGCGATTGGCAGATGCAACCAGGAAAAATCCAGGGATAGTGTAACTTTACCTGGGGGTTACTGTTCACGTAGGTCTGCACACTTGCTGCGCTGACCGTAGGTTAAACTGGGCCAGTAAGCAAAAATCCCATCGACGAAGGCGATTTTCATGGATTTTTGCCCGCTGCTGTGAACGTGTGAACAGTAACCGGAAAAGAACTTAGAGGCAGTATTTGCAGGGGAATCCTCTTAATGCGAAGAAAAGCGATAGGACAGCCGAAAGAGCAGCAGCCATATCGCTTTTTTTAATTATGTATCCGCCTGCTGCCCGGAATTTCCTTCATAAAATCGACATCCGCAGCGGCCATGTTCTTTGACTATATAGAGAGCACTGTCCGCATTTGCATACAGGTCATCAGAAAATCCATGTTGGGAAAAGGCACCGCCGATGCTGAGTGATACAGGAGGCAGGCCGTCCGTGGGGTTTTGCAGAAATGTATTGATTTCTTCTGCCTTACTTAAAATGGTAGACTTCATATCTTCGGTAACTTCGGTGACAATAACCGCGAATTCATCTCCGCCGATTCTTGCCGGATAGTCTTTTGCACGGAAATTGTCTTTAATTGTAGCGGCAACCTTCTTTAAAATGCGATCTCCGACCTCATGACCAAAGCCATCATTAATTAACTTGAATTTATCCACATCAATAATTAAAAGGGCCAGCGGGCAGGGATTAATTTTGAAAAACTGTTTCATCTGATCGAAGGCACCACGGTTAATCAGCCCGGTCAGAGGATCATGTTCGGCGCGGTGGCGCAGAAGGGCTTCGTGGGAAGCTTTGACTTCATAGATATCATTATAGGTCAGAGCCAGGTACTTAAATTCATAAGAACCTGTAATATCCAGGCGCTTTTCCTCTTTGATGCAGTTAATGTAAAGCTGAAGAGGTTTAACAATCAGCACCGTAACCATGGTAAAGGTGATCAGATTTAAAACAAATAAAATACTGATAAATATTTTTTGCCGGGACATGGTTTTTTTCAGCATGGTAAAACTGTTTTGCTGATCCTGACGGGTAAGGTCAACAACACTGCTGACAAAATACGAAATATTGCCGTTAATTAAAGCTTTTGTATCCTGATAGCTGCTGCTGAAAATAATTTCACGGGCCTTATCTACCATTTCCTCCGTGCTCAGACTTTGGTCAGTGGCATTAAGATTCATTTCCCGGACTTCTTCCGAGAGATTTTCGGGTTCTTCTTTCTGGGAAACAGCAATCAGTTTTATGGCATAAATTTCCCGTTCCATCAGTTCATTGGAGTGGGAGAGTGCGGTTTCAAGGAATTGGAAGGCATCGCTGCTGACGTGATACTGTTTTAATTCTTCCAATGCATTTTCCCTGCGGCGGGTACTATTGGCTTCGGTAAAATAAGCTTCCATGTACTTAGGCTGCATGGTCATAACATAAAGCTGGATTTGCTCTGTCAGATAATTAGAACCGTCAGCAAGCTGAGAAGCAAGCTTCTGGGCGTCGATATAACTATCTGTAGAGGTAATCATCGCCTTGTATTTGTTCGATGCATTGATGGTTGCCGTGATTAGTAAAACATATAAAATCGCTGAAATAAAAATCATACCATAATTTACTGTACGGATGCGAATTCCCTTAATGGACTTCTTTTTCTTCTCTTCCATGTGCAATGCTCCTTTTTTGTAAAATAGTCATCATGGGTGCAGGGGTGAATCTTTTATGCGAATTATAAGCTAAGGGGAGAATTTCGTCAAGTAATGATTGCAAGGAAGTGATGGATTGTGTGACGGATTGGAGGAAGTGATGGATTGAAGAAAATAATGAAAATAACAGAAAATAATAAAAATAATACCTGCGGCAAAAAGAATGGAGAGGGGCTATATTGCTACAGATACACCTATATCGGTCAATGTTCCCTTTGCAATAGAATAAGGCATAGAATAACGCTGAGAAAGATAGCGCATGGATGCACCGAGTTCGCCGTCGGGTCCACCATAGTGCAGAAACCTATGATAAAGATTTGCATTCATTTTTGAATATCGGAATAAAACTTTGAATAAAACGCTAACTAAAATTCTGTACTAAACATAATAGTGAATCTCAATATTGCCGGTTTCCCGGTCAAAAGCAATATTTTTTACGATGCTCCGGAGAGCGCTGCCTTTCATCTCATAGCTAACATCAGGATCGGAGAGCAAAGTATAAGAAGATTGGATGTTGGCCATAAGCTGAAGCTTCTGCTGCCTGGGCGGCATATCGGGCTTTTGTGAGAGAAGGGTGTGCAGTTCCTGCTTTAGCTGTGCACGTTCAGACTGGATACGCTCTTTGTTGGCTTTGTATTCTGCCAGGGAATCCACGCCGTTTTCATAGGCTTCACGGATGCGGTGTTCCTTTAGTTCTGTTCGGGATAATGCTGCCTCAATGCGGGTACACTCATTTGCTACAATATCGCTGTTTTTTGGGATGTATTCAAATTCTACCTCATTGGTTTCCAGGACGTGTTCTAAGGATTCCAGAACCGTTTTTTCTGCCTTTTTTACGGCAATGCTGCAGGAGCCGGGGTGGAAGCCCTTGGAATATTTCCAGCACTGGAAGTAGTCCGGGCGTTTTTTTTGATTATTTGAGCGCGTAAAGGAGAGGGTAGCGCCGCAGACAGAGCAGGTAAGCAGGCCGGAAAGCCAGTGCTTACAGGTGGATGCCTCGCGCCGGTTGGAGAAATGAGATTCTCTGGCAATGCGCTGTTGGTTTTCCTCAAAGACATCCGCGATGGATTTCTGGATTTCGTGTTCTCCGTGGAAGGTAATTCCATTCCAGCTTACCTCACCTATGTAAAAGCGGTTGGAAAGTATGCGGGCCACGGTTCGGCGCTCAAAGGGATTCCCGCGCCGGGTCATCCATCCGCGCCGGTTCATTTCGCGGGCAATAGCTGTCATATCCCGGCCTTCGTGATAGGCGGTAAAGATAAATTCGGCCATTTCCATCCGTTCTGTGTCGATAATGAAGGGTTTGCCTTCACCGACAGCTTTATAGCCCAGCGGGGGCACGCTCTGATAACCATTCCGCAGAGCCTTCTCCGTCATCCCGCGGGTAACTTCACCGGACAGGTTGATCGAGTAGTATTCATCAAACCATTCGATAATGGATTCAATCAGCCGACCAAACATCCCTTCCATGATGGGTTCTGATACGCTTTTAATATCTACCCCGCATTTTTTGCGCAGGATACTTTTATAAAATACAGATTCCTCCTGATTGCGGGCAAAACGTGAGAATTTCCAGACGTAGAGGCGCTTAAAGGGTGCCGGCTCCTGGGACTTGGCCAGGGCAATCATTCGCTGAAACTCCGGCCGGTTATCTGCCTTTCGGCCGGAGATTCCACGCTTTTCGATAAAGATAAAATCTTCCGGGATAAGAAAGCCGTCGGCTTTAGCTGCATCCAGAATAACCCGCACTTGGGCATCCGGGGAGAGTTCCGTCTGTTCATCTGTGCTTACACGGACGTAGGCAGCGCCGATCTCAAGATTACTCATGTGGTATCCTTTCTGTTTGGGGCAGTTCATCATTATGGTTCATTGTACGTCTTGTAAAAATAAAAAATACATCTCTTGCCAGGATAGCCTGGAAATGATACAATATCTTTGCGTGGCTTAGAAATTGTGTCGAAGTATTTCGGCCCAATCCTAAGCAAAAGCCGTTTCTGTTGGTGCAGGGGCGGCTTTTGCTTTTACAGTTCTAATTCCTTCATAAGTTCATCAGAAGAAATAAATTCGTGGCAATCAGGGTTATTTTCAATTTCCTTAAGCATTAACAGGTCAATTTCATCAGGTTCTACTTCTTCGATATCTTCCCAGTTCTTTGAAGAAATAATATAATGGTTTTGAATTAATTTCCAAAATTTTTCAGCAGTATCATTATTCATTAGAGAAACAGCTCCCATAATTCGTTCTTTTACAGCCGTCATTAAGATCACGCTCCTTTATAAATCTGTCCACGGTTATCAATCTTCTCAATTATTAGTACTTCGCCGTGTTTGTCAAAAATTACCCGATAGTCACCTATACGCAGTCGATATCCTTCTCTGCCCTGCAATTTTATTATATCCCCAGCGGGAAGAGCATTAATAGCGGAAATAATTCGTATTTGTGTTGACTTATCTTGCTTTTTTAAAAATTTTAGTGCTTGTTTGGAATACTTTATATTCAAAAAATCATTCCCTTCTCGATATTTTTAAATTTCTTCCGCCGTTCCCAGTACCTTTTCTAATACCATGATTCACTTTATCTTCTCAATCACCATCAATGATGGTTCAAATATAATTGTATATCTATCAATCTGCGTCATGATACCATATTTTTTTCTGTAATGTGTTAATGCTTCCTGCAAAAAGTCTTCTGTTACTCCCAGCAGTTCCGCAAGTTCGTATGAACTGCGACATCCGGCGCGGTGGCCCTGGATAATTCCAGATAGCCCTACCAGCCTATCATAAGCCCAAAGTCGCCCGGCACGCTCCAGCTTTCTATTCACAACCTGTTCCTGGTCAAGGATGTTCATGGTATTCGTGTGATAATGCCCGATTTCTTCAGCCAGGATGCAGGCTTTTTCTGTTGTTGTGTCAATATCCTGCCGGATGGCGATTCGGTTTCCGGCAAGGCGACCATCAGCAGATGTTAAGGGTGCTTCTTTTACAATAAGTCCTTCTTTGGCAGATTCTATTAATAAGTTATCGTAACTCAATAGGCTCATCTCCTAAGAATTTGACAAAATTCTATAATCATTTCCAGAAATCGTCATTATTCATTAAATCGTCGTCTGCTTTACGCATTTCGTCTGTTACTTCTATATCTGTACGTTCATGGGCGGCCACTGGACGAAGATAAGATTTATCTTTCTGAATCTTGCTTTGGAGTTCAGTCAGCTTGGATGCCTGGCTTTCTAGTTCTGTAATCCGGTTCTGAGCTTCCAGGAGCTGGCCAGTGCGGTCAAGTTCCCGGTCGAGGACTATATTAACCGTCTGCTGACCGTGGGGGTCGAGGGAGCGGTATTTTTCTATAAGTTGGTTTTCTTTTAAGTTTAATTTTAAACTGCCATCTTCTTTATAACCATCATATCCAAAAGTAGATAATATATCACCTATTTTATATATATCACACATTTCTAATAATGCATCTGGTCCAGGGCTACTATTTCCATTTTCCCAACTGTATATGGTTTTTATAGATGCTTTATATCCTTTTTGTGTAAGAATATCAGAAATTTGTTCCACAGATATTCCGGCATTAATTCTTGACTCTCTTAATGTATCACCAATTTTTTTTGCCATATACATTCCTCCTTTTTCACAATATACCATGTTATTTTTAGCACGTCAACAAAAATTCTATAAATCTTAGAAAAAATATTGACATTCTAAAAAAAAGAGAATATAATACAGATAGTTCTGAGAATCTTAGAAAGGAGGTGCAGACTTGAGCAAGGTAACGGCAAGAGTTTCCGAGTACATTAGAACCAAGGGAATAAATCTCTCAAAAATAGCACGGGATACTGGAATTTCATATACCGCACTTTATAATAGTTTGATGCATGATGGACGGGAACGTGATTTGAGAGATGAAGAATTTCTAGAAGTATGCGGATTTTTAGGTGTTGACCCTAGAGATTTTGCATCAGACAAAGGGGGTGCAGGAGGTGAGATAAAAAAGCCGCCGAAATAAACCGGCGGCTTTGACACATTGACAATATTTAGGATGCCGGGTGTTCGTGGGCAGATTATTATGTCTATCACTTTTACTGCCTATGCGTTGCACCTTCCAAACATAACAAGGATAGTATGTCTGGCTTGGCTCAATGTTGTCCGTTCTGTGAAAACGGATTTTCGTTGAATTAACCCAGTTTTTCAGAGTCAGTTACCTGACAGAGGGGCAAAAGTTACCCTTGCCGATAGGATCTCCGATAGAGGCAGAAAGCGCACCTGTGTGTAAGAATTTTGCAAGGGTATTATCTGCAAGTTTCGTCAAAGTACCACCAAAATCCTTGCACACAAGACTGTCAGCAGAAGCTAAACCTAAACTAGCGGTGCTTGCTCCAATTGGGTCATTAAGTAAATCTATTTTCGTTGCTAACTTATCCGTAATTTTTTTACCTCCTATTATGTTAGAAAGTGAATTGTTTACGAGTGGCGTAGTAATCGGCTCTTTCAGTATGTTATCGCACGGTTTTTTATCCGTGCATCTGCATGTTACCATGTAGGTCAGCATATGTCTTCATCCTGAATATTTATCATGATAGATAATAATTTGGTTCTTCCAAGTTTGTGGTGGATAGCCTCTAAATCAATCCTCTTTTTACTGCT
>CAMNRM010000099.1 GCA_946553025.1 uncultured Clostridium sp.
AAAACGACTCTCGGAAGCCGCATAAAATAAGGCTTTGAGATTCCGAGAGCCTATGAAAGTGAAGGGAGTAAAATGATACAGGGAAATCGGGTAGATGCATTGCTAAAGAAGGATGGGGAATTTACAGATTGGGAAGATAGAAAGAAATTTTATCAGTTTCGGAAAGAAATGTTTGCAATGTATGAGGCATTGACCGAGGAGGAACAGTTGGAAGTAGATGAATCTATGGTAATGGAGCATATCGCTATGCTTTTTTCCTGCTACGATGGAATTGAAGCTGCCTTTGTACGAATGCAGAATGGGGAGAAGGTTACTGAAGAGGAAAGGGAAGCAATAGAAAAATATATGAATTAGGAAAAAATTATGCTGATGATTCCAATCTGTTTAAGATGTGAAAACGTTCAACATGGTATGGTTTGTAAGAAATATCCTGACGGCATTCCTGTTGAAATACGCTTAGGGCAAAAACAATCTAAAGATATATGTGATAAATTCAAACTAAAAAATACAGTAACCACTAGTCAGTAATGGCAGGTGGTTTTCTTAAATGTATTTATTATAAGGAGGAGGTTTACATGGATGATCTAAAAGCATTGACAAAAGAATTGCACCGGATTGCTGATTCGGGCGAACGGATTGCAAAGGCATTAGAAAAGCAGAATAAAGTGATAAATCTTAATCCGGAAATTCATCTTGATACAGAAAATAATGTTGAAAAAGTAAAGGGATGGGTGGCGGATGCAATAAGAGATTTTGTTGAGTCTGCAAAAGAGGCGTGAAAACGTCTTTTTATTTTGCCCTGAACACGGCAATAAACTGTTTGGTAACGATAACCGCCGGAACACGGCAGCAACGTGTGGGGCCTTTCCTCTGCCACTCCCGGAACGTGGGGCAGATGGGGCAACTCAGGAAGGAGAAAAAAGTGACACTGAAAAAATTAAAAGAACTTCTGGCCAGCGGAGCGATTACAAAAGAGGAGTATGATGAACTGGCCAAGAATGCAAAGCCGGAGGATAAACCGGCAGATCCGAAAGCTGACCCGGGTTCCGACAGCAAGGATGACCCGGATGGCAAAGAGGATGAGGAGAAAAAGCTGGAAAAACTGATTCAGGCAGCAGTTGACCGAGCCACGAACCGGCTTGGCAATGAAAATAAGCAGCTGAAGGAGCAGTTAAGCAGCGAGCGGAAGAAAAACCTTTCCGCCGAAGAGTTAAAGAAGGTAGAACTGCAGGAGAAGGAAGCGCAGCTGGTCGATAAGGAAAAGGAGATCCGGGAAAAGGAAAACCGGATGTATGCGGTTAAGGCGTTAAAAAAGGCACAGCTGGATGACGGCAGCGAAGATACGCTGGAACTGGTGGAGTTTGTGCTTGGAGAAGATGAAGCGGCGATTGATACGAAAGTGAAGGCGCTGCAGAAGTTTGCCAAACGAATTGCCCAGAATACCACCGATGAGATTTACCACAAGAACGGGCGGGAGCCGGGACGGGGGTCTTCTTCTGAGGCAAAGGATAATCCCTGGGATAAGGATTCCTGGAACTTAACCCGGCAGATGGAACTGGAAATCAATAAGCCGGAACTGGCAAAAGCGTTAAAGGCCAGTGCGAGAAAATAAAAAGGAGAGATAAACGATGGCAGTAACAACGATTGCGGATATGCAGATTGTACCAAGTAAATTTTCCGAGTACATCCTGACCAGGACGACGGAAAAGTCCCGGCTGGTAAGAAGCGGGATTACGGTTTCCAACCCGGTAGTTTCTCAGGTTATTTCGGGAACACCTAAGGGCGGCAACTTAATTACCATGCCCTTTTACAGGCCGCTTACCGGAGAAGACGAGGTATTTGGTGAAGAGGAGATTGGGATTGATAAGATTGAAACGGATAACGAGATTGCTACTCTTTTAGTTCGTCAAAAAGCCTGGGGCGATACCGACCTGGCGAAGGTCTTCGGTGGAGATGACCCGCTGGCGGCAGTCGCTGACCTGGCTTCGGACTGGTGGATTATCAGGGAGCAGGCAGTAGTCCTGGCAGTATTAAAAGGGATTTTAGATCCGGCGAAGGGAGCGTTAAAGAGCCATGTGCTGGATGTGTCTTCATCTGCGGGGAGCGATTGTATTATCGGTGTGGATAATACCCTGGATGCAAAGAATCTGATGGGGGATGCCTATGATAAGCTGGGTATTGTCTTTATGCATTCGGCAACTTACACCCAGCTGCAGAAGCAGCAGAAAATTGAAAGTGAATACGATTCGGATTTAAAGATTAAGATTGACTTTTATCTGGGCTATCGGGTGGAAGTGGATGACGGGATGCCCTATGACGCAACCAATAAAACCTATATGACCTATTTCCTGGGTAAAGGAGCCTTTGCCAGAGATGACGGGATGCCGCAGCACTTAATCGGCGTGGAAACCGACAGGAAAAAGACTCTGGCGCAGAATATCCTGATTAACCGCCGTGCCCTGGTTATGCATCCGATGGGGCTTTCCTGGAATGCCAATGCTACCCTTACCGGAAATAAGAAATATGCCGCAAATGCAGACCTGGAAAAGCCGGCAAACTGGACGCTGAAAAAGCACCACAAGACCATTCCGATTGTGGCGTTAAAGCATAAGCTTACGGCAAATCCGGTTTCTAATGACCAAGGAACACCCTCTGCTCCTAGCGGAGAAGGCGATTCCTGATCATGCTGTTTACAGGCAGGCATAAAGAAAGGTTCGGGTAAATGACATGACAAAAGCAGCATTGCAAGCATTAGGCTTACCGCTTCAGGAGAGTGACCAGTTATACATCGAAAGTGGTCTGGAATGGCTGCAAAACCATACGACTCTTGAATTTACCATGGAGGATGTAGATTCTTTAGAAAACCTGCCCTCTGCGGCAAAACTGTTTTTGGTGAAGTTCTGTGAGGTGGCAAAGCGGGATGTTACGGTTTCTTCAGAATCGGTTGGCCCCTTATCAAAAAGTTATACGAATACGGGAAGCGACCGGCAGGTGTTTTCCCTTGCCAGGCAGTTGTTAAGGGAATATTTACTGCCCAGTGTGCGGTTTATTCCCTGTGAAAGGCGGTGGAGATAATGCGGGTGTCATGGACGACGAAAAAGAATCTGGTGCCTAAGATGGAGAAAGCAGCATCGGATCTGGATGGGAGAAGCGTGCAGGCCGGAGTCTTCGGTGAACAGGCATGGCTGGCAGGGATTCATGAGTATGGATGTAAAATTAAGGTGACGGATAAGATGCGGGCCTACCTGCATCGGCAGGGGCTTCATTTAAAGGACAGTACAGAATACATTACCATTCCCGAAAGGACCTTTTTGCGAACGGGTTATGATGAGGGAAGGGCAGCGATTGTGCAGGGGGCAGAAGACCTCCTGCCTTTTGTTTTAAGCGGCGACTATTCTTCGGATCAGTTTTTGGCGCAGGTGGGGCAGTTTATGGCCAGCCATATTAAAGATTATGCAACGGCTCTTTCTTCTCCTCCAAACCATCCGTTTACCGTAGACCAAAAGGGGAGCAGCAATCCTTTGATGGATACCGGAGATTTGATTGGATCTATTTCTTATGAAGTGCAGTAGAGGTGTAATGATGGGGCTTCTTTATGATTTTACCGACCTAATCAACAAATACAGTGTGGAAGGCAGGCTTATTCGGGAAAGCAGCCAAGGGGAATACATTGGGGGCAACTGGGTTCCTGCGTCGGCGGATGAGCCAAAGCCTGTAAAAGGTGCATTCCTTCCGATGACCAGGCAAAAGGTGTATCAGAGCGGCGGGGCCTATACCGAAAATGACCGGGAACTGATTACGCTGGAAGAAATTCCTCTGGAACCGTCGGCTTATGTGGTATTCCAGGGGATGAAGTATAAGGTGGAATCGGAGAGCGACTACAGTCTGTATGCTGGTTTTCACAGCTATAACTTAAAGAGGGTGGGAACATTTGACCGAACAAAAACAGATTAATCGGGTGATTGCAGAGGGATTAAAAGCAGTGACCGGCTGCGAGGTGGTTAAGGCAAACCTGACTAAGGCACCCATTCCACCTTATCCTTATATTTCTTTTTCCATCACCCAGACCGAAACTAGAAAGGGAACTTACTCTGAAGGAGAAAAATGCTACATACCCCTTTCGCAGACCTGGAGCATTACGGTTCAGGGCGAGAATGACGATGAAGCCCTGCAAAAGGCAATGGAGGCTCGGGACTGGCTGGAAGAGGCAGGACGGCTGGAACTGGCGGATCAGGGAATTGTGGTAGGTCATGTTGGGGCTATCCATAACCGGGATACGCTTCTTACTTTGGAGTATGAATACAGGAAAGGTTTTGATGTGGTACTTTCTCTGATGAATGTGGTGGATAAAGAAAGAGAAGAAGTTATTGAACAGGCAGAAATAAGAAAGGAATGACGGATTATGGCAAAGAATGATGTGGTAGTAAAGCTTTCCCAGAATAAAGTAGCCGGAAGCGAAGGTTTTGGCGTCCCCCTGGTGGTTTTGGGAATGCAGGAGGCAGCAAAAGCCTATGTGGAGTGCAGCGGAGTAGATGAGGTTATAGATGCGGGATATTCGGCGGATTCAGCAGTTTATAAGCAGTGTGAAAAACTGTTTATGCAGAATAATCCGCCTGCACGGGTTGGTGTTTGTACAGGAACCGGTAAGATTAGTGAAACCCTTCGTTTGCTTTCCGGGCAGGATATTCGCCAGGTAATTCCCGTGTTTGGAGAAGAGGGGGATGATACGCCGAAGGAACTGGCATCATACATCGAAACGACAGAGGATAAGATGCTCTTTCTCCGGTTTTCGGATGTGGCGCAGTTAGAGGCTGTAGGGCCGTTAAATCGGACGGTGGGCATTGTTTATGCCGGAGAAGATGAAGGGGTGGAAGGAGCCGTTGCAGGGGCTACAGCAGGGCTTACGATTGGTTCATTTACCTATAAGAATATCCTGATTAAGGGGATTACTCCGGATGCGCTTACAGATGGACAGATTAGTGCAATCCATAAAAAATACGGCATTGCCATTGTAAAAAAGGCAGGGGATATTGTTACCAGTGAGGGAACCGTTTTAAGCGGAGAATATGCGGACGTTATCGACAGTCAGGACTATATTATCCATAACATTGCCTATCAGTCCCAGAAGCTTTTGAATACTTCGCCCAAGCTTAGTTTTGATAACGTGGGAATCAGTCAGTTGGAAGGTGTGGTGACGAATGTTCTTTCCGAGGCATTTTCTATGGGAATCATTGCCCAGACAGAGGATAAAACCCCTGATTATGAAACCATGTTTGCCACAAGGGAGGAGTGCAGCGCTGGAGATAGGGCGAAAAGGACGTACAATGGCGGTCGTTTCCGCTTCAGCCTGGCGGGGGCCATTCACTATGCGACGATTAATGGCGTGATTGAAGTGTAGAAAGGAGAATGAAAAATGGCAGTTAAACAGTATGATCCGAAGGATTGCGTAATCACGGTAGGAGGCGTATACATCACTGGTCTGGGTGAAGATATGGTCAGCTGCGGAAAAGATGAGGATAATTTTTCCACGAGTGTCGGAGCACAGGGGGATGTGGTGGTGAATAAAAGCCATAACCGACTGGGGACGATTACCATTACTGTGCAGGGGACAAGTCCACAGAAATCCTACCTTCTTGGCTTGGCAAACTCCGGGCGGATGTTTGACGTGTGGGTGATTAATAAATCCATTGGGGAAAAATGCGGCGGAAGCAGGGCGATGATGAAGAAGCCGCCGGATCTGGAACAGGGAGCAGAACTTGCAGACAGAGAGTTTGAGATTCAGGTTTTTGATTATACAGCAGAATAGCAAAGTTCTTGAGGATAACGTTAAAAACAGGAAAGTGTTTGGGAATAAAACCTAAACCGAGAAGAGAAAAGGAGTAAACGAAGATGAACAAAAATTTTTATACGGTGAAAAAGGTCATTCGGGGAAAGGAATATGTTGCGCAGTTCAGCGGCGTTTCTACGGCAGTTAAGGCCATTGACAGTTCGTACATCGAGGGAACCAACAACACCAGTACGGAAAAACTTGGAAAGTTTATCTTGGACAACATTATCGTGGAGCCTAAGGGGCTGAAAATTGATGATTTTGATTCCCTGGAAGAATTCAATGAGGTAACCCGGTGGGGCCGTGATGTGATGTATGGGAACTTTCGGAACAAAGACCAGGACACAGATAAAGAAGCAGGCAAGAAAGCACTGGGGGATGTGGAGGCTGGTGCTGGGAGCGGGGATAGCGTTTAATACGGTTTTCCATCAGATGACTCCGGATGAAATCAGGGAGGCTAATGCGGCATTTGACCTTTATTTAGAAGCAAAGAAAAAAAAGTAGGTGAAGGAGTATGGCAGAACGTTCGGTAATCCGGGAGGATGTTGTCAGCATTGCATTTGAGGTCGGCGATAATCCTTTTAAGGATTTGACTGCCGGCATTAATGAAATCAAGGCAAAGCTGGGAATTCTGGATGCAGTGGAATCCGAACTTGGGAACGTGGGCCGGGAGGCAGGACTTGCCGGGGAACAGCTGGAAGATGCGGCAAATGGTCTTCGGGGGCCTCCGTCCAATGAAATGGCTTCCGAGGTTGACAAGGTTCGAGGAGCAGCTGATGAGGCCAGGGAGGGCATGGAGGAACTGCAGGATGAGATGCAGGATACCGCCCGGCAGAAACTGACCGATGGGATAGATAAGTTAAAGGCCGGAATAAAAGCACCGATAGAAGGATTGAAAAATCTGGCCGGGCAGGCTAAAGATTTTGCCAAGGAAAAGCTGGATGCCGGGGTGCAGAAGCTTCCTAAGCCTCTGCGGCTTGCGGGAACTGCGGCAGGGCTGGTGCTGGGAAAGGCAAAGGATCTGGCTGCTGTTGGTTTCCAGAAGGCGGTAGCCGGGATGAAAAGTCTGGCTGATCATGCCGGGAGGGCGGCAAAAGCATTAGGCGGGAAATTACTTTCCGGAGCAAAGGCATTAGGAAGAGGTGTTGTTACCGGGATTGCTGCCGGAAGTGTCGCTCTGGCTGGCATGGGAACTGCAGCGGTTACAGTGGGAGCCGGGTTTGAAGCTTCCATGAGTCAGGTAGCGGCTACCATGGGGATGACGGCGGATGAAGCCGACTACAGTAATGAGGTTTATGCGAAGCTGGCCAACACAGCAAAAGAGATGGGGGCATCGACCAAGTTTTCAGCCTCGGAAGCTGGGGATGCTTTAAATTACCTGGCCCTGGCTGGATATGATGCGGATAAGGCCTGTGCGGCGCTTCCCACCATCCTGAATCTGGCTTCTGCCGGAGGAATGGAACTGGCGGCTGCCTCGGATATGATTACCGACAGTATGTCCGCATTGGGAATAGATGCAACAAAAGAGAACCTTACACAGTTTGGTGATCAGCTGGCAAAAACAGCCCAGAAATCCAATACAAGCGTTTCACAGTTAGGTGAAGCCATTCTTACCGTAGGCGGTACAGCAAAGACGCTTTCCGGCGGGACAACCGAGATGAATACCCTTTTGGGAATCCTTGCCGATAATGGCGTAAAGGGTGCTGAAGGCGGAACCGCCCTTAGAAATATCCTTCTTTCCCTCCAGGCACCGACCGATACGGCGGCAAAAGCGATGAAAAAGCTTGGTCTGAACGTCTATGATGCCGAAGGAAAGATGCGGCCGGTGAATGAAGTTCTTGGCGATTTAAACTCCGCTATGGGGTCAATGAATGACCAGGCACAGCAGGAAGTTCTTTCTACGTTGTTTAATAAGCGGGATTTGAAGTCGGTGAGTGCATTATTAACCGGGGTGGAATCTGTAGGGGACGAACTAAGCCGGTTTGATGAATTAAGCGGTTATATCAAAGATTCTGATGGCGCTATGGCCAACATGGCCGAAACGATGAATGATAACCTGACCGGTCGGGTAACGGAGTTTAAGAGTGCGGCAGAAGGGGCAGGGATTGCCTTTTATGAAGCCCTGGGAAGCAGCAACTTAAAGGATTTGGTCAAGCAGGCCAGCGGATGGGTAACCGAACTGACCAGGGCGACGGAAGAAGGCGGAATTGATGGTCTGGTGGAGCAGGCAGGGACAACACTTTCCCATGTGCTGCTAACGATTACCGGATACATGCCACAGCTTATCCAAAGCGGCGCTTCGATTATTCATTCTCTGGTTTCCGGAATTATGCAGAACCGGGAACAGATTGCCGCAAGTGTAGTTGGCGGTTTCAGCAGTATGATTCAGGGCGTGTTGACTATAGGACCAGAGGTGCTTGCCCTGGGCGGAACGATGCTTTTATCCTTAGTTCAGGGAATAGAACAGCAGCTTCCGGGATTAATTCCTGTAGGGTTATCGGCAATTCAAAATCTTTGCAACAGCCTTATGCAAAATGCTCCCACGATGATTCAATCGGGCATAAATATTGCCCTGCAGCTGATTGACGGCCTGATTGATGCTTTACCGACGATTTTAACGACGGGAATTACCTTGGTGATTTATCTGGCACAGGGGCTGGTGGATGCTATTCCTGATTTAATCCAGGCAGTACCCAGGCTGATTTCGGCGATTGTTGAAACGCTGATGAGTATTAACTGGCTGGAAGTAGGGCTTGATATTGTCAAAGGAATCGGAAAAGGCATCTGGGATGGAATTCAGGGAATCTTCGGCAAAAATAAGGAGAGCGGCAAGGAACTTACCGAAAGCATTGCGCAGGGGATGGATGTGGGAAGTCTTCATACCCAGGCATCTGCGGCAAAAGCTTCTCAGGGTATCAAAGAGCAGATAACACAGACCGACCTTCAGGGTTCTGGTCAGGAACTGATGAAAGGGCTGGCCTCGGGACTGGATGCAGGTGTAACGCTTCCCGTGGAGTCGGCAGATTTGGCAGCGGTAAAAATTCAGCAGGAGATTGATAATACGGATTTGTATTCTTCCGGGCAGAACATTATGCAGGGTTTAAACAATGGTATGCTGTCCATGGAAGGAACCTTAAATGCTACTGCTGGGCGAATTGGGACGGGAATTTCCCAAAGCTTAAACCGTTCCTTGGATATCCACAGCCCATCAAAGGTAACCGAAGAAACTGGTGAGTTTACGGGTCTTGGACTAGTAAAAGGGCTGGAAGGAACCAAGGGAAAGGTTCAGGAAGAATCCCGTAAGATTGGCGAAGAAACCGGGAGGGATATTTCTTTGTTTTCCGGTCAATATACCCCGGAAACGGATTCGCAGGTGATGACCAGACAAAGCAGTACAGAAATCAATCATTTTAATCCGACGTTTAGCTTGACCCTTAATGGGGCCAGCGCTTCCGACAGCAATGAGCGAAAGGTAAAGCGATGGGTGAAGGAATCGATTAATGAATGGATGGCCGGGATAGAGCGGAGCCAGCCTGTTCCGCGGGAGGTGTAGACATTGGCATTAATTAATCAGATTTATGTTTTTGTGGAAACGGAAGAGGTAAAACGGGATACACAAATCAGCGACCATCCGGTGGAAGAGGGGATTGACTTAACCGATCAGGTAAAGCGCTCCCCTCTTTTGCTTAGCCTTTCCGGAGAGATTGTCGGTGATAATTACGAAAATCAGGTATTCAGCCTGGAACAGATGCAGAAAAAAGGGGAACTGGTGGAGTACATTGGTGTAAACCGCCTGTCCCGTGCGTTGATTACTTCTTTTTCGACGGAACACAGCGGGAAAATCCGGGGAGGATGCAGCTTTTCTATGGAAATCCGGGAAATCCGAATTGCTGCCAGTGCATTTACCACAGGAAGTGGGAATACAGGAAATCAGCAGGTGGAAGAAGCGACGGATGCAGCAACTGAGGAAACACCGGTCAGAACCTATATGGTACAAAGCGGGGATACCCTCTGGCGTCTGGCAAAAGCTTACTATGGCAGCGGGGCAAAATTCCCGGTAATTTTTGAAGCAAACAGAGATAAGCTTTCTGACCCAAATGTTATCCAGGTGGGGCAGGTGCTGGTCATTCCCTAGGGGAGCATAGGAGAGAAACGATGAGGGACAGGATTATTGTTAAAAAAGAACAAATGCCTTATGGATTTTTTATCGTACTGGGGAAAGAAAAATTTAACTTGCGGTTTTCCTATAACCAGAGTGCCGATTTATTTACCGTTTCCCTGTACCGAGAGGGGAATCTTTTATGTGCAAATGAGCCATTAATTTATGGTGTTCCTTTGTTTCGGGATGTGTACCAGGCTGGTAACTTTCCTGCGGTGAATATCGTCCCATGGGATGAATCCGGGGAGGAAGAAACCATAACCTGGAATAATTTTGGAGAACGGGTATTTCTAACCCTGGAAAATGGGAGGTAGAGAAAAATGCAGAGAAGTTTTACCCTGGAAAATGAAAGACCGGGACGATATTCGGCAGCGCTGCAATCTTTATATCAGCTGGAAGGAGAAATTGCTTTAACAACGGAAGCGGCGGATACTAGTATAACATTTTTTAAATAACTGGACTAAATATATGTTTCGTAGTATAATGT
>CAMNRM010000100.1 GCA_946553025.1 uncultured Clostridium sp.
CCTACGGCGGATCGATGTCGGCAACCTCGGCGATGATTGGAAGCTTTTTCGGAACAAAGTATTACAGTATTAACTATGCCTGTGCGACCTGCAACTTAATTGTCGCCGCTTCCATCGGCCCGACCTTGATTGGCTGGCTCAGAACCTCGTCAGGTTCGTATTTATCCTCATTTTGGGTGATTCTTGGCCTGTCGTTTTGCGCATTGGCGTGCAGTTTTTTCATTTGGAAACCGGAAAAATCGGCATAAGTAAACGGGAAATATTTAACTAATTTTAGGATATTTTTATAGGAAAAACAAGAAAAAATCACAGATATATTTATAAAATCCGGCATAAATTCATGCCGGATTTCTTCGTAGAGTATCTGCCTTAATAAAAATGATAAGCCGAAAAACAAGAATTTTGATTGTAAATTTTAACAATCAGGAAGAACGTAAATTGTCATCAATAACAAAGAAGGAGGAAAAAAATTGACTTTCAATACCGGGAAATGTATAGTATCTGCGGATAAAAAATTAGAGAAAGGCAGTACAGGAAAAGTACAGGGAATACCCGAAGAAAGAAAATACGATAAAAGAAAATCGCAGAGTTATGTTCAGGTTTTGCTGCCTTTTTAAAAAGGAGTGAGAAGAAATGAACAAGAAAATTCGATGGTTTTATGGAGTTGTGGGATTTATTTTGTTGATTTTTCTGGGAGTGAGTTATGCATGGTCAATTTTTGTCCAGCCGTTGGAGGAAGAGTTTGGCTGGCTGCGTTCACAAACGTCCATGGCGTTTACGATTTCAATGGTCTTTTTCTGTGTGGGGAATCTGGCAGCGGGGAGAATTACGCCGAAGATTTCGCCCAGAACCGGTATGTTTATCACCGCATTGGCGATGGGAGGTGGGTTTATTACTTCCTCGTTTACTTTATCGCTTCCCTGGATTTATATTTCCTACGGCGTGGCCTGCGGCTTTGCAATGGGCTTTGGTGCAAATGTGGTATTGAGTACGACGCTGCGATGGTTTGCCGACTGTCAGGGTGTAGCTTCCGGTGTGCTTTTAATGGGGGTTGGCCTTGGAGGCATAGTACTCAGCCCATTGGCGACCATTCTGTTACATAGCGTTGGCTGGAGAAAAACTTTCTTTACCCTGGGGGTTCTTTTATTTGCCGTTTTATCCGTAGGAGCAATGATGATTCAGAACCCGTCGAAGGAATTTTCCGCTAAATTGGTGGAAAAAGCCAGGAAAAATAACGTGATTTCTTCAAGAGATTTTAAAACAGACGAGATGCTCCACTGCTCCGCTTTCTGGCTGTTTATGGCCTGGGGTGTTCTTATCGGGGCGGGAAGCCTGGCGCTTATCAGCAATGCCGTTCCGGCGGCTGAGGATATCTTAGTCGTTACCATGGGTGAGGAAGAGTCCGTAATGGCAGCCACTGCCGCGATGGGGATGATTTCTGTCTTTAATGGTTTAGGGCGGCTTGCTTTAGGAGTTATCTGGGATAGAAGGGGCTACAAATTATCCCTGATTATCTTCTCCATGGCCTACGGACTCTCCATGGCTGCCTGTGCCGCGGCGACGGTGATGCTGAATATTTCGCTTCTGGTCGGCGGATTTATTCTCCTGGGGGCGACCTATGGCGGATCGATGTCAGCGGCTTCGGCAATGATTGGAAGCTTTTTCGGGACAAAGTATTACAGCATTAACTATGCCTGTGCGACCTGCAGCATAATTGTCGCTGCCCTTATCGGCCCTACCATGATTGGCTGGCTCAGAACCTCTTCAGGCTCTTATTTATCTTCCTTTTTGATGATTCTTGGTCTGTCTTTTTGTTCATTGGTGTGCTGTTTTTTTATTCGGAAACCGGAGAAAACGGCATAGGGTGAACGGAAAATATTTATCCGATTTAAGAAAAATTTTACAGATAAATCAACAAAGAAACCAAAGAAATATTTACAAAATCCGGCATAAATCAATGCCGGATTTCTTCGTATATTTTCTGCCATCGAAGGATGATCATTAAGGTTTGAATCGTTATCGCATAGCCCTGGGTCATGGAAATATGGAGAAGATTTTTAATGTTCTGCAGGCGGTGCCGGATGGTATTATAGTGGACAAAAAGGGCTTCTGCCGTGCTTCGGATAGAGCCGTTATGATGGTAGTAGCTGAGAAGCGTTTTAAAGTATTCCGTGCCGTTTTCCTCATCGTAGCGCTCCAAAATCAGGATGGAAGTATCCATAATCCGTTCTAATTCACCGCGGTTTTCCGGGGCCAGAAGAATGGTAAAAATCCCCAGATGCGCGTAACGGCTGACCGGGTTTTCCGACTGTTCTGCGATATTCATTGCGGCGGCAATCTGGGCTTCTTCATAGCTTTTTGCGGTCTGGAGAAGCTTCTCATAGGTTCGTCCGATGCCGATATGAAAGGTTTGCTTCGGACATTGTTCAGAAAGCATTTGGGAAAATTTATAGGTTTTTTCTTCCAGCATCGTTTCCGGCTCTTCCTGCTTATCCAAGTCATAGACAAGGATGTAATGGCGGGAGGTGGATAAAACCCAGGAAAATCCGGCACGGACAGCCAGCTCCTGGACGTGGAGGCTCAGCTCCGGGCAGGCGGGGTAACAAACGGCTACGCCAAGGCATTTTTTCAGGCTCCAGCCCATGGTTACAGCCTGGTTTCTTATGGTTGCCGGGTCCTTGTGGTCCAGCAAAAGGGTCATTAAAAAATCACGGTCATAGGAGTAGGAAAGGTCGTGGGACTCGCTGCGGAAAATCTCATAGGTAATGGTGTTAATCAGCTGGGTCGAGGTGCACTGGTAGGGCAGGGAGATGATGGGGATGCCCAGTTTATTTGCCCAGGAGAGCATTTCCGGCGGAGGTTCCATCAGGTGACGCTTTATCTTTAAGGCAATTCCGGCACAGTTTTTCTGATGCAGGGTGTGGATTAAGCGGCTTGCCCATTCCGGGTTATCCTTTAATAACTGTGCATTGGTGAGAATCAGACAGTTTTTGGTCAGCCACCGGGTACTGTCCGTGCTTTCCAGCAGGGCAATTCCATCGACAATTCTTTCCCGACCGTCGAAGCCAGCCAGAAGCTCCGAGTGTTTTACGACAGGAAGATTTAATACCTCTTTAATCGTTATTCCCATAGCATTCTCCTTTCGTTCGTTCTTTTTTCTGTTCCTTTCGCCCGTTCTTTTTATGCGTTCTTTTTTGCTTTCTCTTGGTGCGTCCTTTTTGCTCTTTCTTTTAGCATAGCATATTTTTTCAAATAGTAAACTATTTTTTAACATCCGATAAAAGTCAGAAAAAAGTCGAAAAATCCCCTGAAATTGTAAATTGTAACAATGGTTTTTCTGAACGAATATAACAAATTACAAAGAATTTTAAAGTAATTGACTTTGTAATAGGAGTAATAGTATATTGATTTCAGACAAAAGGTTCGTGAAAAAATCATTTCCAGTAAAATTATGCGAATGGGTTTTCCGGCAGGTTCCAGAAAAGAAATCCGCAAAGAAGCTGCCGGCAAAGATACAGAAAAAGACAGCAGATAAAAAAGCAAAGCAAAAAATAAAGCAATAAAAAAGATGCCAAAAAATGTCAATAGCAAAGGAGGAAAAGCAAATGACGAAAGCAATGGAAGACTGGAAAGTGAAAAAGTATGGGCGGGTAATCGATGTTGTGGACGAAAATGAATTAAAAAAGCGCACCCATCCGGCGTGGCCTTACCTGTATTTTAATCCGGGGCAGCCGGTAGAGCCGGAGAAGGTGAACGAGATTCTCCGCGGCGGTATTGACGTACATATTCACGGGGCACCGTTAGGCGGATGGCTTCCGGGACGGCCGGCGATGGTGCAGACCTGTATCGAAGCCAGTGAGGCGGGGATGAAGGCTCTGGTCTTTAAAGATCACAATACGATGGTCAATAACTGTGCGATTATTATTCAGGATTTCCTTGGACGGATGCAGAAGGAAAGGGCAGAAAAGGGGGAGGAATTTACCCCGGTGCAGGTATTCGGCGGAATTACTTTAAACGACTCCGTAGGCGGAATGAATGTCCGTGCAGTAAAGACAGCCTTGGATTACGGGCGCTGTAAGGAAGTATGGCTTCCCTCCCTTGACGCGGCACATCAGAAAGAGGCGATGGGATTAAGCGGCGGTATCCGCGTAAGCGACTGCAAGGGAACGCTGACCCAGGAGATGATGGATGTTTTAGCTGTTTTAGCCGAGTACAATGACAATACTAAAGGCGAGCGCGTGGTTCTCTCGGCCTGTCATGTATCGAACGAGGAAAAATTTGATATTTTGCGCTACATTAAGAAAAAAGATATGGACGTTAAGGTATTAATGGACCATGTTACCCAGGAAATGACCATCTTAACGCCGGATGAAGCGAAGGAGATGATTGATCTTGGCGGTTATCTGGAGTTTGCCGAGTGCAGCTGCGTGCCGTGGCCGGGAATGCAGGACTGGATTATTGCCTTTGATTACAGCTTTAACCTGATTAAAGAATTAATTAAAGAGAAAGGACCGGAGCACCTGGTACTGATTACCGATGCCGGACAGCCGGGAAATGAACCGATTCCGGGATGGAAGATGTTTATTAAGACCCTGCTGGCACAGGGCGTATCGGAAAAGGATATCGATGTGATGTTTAAGCAGACACCGGAGATGCTCTTAGGAAAGATATAAAGACAATGCGGGGAATGATATCGGAAATTACAAGTTTTTCAACCCATGACGGCCCGGGGATTCGCACAACCGTATTTTTAAAAGGCTGCCCGCTGCGCTGCCGGTGGTGTTCCAATCCCGAAACCTGGAACCCGGTATTTCAGCTCTACTTTATGGAGCGGAAATGTACGGGATGCGGAAAATGCGAAAAGGTCTGTCCGACAAAGGCTATCGGCCCGGCGTCTGAGGGAAAGGACAGGATAAGGCGGGAGGATTGTACCCTGTGCAAAGCCTGTTTAAATGCCTGCCTTCCGGGGGCTTATCGGATTTCCGGCACGGTATTTGAAGCGAAGGATTTGTTTCGGAAAATCCAGAGGGATAAGCCGTTTTTCGGTGAGGACGGAGGACTGACCATCAGCGGCGGCGAGCCTTTAAGCCAGCCGGAGTTTATCCGGGAATTATTTACTCTCTGTAAGGAGGACGGGATTTCTACGGTACTGGATACCAGCGGGTTTGGAAAATGGGAAGATTTGGAAAAGATTCTGCCCTTTACGGATCTGGTTCTTCTGGATATTAAGGCCATGGACAATGCGGTTCATCAGAAATGGACGGGTGTTTCCAATCAATTGATTTTAGAAAACGGTGCCCGGATAGCCGCCAGGGTTCCCGTGCGGATTTCCGTACCCCTCATTCCCGGCGTAAACGATGATAGCGATAATCTGCAAAAAACCGCAGAATTTGCCCGTAAAAACGGCGTGGAATGGATTGATCTTAACCCCTTCCACGCCCTGGGGGCGGCAAAATATGAAAGCCTGGGACTGGAATCGCCTTACGCACAGTTTCGATCTTTAGAAAAAGAAGAGGTGGAACAGGCAGCAGAACTTTTCCGGGGCTATGGGCTGCAGGTTTCCGTGGGGCGGATGATGTAGGTGGATAGTAGCTGTTTATACGTTCACAGCAACGGTTGATACAATAAATATTTAATACAGGAGGATAAGGATATGGCAAATTTAAAGACAAATTTTTTAGGTTTTGAACTGAAGAACCCGATTGGTGTTTCTTCTTGTGACTTTGGAGGACATGAATATCTGGCAAAGCGTGTGATTGACCAGGGCATTGGATGGCTTACCGGCAAGACCTGCCACCGGATCGACGGGCCGCACCGCTGGCCAAGACCGTTCTTTTATTCTTTAAAGAAATTTGGGCCGGAGTTAAAGGATTCCTGGGTTTGCAGCCAGATGTTCCACAACATGCCTTACGAAGAATGGCTGGAGAAGGAAGGGCCAAAGATTGTTAAACTCTGCCATGACAATGGGGTAATGTACATCGGAAGCGTAGGCGCAGCCGGAACCGACGGCAAGGAATGGGCAGATTTATGTAAGGATATGGAACAGCTTGGCTGTGACGCCGTTGAACTGGATACCGGCGGCCCGCACGCAACGTTCGGTGCTGTGGAAGCGCAGGCGGACTGCGGCGCTCCTCTGGCTATGGACCCGGAAAAGGCTTATGCCGTGGCAAAAGCCTGTGTGGAAGCGGTAAAGATCCCGGTAATCTTTAAGTGCACGCCGCAGTGTGTAAACCAGGCCGCGGTAGCGATTGCCATTGAAAAAGCGGGTGCCCATGCGATTTCCGCCAACAATGCATTCTACGGAACCTGGATTGACCACGAAACGGGAACCTTCTACGGCGGCCCTTATGCGGTAGGCGGATTAATGGGACGTTCCTGGCAGTTATTCTCCCTGGCAAAACTTCTGGAAACCACGGCTACCTTAAAGGGTTATCCGGTGATTGGTATCGGCGGTATCTTTACCTGGGACGACTGTGTGCGCTATCTGATGGCAGGGGCTTCGATTACCGGTCTTTGTTCTTCGGTGTACAGCAGAGGCGTTGGCGTGCTGAAGGATTGTATTGACGGTCTGGATGCATTTATGGATCGGAAAGGCTATAAGTCCATCGATGATTTCAAGAGCTGTGTTGTCGATCAGTTTATGTATGTAAGAGATTATCCGAGAGAGCACTGGATGGCAGCGAAATCGCCGATTCTTCCCGATTTTAAGATGGAGAACTGTACAAAGTGCGGACTCTGTGCAAAGGTATGTCCTTACGGGGCCATTGCAATGACGGAGAACGGGCCGCAGGTAAATACCGATGTATGTATGGGATGCGGCTGGTGTATGGGCCATTGTACGGCAAAAGAGCAGGTGATCAACATGGTTCGCCGCGATACGAAGGAATTAATCTGGAACGGACGCGGGGCGCATGAAGCCTGGTTTAAAGATTGATCGGATGATTACTTACCGTTTCCCGGGCAGCAGAGATAGGCTGCTGCCCGGGAAAAATAAAAATAGAGAGAACGAAAAATAAAGCAGGAAGGAGAAGAACATGAGCGGTAAGATTATTCCAAGAGAGATTATCGGAAAGCCTTCTACACCAAGAGTTGATTTGCGGTATAAGGAATTGATTAGTAAGGAAGCTTATATTGATTCGGAGCGGGCACAGCTTTATACGGATTATATTAAGGCGCACTGGAACGAGCCGATGTATGTGCGGGCCGGCGGGGCGTTAAACTATGTGCTTTCTAATTTAACACCCAGGATCTGGGAGGATGAGCTTTTAGTGGGAAGCCAGTCCCGGTATTTTCTGGGTACGCAGGTTTATCCCGAGTATGAAACCTGGATGTTAGAGGGCTTTAAGAATATTAAGCGCGAAGAAGAAAGCTATATGGAAGGCACCCTGCAAAAGCGCGAGGGGGAACGGCTGGGGATTTACCGGATATTCCCGGAGGACAGCAAAAAGATATTGGATGTGGCGACCTTCTGGGAGGGAAAGGACTGGAGAAGTCAGTCGGAAGCCTATCTGAAGGAAACCATGGAAGATTACGAGCAGGTTGAAAAGATGCAGCAGCAGCTGGTTTTCCTGCGGTTTATGTTTGATGTTCCTGAGGGCCGCGTGATTGTTGATTACCAGAAGATGCTGGATCTGGGGTGCAATGGGTTAATTAAGATTGCCAGAGAGCAGATGAAGAGAATCGGCAATCTGCAGAATAAAGAGGATTTCGACCGCTATAATTTCTATAAAGGGACGATTCTTGCACTGGAAGGACTGATTGTCTTTGCCAATCATTATGCGGATGAGGCGGCACGTCTGGCAGCACAGGAGAAAGATGAGAAGAGGAAGGCGGAACTTTTAACCATTGAAAAGATCTGCCGCAAGGTTCCGGCAGAGCCGGCGGATACCTTCCGTGAGGCGATTCAGTCGTTCTGGTTTACCCATTTATGTATTTTTATCGAATTAAACGGAAGGGGAATGTCGCCGGGAAGATTTGATCAATATATGTACCGTCCGTATCTGAATGAAATCCAGGCGGGCAAAATTACCGATGAGGAAGTTTTGGAATATCTGGAACTTCTGCGGATTAAGTGTACGGAGCTGACCCGGGCCCATGCGACCTTTACCGAATCTTATCTGGGCGGCAGCATTTACCAGAACTTAACCCTCGGCGGGGTTGACCGTTACGGGAAACCGGCGGAAAACCGTCTGTCGGAACTGGTTTTGCAGGCGGGAATTAATGTGCGCACCTGGCAGCCGACGATTTCCGTGCGCTGGCATGAGCAGATGTCCCATGCATTTAAGGAGGCCGTGGTTAATTGTATTAAGGCGGGTTCCGGTTATCCGGCAGTGTTTAACGATGAGAGCGCGACAAAGCGGTTTATGGAGTACACGGGGGCTTCCCTGATTGATTCCCGCGACTGGGCACCGTGCGGATGTGTGGATATGCAGATCTGCGGAAAACGGATGCCGATGTATGCCGTGCCGCACACGAATAATTTAAAGATTTTTGAACTGGTGATGAATGGCGGCGTAAATCCGGTTACGGGCGATAAGCTGATGGACAGTGAAATTGATTTTGAAACGGCGACCTATGAGCAGATTGAGCGCGAATACAGCCGGATGATGCACCATATCATTGCGCGGGAAGAAGAATACTGGAACGCCATTATGCTGGTGCACAATAACCTGGGCCTGGTTCATCCGATTATGTCGGTACTTTTGGATGACTGTCTGGAAAAGGGCAGGCACGCCTATGAGGGCGGATGCCGCTACAATGACCCGGCTTACGTTATCTCCTGCGGCCTGATCAATGTGGCAAACAGCCTTTCCGCAATTAAAAAGAATGTATTTGAAGAAAAACGGTTTACGTTAAAAGAGTTAAAAGAAGCCATTGCAGCGGATTTTGAGGGCTATGACAGCATCCGCAAAGCCCTTCTGGATGCGCCCAAGTACGGCAATGATGATGATTACGTGGATGATATTGTGGTTCGCCTGTACGACGAGTGGGCTTCGGCATCGACACAGGTAACGAACTGGGTGGGAGAGAAGTGGCAGCCAAGTACCCTGTCCGTAACCACACAGGTGCTTTTAGGAAAGGCGTGCGGGGCAAGCCCGGACGGACGTAAGGCAAAAGATTTCCTGGCGGACGGCGCATTATCCGCATTCCCGGGAACCGATATGGAAGGCCCGACCGGATTAATTCGTTCGGCAACCAAGATCCATACGCAGAAGCTTCAGTCCACGTTATTTAATATGAAGTTTAACCCGACGGCCATCGAGGGCAAGGCGGGAAGCGAGAAGTTTATTAAGTTAAACGATGCCTATTTCAACCTTGGCGGTTATCAGATTCAGTATAATATCGTGGATCGGAACATGCTTTTAGATGCTCAGGAGAAGCCGGAAAATTACACCGATTTGATGGTGCGCGTGGCAGGATTTACGGCGCGGTTTATCGACCTTGGGCCGGATGTACAGCGTCAGGTTATTGAAAGAACCGAGTTTGAAGCGCTGTAAAGAGGATGCAGAGAAGCAGGAAAGAAATAAGGTATAAAATAGGAACAGCAGCAGAATAAACAGCAGTAAAGGAAAATAGCAGGGTCATCATCATGTGACCCTGCCTTTTTAAAAAGGGGTGAAAACAAATGAAGAACAAATTTCGGCTGGGTTATGGAATTACGGGGTTTATTTTATTGATTTTTCTGGGGATGATTTATGCGTGGTCTATTTTTATTAAGCCGCTGGAAATGGAGTTTGGCTGGCTCCGCTCCCAGACTTCTCTGATTTTTACGATTTCAATGATTGGTTTCTGTGTGGGGAACCTGGCGGCAGGGCAGATTACGCCGAAAACCTCGCCCAGAGTAAGTATCTTAATCGCGGCGGTTGTGATTGGTATTGGGTTTATTGCCTCCTCCTTTACCTCGTCGCTTCCCTGGATTTATATTTCCTACGGCGTGGCCTGCGGATTTGCCGTGGGTATTGGGGCGAATACGATATTGAGTACAACGCTCAAGTGGTTTGCCGACCGGTAGGGCGTGGCTTCCGGTGCCCTGCTGATGGGGTTTGGCTTTGGAAGTATGGTGCTCAGTCCGTTTGTTACCATGCTGTTAAACAATATTGGTTGGAGAAAAACGTTTTTTGTTCTGGGGATTATCTTTTCTGTACTCTTAGTTATCGGGGCAATGATTATTAAAAATCCGCCAAAAGAATTTTCCGAAGCACTGGTAGAAAAGGCCAGGAAAAATAACGTGATTTCTTCAAAAGATTTTGAAACAAAGGAAATGCTTCGCACGCCTTCCTTCTGGCTGTTTTTTGCATGGGTGATTTTGATTGGTGCGGGAAGCCTGGCCTTAATCAGCAATGCGGTTCCGGCAGCCTCCGATATCCTGG
>CAMNRM010000101.1 GCA_946553025.1 uncultured Clostridium sp.
ATCGAGGTGTTAAAGTGCAGGACGATACAAAACAGATAGAGGAAGTCATGGCAAAACGTACAGCAAAAAACAGCGTATTCCTTGACCTTTTTCAAAACAAGAGTTATCTGCTAAAGCTATATAAAACGCTCCATCCAGAGGACACTACAGCGACAGAGGACTCACTTACCGATGTAACAATCACAAATGTGCTGACGGATAATCTGTATAACGATTTAGGTTTTATTGTCAATAATAAGTTGATGATACTTGTGGAGGCGCAGTCAACATGGACAGTGAATATTTTGGTAAGAATTTTGCTGTATCTGGCGCAAAGCTATCACGAATATTTTCAGCGTACCAGTCAAGACTATTACAAAAGCAGGAAAGTAAAAATGCCAAAGCCTGAATTTTATGTGATTTTTACGGGAAACAAAGGGCGGAAACCTGATAAAATATCTTTGTCTAAAGAATTTTTCGAGGGTGCGGATATAGATATTGAGGTAAAAGCAAAGGTTATCTATGAAAGTGATACAAATGATATTATCAATCAGTACATTATTTTCTGCAAAGTTTTTAACGAGCAGACAAAACAGCACGGAATGACACAAAGGGCAGTTACGGAAACAATCCGCATATGCAAGGACAGGAATATTTTAAGGGAATATTTGCTTGAAAGGGAAAAGGAGGTTGTGACGATTATGATGAGTTTGTTTGACGATGAACAGATTATGAAATCGTTTATAAGAAGTGAGCGACATGAAGCGGCACAGGAAAGCGCAAGAGAAACAGCAAAAAAATTGATAAAAAAAGGTAAAATGACACTTGATGAAATTGCGGATTGCGTTCCGTTATTGTCGCTTGATGAATTAAAAGAAATTGAAGCGGAGGTTATGCAATTAGCGTAATCAATCATATCAATCAAAATCAAATATGGTAACAGCGTTAGGGCATATAGAAACTGAAAAATCTATATGCTCTATTTTTTGCCATTAAGGAGGAACAATGGGCGACAACATTCAGACCAACACCACAGGGCGATTAACGCCCTGTTTACAACAGAAGATTGATAAGACAAGATACTTAGTCGAGGTACATTTTTCGGCTACCAGTACCCAAAGCGTAAAGGATAAGTTAAAGCGTGTCATTCTCCATGATTTAGAGCATGGGAAGCAAAGCAGACCAAGAAAAAGTCATAAAAAATGATGAATACGTCCTTGACAAGTAGCAACAGGTACTACGGATTGCTCCGCACATCACGCTCCCAAAATCACGTTATTTTCAGATTTCAGATTTCCCCATTCGCTGCCAGAGCAAAACCATAATCCAGCAGAGCCTTGGTATCCGTATAATGCGTTCCGCTCGCCTTCATCACCACAACCACCAGACGGACGCCGTTCTGCTCCACACAGGTTACCAGGGTATTTCCTGCTTTCGAGGTATAGCCGGTTTTTCCGCCAACCATGCCCGGGTAATAGCGGGAATCGGTGGGATAAAGCATCTTATGCCCCATCGTTATCGTCTTTGCCGCGCCAAGCTTCGTCGCCGGCATCTGGTAGGCCGTCGTCGTGGATATCTGAGAAATGATCGGATTGGCATAGGCCGCCCGCGCAATCAGCGCCATATCGTAGGGGGTGGTCAGATGCGCGGCATTATTCAGTCCGTTAGGATTGGCAAAATGCGTTCCCGTGCAGCCTAACTGTGCAGCCCGGACATTCATCATATTGGCAAAGTTATCAATCGTTCCTCCCATATGCTCCGCCAAGCCGTTTGCCACCTCATTGGCCGACTTGAGCAAAAGGGCGTACAGGCTGTCTTTTACGGTGAGCTGATCGCCCTCCGTCAGACTGATGGTCACGGCCCCGGATTCCAGATTCGTCGTCGCCGTCCGGGAAAAGGTAACAACATCACTTAAATTACAGTTTTCCACGGTCAGAAGCGCCGTCATCACCTTGGTAATGCTGGCCGGATAAAAAGGTGTTCTCGCATTCTTTTCAAAAATAATCTGCCCGGTATTCGCATTCAAAAGCACTGCACCTTCTGCGGCCACAGCAGGTGCTGCAATCTTCACCGACCCGGCAAAAACCGTTCCCTCAAGCGCGGAGGGCTGCGGGGTGCTTTCCTGCTCGGCATCCGTGGGCGTATTTTCTGTGTTTCCGGTATTGGTTTCGCCTGCCGGTGTGTTTCCTGCCGCAGGATCTTGCACCGATGGATTTCCTGCTGCCGGATCTTGCGTCGGCGGATTTCCCGTCCCCGGATCTTGTGCCGGCAAACTTCCCGCTGCCGGATCTTGCTTCGATGGATTTCCTGTCCCCGCACCGCCAGTGGGCACTTCGGTAATTCCCGCTCCTCCCGGCTGACTGTCAGCAGAAGGCAAACCGGCATCTGCTGCCCCGGATTCGGCATAAACTCCCGGCGAAAGGGGATTTGGCGGAACAATCTCCATGGCAAATGCAATGCTGCTCCATAATAAACTGACTGCTGTTCCAAGACTAAGCAGGCGTAATCTCTTTTTCATCGGCTAATATCCTCCGTTCTCTTCATCCAACTGCTCTTTTCCTCTTCATTCTCTCACCGTAAAAAGTATACCATGGAGATTTTTCTGTGGTCAATGCCTATTTCCTTGCGTTTTTCTTACCAAAAAGTAACATATCTTATGCTTTCTTCCCATAAATATGAAAAAGAGAACCTTCAAGCGGAGCATAAACCATGAAACGAACTTCCTCTTTCCTTCTGACAATATTCCTCTCCCTTTCCATGAGCTTTCACCCTGTTTTCTCAGCCGTAGCTTCGGTTCGCCCTGCGTATTCCCTGCCTTTGGCCTGCGCAGAGCCTTCCTCCGTTTTAACTTACCCAAAGCCAGCCTCCACACTTCCCAACCTGTTTGACGACGAAAACAGGGCCGCGCCTGCAAATGCCGACGCCCAGGCAGCACTGTCCGGGCCGGAGGTTGCCGCACCTTCAGCGCTTTTAATGGAAGCTTCCACAGGCCAGGTCTTATACGAAAAAGATGCTGACCAGGCCCGAAGGCCAGCCAGCATTACCAAGATTATGACACTGATTTTAATTTTTGACGCTTTGGAATCCGGAAAAATCCGCATGGACGATCTGGTCACCACCAGCGCTTATGCCAAGTCCATGGGCGGTTCCCAGGTCTTTTTGGAGGAAGGCGAAACCCAAACCGTAGAAACCCTGATTAAATGCATCGTTATCGCCTCGGGAAATGACGCCTCGGTAGCCATGGCCGAATATATCGCAGGGAGCGAAGGAGAATTTGTTAAAATGATGAATGACCGCGCAGCCGGGCTTGGGATGAACAACACCCATTTTGAAGACTGCTGCGGCCTTACCGATTCTCCCACCCATGTCACCTCTGCCCGGGACATTGCCCTGATGAGCCGTGAACTGATCAACCGCTACCCGCAGATTCACAACTATTCTACGATCTGGATGGACACCATCACCCATGTGACCAAGCAGGGGACAAAAGAATTCGGTCTTTCCAATACCAACAAACTGCTGAAAATGGCGACAAATTTTACCGTTACCGGACTAAAAACCGGCTCCACCTCCCTGGCCAAATACTGCTTTGCCGGAACCGCGGAAAAAGACGGCGTTCGTCTGATTGCCACGGTTATGGCAGCCCCGGATTTTAAGGCACGCTTTGCCGACGCGCTGACTTTGCTCAATTACGGTTTTGCCAACTGCCGAATTTATCAGGACGCCGATCCCCTGCCTCTTCCGGAAATGATCGTGAAAAACGGAAAAGACGACATGGTCAGCCTGATGTACGACCAGGTATTTTCCTATCTAAGCACCACGGGCGAGGATTTCTCCGCCATTGAGCGCGAACTGGTTATCCAGGAATATGCCGATGCCCCGGTAAAAAAGGGAAACCAGGCAGGATGGCTGGTCTACCGCCTAAACGGGGAAAAGATCGGGCAGATTCCTGTATTGTTCGGAAATTCCGTGGAAAAAGCAGCTTTCTCCGATTACTGGAAGCAGTTGATGGAGGTTTTTTTCCTTGTTTTTGCTCCGCAGATGTAAGCCTTGCCGGGGTGGAAACAGCTTTTACTCCCACTCTGCAGGTATAAGCCTTACCGGGCTGGAAACGCCTTTTACTCCCACTCCACAGGTATAAGCCTTACCGGGCTGGAAACGCCTTTTACTCCCATTCCACAGGCGTCGGCCTTGCCGGGTCGAAGACATCCTCCGCACGGAACAAATCGTCAAGCTTTCGATCCTCCGTGCGCCCTTCCTGCCCGGCGACGATATCCTGCCACATCCTAAAGCCGTCCAGATTCCTCCGTCCCTGGCGCATATAGGATTCACCGAACTGTACCCAGTACTGCGCGGAGTCCACATTGCAGAAATAGCGAAAGCCCAGGGAATACAGGTAGTTAAAGCGATCATTATCCGAAGCATAGCCGTGCCAGTCCCCGATATCATCGCCGAAGGGGAAGAGAATGATATCCGTAGGCCCGATAATCGACTCCACTTCCGCTTCCCACTTATCGGAATCGGTCACAAATTTATCAAAATCAATCTGGCCCAGATAGCGATGTCCCCAACTATGGGAAGCCAGCTCCCAGCCATTATCCCGCAGACACTGGGCAACTAATGCAGCCTGCTGCCGGTCTGCCTCATAATTGGGGTTTTTATCCTGATAAGAGGCAGCCGTGCGGTAGCCTAAAATCCCTTCATAGCCGGTAAATGCGATAACTGCCCTTGCCCCTTTATAGGAAAAGTCCGGGTGAAGCTGGATAAAATCTTCCAGAAGAGGAACCAGATCATAAGAGCCGACCACCTCGGTTCCATCCTCCTGCTCCATCACACAGGTGGGCTTTCCATTCTCACCGATAATAATTCTTTTTGCAAAGCCGTCATCGCTCATATACGGATAATAGCACACATCATCCTGGGACATAACAAACGCCTGCTTGCCCTCGGGAAGCATAATCTTTCCTTTAACCATCCGCATATTTCCATTTTCATCCATTTCCTCGTGCGCCATATCATGAAGACGAACCAGGACAAATCCGCGGTTGTACATTTCCTCCAGGATTTTTAAAAACTCATTTTGCGTGGTCATAACCTGGTTATAGCCCTTGGCATCATTATCCCCGTCAAATGCCCTGGCATTATCGATAACCAGGGAATGAAAGAATACATGCGTTACCTTTTTTAAATCATATTCCACTAAGGAAGCTTTTTCTGTTTCATATCTTTCCAATGCCTGAACCACTTCGGGGTTCGTCGAAAACTCTTCATTCGTCTGAAGCAGAGCAATGGCCTGATCGTAATCATAGCCAAGGGCCAGGCGATCGGTTATAAATAAAAGATTTGCCAGCCGCCCTTCCGGTGTATTCATATCCGGAACCTGCACCTCCTGCTGCGTTTCCTCCGGCACACCCTCTTCAGGAGTTTCCGATGACTCCTGTATACTGCTTTCCTCCGGCACAGGAGAGGACTGGGCAAGTTCTGTATTATCCGGTGATTTTTTTCCGTTAAAAAAGCTGCCTATCCAGGCAAAGAAACGCTGGAAAATATTCGCGGACTTTTGCGGAGCGCCTGGAGTATCCGATGAATCAGAGTTATCTAATGAATCAGAACTTCCCAGCGAATCAGAACTGTCCGTCGAAGTTTCCGGTGTTGGATTCACCGCTGCCACTGCATCCTGTGACTCATCAAATGCACTGCTTTCGCTGCTGCTTAATATCTTTTCCTGGTTATTATCATGGTTCAATCTATATTTCCAAAAGGCAAAGGCAGAAACACCTGCAATCAGGGCCACCGAGAACATCAGCATGTAAATCATCATTACTTTTCTCTTGCGGCGCAGCTTTTCCCGTCTTCGCCGTTCCTGCCTTCTCCTTAAGACCTCTTCATAATTTGTGTTATCCATTTCATTTACTCCTGCTTAATGTATCTTTATTCTACGCATTTATTTAAAGTGTGTCAAACTGTACTTTGTTTTATACCTAATCCGGCAAAGTCCGCCGCTTCCAGGAGGATTTGCGTTCACATGCACCCGAATGGGTATATCTTAGTATAGCATAGACCCCGGAAAAAAGCACATCATTTTCCTTACAAATTTCCGTCTTTTATCCGGGAAAATGAACTTGACAAAAAGTGCCAAATGGCTTAAAATAAAACAGAAGTGTACTAAAAAACAATAGTAAACTTAATAAATCGATATAGAAAACCTTTTTATTACGAATAAAAGGAAGTGTGTGGTTGCAGGAAAACAAGAAACTAAGGTTAAAGTTTACAGAATATCCGATAATGGAATTGCTATGGCTGGCAGATAAACTGCTTTCCATTGATAGGATTGTGGAGGCTGTTGGAGTTGTCAGAAAAAGAGGTTGAAGAATTAAAGAAATTACTATATGAGGAGGTAGGTCGTGAAGAGAAATTAGGAGGTAAATAAAACGTGTTTCGAAATCTATTGTTTACAATGTCTTTGTCTGGCAGTATTGTCATGGTGCTTTACCTGATACTTTATCCATTAGCCCGAAAATATTTTCCCTTAGTGTGGAGATACAGGGTGTTAAAAGTAGCAATGTTTTTTTATCTGATTCCTATTGCAGAATGTAAGTATTATATTCTTATAATATTAAAAAGATTGTTTTCATGAGTATACAAATGGCACTTACGAAGCGCACAAAAAGAATGCGAATAGAGGCTGTAGCTTAACAATATATAAAGCTGAAAAGTGTATTCTATGCGGTACAGTAAAAATAGGTGATAAAATAAGCACCCAGATATACGAAGAATGTCCACACTAATTTTTAAAGCGGAGGAAATCACATGAAAAAGACATATGATTTGACAAATACCGAGCTGCAAATCATGGAACTGCTTTGGCAGGCAGAACAGCCAATGACCTTTAGAGAAATCATGGCGGTTGCACTGAATGAATGGAACAAAACATGGAAGGTACAGACATTAAGTACATATTTAGCTAACCTGCAGAGAATGGGGATGATCGAAGCGGAAAGGGGCACTACCCCATATAACGCATATTACCCCACTTGTACGAAAGAACAGCATATTCATAATTGGACAAAGAAAATGGTTGAAGAATGCTATGGAAATTCAATCAGCCGCTTGATGTGTGCCTTTATTGGTGAAGGGACACTAACGGAGCAAGAAGCGGAGGAATTAAGAAAATTATTATAAGAAATTTGATTTTTACGAAATGAACGGACTGTAGAGATAGATTAGGAGGAGGTGAAACAATAGTTCTCTACAGTTTCTGGTTATTTCTTAAAAATATACCTTACCGGACGAAGTCCGCCCATCCTGAAAGAATTTAAGTTTACGAGTACCCGGATGGGTATTAAATCAAAAAAGATAAGCGAGGTGAACATATGAATATAAATAGTGTGGACAATTCCTTTATTTGAGTGTATGTTGCAAGAAAACAGTTAAACAACAGTATATGCTTGGACTTATATTTAAGGGAGCATAAATGGTTCTGACCGACAGAAGAGCCATAGACTAAAACGTAAGGAGTAACACGATTATGACCATTCAAATGGTAAATGGATTTCCCGTATATGCGGTTACAAGAAAGGAAGGTATTTTAAAAAAATGTGATGATGTTTCCGACCGAAAAAACAATGCTTTTGGATGTTTTGGAGGACTGGGAACGATGTTGGAAGTCGGAGGGCTGGATTCGTATAAAAATTTATATGAGTATTCAAAAGCGGCTACCGATGTTGATGTAAATAAATCCCGGCATTTTCAGGATTACAGAAAGTTTTTAGAGATATTGGAACAGTTAAAGGCATAAATGAAAAAGACAGATTGAGGAGAAAAAATGAGTATATTCGGTTTACAAGCAACAAGCTATTCCACGGCAAAATATCCGATGGGAACCATGTACAGAAATAATATTAAAAATGCTTTTGGTCAAAGCGTGGCAAGTGAGGGGTTATCATCTGCTCCCGGCGGCAATTATCATGGTACGCTAAAAATGGGTTATCTACATAGTGCGTTCAGTCCCGTTTCGGGGCAGGAACTTCACATGAAGTATGATGAAAGTTCCACAGATGATGACCCGGTAATGTATGTTGAGGGAAAAGATATTCATGGAAAAAGTTTTACCCAGAAAATTCATTTAAACGATGTAAATGCGGAAAATGCCACGCCTGCGGAAATGACTGCTTTACGTGTCCACCTGGCACAGCAGGGGGACAAAAGTGTAAAGGCAAGCAGTGGGATACCGCTTATGGCACTCGGCAGTCACCAGGATGTGAACACAACCATGGATTTTATACAGTATTATGAAAATTGGGCGTCTAATCTGGAAAATGCGGGATTGAAACAAAATGCCGGAATTTACATGAGTGAATTGGAGCGCTATCTTTTCTATCACCGCACGAAGGGAGTAACATTTTCAGATACAAGCAGTATTTCATCTACAAAAGCGGAACCGAACAGAAGTTTGGAGGGCAAAGACTATGAGTACCTTTCCTCCAACTGGAATCCCCAAAATATGACGCAGAAAGAATATGACGAATTATTAGATTTTCTTCAAAATAAAGGAATCCTATCTGAGGAAGATAAAAAATATGTCTGTTATGGAGGAGAAAGGCTTGATAGAGGTGAACCAGAAACATGGTACTCGCCATTAGAGCCGGTTCATGATTTTGCTGATGGGAATGTATTAGCATTTGTTCGCTATCAAAGTTCACTTATCTATGACCACAAAACAACAGAAACCAAACGAGAAATAGATCTGTATAAAAAAATCACTTCAATTATGGAAGAAATGGTAAAGCGAACAGGAGATAATTAAGCTATATGCAGAAAGCAGTCAAATTGATTCCATAGGGAAAAAGAACTGCCGCCTGACAAAAACTTGCGGCAGTTTCTTTATTTAAAGAGGAAGTACAGGATGGGAGTGGTGGTTTTATCAATTTATATTTCTATTACTTGTGAGTTAAAAGTTTGTAACACTAAGAAACCATGGAATCCCACGGTT
>CAMNRM010000102.1 GCA_946553025.1 uncultured Clostridium sp.
ATAATCCTCGATAGCTCAATGGTAGAGCACGCGGCTGTTAACCGCGGGGTTGTTGGTTCGAGCCCAACTCGGGGAGCTTGAAAAACCTTGTAAACATCGGCGTTTGCAAGGTTTTTTGTTACTGATTGTTTCATTTCAAAGAATAAAAAAGCAAGGTTCCATTTGCCATGCGATTGTGAACCGAAACATAACTACTTATCAATTACATATCTATGGGATGCACGGAAAGGTTCGTGCCATCCATCTAAGACCTCATTGTTAAACGGCATTTTAAAAGGAGTGGCAACCGCACAGTCGCCGCAAATTAAAATCTCCATGATAGAAGCAATAACTCCTACAGCGTGCAGAAAAAAAACAGCACGCTTTTTGCTTGCTTATAGAGAAATATCCTGTATGATAGTATCTGAACCGTACACAGCAGAACACACAAAAAGAGAAGAGAACCCACCGACCAAAGTTTGGCTCTCTTCTCGTACACCAGCCGGATTTCATAGAAAGATCCGCCATATCCATGATACATTCATTTACTATTTTTCGCAAGCTGAATCAAATTTCTTTTTCTGACAGGCAGTGGTTCGAACTGGAATCAGGGAACCTCTCCCATACAGACGGAGTCTGCCCTGTCTGCCACGCAAAAGCCTGCCTGTCCCCATTTGCTTTTTATACCCGTTACCTGGTGGAATGGAAAGGCGGTGCGCCGGTCACACACGAAATAACCGTACAGCGTTACCAGTGCAGTTCCTGCGGCCATACCCATGCCCTGCTTTCCAGCGCTCTGGTACCGTATTCTTCCTATTCCCTGCGGTTTATCCTTGTCGTTCTACGGGCCTGTTTCCTGCACCGGGCCAGCGTGCAGGCCATCTGTGAACAGGCAGGGATCTCCGTTTCCACCCTCTACCGCTGGAAATCCCTGTTCCTTGCGCATAAAGCCCTGTGGCTGGGCGTCCTGAAAGATCTGGAGGCATCTGGGGAATCTTCCTTGACGGTCTGGACGGTGCCCTCCTTAAGGGATTCAGCCTGAAATTCCTCTTCTCTTTCCTCCAGCGTCCCCGGAGCACAGTCACAGATCTGCCGTCCGGCACACCAGGGCAGACATCCGGTTTCACATAAGACAGGAATGGAAATCCGGAATGGTTTTTGCTAGTCTGTCTGCAATGACAATAAAAGGAGGAGGTATCTTTATGGAAACAACGCAGACACAGAAAGAACAAATGGAAGTGGCACAGATGCGCTTCGGAATCATCGCGCCGCTGGTACAGGGGACGTATACAGACGCTTCCATGGCCACATACTGCCGCCGGGTAGCAAAAACCCCGCAGCGGCTGCCAGATGGAAGGGTGTTCCAGTATAAACCCAAAACGGTGGCAAAGTGGTGCCAGCTGTATGAAAAGGGATGGATGGAGGCCCTGGTTCCCCGGACCCGGTCTGACAAAGGCAGCACCCGGGTCATTCCGGCTGAAGCAGAAAGGGAGATTTTCAGACTAAAAAAGGAGTATCCCCGGCTGAATGCTACCCAGATCCGGGAAAAACTGGTGCAGGAGGGGATACTTCCGGCAACGGTATCCGTCTAAACCATCCAGCGTTATATCAAACAGAACGACCTTAAGGGAATGCAGGAGACGCCCGCAAAGGACAGAAAAGCCTATGAAGAGGCTTATTTTGGCGGGATGTGGCAGGCAGACACCTGTTACCTGCCCTATATCCGGGAAAATGGGAAAGCCCGCCGGGTGTACCTGATTATGATTCTGGATGACCATTCCCGCATGATCGTGGGAGGAAAGCTTTACTATCAGGAAAACGCTGCCAACTTCCAGAAAACGTTAAAGGAGGCCGTCGCTGCCTACGGGATCCCGAATAAACTGTATGTAGATAACGGTTCCCCCTATAGTAACGAACAGCTTTCCTTTATCTGCGGTTCTGTGGGGACGGTACTTTTGCATACTCCTGTAAGAGACGGTGCGAGCAAAGGGAAAGTGGAGCGGAACTTCCGGACGCTGAAGGAGCGGTGGCTCTATGGGCTGGATATTTCCCAGATCCAGAGTCTGGAAGAATTTAACCGTATGCTTTCGGAGTACATCAGGCGGCATAATACCACGAAGCATGGCGGAACAGGGCAAAGCCCGTTGGAGAGATATCTGGCGATGAACAGCCGGATCCGCAGACCCCAGTCCCGGGAATGGCTGGAGGAAGCCTTCCATAACCGGGTGGTGCGCAGCGTAAACCGGGACGCCACTGTCCGCCTCCTGAATGAATGTTATGATGCGCCCATGCAGTTCATCGGCCAGAAAGTGGAGGTGAGATTCCTGCCCGGCGACACAGACAGCGCCTATATCCTCTATGGCGGGAGGCACTACTGCCTGCGGCTGACGGACCGGGTGGCAAACGGCAGGACAAAGTGGCAGAACGCGTTTTCCATCGATTATGCAAAGGAGGGAAAGGAGAATGTTTACTGATTACTATGGATTATCTTTTAATCCCTTTGACAAGCAGAACATCAGGGAAAAAGATGCGTTCCGTTCCAGGGACCATAAGGAGATGCTCTCCCGGCTGGAATATTTGAAAACAGTGAGGGGAATCGGCGTATTCACAGCAAGACCCGGGCTGGGGAAAACCTATGCCCTGCGCTGTTTCATGAACGGCTTAAACCCCAACCAGCACCAGACAGCCTATATCAGCCTTTCCACGATCAGCGTGACAGAGTTTTATCGGGAGTTCTGCACGCTCCTTGGTCTGGAGGCATCTGGAAATAAGACAGGGATGTTCCGGTCCATCCAGGAGAGGGTGTATTACCTTTATCGGGAAAAGAGACAGCCGCTGGTGCTGGCGATAGACGAGGCCCAGTATTTAAACTACAATATCCTGCGGGACTTGAAGATGCTTTTAAACCACAGCTATGACTCCTTAAACTGTTTTAGTCTGGTGCTGGTGGGGGAGCCGTATTTAAATCACATCCTGGACAAACAGGTGCATGAGGCCCTGCGCCAGCGGATCACAGTGCATTATAATTATGAAGGACTTTCTGACCAGGAGGTGCCGGATTATATCTGCCATAAGCTGGAACTGGCGGGAGGGAGCCGCAGTATTATGGAAGGAGGCGCTTTGAGCGCTATCCATGGCTATAGTGAGGGGAATGCGAGAAAGATCGACAACCTGATGACGGATGCGTTGACGATAGGGGACCAGCAGACCCGGCAATGTATCAGTGCGGAGATTGTTATGGCGGCAGCGAACAATCAGGCATTGATGTAACTAAGATACGAAAAAATGAATAAAACGGCGGCAGAATCGTGACTCGGAAATGCGATTCTGCCGCTGTTTCAATTTGGATGGATAAAAGAATGTGCGGTTAGCGGCGACCAGAATTTGCCGTTCAACAACCTCATGCAAATCTGTATTGGGCATATCTGTTTACCCAGAAAGATACAAGGCAGAAGAAACTGGATGAGGGGTTTGAATAGATAAAAGCCGGGGATGGGGCAGAACAGCAAACTGGTTTATGCAGGGAAAAAGGGAGCGGTTTTTTTGCCAACCATGTGGAAGAAGTGGCAGGGAAACAGGCAGTCATGAATGTATTTGAATACACATATGAAACGGAAGATCACAAAGGGAATAAGCAGGTGGCATGTTACCGGTGGGTCACAAACCTGGAAGTCACGAAACGAAACCTGGAAGAAATGATACTTGCCGCAAAGGGGCGATGGAAGATAGGGAATGAGGGATTTAACAACCAGAAAAATGGGATCTACCGGATAGAGCACCTAAATAGCAAGAACAGCAATGCCATGAAAAACCATTACCTGCTGACCCAGATATCGGATATCCTGATGCAGCTTTATGTGGCATGGAACCCTTACATCAGGGAATTAAAGCAGACGAAAAAAATACATCTTCCTAGTTATTGGAAAGTTTTCGACGACAAACAGTAACGCCAGAAGATGTATCCTACATTCTGAGATATACAACAATATATCTCGAATAACAAGGTTATTTTAGCACAGGTGGTGGTTGAATGGAAGATGAAAAACCAGAATATTTATCCACAGAATATAAAAACAGCTTTTTATGCCAGTTGAATGTGCATAACAAACGGAATAAAAAAGAAAATGTGGATAAAGGATAATATACGCTTAGTGGTTTATGAAAGGGAAGAAATATTAATATTTTATTCCTCACCGCTGAATCAGTTCGTTTTTGCTTTTAGAAGAGAAGCATTTATGGTATAATTAAATTCATAAATCAAAATTTATGAAGAATAGGAACTTTAAAGAAAGGATAAATCTGTATTCTAAATTAGAATACCATACAGAAAAATTATGATTAATTATTTTATGGGTATCCTGTCTGAACTGTTAAAAGCAATTACATCTAATGAAGGAAGTCTTGATCTGGGTGCAATTGCAAATATAATAACAATCTTAGGTGCGGCAGGAGCAATCCTTATTTCCTGTATGAAATTCATATATGGGTATATAAGTCTTCTTGTGGTCCAAAAGTCAAAACCAATAAATTTTCTATATAATGCCTTGGTAGGAAAAGCAGTTACTTCTAAGAAAGAACTAATTTATCAAATCAAATGTTACAGAACTCCGCATTTTAAGGATAATAAAACAATTAGACAGTTGTTTCGCCATATTAAAAATTATTCCGGGGATAATCGGATATCTAGTGGTATGTTTGCACTTGTTGGCAATCCAGCTTGTGGAAAAACGACCACAATGCGTTACTTATACTGTAAGTTATCAAAGAAACGAAAGTGCGTTTATTTCCAGATGCAAAAAATTAAAAGCATGCAAGAGCTATCGAATTATCTTAGAAGCCAGAAGTCAAGGAACAATTTTTCAGATGATACATCAGTGATTGCCTTTTTTGATGGATTGGATGAAGCATACGAATTCTTTCATCAGGAATGCCCTAACTCTATGGAGGAGGCATTTAAAGAGCTGTTTTTTAAAGATCCTGAACCAAAGATCAACCAGATATTCCAGGAAAATAACCTGAATTTAGATTGCCTCGTGGTTAGTTTCAGGCCTGAATTTCTGGAGAGATCTATTCATAGCTTTACTTCGATTGATCGCAGTAATGTTTATCAAAAGGTCTATGAAATAGTAGGAATGTCAAATGCTGATGTGATTAAGATATTTAAGTCATTGAAAGTTTTGAAAAAATTGGATGCTTCACTAGATGAAAAGGAACAGCGTCATCAAAACAGGTTTCCGCCAATATGGCAGGAATACAAGTACACTCGTCTCCTGAGGCGTATTTTGGATGATAACCCTGATTGTATATTTCAGTATCCTATGTACATTAGATATGCGTATGCATTCATGAATCAGTATCTAAATCGGCAAGAAGTCGGAGATAAATTGAAACTTAATGTAAATATATCTGTTTCCTTTGATATATTAGTATCTGCAATTATTAAGTGGGAATTCCATGTGTATAAAGGTAAATCAAGCAGAGAAAATGAGGAGGAAATGGAGCATCTGACAAATCAGATGGAACAGTGTGCGCAGGAAATAGCAGTATACTTATATTCTACGAAAAGTGCTGAATTATCAAAGAAACAATTTAAACAAATTGTAAGAGGCTATTTTCAGGATGATATTATTCCTCTGGTTATGGCGCATTGTTTTATGGTATCAGATGATGGTGATGGAATAGGAAATTTTGCGTTTTGCCATAATACATTCCAGGAGTACTTTCTGGCCAAGTATTTATTTGAGAAAAATGATTATGCTCTGAGAAAGGAATGCTTTTGTTCTGGAGAAAGATCAGAGTATTTAATGCGTATGTATTATTCAATTCTTTGCCAAAATGAGGAATTGAATAAACGTATTTCAAAAAGTATTGTTTTGGATAATATGAAATACATAAAAAAATATGTAGAAGAAAATACGAAAAAAGAAATGATGACTCCTGAAAGCTATGCTCTGTTAGATGAGAAGACGGAGATTATATTGAAAGATAATCCGGCCATTTCCGTGGTAGAGATTTTTAAATATATCCCATATCTTTTTGGCTTTTTTTACCGAAATCAAGATTATCTGCAGGCAGAGGTTGACACGATGGTAAGGATAGGAAAGCTTGATCTTGAAGGGAGCCTGTGGACAACCTTGGATTATACGGAGGAAATAATTCCGTTTGAGCAGGTAGAACAGTTAAATATTTCAGGGCTACCAATAGAAGATGCAGAAAGTCTGAATAAATTTTGCAATCTTAAATCTTTGGATATGCGGTTTAGCCCAACGGATGATGCTATTTTAGAGAAGGTTTATGCTGTACTGAAGAATTTTCAGCTGATTGCAATTTATATCTATTCGGAGGAGATGGGCGCTCAATGCGACAAAGTATATACATATCTGTACAATGGGGATTTGCACGTCCAAAGAGTTTATGTCAGGACTTCCTGCTATAGCCATGCACATCTAAAAATGTATGCAATCAACCAAAAGTTTGAAAAATCAGGACAGTCTATTCGTTTTTATCCGAGTGTTCGTTCATATGAACAGCGAGCCAAAGAGATCTATCTGAATGGGCTTTATAAAGAAAAAATAGAGATGCTGACAGCGGTTTTTGAATTAGAGATGGGAGAAGAAACGCTACCTTTAGAAAGAAAAAACATAAACGGAACATTGTGGAATGGTTTAAGCTTGGCGGAAAGTTATAAAAATGCAGGTATTGATAATGAGATGGCACAACAGATATATCAACGGTTGGAATCTTATATTACTTTAGATGATTCAGCTCTGGGTTTTTATTTTCAGAAATCCTATGGTGAATTTTTATTACACAAAGGTCTGGAAGGACAGGCACGAGGACTGTTATTAAATGCTTATCAATGTGCAGAAAAGTATATATGCGAAGGCCAAAAAATAGGACTGGGATTAAAAATATATAGAATATGGGGATATTGTAGAGAAGAAGAACTAAAGGAGTTTAGAAAGGAGCTGGAAAGAGACATTAAAAAGACCTCCTGTAAGCACGCAGAAAAGCGATATGCTGAATTTATGAAGCTGCGTTGTGCACGGGAGCTTTATATCTGGAGAAAAGGAAAAGCTCAACCTGAAAGCCTGGATAGGCTTATGTCACAGTATAAAAAGATAGTAGTAAATGAGGATGACAGGTTTCACTTCATTTATTATGCGATGCTTTGCGCCAACCGTTTGGAAAATTTCGCTTTAGGAGAACAATTACTGGAAAAGCTTACTCAGGAGTTAGAAAAAATGGAAGATGAAACTATCGAACAGGCAGAATATATATACTGGCTTGAATATTATACACAGAAGTTATATTATTTCTTCCTAAAAGATGAGAAAGAAATGGTTTTAAAGGTTATTGATGAGTTATGGCATTGCCTATGTAAGTAAGAAAGAATGGATACCTGAAGAATGTAATATTATCTATTCATTTTACCAAAAGGATAATAATGTTGCAGAGCCAAATATAGACAGGCATTTGCTTTGGGGATATTTGGGGTATTAAGAATGAGAAAGCTTTTTAAGGAACATCGAGTGTGTGAAACTTTTTCTGTAAATTAAGACCTAGAAGGTTCTTCTATGATAAAATAATAATCATAGGAGGGCCTTTTATTATGACAAAACAAAAGAAACCAGTACACAGAGTACAAATGACAGAAGGTAAACGTAATATTATTCATCAACTCCTGGAAGAATACGATATCGAAACAGCCGAAGATATCCAGGATGCGCTGAAGGATCTTCTCGGTGGAACAATCAAAGAAATGATGGAAGCCGAAATGGATGCTCACCTTGGTTACGAAAAGTCAGAGCGTTTTGACAGTGATGATTATCGTAACGGGTATAAGAGAAAGCGTGTAAACAGTAGTTATGGTACTATGGAAATTGAAGTTCCCCCGGACAGAAAATCTACTTTTGAACCTCAAGTAGTTAAAAAACGGCAAAAGGATATTTCCGATATTGACCAAAAGATCATTTCCATGTACGCAAAGGGAATGACTACGCGCCAGATTTCTGAAACGATTGAAGATATCTACGGCTTTGAGACTTCAGAGGGATTTATTTCTGATGTAACAGACAAGATACTTCCCCAGATTGAAGACTGGCAGAACCGACCATTGGATGATGTTTATCCAATCCTTTATATTGATGCCATTCATTATTCTGTTCGTGATAATGGTATAATTCGAAAACTGGCAGCCTATGTAATTCTTGGTATCAATGCAGAAGGTAAAAAGGAGATTTTAACAATTAATGTTGGCGATAATGAGAGTTCAAAATACTTGCTGTCTGTCTTAAATGAACTGAAAAATCGTGGGGTAAAAGACATTCTCATTATCTGTGCGGATGGTCTTACGGGTATAAAAGAGGCAATTGCAGCTGCGTTCCCGAAAACAGAATATCAGAGATGTATTGTACATCAGGTGAGGAACACATTAAAATATGTTCCGGATAAAGACCGCAAGGCGTTTGCGACGGATCTGAAGACCATTTATCAGGCTGCTGATGAAAAGAAAGCATTAACAGCACTGGACAGAGTAACAGAAAAATGGACGCCTAAGCACCCGAATTCCATGAAACGCTGGAAAGATAACAGGGATGCTATTTCTCCGATATTCAAGTTTTCATCCGCTGTCAGGAAGGTCATATATACCACAAATGCCATTGAATTGCTGAATTCTACTTATCGGAAACTGAATCGCCAGAGAAGTGTATTTCCGAGTGATACCGCACTTTTAAAAGCGATGTATTTAGCCACATTTGAGGCTACAAAAAAATGGACTGCAACCATTAGGAACTGGGCACAGGTATACGGGGAACTCAGCATTATGTATGAGGGCAGGTTACCAGAGTAGTTCTAAAAACATATGAAAACCGGGTGGGGGAATATCCCAAAGATTGTGTAAACCTCTAAACTGATGTAAGATAAAATTAC
>CAMNRM010000103.1 GCA_946553025.1 uncultured Clostridium sp.
TTCGGACAGCCACTGTTCTTTGGTCGGCAGGCTCAAGATTCCGAGAGCCTATTTTCCCTAAAAGATAATATAATAATTCGGTATCTTCGGGATGTTCCAAAAGATATTTATCAACACGATCTTTAAGCCACTGATATCTTCTTGTAATATTTTTTCCGAACAACGATACAGCAAAATCCAAATCATTTTCCCGTAATTGAATAATCTGATTCATTTTTCGTAAAGCCAAAATATTATCATTTGGTTTTTCTATGTAGTTAATTCCCTCTGCCTTGCATATTTCCCTCGCAAGCAATTCCACGGAACTTTCTTCCATTCTGGAATAGGGCACAATGGCAAGCATGGTCAAATAACTGCCAGAGCGAGCATGTAAATGCTCATGGATAATCGTTTTGTCAGAAGCTGTACTCTTTAACAATATATCACAACTCCACAACTTCTGTCCAGCAACATTCATTTTTTTACATTTTTCATCATCTACAATTATTTTACCGCTCCATTTACTTTCTCTGGTAGAATACTTTTCCGTAATCTCGAATGCCTCCTGACTGGCCGACTGTAATTCTTCTTGTGTTCTTTTTCTCCTTTGTCCCAGAGAATCCGTATCGTTTAATGCTGAAACTTTCTTCAACTTATAAGACAAATAACACCTGCAGTTAATATCCTCCCCTGCCACCCCACTTCCTCCCGGATACTGCGTAGCGGCCCCACTGGGAAGGGTAAATTCTTCATCCACCAGGCAGCTTACCCCTTCCATGGACTTGTGGTCATATTTCCCCGGCTTTCCTGTCTTCCAGCCTTTCTTTGTCTTATACCGCCTTGCTGGCCGCACCCGCTCATCCTTCATGGTCTTCCAGGTCTTTTCCATCCGCAGTCTGCCGCCGTTGGCCTGTAACTGCTTATCGGTTTCCATCGCCGAATCCCATTCACCCGCCTGTCTTACCCTATGAGTTTCTGTTCGGGTAATCCGGATTGCTTTTTTGTAGTTGCCATCTACAGACTGCTTTATCCGGTTGGCCATGGTGCTGTATCTGTCCCCATTGGTCAAACCTACGGTGATATTCTTTTTGATATCGTAGATTATCCCTTTCCGGTTCTTTTCCAGGCGGTCATTTAACGTCAGTCCGGCAATGGGGTTCTCCACTGCACGGCGCACAATATCCGGTGTACATCCTTTTAGGCCATCAAAGGCCATCCTTCCCCCTGCGGCCTTTTTCACCGCCTCTGCCAGCCCGTTATAGGTTGTTTCATAGGTTTGCCCTACCGTGCTGCGGATAAGGCGCTTAACCTCCGGAGCAACGGCATTAACCTTTTTCTCCACTTCCTCCAGGAAACGCCCATAATATCCATGCTTCTGCAAAATCCCAAAGGTCAGCTGGTCATTTTCCGCAAATCTTGTATAGGTATCTGCCAGGTAATGCCGCAGTTCCTTTAAAAGCCCCTGGTATGTACTCTTTATCTGTGCTTCGGCTCCTTTTATCCGGTGGGCTTCAATCCTCCTGACCTGCACCAGAAGGCTGTCTAACTGGGTATAAGAATAATCAGCCATCTTCTATCCTCTTTTTCCTGCCGACGTTTTTGCCGTCTTTTTTCACCGTTTCATCCTCATCATCGTCCGACTCTTCTTTATCCTTCTGATTCTGCACATCCTCTGCTCCCTCATCCTCATCATCTCCCTCATCCAGATCCGAAATATTTTCCTGCTCTTCTTCAATCAGGCGCATTACCGCTCCGATGTCGTCTACAAAGGACAATGCCTTAAATGCAATCTCCTTGGGCAGTCCTGCCGCAATCAGCGCCTGGGCAGCCTGGGCTTCTCCGAGAAAGTCTACCGGGAAGTTTCGGTTAAATTTTACGTTGCATTGCAGAGGGTCAAAGGGAATTTTCTTTTTGGCAAAGCTGCTGGCTAAAAGCTTAAACATATAGGTTGCGGCGCTGACCTGCTTCGCTTCAAAAGCCCCCGTCTTCGTTTCCAGCCCGGTCATCTTAATCCGAAGAGCCATCCCGGAAGCTGCGGTAAACTCCGGGTCATTTAAGTTTGGCGTTTTGGAAAAGCGATAAATATTCTCTTGTGCTCGATCCAGATGACTGTTGACAAACGTTGCGTCGATATCCTTTGTTAAATAGGCCACGTCATAAGGGCTTTCTGTATCATCTGGTTCAATGCCGATAACGCCTGTTGCATTGGCAGTTTCCATGGTGTGTTCATTTACCCGGCAGTTTTTAAACACCATATAGGCATTCGCAAAGCCCTCAATATCATTACTGTTATCGCTGTAATTGCTGTCATAATCATCAATCAGGGCAAGGACCTTCTCTGCATCTCCCATAAGTTCCCTATTATTTGGAACCCCTTGCAGAGGACAATAATCAAACAGATGCAGTTTTCTGCCGCTATATGAAAGTGCGTTTAAATGTCCGCTGAAATAATAAATATCCCGTTCATCGTAAAATTCTACCTTGTAGGATTTCTGATCATTCAAATCTAAAAACTCATAGTAGCGAACACCATACTTTGGCTCTGTGATTTCTGTATTGGACAGAATTATCGTTTCGTAAGGCGGCAATACCATTACCCGCTCATTCTTTTCCCGGTCAATGTAAAAAAGGCGGCCCGCATATCCGCAGACACTTGCAAATTTTGTTGTTTCCATATCAACATCAAACAGATTATTCCTCTTTACAAAATCACTCAGTGCCTTAGATGCCTCTTCTACAGCATCCTCCCCGCCGGTTTCCTCCTCGGCCTGGTAGTCATCACCATAGGTATAATTTGCGGGCTTTCCGGCAAAGAAACCGACCTTGATATCCACAATCTCCGAAAAGAAATCGTTATTGATTTTGTTGTTAATGCTTTTAGCTTCCTGTTCATCCGTAAAACGAGGAATCCGGTTAAATACAGGAATATCTTCCATCTTCGTTTGATAGCGGCCATACAGAGATTTCATGTGTACAGCACATCCTTGATGCCGACGGATAATCCTCTCTACTAATTCCACCGTAATTCCGTCGCGTTCAATTGCTTCAATTTCCGCCGAATAATCCGGGTACTCCATAGTAATTTGACGACCGGTTGCCTTATCTGCCATTCCTTCCATGCTGTTTTCCTTTCCTGCTCTGGTAATATTGAACCAGCTTTTTATCAAAAAATGGTCTGCCTTCCGCTGGGAACGTCAAGCCGCAGCGGATGCAGACCTTTACATCATTTATCTTTTTATATTGGTGTGAACACATAGCATTTCCTTCTTTCTATAAGCGCGGCCTTAACGCATTGCCCTTTAAGTCCTCTACCTCGTAATCATCCAGGGCATACCAGATGGCCGACAGTGTGTGCGGGTCAATGTTAAACTCGTCCTCAATAATGTTCCCGTCGCGGTCTTCGGCAAAGGTCAGTTCCTGCAATTCAGCTATCGTGTTCGGACAGGTGTCCAGGCAGAGGATTTTCTTGAAGCGCTTAACCTTTTTCGTATAGGCGGCTCTGGAACCTTTGAACTTCCGGCAGGCCCGCATATGAAAGCCTTGCTTTCGGAAGTAGCGGATGGTCTTTGGTTCTGCACAGTCGGCTTTGATTAGTTCTTCGGTTTCTTTAAACTCTTTAATGTCCTCCTCAATTTCTGTATCATCTTTATCTCTGGAATAATACTCCCAGAAGATATATAAAATCTTCTCATCCGGATCAACAACCAGGCGCAGCAGAGCATTGTAAGATTCCACAAAGCCGAAATCCATGCCATTCTTCTTTAGTGGATGCTTTATCCTTCGTATGGCTTCCATGCCATCCTGATAGGGAATAACTTCAAACTGCGGAAATACCAGCTTTCCGTTGACACCGAACCTGCCCTTCCTGGCAACCCGGTATAAATCCGGATCATGTTTTTCCAAGTCGTCTAACTGGGAAATGTAATCTTCAGGAACAAAGTAGTTATCATCTACCGTACTGTGATGATAATAAGTATTTCCAATGACAACTATTCGTTCCTGGTAAAGCTGCTCATCATCCAAGATGACTTCTCCGGTCTTACTTTTAAAAAAATGCTGATAACACCAGTTGCTTTTGCTGACTGGGTTCGTAGACAGGATAATATGATTGCTCAGTGTCGGATGACGCAAACGCCCAAGAATTTCCTTAAACCCGGCATACTTTACCTCAGAACATTCCTCTACCCAGACAATGGATACACCATTTAGGGATTTCAGCTTTGCGGGCTTATCCATGCCTTTAAAGATAATCAGGCTTCCATTCTTAAATCGTATTTGCATTGGATGTGTTCTAAATACCATATATTCATCAACACCCATGGCCTCTGCCACTTCCCTAAGAAGGTCAAAACAGGAATCCCGGATGGTATCAAACACCTCTCTGACCACCAACGCTTTCCGCTTCTCCTTCAGAAGCTTTGTCAGCAGCTTTGCTGCAACATGGTAGCTTTTAGAACTTCCATAGCCACCAACCAAGAGATAAAGCTTATAATCCCAGTTATCAATGAAATCGTAAAAATGGTCATTGATGGCAAAATGCTTTTGTTGTAAATCACTCATGGCGATCACTTGCTTTTGTAAAAACTATGTTAATGGGAGTTTCCTTATTCGTTTCCAGTTTTGCGTTTAGTACGGCAATCCGCGCTTCCTGCTCTTCCTTATCTCCTTCGGTCTTTGTGGAATATCCATGCTTGCTCATCCAGAGGCCCGCAAGTTGCGAAGGAATAACACCTAACTCAAACTTTGCCCGGGCATCAACTTCGCACTCTTCCTTCATGCGCGTAACGATGTCAGCAAATCGCTCCTCGTTCGCGTATCGCTCATAAAATGAGGCACGGGAAATCCCCGCGAACACACAAAATCCCTCAATTGTATAGGTTATACTGCGTTTTAACTCCTTACTGACGAATTCAGAGTTCTTTGCACTGAAATCATGGGTAAGCACCATTCGGTTGTCACAATGCGCCTTATAGGCTTCCCATGCTACTTCTAATGCCTTTACACTGCCAAACTTCCTTGGCCTGCCCATGAAATCACTTCCTTTCCTGAATTTTTGCAAAAGAAAAGCACCCATCATCTGACAGGCACTTTTCAAACAGGGGATAACTATAATGGCTCATGTAAAATAGCGGGAGCCGGATTTGAACCGACGACCTCCAGGGTATGAACCTGGCGAGCTTCCAGACTGCCCTATCCCGCAGCGCCCCCAGTCGGCAAACCGGGGATATTTAAAATATGGGGAGGAAAGCTTGTTACACAGTTTCCAGTTTACACTATAACATTTTAAAAACGAACAATGTGAACAAAACGAACAAACTTTACTATTTTTTGATAAATCTTTCAAATTCCATACGCACACTGTCCGCAGTAACATTTTTCCCCATCTTAATCGCTACCTGCGCCCAGGTCATTCCTTCAAAAAACCTATATCGGATAATCCTCTGCATCCGCATCGGCAAGGTGCTCATCCATGCCTCTACCTGACGCTTAATTGCCTCTGCCGCCGCCTTTCTCTCCTCCAGCAGTTTTTCCTCTGCCTCCAGCTGATCAGGATTCTGTACCACTGAGTACGGCACACCTGCTACATGGAAATTCTGTTTGGTGTAAGGGAAGTTATGCATGGAACCCTTCACCACGCTCTGGACAATCGTCTGCCGACGCTTCTTAAGCTTACGAATATCCTCTTCTGTTTCTTTTACCAGTGCGCAGGCGTCTATGTATTGGGTTAAAATATCCTTGTCCACCGGCATCCCCTCCCTTCTTCACAAACCTTTTACAATTCCTTTAGAAAACCAACACAGTTTCGACACAATTTGACGCTATCCTGTTACCATGAGCAAGGCAAGCAGCCTTTTTACATAGATTCTTTTTCACTTACCTCCTTTCTTTGGGCAGCCGCAAGGCTGCTTTTTGTTATGACCTGCGGCTGTAAGATAACCGAACGACCTATCCGGATAACTACACCATCCTTATTCGTTATGACAGCAAATGCTACCGTTTGTTTAATCATTGCCTCTCCTTTCTTAAATCTCAGTTTCGTTTTCTTTTATCCCTTCCGCAACTGCTCCTGCCCAGGGCTGCCATATGGTGATTGCTTTCATTTCCTCTTCACCCCAACTAATCATAAAATACAAATCATTAAACTGGCTTCCTGTTTCGACTTTATACCCCAGCTTTTCCAATTCCCGCTTTGTTGACTCCTGAAGATTCCCTTCTCCACAAACAGAATACTTTCCTTCCAGAGCTGCATCAGAAATCATCCTGTAAATTCTATCCAATTCTTTGCTGGCATAACGATCCGCCCATTGTTTTGCTTCTTTTGCACTTATCATGGAATTCTCCTCTCCATCTTTTCTGCCTTCATTTCCTGCCGCTTGTCATCAAAAACCAGCTGCATCACCGCATCACACTGCAGGCAGCTTCCAATACCCCCATCCGCTATCCCCATTTCATGGAAAATTGATTTTTGGGCATATTGTTTCTGTCCGCAGTATGGGCACACAATTGCAAACCTTTGTTTTTCTTCCATTGCTCTCCTTTATCTCCTCTGCATTGCCACTTCCGCATAGTCTACGCTTCTTCCGTTCTCTAAAAGCACAATAAAGAAAAATTTTTTCTTAATCCTGCTTTTCTCCCACCGGCCTTTTCCTTCTTTGCCCTGCTTTGCCTTTAAATCCTCCCGCCAGTGATTAAATACCCGGATACTGTCGCCTACCTTACAATTTAGCCGGGCATCCAGCCATTCTTTCTTGGTTACAGGCATCCCAAAACCCTCCTTTCGTTTCTGTTTATCTTTCCTTATACAGCTTCTCTAAGATGATCACCAGCTTCTTTGCCTTCCGATAAACTTCTTCAAGGTTCCAGTTCTCCATGGCCGTATCCTCATACATTTTACCGATTAAGACTTTCGCTTCCCTCCACTCCTTTTCTTCGACCTCACTTCCGTCATGGCACTTAATGTAGGCGGTTGGTGTATATCCTTCAGGCAGAAATTCCGGATAATCTTCCACTTCCATCTGCCTTCCTTCATCTTTTTCCTCCTCTGCTATCGTCTGCCTTTTCTCGCTCTGGGTTTCTTCCTTTGCTTTTGGAGGTTCTTCATTTTCTGCCATTTCTTGCACCGGTGCAAGTTTCGCTTCTGAGGCTTCATCTTTTCGCTTTGTTTCCTTTTCCTGTTCCGGTTTTTCCTCTTCTCCCTCCCGCATCCGGATGCTCTCCATAAGTTCTGCACATTCCGTGAGGGTGTAGGTTTCCTTTTCATTGGTTCTAAGGTTTAAAAGTTCTAACGGAGAATATTTTCCCTTGATGGTCAGCATAAACTTTCCTTCTCCCTTAATCCTGGCCATCTTTGCGGCAATCCCGGTTGGGGCCAGAAAGTCCATAACCCAGTTGATTTTGACTTCCTCTTCACCCTCCCCCTCCTTTTCTTCTTCCCGCTCTTTTCCTTTGCTGCCGGGCATCTGCTTCTTTGCCCGGCTCCACTCTTCCTTATTCTCCTGGATGTAGACCTGCAGCCATTTTTCCAGACTGCTTTTTTCTTCGCTTCCATTCTCGGTTTCCTCAAGCATCACTTCCAGGTCGGTAATCTCCTGTTCCTTTCTTATTTCCCGCTTCACTTCCTGGATTTCTGTCTTACTCAGTTCCGGCGGAAGGGCTTCTACCACTTCATCCGAAAGAGTAAGCATCTCCGCAAGTTTGGCCATACCGTAGCCCTGGAAGCGCTCCTGTAAGTACGGGGAATAGCCATCTTGTGAATATCTTTTGTTGATGGCAATATAGCGGGATACATAGGTTTCCGTAAGCCCATACTCTCCTTCAGCGAAGGCGACAACCGTTGGATAGCCGGAATCTCTTAGGATTTCCGTATCCCTTGCTTTCCGAAGAAGATAGCCCAACCGGACAAAGCCTTCTGCCTGGTTTAAGACCTCACGGTCGGTTGCTGCCTTAAATTCCTTGTATGTACAAATGTTTATCAGTTCTTCCATAACCTTTTTCTCTCCTTTTATCGGCTCCTTCTTTATCCGTTTCTTTGTTCTGTGCCGTTTAGTTTGGTCCTACGTTGCCGCCTCCATAAAGTCTTCCATCAGACCTTCCAACACCCTAAGGTTATTCTTTCGGCGCAGTTCATCCAGGTTCTTTTGACGCTTGATGGCACTCTCTCTGGCAAGCTGCTTATCTGCGTCTTTCATCCTCTGCTTAATGACTTTCTGCCACTCCCGCAAGAACCCCCGGATCTCCTCAATTCCCGGTTCTTCGTCGT
>CAMNRM010000104.1 GCA_946553025.1 uncultured Clostridium sp.
TCCCTCCGGAGAGGGCAACCGCCTACCATCAATGGCAGATCCTGGATGTAGTTTATCATGGTTTGGACGAACTTTCAACAAAAATCGACCCTGATCATTACGCCCTTCAGAAACGGCCTACGTCTTGTACCCCCTCTGCATCTGACACATACAGCGCACACTCTAACGGGTGCCCTGTCCTGGGTTCAAAATAGTACCATTTGCCATCGATTTCCTGCCAGCCGGTAGCTGCATAGCCCTCGGCATTAAAATAGTACTTATGACCATTAATCACCTTCCAGCAAGACTTTAAGTATGTATCTGTAGTATCTGCATACCACCAGCCATTCGCGTCCAGGTACCAGCCAACGATATACTTTGGTGCTTCCACCAGGCTCCAATCTGGCCTTCCATAGCCGTCGATTCCAGCAGCGGTAAGCGGATACTCTTTCCGGCACACAGCTCCGCCGTTCGGGATTACTGCGGCTCCAGCACCGGTATTGCCCTCGATGGTACAGACTTTGCTGCCGACAACTTTATACACAATTCCGGTGTGGCAAATACGGACAGAATTCTTAAAGAAAATCTGGTCACCCGGTTGCGGGTTGGATTTGTGGTACTGTCCTTTGTTTTTGTAGTACTGTGCCGATGTTGGCGTGTAGCCGGAAAAGCCGCCACAAAGAAGTTGCTGCGCCTTTACCCTGCCAAACGCTTGTACAAAGCACCAATCCACAAAGTAGTCGCACCAGTATGCATCGGGGCCGTTGTGACCAAAATATGCGCCATATTTAGTATAGTTGTTACTCCCGGCATTGGCCGTCTTGCTGTCCAGGTCTTTGTTGCTTCGCTTTTCCAGATAGCCTACTTCCTGCTCTGCCACCTGGATTAATCTTTCTGCTGCTCTCATCTTGTTTATCTCCCTTCCCGATCATCTTCTGCCAAAATCCAATCATCTGCCAGGCAATCCCGAATTGATGGAACCCACATAGCATGAGAACCATCAACCGTGCTAATCTGCAAGTATGGCTCACACTTGAACAATTCCCCCTCCTTCAGGCCCCAGGCTTGGGCGGTCTGTTTATTGCATGGGATTCCCTGCGGATAAGCTTTCTGATACACCACAGACAAACCTTTTCCGTTCCATCCTCTCCGGGTTAATCGCTTCCCCTGCTTTAAAAGCCGCAGCGCTTCCCCGAAACGAAAAGTATGGATATCCAAATCAACACTGCACTCTTCATCCACAATCTCCCAATCTTCCGAAGCAATATTGCCCAGCGTGTAAAACACATCTTTCGTTTCCCGGATGTCTAACACCCGGCCATCTTTACAGTGCATCATTATGCTATCGCCTTCTCTCTGCCAATACCCTGCCCAGGATGGAAGCTTTACTTTACCGCCTGCTTTTAACACTTCTAATGCTTTTCCAAAATTCATGATTCTTCCTCTCTTTCCTTTTTTACATAAGAAAAAGGCCCAGGATGATTCCCAGGCCCCGCTTCTTGCACCGGTGCAACTTACTCCAATTTATCCACTTCTGCTTTTTTACTTAAAACTTCAATTGCCTTAACGATTATCCCCGGCAGAGGAATCCCCATCAGACCCGCATTTTCTGTAATCGAAATCAATTCATTGGCGATAAACCCAATCACCACTGCGTCACGAATATACGTTGTTCCCATGGCCAGATCCAGCCGATAAGCTATAAGTACAAACAGGAAGGTCATACCTTTCCGGCATAGTCCCTTCCAGCCAATCCCGGATTCTAACGCTCCATTTTCTGTTTTCCGGCTTTTATGAAATACTCCGGCAACAACAATACCCGAAACATAATCAATGCCCATAAACACAACTAATGTTGCCAGGCCGGTATCCCAGCCGCCAAACCACGATGCAACAATACTTCCAATTACACCTGCCATTGTACAAATTTTTCCTTTCATGATTTTGATTTCACCCTTTCCTTTTTATTATTCGTATGCTATACTTCAGGAAAAGACAATATTTTAAAAGGACGGTTTCCCTGGCAGGAAATGAACCGTCCTTTTTTACATACCTTGAATCCAATTTTTCCTTGAATCTTACTTCCGGATATGCTATAGTAAATACGAAGGGAAAGCCAGAGAAGCGGCCTACCCTCAAAACGTTGTGGCATTACCTCTTTTCGAGGCTAGCCGTCACTATTTGCGGTAGTGGCGGCTATTTTTTACCCTTAAAGACTGTGTAGCACAGCCCGATAAGGGCGACGATGAAAATACCTGTTTGTATTAACTCAGAATATGTAATCATCTGCAAGCCCCCCTTCCTCTTTCGTCTGGAGGGTTAGCCCCTCCGAAGATGGAGGGTAAGCCGCCTTTGCTCTCTGACTTTCCGTATTTCAGATTATATCATACCCGGTTATGCCAGGCAACAAATTTCTACATCCTTTTCCTCCTTCCCTTGACCTATTTAAAGACAATTTTTACCAGATGTTCATTCACTCGGGCAATCACCCGCCACCCGGTTTCACTGGCTGTAGCTATGCCGCCATCGGCAACTTTACAGTAGCCGTTTACCTGGCAGGTTCCATCGTCACGCACCAGGAGCACGCCAAGCATACCTACAGCAGCCCATTCTGGACGTTCGGAACGTGGGGTGTATGGTCGGTCTGGGTCGAAATCTGGATTAAGCACATATACATCAACCTCAATTTCTTCGTAATCCTCAACAATTCTTGTTTTCTCTTCACCGGTTTCTTCATCAGTGTAAGTTTCCTCGCGGAGAATTGGTCTTTTGTCTATGGCTTTTTCCATAATAAATTCGCCAAACTCATCACAAGCAAAATGCCCATGCCAGTCATCTGGGTCGGAGTTGCCAATTACAGATGGTCTGCCGGAAATTACACCAAGAATGTAATCATCATCCGAATTGGCCAAACGGATTTTATCTCCATCAAGGGTTACGAAATAGCCTCGCCTATCTTCGGCCTCGGGATTTCCGTCCAGCCACTCAAAAAATTCGGCGTAGTCGGCACCAGAGGTATTATAGGCGCTCTTTCCATAAACTGCACCAGAACTTGTTACTCTAAAAGCATTAGAACCGCCAGTGTAGTCCGGATTAGCATCATTTTTATTATATTTCGAATAGTAACCATTTCCGACAACAAACATTGCGGAAGAGGCGGTAGAAGCTTTAACATCATTGTCCCTGCCAATAACTAATGAACCTTGCGCACCTATGTTGCTTACCCTATAGCCAATAGCTGAATCATAATAATCCGCATATGCTTCACACCCCATAGCCACACAATAAGCTCCATCCGCTTCAGAACCACCACAAGCAAATGAGCCATCACCTTTTGCCTGCCCCCATGGAGCTGAAAAACTGGCAAGTCCTGATGCCGTTCCGCTAAAAGCAGCAGAATGAGTACCAGTAGCTTTTGCACCATTTCCAAAAGCAAATGCATACTGGCCAGAAGCTACACAAGTACTTGCTCCACCAACTAAGGTTGAATTAGGATAACGCGATGGAAAGCTGTAATTATTTGCTTTCTCTGCCACCCCATCCAGCTTCTTTTTATCCGCCGCACTCATCAGCCCATTTGCACTTTGGGTTGCGGCGCTGTAGGTGGTATTTGTATCCGGAGGTGTCTGCCAGGTGCCATCTCCCCTTAAATACTTCCCCTGTGCTCCAGCCGCCGGGGCAGGGACTAATCCAGCTTTCCCGGCGGCGTTTGCAGATGCGGCGGTCATGTTGCTGTAGGTGGTATTATTATCATTCCCCCAGATTGCCGTCCCATCTGCTAACCACCTTAAAATCTGCCCGGCGGAGCCGCCTGCCGGGATGTGTTTACTTCCTGCGGATGTGGGATGGCTGTAATTATTCGCTTTCTCAGCTATCCCATCCAGCTTTGTCTTATCCGCCGCACTCATCAGACCATTTGCACTTTGGGTTGCGGCGCTGTAGGTGGTATTTGTATCCGGCGGGGTCTGCCAGGTGCCATCTCCTCTTAAATACTTTGCCTGTGCTCCTGCCGCCGGTGCAGGAACTAATCCGGCTTCCCCGGCGGCACTTGCGGTTGCGGCAGTCATGCTATTGTGCGTATGATTGCCACTTGCCTTTCCATTCCATGCTGTTTTTTCTGTGTCACTTACCAGCCGATGCTCACTATCTTCCTGTAAATCTGCCGCTTTCCCTGTCACAGCTATCTCTTTTAAGGCATTTCGTATCTCCTGTACCGCTTCATATATCGTATGAAACAACCAGTTAAAATACGGAGCCGGAGGCTTATAGCCAGCGGTAAATCCTTCTTCCTTTAAGCTTTCCGGAGGTTCTGTCCCTGAAGCCCTCCATTCCGGCAGCTTTTTATTCCAAATCATTGTATCTCCTCCTCGCTTTTTACTCTCGCACCATCCTCGTCAGACTAAAGCGGCAAGACAGGAATCTTATCATCTTCACCCAAAAGCAACCCCAAATACCCACCGATGCTCTGTTCAATATCAGCAAACCCTGCTTCGGCATCATACTCCATTGCTTCACCGCTAAAGGTAAATGTCCCTTCAAAGTTATCGGCAAACAACTTCACACAAATCGGCAGAAGCCGCTCCACCATCTCCACGGCTTGCCGACTGGAAAACCCGGCATTTACCAGCACAGATACAGGAAACTTGCTCAGCTTGACCACACAGGAATCTTCCCCTTCATCCAGTTCCAAATCTTCCAGAGTGATATCCCCGGGTTGTCCGCCGAACATCAGCAGCAATGCCTTCATCACCGACGGATAACTTCCCTGAACATTATTCCTTCCTATGCGGGCCTGAATCATGTACCTGTACTGCTCATCATTTAAAAGTCCCCGCTGCTGCTCAACCATTTCTCCATATAAATCCAGGGTCTTTCCTGAAGCTATCTTTAAATCCAGCGATTCCCCCACAGCCAAAATATCTTCTTTCAGTTCTTCAATCGCCGATGCATTCAGATGCAGCAGCTTATAAATATTCCCATATTCATCTTTCCGATAGCAAGCCGGCAAACGCTCTGCACGATTCATCCCGACACCTCAATCTCTATCCATTCGGCACAAGTCCTGGCTATTTCATGGCTTTCTATCAGGATATTTCCCGCAAAAAAATCCTCACCATTACTTGATATCTGCAGATTTCCAACACTCACCACTCCATGAACCTCATGAATATAACCAAAAAGACCAGACAAATAAACGGGTTCTCCGTTCGCCAAATTATTGACATGACTAAGCAAATTATCTTTTATCTGTTTTTCTCCATCCAATTCAAAAAACTGGTTCGTAAGGATTTCTGCCCTTATATAAATATTTTTCTGCTTTGTCCGGGAAAATCGAATGATGTGCGGCTTATTTCCGTCATCAAATACCTGTACTTCTACCTGCCCCACCGTTTTTATCCCCAGAGGCTTCTTTTCAAAAATCGCCTCGGCAATCAACTGGTCCTGGCTTTCCGGCGCAAGAACATAACACTCAAAACTGTGCGGCGGCCTTCCGTTTACGATTTCTTCCGTATCGTTTTCTTCTATTGACACACCATCCACCAAAGGAACCCTGTAAATAGCACCATACAGCGCATCTTTTGTCGAACTTCCGGACCCGGCCACGCTTTTATTAAAACGGATACGCAGCGCCTTGTCTGTTTCCTCTTCCTGTCCATAATCGGCAATCGAAAGAAACTCCACCGATTCCACATCCGCCGACGGGTTTTGAATCCGAAGAAGGGTATCCTTTTCAATGTTTCCGCAAATCCCGGCTGTCGCACAACGAACATAACCTTCCACGGTCCCGTCCGTCCCAAGATAATAATCCCTGTCTGCATAAAATGTCTGTTCTCCTCCGGCAACCAGAAAAGCCATGGGAACAACCGCCCCTGCACGTCCCCGAAAGCGCACGGCCAAACGGGCAGCCGTCGCCGGGTCACGGCTGATGCCGGAAAATGCACACAGCCGATCCAGGCTCTGCCCTCTGGCCGAGTTTGGGAAACGGGCATAATAAATATCTTCCAGCAGTTCATAGCAGTTTTCTAAATCATAGACATTAATCCTGAGAAATTTCCCCAGAACCGAATTGCTGCTGGTATCAATATCCTCCCCGAACAGCTGCTTCGCCCTTCCTACCTGCCGCTCCAGAAGCACATGAAAATCCGGCCGAATAAATCCTTTTTCTGTCAATACCATATCTTTTTCCTTCCTAAATGAATCAACCGAAAAGTTACTGTTCACACGTTCACAGTAACACCGAAAAAACAGCCAAAAAAACAACGATTACATTTCCATCATCAATGCCGCAGAGGCATCACCAAAAGAAAATATGCAATTTATTTCCAGTTTCCTCCCTGGCTTCTCCTTCATCTGGCAGGACTGCAAATGCAGGGAAGAGTCCACCTGCAACGCCGCTTTTTGAATATAATCCCGAATCTTTCCCGGCTCCGGATTTTTCTTTACTATCTCCCGCACAGGAATTCCCTCTTCCTTATCCAGCCACCATTCCCCGTTATTCGTGCTTAACACCTGGTGAAGTTTTTGCATAAGCAGATCCATTCCATGAACCAGAGCAATATCATGATGACTTATCACTACATCTCCCAGACTGTCCAACAAGAAATCTTTCATGAATCTTATCCACCTCTTTTACAGTATTCCGACAACAACTGCATCGGTCAGCTCATGATGTCCGGATACTGGTACAGCAACCGCTCCACTACGGGTTTCGGAGATATTCCGCTCCGCACATACACAAAATACCGTATCTCCTGGCTGAACATTCCGGACTGCTGCCGGATTAAGCGCAGTAAACTTCACCGCACTCTGCAAAACAGGGCAATTCTCAATAATCGCCTGTTTCTTTGCCGCCCCGCCTGCGGATTTCACCATATCCAACGGCTGTATGGTCGCCATGTTTCCATTCACTCTGACTACGCTTCCTACAAACGCCGTGTGGACCTGTAACAGCGCCTGTTCGATTAACTCCTGAAATACAGCACTCCCCATTAACCCTTTCCCTCCTCTGCACCAAAAACCACAGGACAGGCAATTGCCTTTACCTTGGTAAGAAAGTTATCTCCGTCATAGCTGTGTTTTCCCTCTCTCACACGAAAAGCCCCGGATACTTCCCGGCTTTTCACCATTAAAATACTTCCTGTCGAAATCCTGTGCTGAAGAAGACAGGTTGCTTCAATGCCGTGAATAACATCCGAAAAGTCCTGGGCAGTCAATGTTTCTTCAAACTCCGTTAAGTCTAACAATCCGGTGCTGCTCTGCAGGGTAAAATCCAGTCCGTCGCCTTCGAGTACCGAACGCACATAGACCTGGCCTTTGCAGATATAGGCAGATACGCCGCAAACCTGGGCCTGTTTTTTGATATTCTCCATCAATCCGCCACTGATGGTCTTTCCATCTTTATACAGATAATCTCTTTTCGGTGCAAAGACTGCCAGCGGAAGGCCCAGACGTCCAAGTAAATCCAGTAAAATTACACTGGCCGCTGTATTTGATGCATAGGCAATGCTTTCTATCTCCTGTTCCGTCCTTCCCTCGCAGTCAAGCGCAAAAATCTGCGTGACCTTATCCACACCCGAACGCTTTGTTTTCACTGAAGAGATAAAGCCGTTAAAAACCACGCCAGTATCGGCATGATAACCTGCAATAACCGAAATCGGCTGTCCTTTTAGAATGTTCTGTATCGTCAGATCCGAAAGATTATAAATAAGAATCTCAGCTTCATTTGCCTCGGCATCATCATCAAAAGGAATATCAAATTCAACATCCAAATCCGTATTGCTGATGGATACATTTCCTGTTTGAATCAAAACCGTGTGCCCATACAGACCACTAGTATAACGTTCGCTAATTAACTGGACTTTTTTACTGGCAATGTATCAACG
>CAMNRM010000105.1 GCA_946553025.1 uncultured Clostridium sp.
GCAATGCTTCGGAAACCGAACAGACGGCAGTTATCCAGGTGGATGAAAAGACGACGGAAGAGATTGTCCTTGTACCCGGGAGCGCTGTAGTCGTTGACAGTAAGGGTGGAGAAGAAATCCTGGAAACCGAAGGTGGAGATGAAAGTAAAGAAGATGGCAAAGAGGATGAAACCGAAAATGGCGAAAGCGAAGGCCAGGCAGAAGAAGAAAATAACAGCGAAGGGATAAAGGAAGTTGGAGGAAATAGCGGCGCTGGCGGAGCATCGGGGGGAAATGGCGGAAATAGTGGGAACGGCAGCAATGGTGGGAACGGTAGCAACTCCAGTGATTCCAGCGAGAGAGAAGATATTGTAGAAAGCGGAAGTTCTGCGGAGGGTGAAGATTTTGCAGAGAGTGAAGGAACTGTAGAAAGTGAAACCTCTGCGAAAAATGAAGGCTCTGCGGGAAACGAAAGTTCTGTAGGAACTGAAAATTCTGCGGAAAATGAAGGCAAAGCAGATGAATCGGCTGCTGATGCAGAAGAAAACAGAAATGATGAAACACAGGAAAAAGCAGATGCAGAAGGAGAGGATAAAGAAAGTAAAGACAGCCAGGAAACGGTAAATAAGCCGGAAACCGGAAACAGTCAGGGCAATACAAAAGAGCCAGAAAATACAAGTACACAGGAAAACACAAATACGCAGGATAAAGCAGAAGAAAAGGATGAAAGAAAAGATGAAGAAGTAAAGAATAACCCGGCATCAGAAAAAGAAGAAACGGAAAAGCCGGATAAGACAGAAGCAGGAAGCAACGAGAGCGGAAAGCCAGATAAGGCAGAATCCGGAAATGCGGAAAATGGAAAGGCAGATAAGCCGGACAAAACCGATAAATCCGATAATAAGGAATCTTCAAAGCCGGAAACTTCGGAAAAAAGTGAGTCAGGAAATACAAGCACGGGTAAGGGAGAAAAAACAGATACAGAAAAAGCAGGAAGTGATCGTTCGGGAAATTCGGACAGTTCAAAAAAATCGGAAAGTTCAAAGGATTCGAGTAATTCAGGAAGTTCTGATAATTCATCGGATAAGGGAAAAGAAGTATCTGTAGGAATATCCCGCAATGTAATTTGTCTGGTGGCAGATAACCTGGAAGTAAGCGCATCGGATGATGTGGAAGAAACAGAAAGCACAAAAGAAACAACAATTATTGCTACACAGGAGAAACAGAAAGAAGAAGTTATTGAAGAAGAATTAGAAGAAGTAAAAGCAAAAATAGCCAGTTCATCGGATGTAGAAGATGATGAAATTGAAGGCGAATTACACGCACCAGTGGTAGTGAATGAAGAAAGTATCATTGTGTTTGTTACTACAGCAGAAGAACTCGGTTTGAATCGTGCTGAATTAAGAAAAGCAAGCGATTCCAACGCAAAACATATTTCTCCGGCATATGAAGGTGAAGTTGAATTAGAGAATGTCATCGTACAGGTAAAGGCTGATGAAAATGTTCTTCCGGAAGGCGTAAAGCTTCAAGTAAAAGAAATAAAGCAGGAAGGCGAAGACGTAGCACAGTATGAAGAGGCAAAAGAAGCACTCGATAGCCAGGGAACAGAGTATGATGGAATGATGGCTTTAGATATCAGCTTTTTGGATAAGAAAGGCAGAGAAATCGAGCCAGATGGAAATGTTCAGGTATCCATAAAAGTAAAAAAAGAAGCCTTGCCGGAAGAAGCCGATTTAGAGTCTATCGCCGTACAGCATTTAGTTGAGGATGAAGGTGAAATCTTTGTAGAAGAAGTGGCTGATTGCGGAAATAAGACGAGAGGAAATGTTAAAGTTGAAGCAGAAGAACATGTGGAAGCAGCATTTGAGGTGGATAGTTTTTCGGTGTTTACTGTAACTGTGAAGTGGGTAATAGACGGAAATGATGAAGCCGCAGAAGCAGCGGCACAGCTTACGTTAAATTTTTACAGTGAAGATGAAAGTGGAAATAAACAACTTCTTGAAGAATCAAGAATTAAAATTGATAAAACAATGCAATTATCTGATTCTATGGCTCAAATAAACTTAAAGGAATGTTTTGAAAATTCGGTCGATGGCTATAGTGAATATTTAAAGGCAGAATTTTCTGTAAACTATTATGAAACTATTGTTCAATATGGAATAGTTACGCCAAAACGAGAAAACAACAAGTTTATTATGGCTTTTAAAGAGGGTGAGGCAACAAGTATAGAAATAGGTCAAGGGAATGTTGCGTTTTCATACAAGATAGTGATACACAATCAATCAGAAACAGGTGCAGAACTTGAAGGATATCCATATGAATTGTGGGGGTGGGGAAGTCCTGTAAATAATTTGACAGTGGCTGATGAGGACCATCAGGGAGCTTTAGGGATAAGTTTAAATTTATACTATAAAAGGGATTCAAGTGATTTGGGAATTTTAAATACAGTTAAGAAAAATGGGCTTCTTACTGCGGATAAAGAACTTGAAGAAGGACAGCATTATGTATGGTATAAATGGCAAAGAGGTCTTGGAGTTGAACCACAACCTTCTGATCGAGTTGAAGTTGAACGAAAACAGATAACAGGAAATAAGTGGAATATGGATGAGAGCAAAAGGAGTATTAATGTTGCTCTTGATGGAGGTAGTCAAAAATATTATCAGGTTGAAATAATAGATGAAAATGGTGTAGTAGTTAGTTCGCAACCTTGCTTGATAGATTATTATGACAAACTGGAAAATGGAAGTTTTCAAAATCCTAAAATAACTGATTTGAGTCATGAATGGAAGCGCAATGGCACAGATTCTCTTATTTGGAAGTCAACAACAGGAACAGTTGAACTTGTACAAGATAAGAGTACAGATCATAATTTACACATTTACCAAGGAGGAATGCATGGTTCACAATGTGCGGAATTGAATTCTGATATGTCAGGTTCTTTATATCAAGATGTTTTAACTGTTCCAGGGACAACATTGCATTGGAGTCTTTTACACCGAGCGCGTGGTCCTTACCTGCCAAGCGATCCAAGTAAGATCCCTGAGAAAGATTTAAAAACAGAATATCTTGATACAATGTATGTATTAATAATGCCAACATTAATGGCTGAGGAATTATTTGGAAAAGCAGAAGTTAGTCAGGAAGAATTAGTTGAAACAATGAAAAAGATACAAGGAGAACCAGACAAGTATCCAGGGGCAAGTATATCACCAGCACTTACTAGTAATAATCAAGGATGGTATAGAAAAGGTGGAGATTATACGGTTGGGGATGAACAATGTCTTACCAGATTCTTTTTTATTGCTGGTGCTACTGGTTCAAACGATCCAACAAGGGGAAATTTGTTAGATGATGTATGGTTTGGAACGGAACTGCCACCAGTATCAGTAGAACAGGGAAATTTATGGATTTCTAAAGTGGTTAAAGGATTATCTGAAGAAGATATTCAAGGATATGAACTTAAAGTAAAAGTTACTAGTTTTACAGGGGCCGATTTGAGTACTTCAGAAGTTTTTGAATCAAATGGAGATGGTACGTATTCAGCAGAAGTTTCTTTAATTGGGTTTCAACCCCGAAATGATGTTTATTTTTCAGAACAGGGATTTTCATATCTTCCAGCAGGAACATATGAGATTGAAGAAATTCTTCCTGATGGGTTTCCACAACCTAATATTTCTATTGAAGAAGTAACTCTAGGAGAGAATAATGAAATAATAGCTACAACAAATATTACAAATGGTAAGGTTACTTTAGAAAAAGGAAAAACGACATATGTAAGACTCACTAATATGTATCCTGAAAAGTTAAAAGGAAGTTTTTCTATAAAGAAGATTTTCCAAAATGGTGTTAAAAAGCAGGATAGCATAAAAGAAAGCTTTAAAAATGTTCAGTTTAAATTAGAATCTGTGGATAATGAGAAGTTGTATACACAAACAGCATCTATGGCTATGAAGGATGGTGCTTCTGATACAGAAGATAATAAACTTTCTGTAGATGAGAATAATTCAGACAACTTATTTGGTAGTTTTATATTTGAGAACATTCCCGAAGGAATATACAGATTGACAGAATTTAACACACCCGATAGTTACCAGACAATAAGTCCTGTAGATATTTATGTAGGAAAAGTAACACAGACGGTAATGGAGAACGGGGAAGCAGTTGAAAAAGAGGTGTTTGGCTGTTACGTGATAGATACAGAAAATCCAGACGATAAAACATTGATCGATGATAATGGATTAAACGTGGAAAACAAAGAAATACCTTCTGGAGCAATCCTTCCCGACACAGGCGGTCCTGGTTTGGCAATGTTTGAACGTTATGGGTGGTTCCTCTTAATGTTAGCTTTATTAATGGCTGGTGTGGAAGTTCGCTGCTATGGCGAGTGGAAGTATCGAAGGGTGCCAGTAGGACAACATGAAGAATTTGAAGATCCTATTTGAGTTGGACTAAAGTAGGAAAACAGTTCATAACAAAAGTATTTTATCTGTAGCAACTTAAGCAATGTAACCCTGTGAGTGCAAAAAACAGTAGCATTTGCTCTCACAGGTGTACATAAAGCACTGCAAAGATTGTATGGAGATGGTGGAAAATAGTTGATTAAGAATTTGAAAATCAATACATCAAAGTACAAATTTGACCAAAACAGTAAAGGAGGCGAGGGGAAAAAGAGGAGATGAAAAAAGCATTTGTGTAAAGTTTATGTAAATAATGTATTTGTTTTAGATGAACTTTAGGCAGGTGTAGTTAAGCAGTTAGTTATGTAGTAATTAATTATTCAAAAATAAGAAAGGAAAAAGGACTATGAAGAAGATGAAGAAATTATTAAGTATGTTAGTAGCCGCGACAATGACGCTGGCTATGGCGGCACCGAGTTTTGCAGACACTCCGCAAGAGAGTACGAGTACCTATAAAATAACAATTAACAGTGAAAATAGTGGTCATACTTATGAAGCATATCAGATTTTTGCTGGTGATTTAGCACTGAGAGATGGCAAAAAAGTATTATCTAATATTATTTGGGGTTCAGGCATCAATGATGAAGGAAAAGCAGAGTTTGGCGAAGCGGCAGAGAAGGCTGAAGAAATCACTGATAATGGTAAGGCAGCAACTTTTGCTCAAGAAGTAGGAGCATATTTAAGTGCTGTGAACAAAACAAGTACCCCAATAATAAAAAAAGACGAAACTACTGGAGAAAACAAAATTACTGGATACGAAATTACTAATCTTGAACCTGGTTATTACTTAGTCAAAGATGCGGAAGATAGTTTAGATGGATCTTCGGCAGAAGCTTATACCAGATTTATTTTAGAAGTAGTAGGTGATGCTACAGCTACACCAAAATCTTCGGATAACGATATCCCTAAGTTTGACAAAACAGTAGGGAATGATAATAAAAAGGGCGATGATTATAGCATTGGTGATGATGTTCCATTCCAATTGAAAGCAACGATGCCAGAAACATATGCTGATTATACAGCTTATAAGTTGGTATTTGAAGATGAGTTGACCAGTGGTTTAACCTTTAACCAAGATTCAGTAAAACTTTTTGTTGGTAATACAGAAATTGATAATTATAGTACAATCGAGGGTGTAGGTGTTGTCTTTAATGGGCAAAAAATGGTATTTACCATTACTGATGCTAAAGAGATAGCAAGTATAGCGGCAAATAGTGAAGTAATTGTTAAGTACACTGCAAAATTAAATGATAAAGCCACGGCAGGAACAACAGACAAGAATAAAGCTACGTTAGAATATTCAAATAACCCGAATAATAATGGGGAAGGTACTGGTAAAACAGTTGATAAAGAAGTAAAGGTTTATACGTTTAAATTAGCTTTAACTAAGGTTGCTTCTTACGCAGATGGAACTGCTGAAGAGAATAAGGTAAAACTTGAAAATGCAGAATTTACATTACAAAAAGCAGATGGAAAATTTGCTACTGTAGCAGATGGTAAAATTACTGGTTGGGTTGATTCTAATGGAACTACTTTAACTTCGGATGTAAATGGTTTAATTAATGTTGATGGTCTTGATGCGGGCACTTATACTTTAACAGAAACAAAAGCTCCGGCTGGTTATAATAAGCTTGCCGATCCAATTATTTTGACCATTACTTCTTTTATTGGAGATGATGGAACATTAACTGCTTTAACAGCTTCATATACAGCCGATGGAAAAACTGATGTTCATAGTACGGGAGCAGTAATGGGTACAGGTGTAGTTAGCCTTGAAGTGACAAATAATTCAGGTGCACAGCTTCCTTCCACAGGTGGTATTGGTACGACTATCTTTTATGCAGTAGGTATTATTTTAATGGCTGGTGCAGTATTCTTTGTTGTTAGAAGAAAAAGAGCATAAGTTAAGTTATAAAATACCTTAAAACACATTATAAAGTAAAGCATTTTATAACAGAAATTAATGGGTAAATAGAGAAAGGACAAAAAGACCTTATGAAACGAATTATTATTAATATCGTAATTGGCTTGATTTTTCTTACAGGTCTTTCTGTCCTTCTTTATCCTAAAGTAAGTGATTATATTAACGAGTTACATGCATCTCGTGCTATAGCTTCTTATGACAACACTGTAATTGAAATGGAAGAGGAAGATTATACAAAAGAATTGGAAGCAGCAAAAGTATATAATGAGTATCTTGTTGATTTTTCAAACCTTAGTGCTGCTGCTGAAGCAGAAAATGCAAGAGAAGATAAGATTTATCAATCTTTATTAAATATTGCGGGAAATGGAATTATTGGATCTATAAAAATTCCCTCTGTAAAAATCAATTTACCTATTTATCATGGTACTAGCGAAGATGTTCTCCAGGTAGCCTCCGGCCACTACCTCGGCTCCTCCCTCCCCATCGGCGGCGAGAGCACCCATGCGATATTGACCGGGCACCGCGGCCTTCCGTCGGCGAAACTTTTCACGGACTTAGACCGCCTGGAAGTCGGCGATATTTTCTACATCAAAGTTTTAGGAGAAATCCTGGAATATCAAATCGATCAGATTGAAATCGTTCTCCCCGAAGAGGTCGAAGGTTTATCCATCGTCCCCGGAGAGGATTATGTAACTTTAGTAACCTGCACTCCCTACGGTATCAACAGCCACCGGATGCTGATTCGCGGAACCCGTATTCCCTATGACGGAAAATACGAGGAAGAGGTGAAGATGAAACCGGCACCGGTTAATTCTGATGTACCTGAAGAGGAAGATCAGCAGGGCAATGGATTCACGACGAAACAGTGGATCTGGTTTGGAATTGCGGCATTTGGGGCAGCGATTGGAGCGGGGCTTCTGCTTCCTGGAAAGAAGGGTACAAAAACCGGAACGAAAACCGGAACAGAAGCAGATTCCGACCAGGCAGCCGGGAATAGAGG
>CAMNRM010000106.1 GCA_946553025.1 uncultured Clostridium sp.
GCAATGCTTCGGAAACCGAACAGACGGCAGTTATCCAGGTGGATGAAAAGACGACAGAAGAGATTATCCTTGTACCTGGGAGCGCGGTAGTTATTGACAGTAAGAGCGAAGAAGAAAGCCTGGAAGCCGAAAGCGGAGAAGAAAGTAAAGAAGATGGGAAAGCGGATGAAATCGAAAGCGGCGAAAGCGAAGGCCAGGCAGAAGAAGAAAATAACAGCGAAGGGATAAAAGGAGTTGGAGGAAACGGCGGCGCTGGCGGAGCATCTGGAGGAAATGGCGGAAACAGTGGGAATGGCAGCAATGGTGGAAATAGCAGTAACTCCAGTGATTCCGGCAATTCCAGCGAGAGAGAAGATATCGTAGAAAGTGGAAGTTCTGCGGAGGGTGAAGATTCTGCGGAGAGTGAAGGAACTGTAGAAAGTGAAACCTCTGCGAAAAATGAAGGCTCTGCGGGAAACGAAAGTTCTGTAGGAACTGAAAATTCTGCGGAAAATGAAGGCAAAGCAGATGAATCGGCTGCTGATGCAGAAGAAAACAGAAATGATGAAACACAGGAAAAAGCAGATGCAGAAGGAGAGGATAAAGAAAGTAAAGACAGCCAGGAAACGGTAAATAAGCCGGAAACCGGAAACAGTCAGGAAAATACAAAAGAGCCAGGAAATACACAGGAAAACACAAATACGCAGGATAAAGCCGAAGAAAAGGATGAAAGAAAAGATGAAGAAGTAAAGAATAACCCAACATCAGAAAAGGAAGAAACAGAAAAACCAGATAAGGCAGAATCCGAAAATAACGAAAGCGAAAAATCGGGTAAAGAAGAATCTGGAAATACGAAAAATGGAAATGCAGATAAAGCAGATACATCCGATAATAAGGAATCTTCAAAGTCGGAAACTTCGGAAAAGAGTGAGTCAGGAAATACAAGTACAAATAAGGGAGGAAAATCAGATACAGGAAAAACAGAAAATGATCGTTCGGGAAATTCGGACAGTTCAAAAAAATCGGAAAGCACAAAGAAGTCAAGTGATTCCGGAAGTTCTGATAATTCATCCGATAAGGGAAAAGAAGTATCGGCAGAAATATCCCGCAATGTAATTCATCTGGTGACAGATAACTTAGAAGTAAGCGTATTGGATGATAAGGAAGAAACAGAAAGTGTAGAAGAAACAACAATTATTGATACGCAGGAGGAACAGAAAGAAGAAACAATTGAAGAAGAATCCGAAGAAATAAAAATAGAAACTGAAGAAGTAAAGACAGAAATTGAAGAAGCAGAAGCAGAAACTGAAGAAGTAACGACAAAAACCGAGGAAGTAAAAACAGAAAATGCCAGTCCATCAAATGTAGAAGATGATGAAATTGAAGGCGAATTATACGCACCAGTGGTAATGAATGAAGAAAGTATCATCGTATTTGTTACTACGGCAGAAGAACTCGGTTTGAATCGTGCTGAATTAAGAAAAGCAAGTGATTCAAACGCCGAACGTGTTTCATCGGTATTTGAAAAAGAAGTTGAGTTAGAAAATGTTATTGTACAGGTAAGGGCGGATGAAAATGTTCTTCCCGAGGGTGTAATCCTTCAGGTAAAGGAATTAAAAGAAGAAGGCGAACACGCAGAGCAATATGAAGAAGCAAAAGAAGCTTTAGACAGCAAGGGTACTGAGTACGATGGAATGATGGCTTTAGATATCAGCTTTTTGGATAAGAAAGGCAGAGAAATAGAGCCGGATGGAAATGTTCAGGTATCCATAAAAGTGAAAAAAGAAGCTTTGCCGGAAGAAGCTGACCTGGAATCTATTGCTGTTCAGCATTTAGCAGAAGAGAAAGGAGAAATCTTTGTAGAAGAAGTTGCCGACCATGGAGATAAAACAGAGGGAAAAGTCGAAGTTCAGGCAGAAGAGCATGTAGAAGCGGCGTTTGAAGTGAATAGCTTTTCGACATTTATAGTAACGTGGATGGTGGGTGATAATGCACAGGTGGTGAACTTTACTCTTAATTTTTATAGCCTAAATGGAGAGGGTGAGAAAAAGGATATTAGTGAAGATATTTCTTTTCCGTATCAAAATATTGATATTTATGAGAAAGATCTTATTAGTGAAGGAGAAAATGCGGGATACTGGATTTTTCCAATAGATGAATTTTTTTCTAGCGTTCAGGGATATGTATTTGACCATATAGAATTTACAACGAAACCCTATAGTTATAATTTCGATAAAACAACGGGTTCATATAATCCGATTGTGGTGCCAGATGTTGGATTGGGAAAAGAAGAAATTGTAAGCGGAACTGCAACTTCTATTAAAGTAAAAAAGGTAGGTGGTTATGGATTTGGTTATTTAGTGGAAATAAGTAAAAAGGATATATCAGCTCCTATTATTTGTCCAAGTGTATATTGGGGAGATCGTGCAGAGATAACACTGGATATTTGTTATCGTGAAACTAGTCTTGAAATTAGGAATGACATTCTAAATAATGGACAATTAGAAGCAAGTCGAGATCTTGAACCTGGGCAAAGTTATGTGTGGTATAAATGGAGTAAAGATCTTAACAGTGCTCAGTGCCCAGAGATTACAGACCAAAACGGAAAGAAAACTAGAGATCCTCAATACCAAGTGCTCATGAAACCAGTGGCAGGAAATAAGTGGAACTTGGAATTAGATGGAAAGATTCTCAATGCTGTTCATGATGGAGGTGCTAATCATTATTATTTAGTAACCATAAGGGACAAAGATGGAAATGAAATTATGGCATCCAGTCCGTTTTTGGTGGATTTTTCTGACAAGATAGAAAATGGTAGTTTTGAATCACCGAAGTTGACTGGCACTCCTAAATTTTTCCAGTATGACAAAGAAACTGATGGACTTATATGGAAATCAACGACACCTCATGTAGAAATTGTAAGGGAGGACAGTGTAGCTTTTGAACCAGATGGTCATTATCTTGATGGGGGAGAGAAAAGTTTGCCGGATGGAACACAATGTGCAGAGTTAAATGCAAAAAGAGAAGGAGCGTTATATCAGGATGTTTTAACTGCTCCAGGAGCCACTTTGCATTGGTCGCTTTGGCATCGGGCACGTGGAAATAACACCACTGCAAGTCCAGAAGATACAATGTATGTTGTAATTATGCCTAAAAGTATGGCAGAAGAAAAATTAAAAGAAACGGATATTAATAGTTTGGTAGACGAAATCAAAGCAAACCCTGAAAATTATCCAGACAGTACAAGAGTTTGGGAACTTACTAGTCCAAGAAGATGGACCTTTTATACAGATGATTATGTGGTTGGCGAAGGGCAATACTTAACGAGGTTCTTTTTTGTCGCAGGAAAGACGGCCACAGGCAATAAATCTGTGGGAAATCTTTTGGATGATATTCGTTTTGGCTCAGAGTCAGCGGAAATTAAGAAATGTGGAGTTTCCATTACGAAAATAGTTAGTGGAGTGGAAAATATAGAAAAATATAATCTTTCTATAAAACTTACAAAAACGGATGGAACTTACCATAAAGATATTCCTCTAAATCAATTTACTAATGTTGGAGGAAGTTATTCTGAGGCAAAAAATATTACAGATCTTTTAGCGGGTGAATATACAATTGAAGAAGTTTTAAATGAAGATTTTGGTATACCCGCGACGGTTTCAATGGAAAAAGTGGAAGTTGATGATGATGGAACAATAACGAAAACTTTGCTTCCTGTTTATGATTTGGATAAAGGGAAACCTAAAACGACAATAACGGTAAATGAAGGTGAATTAATATCCATAGAAATTACAAATTCGTATGCTAATTCATTCTCCAACAGTTTCGTGGTGAAGAAAGAGTTTGAGAATGGAATTGGAAAAGAATTTGATAAAGATGATACGGCGTTTTCAGATGTTGAGTTTGGATTGTATTTAGCAGATCAGAATTGGAATAATCCGAGTGAAAAACCAATAAAGAGTGGAAAAATTCGATTGACGGAAAATAATGGAAGTAGTGATAAAGATGCAACGGGTATTATTGAATTTTCTTCTCTTTTGGAGGGTTATTATATTTTACGTGAAATCTCTCCACCAACAGGATATCTACAGGCTGAAGACAAAAAGATTTTTGTGGGTGAACTAAAGAATAAGGCTGGTGTGTACCTATATGAAGAGGAAGAATATAGATGTGTAAGCGATAACGGTGAAAGTGTAGTAGTTAGAAATCTTGAGAGTGAAGAAGTACCTGATATCCCTGGTGCAATTTTACCCGACACCGGCGGTCCTGGTTTGGCAATGTTTGAACGTTATGGGTGGTTCCTATTAATGTTAGCTTTATTAATGGCTGGCGTGGAAGTTCGTTGTTATGGCGAGCGGAAATATCGAAGAGTATCAGCAGGACAACATGAAGAATTTGAAGATCCGCTTTGATTTGAATTAAAGTAAGAAAACAGTTCATAACAAAAGTATTTTATCAGTAACAACTTAAGTAATGTAACCCTGTGAGGGCAAAAAAACAGTAGCATTTGCTCTCACAGGTGTACATAAAGCACTGCAAAGATTGTATGGAGATGGTGGAAAATAGTTGATTAAGAATTTGAAAATCAATACATCAAAGTACAAATTTGACCAAAACAGTAAAGGAGGCGAGGGGAAAAGAGAAGAGATGAAAAAGGCATTTGTGTAAAGTTTATGTAAATGATAAATTTGCTTTAGATGAACTTTAGGCAGGTGTAGTTAAGCAGCTAGTTATGTAGTAATTAATCATTCAAAAATAAGAAAGGAAAAATGACTATGAAGAAGATGAAGAAATTATTAAGCATGTTATTGACAGTGATTATGGTGTTGGCGATGGCGGCACCGAGTTTTGCAGATGAAACACAACCAATACCAACAGGAAATAATGGTTCGGTTACAGTTAATAAAGCAATTGATGGATTAACTTATAATGCTTACAGGATTTTAGATGCAGTTATGAATGATGACAAAACATCAATTGCATATACTTTAAGCACGAAATGGAATGGATTTCTTTCATACGAGAAGGATGGTGAAAAGGTTAGTGATTATCTTGAAGTAATATCAAATACACAGAATATTCGGTGGAAGAGTAGTGCTACAGATGCAGAGGGACTTTCTAAATTAGCACTTGCTTATGTTGAAGACAATAGCATCACAAAAGATTATTCTACAGTAGCAGCGAATGGAGTTGCTTCATTTGGGGAAATGGTTGATGGATATTACTTAATAGATGCAGGTGCAGGTTCATTATGTGAACTGAATACGAATAAGCCAGGTGTAGTGATTACCGAGAAAAATGGTGCACCAGAAGTTGAAAAGAAGATTATTGAAAATGACAATAAAATATCTTCAAATACAGCAAGTGTTGGTGATTATATTTCTTATGAAGTTACAATTACAGCAAAACCAGGTGCGGCTAATTATGTTTTAAACGATAGTATGAGCGAGGGATTAACTTTTGTAAAATCTTTCACAGATGGAACAGAAACTAAAAGTTTAACAGTTAAAAAAGGAAATGTACCTTTAACTGAAAATACAGATTATACAATTGTAAATAAATCTAATGATCAGGGATTTACACTTACTTTTACTGACTCATTTATGGCATCTTTAAGAACTGAATTAGCGAACTTAACAACTGAATCTAAGGAAATTAATATTGTAGTTACTTATTATGCTCGTCTGAACGAGAAGGCCGTTGTTGCTGGTGATGGTAATACTAATGAGGCTACTTTAAACTATGGTGATAATCATACTACAACTCCAACCGATGACAGCAAAACAACAACCAAGACTTATCAGATAAATGTACAGAAATATACGGCTCAGTTTGATAATCAAAATCAGGAAGTTCCAAACACTCAGGTAGCATTAGCTGGTGCTAAGTTTACATTAAGCAAAAATAAGAATGGAACAAATCCGATAAAGGTAACTTCAAGAACAGCAGCCGAAGGCGAAACATTAACGGTTCCAACATATAAAGTTAATGTTGATCAGAGTGTTGATGGTGTAACAGAGATTGAAACTTCTATTACAGGTACTGCTAATGGTACATTTGCTATTGAAGGTTTAGCAGCAGGCACATATTACCTGACAGAAATTGAAGCTCCTACTGGATATAACAAACTTAGTACCCCAGTAACCATTACTATTGGCAATGATGGAACTGTGACAGGTGCAGATAATGGATTAACCAAAGTATTGAACAGAGCAGGAGCACTTCTTCCTTCTACAGGTGGTATTGGTACAACTATCTTTTATGCCGCAGGTATTATTTTAATGGCAGGTGCAGTGTTCTTTGTAGTAAGAAGAAAGAAAGCATAAAGAAAAATTGGAAGTAAAATAAGTAATAGCAATAAATATAAAAAGTAAATGCTAGAAAGGACCGAAAGACCTCATGAAAAGAATAATTATTAATTGTATAATTGGATTGATTTTTCTTGCAGGTCTTTCGGTGCTCCTTTATCCTACAGTCAGCGATTATATTAATGAGAAAAATTCTTCTCGTGCCATTGCAAATTATGATAATGTAGTTGAACAGTTGGAAGAAGAGGATTATACAAAAGAGTTAAAAGCGGCTGTGGAGTATAATCAATACCTTGTCGAATTTTCAAATTTGAGCGAGGCAGCGACCGTAGAAGGGAAAAGGGCAGATAGTCCCTACAAAAATTTACTAAATGTTACGGGGATAGGGATTATGGGGGCAATTAAAATTCCTGCTGTTAAGATTAATCTTCCCATCTACCACGGAACAGATGAAGCTGTTCTCCAGGTAGCCTCCGGCCACTACCTCGGCTCCTCCCTCCCCATCGGCGGCGAGAGCACCCATGCGATATTGACCGGGCACCGCGGCCTTCCGTCGGCGAAACTTTTCACGGACTTAGACCGCCTGGAAGTCGGCGATATTTTCTACATCAAAGTTTTAGGAGAAATCCTGGAATATCAAATCGATCAGATTGAAATCGTTCTCCCCGAAGAGGTCGAAGGTTTATCCATCGTCCCCGGAGAGGATTATGTAACTTTAGTAACCTGCACTCCCTACGGTATCAACAGCCACCGGATGCTGATTCGCGGAACCCGTATTCCCTATGACGGAAAATACGAGGAAGAGGTGAAGATGAAACCGGCACCGGTTAATTCTGATGTACCTGAAGAGGAAGATCAGCAGGGCAATGGATTCACGACGAAACAGTGGATCTGGTTTGGAATTGCGGCATTTGGGGCAGCGATTGGAGCGGGGCTTCTGCTTCCTGGAAAGAAGGGTACAAAAACCGGAACGAAACCCGGAACGAAAACCGGAACAGAAGCAGATTCCGACCAGGCAGCCGGGAATAGAGG
>CAMNRM010000107.1 GCA_946553025.1 uncultured Clostridium sp.
TGTTAATTAAAGATTCTTTGATTTTGGCATTATTAATTCCATATTCACGCAAAGTTAATACCATCTGAAATATCGATTGTTTTCGTTCTTCTAAAAGTTTTTGTTTTCGTTCTTCTAAAAGTTTTTGCTTTTCTTCTTCTACACGTTTCTGTGTTCGCTCGTTTACAATTTGACTGATTTTCGGTTCCATAATTTCCATCAGCGCCTGACACATACTCTCATCTCCTATCAATTCTTCTACATATTCTCTTTCGTAAATTAAACCCTGGCGATAGGCCGAAAGTTCCAGGTCGATCGCAGCGACAAATTCCGGATGCCATTGAATGATTTTATCTGCCATGTATAAAATCTCCTTTTCTTATATCCCAATTATAGCAAAACTATGACATTTTACAAGAATATTTTCCGATTTTATCCAAAGTTTCTTTGCATTTGAAAGAAAAACTAAATCTAAAAATGAAAAAAATAGATTTTTTCACCCAGGTGCCTTTAAAAATATAAAATATTTATCTTGTAATACAATCCATGTTATGATAAGGTATATTTAGCAACAGTAAACTTGCTCTTTTCTTATGTCAGGTTTTTCACTTCCATTATTTAATCTGATGTGCATGAGGTGAACTTTATGAAAATATACCTTGATATGTGCTGCTTTAACCGGCCTTACGATGATCAGAGTCAATTAAAAATTTCCCTGGAAACGTAGTCTAAACTCTATATTCAGACATTAATTAAAGATAAAAAGCTTCAGCTGGTTACATCCTACATGCTGCGTTATGAATGCAGTAATAATCCATTTGAAATGCGGCGTAACGCTATTTTTGATTTCATCAATAAAAATACTTACGCATATATAGGTGATGAACGTAAATTGCTGATTGAAACAAAAGCTGCTGAAATTATGAAAACAGGAATTAAATTCAAAGATGCCTGTCATGTAGCTTCTGCTCTCTATGCGAAGTGTAAGTACTTTATATCTACGGATATACGACTGCTGAAATATAAAACGGAAGAAATAAAAATGGTTACACCGATTGAGTTTGTTATAAAAATGGAGGAAAAAATAATATGATGGAAAGTATGACTGCCATTATGAACAAGGGAATGAAATGCTTAATCGAACAGATGGGAATTATAGAGGCGGAACAATTTATTTCCATAATTATCCGAGAAAAATTTGATTATACAAAATGGCAAAGAGAATATTTTGATGCGAAAACACCAGAAACCATCAGTGAAGAAGCTTCTCAATTTGAAAAATCACACCCATTTAAAAGTGACGCAATCCGGTTATAACGATTTACTGATTGCTCCTGATTATTGATACAGTAATATCTTTTGTAGAAATATGAATTACCATTTTTTTATAAGCTTTGTATAAACAGTAGTGTCTTTCGGCACTCCCCTTTAAGGCCAACTCCGTCTGAAAGTGGAGCGGAACATGGCGAGGCTTGTAAAACTGCGCAGAAAGGCCGTTTAACGCACAATCAGGGGCTTTTAGAAGAGTGGAAGGAAGTTGCGGAAACGGTAATGATGCGCTCTCAGAGTTTCTTTTAAAATGCAGCAGTATAAGACACAGGAAGCAGGGATTAACGTTATTCTAACCGAATAATCCTATACATCCGGTACAAGCTTTCTTGACTATGAAATGCCGGTAAAACAGAATTACAGGAACACACGGCGCATACACAGGGGATTGTTTGTCAGCGAAAATGGAATAATAATCAATGCAGATATCAATGCGTCCTGTCAGATATTGAAAAAAGTATTCCCGACAGCCTACGCGAACGGGATAGAGGATGTGGGGTTACATCCAGTCAGAGTAAATGCAGCTTTTGTAATAACCTAACCAGGAACTTCTGACCTATGATCAGGAAGCAAAATTAAAGATGGAAGCCCAGAAATTTGTTGTCTAGTTCCTTCACAGTTATAAACTTTTTTCCTCACACTTATTAATATAGTTATCAATATAATGGTGTATATTAAAATAATGCATTGATTTTAAGCGCAAACGATAATAAACTATAGTTATTACTTAACGTGAGGTGTGAAGATGAAGAACTATAACTTTGATAAAATCGGAGAAGAACTAAAACGTTTGCGGACAGAACATTCCTATACCCAGGAGCAGGTAGCCGAAGATCTTGGCTGTACGATTTCCTTTATCAGCAATATCGAAAATAACCGGGCAAAACTGAATCTGCGTGTCCTGACCTATTACGCAGAACTCTTCCATGTTACTGTGGACTCGATATTAAATGCCGGAAGGGAAGGAAAAAAGCAGAGAGATATTTCCGAAGTACTGGATACCGAAGCCCTGGATATCCTGCATCAGTTTTCCGTAGAAGAACAGGAAAGAATACTTAAGGTTTTGCGGTATATTCGAGAATTAAAAGGGTAAGTGGGTTTGGCTATCTTTAGAATGCATTACAGTATGCCGTCCAGGTTGAAAAGGCCGCGAAGTCCCATCGGAAAGCAGAAAAGGAAAGGAAGTGTAATCCATGCCAGCATTACAGACAAAATCTTTTATTACGACTCTGGAAGAATATGAGGCTATTCCAGAGGATGTAAGAGCTGAAGTATTTGACGGCCAAATTTATTACATGGCCAGTCCGTCACAGAACCATCAGACAGTTTCCATGGAACTCTCTACAATCCTTAACACCTATCTTAAACGCAAAAAAAGAACATGCCGGGTATTCCATGCACCATTTGATGTAAAATTGAATGATACTCCACTCACGATTGTTCAGCCGGATCTTATGATTATATGTGATAAAAATAAGCTGGATGGAAAGCGCTGCAATGGCGCACCTGATTTTATTGTTGAAATTGTTTCTCCAGGTAATTCTTCCGATGATTATATTCGTAAACCTTATTATTATAAGAATGCAGGAGTGCGTGAGTATTGGATCGTAGATCCTCGACGTAAGGTAGTGACGGTCAATGATTTTGAGGGGAATGATTTAAATATTCAATATTCTTTTAATGCTGCAATTAAGGTAAATATCTTTGAAGATTTATATATCGATTTTTCTGAAATTGCCGATTTGCTAAGTATTTAAAACAACGTAACAAGAATGCAGCTATTTATTTTGTCAATTTCCATAAAAAGAAAAGCACATAAGCCCGGAATTCCTGTACTGCTTATGTGCTTTTTCCAGGATGTGGAATTTTTACTGGCTTTGTGGAAATGAACGTATTGCATGCAATCCGCTTGTAAAATAGCATAAATCTGTTATAATTGGGGTATATCTACGCCATTGTGAGGAGTGAGCTGCTATGGGAATCTACTTAAATCCGGGAAATGAAGCGTTTTTTGTTTCGATTAATTCAGAATTCTACGTGGATAAAACGGAACTTATAACCTATACGAATAGCCGTATTGGAAAAGATCGCCCGTTGATTTGTTCCAGCAGACCGAGAAGATTTGGAAAGACGATGGCGGTAACGATGCTTGCTGCTTATTACAGTAAAGGATGCAGCTCCGAAAACTTATTTACAGGATTTAAGATAAGTCAGGATGCAGGGTTTAAACATCATTTGAATCAATATAATGTGATTTTTCTGGATATCCAGTGGATGTATGGGAATGCACTGGAGGAGATGAAGAGAGATTCTTCGATTACCGTAGTGAGTTATATGCAGGAGCAGGTGATTAGCGAGTTAAAAAAGGAATATCCGGAATGTGTAGAGGCTGCGGATATTTCCCTGCCGTCTGTACTGGCAAAAATTCATGCTTCGACAAAGGAGCAGTTTATTATCATTATTGACGAGTGGGATTGTCTGTTTCGGGAAGATAAAAATAACGAAAAATTGCAGAAGGATTATATTAACTTACTCCGGGGATTATTTAAAGGAACGCCGCCGGGGGCATTTTTAAAGCTGGCTTATATCACGGGAATACTGCCCATAAAGAAATATGGTACCCAGTCGGCGCTGAATAATTTCAGAGAACATACCATGGTTAGTCCCAGGCAGATGGCGAAGTGGGTTGGTTTTACTGAAAGGGAAGTACAGCTTCTCTGCGAAAAATATGCGATTCCATTCGAGGAGATGCAGCGCTGGTATGACGGATATTTTTTTGAAACGGCGGGTCATGTTTACAGCCCAAATTCGGTTATTGAAGCCGTGGACAATCGGGAATTTGGGAATTATTGGTCGCGAACAGAAACCTATGCGTCCCTGATGATGTATATCGCTATGGACTTTGACGGATTGCGGCAGATGATTGTCGATATGCTGGGTGGGCAGCGGCGTATGATTGATGTGGAATCTTTTCAAAATGATATCACTTCCTTTCATTCGGCGGACGATGTGGTTACGCTGCTGATTCATATGGGCTATCTCGCCTATGACGGCAAAACAAAAGAAGTTTTTATTCCCAATGAGGAAGTGCGGAGTGTCTTTCTTCGGGCAATTAAAAACGATGGGTGGAATGAAGTTATGAAGGCCATTCAGTCATCCGAGGCTCTGCTGAAAGCAACTCTGGCTATGGATGAAAAAGCTGTGGCGCAAATGATCGAAGATGTACACCGGAAGAATTCCTCCAGCCTAGTCTATAACAATGAAATTTCACTGAGCAGCGTGATTGCCCTGGCCTATTACACGGCCTGTAAGGATTATACAATTATTCGTGAAATGCCGACGGGCAATGGTTTTTCCGATATGGTTTTTCTTCCGAAACGTACCTCGACAAAACCTGCGCTGGTTTTGGAATTAAAATGGGATAAAAGCGCAGAAGGAGCCATAAGCCAGATTAAGAATAAAAATTATGCAGGTGCTTTGGAAGAATATAAAGGAAATGTTTTGCTTGTTGGAATTAATTATGAAAAGAAAAGCAGGAAACATCAGTGCAGGATAGAAAGGCTTGTATGGTGATAAAGATGCAGAAAATAATTATCCGAAATAATGGCCCAGTAAAAGATTTTACGATGGAAATTGAAAAATTTAATCTGTTGATTGGAGAACAGGCTACAGGAAAAAGTACAATTGCCAAAAGTGTTTATTATTTTAAAACGATAAAGACAAAAGTTATCGATTATCTGATGCAGGTACATGATTCAAATTCTTACCATAATTTACCACAGGAAAATATCTCCTTTGACCGGGCAATAAAATCTGAATTGAAAAATATATTTATTAAACTGTTTGGCTATAGCTGGGACTTAAATCCGGATTTTTATATGAAATATGATTATAAAGAAAATATATGGATAGAGGTTCGGTTAAAACAAGGTGATAAAAATAAGCTGTTTATTAGTGTAAGCTATTCACCTCAATTATTAGCTGAAATCAAAGAATTTCAAAAAGAAATACAGGATATCTACTATGCAAATGAAAAAACAATCGGAAAAAGCCTTGTTCTTAAAAATGAAGAGAGAAAAAGAAATTATGAAATGATTATGAACAGGATAAATACGATTTTCGGAGATGCGAAAGAAACCTATTATATTCCCGCTGGCCGAAGTCTGCTGACTGTAATGGCAAATAATCGTGCCGTAATGAACAATGCTGCAGAACTGGACTTGATTACGGAAATGTTTATGGTACTTATTGACAGTGTACGTAATAGTTTTCGGGATGGAGTAAAAAAAGCACATCTTTTATATCCGGTAGAAAAAAGAGCATTTGATATTAAAAATATAACCGATTTGATTATTCATTTAGAAAAAGGAGAATATTATTACAGCGGCGGAAGGGAATATTTAAAAATGGAAAACAGTTCCCAGGACTCCATTTCCATAAACTTTGCATCATCAGGACAGCAGGAAGTTTTATGGATGCTGAACTTTATGTATATTTTAATGCTTCGTCAGGAAAATGTATTTTTAATTATCGAGGAACCGGAAGCACATATTTATCCGTTATTGCAGAAAAAAATCATGGAATTTATTACCTTATTTGCGAATATTCAGGACAGTGGAGTACTTATCACCACACACAGCCCTTATGTGCTTACAGCAACCAATAATTTATATTACGCCGGGGTGCTGGCAGCCGAAGGACAGATTAAAGAAGTCAGCAAAATTATTCATAAAAATTACAGGATTAAAAAGGGAGAACTTAAAGCATATAAGTTATTAAACAAACCTGCAGATTCCGGACAGCAATATTTTATTGATTTATTGGAAGAAGAGAGGGAAATAAAAACGAGTTTGATCGATGATGTATCTTCGCAGATTAATGAATTATATACTGCTTTATATGATATTGAATTAGATAAAGAACAGGAATAGAATTATGGAAAAAAACAAAAAGCAAAAGAAAGAATTTATTTCCCGATGGACAGAAGGGCATCGATGTATCATCAAAGATGACACACATAAGAGCAAGTCATTTGTTCCGGTGCAAGTTGATCTTGGCAATGAAATTGAAGTAGTACAGGTTGATGGAGGATTAATTTCTGGTTTGTCTGAAGGAGAAACGATTTGTGATAATTTAATTTATACCGTAAAAGATAAATATAACGGATTAAATATTACCTGGATTATTGAATTAAAAGGGACAAAAAATCAAAAAGAAGCAAAACACGCCGTTGGGCAGATAATAAAAAGTATACAATATATGCAGGATCAGGCATCCCATCCTCAGGCACTAAAATATATAACAAATAGAGATTATGTATTTGCTGCAATTGCAGGTGCCCCAGATAAAACGCTTCCGATTCTGAACAATAATGATATTAAAAACCTTTGTCGAAAGTTAATGGCAATAAGTAAAAAGAGAAAAGATGTTAAGGATATGTTTATGCTTTTTTGTTATATCCAGCCAAATGAACGATGTAAAAAAGCAGAATTAAAGGGCAATCGAGCGCCTTATAATATTCTTTGTTATAATAAACAGGAAGGCTATATACCTTATCCTTCTATGTTGATGAAATTGTTGGAAGGTAATTCGTAGAGAAATTTTAAAAAGTTTCTTTGAAATTTCCGATGCATTATTAAGAAAATAGAAAATCATATAAAAATGGTTACTTCTGTAATGCAAAGTTAATCGTATACAAGCCAGTTCCTATTTTTTTAAGACACCTGGGTGAAAAATTCTATTTCTTCTCACTTTTAGATTTGGCCTTTCTGCCAAATGCAAAGAAACTTTGGATAAAAACGGAAAATACGCTTGTAAAATGGCATAGTTCTGCTATAATTGGGGTATAAGAATCGGAGCACAGTTTCTGGGGCATAATATTTTAGAATATAAATCACCGGATGAC
>CAMNRM010000108.1 GCA_946553025.1 uncultured Clostridium sp.
CGTATTTCAAAATCAACCAGCTTGACATTGAACTGTACACCGACCTGAAAAATCCTGATCTGGAAGAAACCATAGAGGCTGTCCTGTTGAAGCACGGTATTTTCTATGGAAAGAGCGAGACGTGGATTGAATCGGAAAAATTGTACGAAGTCTTGTATGAAACGGAGGTCTGAAATGAAGAACAACAATAAAGTAAAATTCAACATCTGCAACTGCCACTATGCTTTGCAGAAAACACAGGAGAACGGGGAGATGGGATTTGAGAACCCGGTGGCAATGCCCGGCGCAGTCTCCATCGCCCTGGACCCCAACGGGGAGCCGGAATCGTTCTATGCGGACGGCATCGAGTATTACATCATAGCCAACAACATGGGCTATGACGGCGACCTGGAACTGGCGCTGATCCCGGAGAGTTTCCGCACGGATGTGCTGAAAGAGGAAGCGGACAGTAATGAGGTGCTGGTGGAGAACGCCCATTCCGAGACGGCGGCCTTTGCGCTGCTCTTTGAGTTTGACGGTGACATCCGTAAAATCCGCCATGTGCTGTATAACTGTTCCGCAAGCCGCCCCAAGATCGAGGGAAAGACCAATGAGGAGAGCCGGGAGGTGCAGACGGAAACGCTGACCATCAAGGCAAGGCCGCTGGCAAGCGGCTATGTGAAAGCCAAGACCGGCAATAAGACATCTGCGGAGACTTATGCAAACTGGTATAAATCCGTATATCTGCCGGAACCCAAAGCGGTGGATGCAGAAACAGAAGGACAGGGATAAGGAGGCTGAAAGGATATGAGCATTGTTAGAAAGATAGAGATAGACGGGCAGGATGTGTTGTTCAAGGCATCGGCGGCGATTCCGCGCATCTACCGTTTGAAGTTCCAGCGTGACATTTATAAGGATTTGCGGATTCTGGAAAAGAGTATCGGTGAGGGGGATGAGGAAAACTCCAACCTCGATTTATTTTCGCTTGAAATGTTCGAGAATATCGCCTACACAATGGCAAAACATGCAGACCCGCAGATTCCCAATGAAGTGGACGAATGGCTGGACGGTTTCAACACATTTTCAATATACCAAGTCCTGCCGCAATTGATAGAACTGTGGGGGCTGAACGTGCAGACGGATGTGGAGGCTAAAAAAAACTTCGCCCAACTGAGCGGGAAATGACCACGCCGCTTTTCCTTCTGCGGTGTGTGCAGCTAGGGCTTTCGATGGCTGACCTGGAACTGCTCTCCATTGGATTAATCAACGATATGTACTGCGAGAGCCGCAACGATTCCTTTTCCTACGCGATACTTGGCGATCAGGCCGCGATGGACTTATTTTAACGTTAAAATAAGTCAAATTATCTCAACCGATTTCATATCCACACCTTTTTAAGAAACCCAGCAAACTCAATGGTTTTCAGCATGAAAGGTGTGGATATTGTTTTAAGAATATGGTAAATAAAAGTTATTCCATTTTGGGTACTTCCGATACTTTCTGAAAAATTAGTATTAAGAAACGGCTTAGAAACATCATTTCCGTATTTTTTAACATTATGAAAAATCAGAAAGTGTCGGAAGTGGTAAATTTTAAGGATTAAAAATCACTCCAATTATCAATATAAAATCCACACCATTGTTGCCGGAAATGCCTATATATGGCAGTTTTTCCTAAAAAGGTGTGGATATGCTTTGGGTTGTGATAAATGGACGCATTTTGATTGAAAAACCAGCCTTTTTCTGCTATGATTGGAAGTGGAAAAAGGCTGTTATGAATAAATGAAAATGGAGACGAATGGTATGAAGTGTTTTATTTCGAGAGAATATAGTGTTTCCTCTGAAATATTAATTTCGATTCAAGAAGTGCTGGATGAATTAAATATACAATATTATGATATGTTTCCGGTGCAGGGTGGCATGGCAATTTCGGAAGCTATTTATACTGCTATTCACGATTCAGATATTGTTATAGCAGTGATTACTAAAAGTTCATCTAATGTCCTGTTTGAATTGGGGTTGGCAATAGGGTTAGGTAAAGCGGTGTTTTTATTAGTAGATGATTCTGATTATATTCCTGCAGACCTGCATGGAAGATTATATATTAAGATTAATGAGAATTTGAAAGAAAACCTTACATTGCCGCTACGTTTTTTTGTGGATAAAAAGAGAAAAAAAACATATGTGGATTATACAAAATTTTATTTAAGTGGGGTAAAGGATGTAAACACTTCTATATCAGAAAATATGTATTTAGAGAAATTGGAGGAAATAAAACAGAATGGAGATGGTTTCCAATTTGAAAATTTAGTTGCAGAATTGTTTGGGGAAATTAAGGAACAGTATACCACAATCAATTTTCGTCCGGCATCGGAGGATAAAAGGTATGATTTTGCTGTTTGGATTGATGAATTAGATGGGCATATAATAAATCCTATAAAATTTGAATTGAAGTTTGGTAATATATCCGTAGGACAATTAAATAGTTTAGTTAGTCAAGTGATAGCAGAGGTTAAAAGCCAAGAGCTAGTTCTTATTCTATATTGCAATAAAAACAACGAGACAATAGATTATCAAAGTGTGTTTCCTAATATCGTTGTAGTAGAATTTGAAAAATTTTTGAAACATTTATGCAAATCCGGATTAGCACGAACCATTTGGTACTTTAGAAATCTAGGTGCTCACGGAAGGAGTTGCCAGAATGATTCCTTATGATACAGAAAAAATAGCACAGATAATTAAAGAAAGCACAGAAAGTAGTCAAACATATAAAAAGGGGAAAATGTTTGAAGATTTAGCGTGTTATCTTTTTGAAACAATACCGGGAGTAGTAATTGCACAAAGGAATGCCATGAATCAATATAATACAGAGGAAGTTGATGTTTCCATATGGAATGATGGGGCTGCAGATGGTTTGCATTTTCTTAATTCCCTTTTTCTTGTGGAATGCAAAAATTGGAGTAGTGCAGTGGAAAGCGTTGATGTAAATTGGTTTGCTACTAAGGTTGAAGATAAAGGATTAGATTTTGGCATATTACTTGCTGCAAACGGAATTACGAAAGAGAAAAATGATATTAAGAGGGCGCAAAGCATACTGACTGGATATCTAAGAAAACATATAAGAATCATTGTAATTGATAAAGAAGAGATGCTTAACTTAAAGACTACGGATGATATGATTTTTTTGATAAAACGGAAAATTTGTGAATTAGTTGTAAACGGATAAGGATAAGGTAGAATTAAATATGGTTTTACATAGCATCGGTTAGAAATAATCGGTGCTTTCTTTATGCTCGGAGAAATCCGGGCTTTTTTAATGTCTGATTTGGGGAAGGAAGGTGAGGGGGAGTGGCATCAAGGATACAGGGAATCACGGTGGAGATCGGCGGCGATACCACGAAACTCACCACCGCCTTAAAATCTGTCAATACAGATATCCGCACCACGCAGTCACAGCTACGGGATGTGAACAACCTCCTGAAACTGGACCCCGGCAACACGGAACTGCTGGCACAGAAGCACAGACTCCTTGCGGATGCGGTACGGGAGACGAAGGAAAAGCTGGAAACCCTGAAAGCCGCTGCGGAGCAGGCAAATGGGGCACTGGCAAAGGGAGAGATCACCCAGGAGCAGTACGATGGTTTGCAGAGGGAGATCATTGAGACCGAGGAAAGGCTGAAAAGTCTCGAAGAACAGGCGAACCAGTCGGCAGTGGCGGTGCAGAAGATTGCCGCCGTGGGCGAGGATTTGAAGAACCTTGGGGATAAGATTTCCGGGGTGGGGACTACCCTCACCAAGACCGTGACCACGCCCATTGTGGGGCTTGGCACGGTGGCGGTAAAGACGGCGGCAGACTTCGATTCCGCCATGAGCCAGGTCGGTGCAGTGTCCGGGACAACGGGGAAAGACCTTGACGCCCTGCGGGATAAGGCAAGGGAGATGGGGAGCAAGACCAAGTTCTCCGCTTCCGAGGCAGCCGAGGCAATGAATTACATGGCAATGGCGGGATGGAAGACTTCTGATATGCTTTCCGGCATTGAGGGCATCATGAACCTTGCCGCCGCCTCCGGGGAGGATCTGGCAAGTACCTCCGATATCGTGACGGATGCGCTTACCGCTTTCGGTCTTACCGCAGCGGATTCCGGGCATTTTGCGGATATCCTTGCGGCGGCCAGTTCCAATGCCAACACCAACGTCTCCATGATGGGCGAGACCTTCAAATACTGTGCGCCCATTGCCGGGGCTTTGGGATTTTCTGCGGAAGATACCGCAGAGGCAATCGGGCTGATGGGCAATGCGGGCATCAAGTCCACACAGGCCGGTACCGCCCTCCGCACCATCATGAGCAACCTTTCCGGGGAAGTGAAAATCTGCGGTTCGAGCATCGGGGAAGTGACCATTGCCACCACCAATGCGGACGGGAGCATGAGGGATTTGAGCGCTATCCTTGCTGACTGCCGGACGGCTTTCGGTGGATTGTCCGAATCGGAAAAGGCAGCGGCGGCAGAGGCTTTGGTGGGGAAGAATGCCATGTCGGGATTCCTCGCCCTTATGAATGCCGCCCCTGCGGACATTGAGAAGGTGAGCAGCGCCATAGCAAACTGTGACGGGAAGTCTGCGGAGATGGCGGCCACCATGCAGGATAACCTTGCAGGGCAGCTTACCATCCTGAAAAGCCAGTTGGAGGAGCTTGCCATTTCTTTTGGTGAAATCCTCATGCCCGCCATCCGCCAGATCGTCACATGGGTGCAGGGCTTTGTTGACAAGCTGAACGGCATGGATGAGGGCACCAAGAATACCATTGTTACCATAGGACTCCTTGCGGCGGCAATCGGCCCCGTATTGATTATTATCGGGAAAGTGGTATCAGCGGTGGGCAGCATTATGACCTTCATCCCTACGCTGATCGGCGGCATTTCCAGTATCGGCGGAGGGCTTAGTGCCTTATGGGGCATCCTTGCGGCGAACCCGGTCACGCTGGTCATTGCGGCAATCGCGGCTCTGATTGCCATCTTTGTGGCGCTGTGGAATAACTGCGAGGGCTTCCGGGAGTTCTGGATCAACTTATGGAACGTGATCAAAGAAGCGGCTGTTGCGGTATGGAATGGATTAAAAGATTTCTTCTCCAACATCTGGAACGCCATCACCGGGGCGGCGCAGTCCATTTGGAACGGCTTGAAAGACTTTTTCAGTGGGCTGTGGGAGGGCATCAAGAACATCTTCCAGACTGTCCTTGATGTGATAAAGACGCTGATTGTGGCGCGGTTCGAGTTCTATAAGCTGATTATCACAACCGTGCTGAATGTGATACAGACGGTGGTCTCCACGGTATGGAATGCGATTAAATCCGTGATTGAAACCGTCACGAATGCCATTGGCTCTTTCCTGTCCTCTGCGTGGGAAGCGATTAAGAATACCGTCACCACGGTAATGGAGACGATTCGCAGTGTAATCACATCTGTATGGGAAGCAATAAAGTCAGCGGTGACAGCGGTGCTTTCCGCAATCAAAGATGTGGTAGTTGCCGCATGGGAGGCGATAAAGAACGCCATTTCCACAGCGATGGAAGCCATTAAATCTGCGGTCATTGCCGCATGGGAAGCCATAAAGAGTGCGGTTTCCTCTGCGATTGAAGCGATAAAAAATGTGGCTGTGGCGGCATGGGAGGCCATCAAGTCAGCGGTCATTTCCATTATGGAGGCGATTAAATCTGCCATCACCGCAGCGTGGGAAGCCATCAAATCCGCAGTAAGCTCCGTGGTAGGTGCGATAAAAGAAGTCATCACCAGTGTGTGGAATGCCATCAAGTCCACCGTTACCAGTATCGTGGGCGGCCTGAAAGATGCGGTGGTAAATGTGTTCAACAGCCTGCTCTCCGGCATCAAAAACGCTATGAGCGGAATCGCTGGTGCGGTCAAGAGCGGATTCGATGCGGCGATCAACTTCATCAAGGGCCTGCCTTCACAGGCATTGCAGTGGGGCAAGGATATCATCGGCGGATTAATTGACGGCATCAAGTCCAAGATCAGCGGCCTTGTGGACAGCGTGAAGGACATCGCGGGAACCATTGCGTCCTTCCTGCATTTCTCCGAGCCGGACGAGGGGCCGCTTTCCAACTTCCACACCTTTATGCCGGATATGATCGATTTACTCGGCAAAGGCATCCGCGGGAATTTAGGGAAGCTGACCGGCCCCATGAAGGAACTGGCAGGGATGCTCATCCCTGCCACGGATTCCATGACGGCAGGGGCGCAGGCGGCGGGCGGTTCCGGCGGAAGTTCCTCACTGGCGGCAAGGCTGGATGCCATGTATGAAGTGGTGACAAAGTATCTGCCGCGATTGGCAAACAGCCAGGTAGTATTGGATTCCGGGGTGCTGGTCGGGGAACTGTCCGACGGGCTGAACCGGGAGCTGGGAAAGGCGTATTCATGATCAGGAAATTCAGGCTTATAAACGGGGAAGGGGTGTCATGGGATTTGAACGCCCGGACATCCTTTTTCCATTCCATTGGCGGCTTCGGCTATAAGGACGGGACGCAGTATGAACAGATCGGCACGGACTTCATCCCTCTGGAGGAACTTTTCTCACAGGGGGTGATGACCGGGCGGATATTTTTCGGAGGCAGGAATGCCTATGTGAATTACCGTGCATTTTCAAGATTCGTCCGGGCGGTGCCACTTACTCTCGTCTACGAGATGGAGGAGGCGTTCCGCGTCCCGGTGCGGATGACGGAAATCGCAAAGAGTGAGTTAATCACTGGCGGGGCGGGGCTGGATTGTGAGGTGGCTTTCACGGCAACCGGGCTGTTTTATAAAAATGTTTCCGGCTACAGCGGCACACTCTCCATCGGCGGGAAGATATACCCCTACGAGTACACCTATGCCTATGCGGATGTGACGCAGAACACCCTGATGATCGACAGCGACAGCCATGGGGACAGCCCATGTAAAGTGACGGTATACGGTCCCTGCACAAACCCGGTGTGGAAGCACTATGTGAACAACGTGCTTTATGAAACGGGAAGGTATGAGGGCAGCATCCCGGACGGGCATAAGCTGGTCATCGACACCACGCAGATTCCCTACAGCATTACGGAGCGGGGCGTCAGTGACGAGGTGGTGGCTGACCGTTACCAGATGTGCGATTTTACCACGGAGCGGTTCTTCCACCTGCAGTACGGCAGCAACCG
>CAMNRM010000109.1 GCA_946553025.1 uncultured Clostridium sp.
GATTGCTCTCCCGTCCTGTTCTTCCCTGAACTTTCTCTGGCCCTGCTGATTTCTGTCTTTTACTCCTGGTTTTCATCTTTATTTTTTCACCTTCTTTCTTCGTATCTATTCCTGTTTTCTCGTTTTTTATTTTTCATTTTGTTCTATTTCTATTTTTCTTTCATGGATCTATCTGGATTTTTTACCTATCCATTTAAAAATTATTTAGTTAAACGTTTCGGTTTCTGACTTATCTGACTTATTTGCCTTAACTATTTCTTCTGCAAACTCTTGCAAATCCAGAGAATAGATTGGTGTAGTATTATTGGTCAAGAACATATTTCGTTCTTCCACTGTCTGAAAATCATTAGAACCATGCTCAATCCCCTTCATCTCTGCCTTGGGAAGTTCACGTTTGGAAAATGCGACAAAAAAGATAAGGGCAAATATACAAACAGCAAAATACAGGACGTAATAGTTCATATGAAAAAAATCAAGTGGTGCAGTCCGCAGATGTTCCATCAGCATGATTGACCAATTATCCAAGCCAGCACCCTTTTTAATCACTGCGGACAAATGCCCACAAAAGAAAACTGTTATTCCCGCCATTATAGCAAAAACAATCAGCTTTTCTCTGATATCCGAATTACCCTTCCTCTTTTTTACTCCTGACATAACTTAATTCCTCTTCGCTTAACTGCAAGTCAAAACTACTCTCTTGGTTTTCCAGTACTGCAATCTCTTTTTCCTCCAACTTAACCGCATTCTTTTTTGCCAGTGCCTTTGTCTGCGCCACCAATTTTTTACGGATTTCTTTCAAAAGGTTATCGCAAAATACTTTTTCAATCGCCAGGGATACTTTCTTTTTTCCAGCAGCAATCATTATACGAAAATCTTTTTCTTCAGCATTTATTACCCTATTTACCCCTGCCAGAATTTTTATATTCTCTTTAATTATCTTTAACGCTGCTTCCTGTGTGTCGGTCTTTACAATCCTTGCCATATTCTTTTCCCTTTCCGGTAAGCTGTGCTTCGCCTGTCACCTTGTCCAATCACCCTCACAAGAAACTTACCTCCCACGATTTTTCTGTTTCTGTTTTTCCGCTTCCTTTTCTGCTTCCCTGGCCTGCCGCTGTTCTTCTACAACCTGCTTTACATCTTCAATATCCGACACCCGGAACAGCTTAGACGCAACGGCCTCTTTATGTATCACTCCAACCTCCTTTAAATCCTCTGTGTCTTCCTTACGAAAAATAACGATATAACTTCCATCCTGCTGCTTTCCTATGGCAAACTCCAGTTTTCTGTTTGCTGCTTCCCATTTTGCCTCCTCTATCTTTTCCAGAGATTCTGCACGACAAAACAGAATTTCTTCTTTTTCATTCTTGTCCAGAAATTCTGAAACCGAAAGCTGCGGATTAGGATATAATGGTTTTCCGCGCTTTGCCAGATTTTCCGCCACCTGGTTTAAACGCCCGGTATCACAATCCCAAATCAAAATAACCGCCTGTTTCGCCTGTACATCCCGAACCGCATAATACATTAGTCCAAGTTTTCTGGCTTCTGTATGAAAGTCTGTCAGATGCTCCTCATCAAACCGAACCGCCTTTATCGTTCCTCCTGCCTTAACATACTCGGCAAACTGTTCCAGGATATGTTCCTGTCCTGTACCTGATTTAGCAGACAATGTCGCCAGCAATGCCTGAAGTACATCATCACAAACTTCCATAGTTTTCTGCGAATATTCCATCCCTACACTCACTAAAATCCTGTCTTCCATAACCCCTTCCCTTTCTCTTCTTTATTTGCCCACACTTTATCTTCGATTCCAAAACGGTGTGGATAGAGATTTTTATTTTAGGAAATGAGATAAAAATTTTTTCTTCTTTTCAATTTCAAAAAACCTTTGCCACAATAAGATAAATCAGAAGATAAAAAATTTGAATGAATTTATTTGACACTTTCTAAACTTAGCCAGTAATGACTGCGTGGAAAAATGCTATCACATTTTTCCACTACGTCCCCAGGTCGGGACACCCGAACCCCTTCGACAGCTTCGCCGTACCTGCCCTTGCGGGCTATCCTTATTTCACTTGCTTTTCTGGTTTTTCAGGCAATTTTAATTCAATTTACTAACAACTTTTTAGGAGGTTTTCTATGCAGATATGCTACCGATGTAAAGAAAAAACAAACCAGGCTTTAGAAAAAATGGCAAAGAAAAATGGTGTAAGTAAAAACCATCTCATTGATAAAATCATTAAAAATCACTTAAACAACTCTTGGATTAGCTCCCATGAACCATCATCCAGATATCCAGAAAAAGAAGTTTTATCTGGCATCCAGTATGCTAATAAACTATTGGCACAGATATTAGAAGAACTAAACTATATTTTCATTTATATCAACAACGAACCAACTACTGATGTAGATATAATTATAAGTGACAATATAGCTTCTGATGCAAATAACAATGTAGATTCACCTACAAATAAATCAATAAACATAGATATGCCTGAAAACACAGAACATACAGAAGAACTTATATCTACCAATATATCTGCACAATGCCTATCATTTTCAACCTTTTATACTAGGGTTATCTATCTTCTTTTAGAAGTTTCTGAAACCTTAGAAATGATTTGCAAAAAGGCAAATATCTAAAAAACACATTGCTAATAACATCGGATTCAAAGATAAAATCCAGGAGGTAAAAATCATGCCATCATACACTAATGGAACGGTCTATGGAAAATATATCAAAATTAAAAGCGGCACAGTCGGAGTAAAGAAATGCTCAGACTACATCAATGACCCTGAAAAGATACAGCCATTACCAAAAGATACTCAAGGAAAGAAACAAGAAACTTATCAGGCAGAAAGTGCTATCCACTATATCCAAAACGACCCTAAAATCATTAATCCTTCCACGGGAAAACGCCTGGTATCTGGTCATAACTGTTATGCAGACACAGCATTTCAGGAATTTTCCCTGATTGAAAAACTCTATCATGCTCATAAGAGCGAAAAGCTTACTCCTGGGCAGACAGCAAATCAGGCATTTCATATCATTCTAAGCTATAAAGGAAGGGATACCAATCCAGATATAATTCACGAAATGGGCTGTGAATTTGCCCGGCGATTATGCGGTGATGAATTTCAGGCATTAATAGCCACCCACTTAAATACCAACAACTATCACAACCACATCCTAGTCAATGCCTATGCTTTGGATGGACGACATAAATTCAAAGACAGCTACCATGTTTACCAAAAATTTCGACAGATTGCCAATGAAATCAGCTTAGAATATGGCCTTCCTGTCTTTGTCAATAACAAAAAAGAACGCCCTTACAAAAACTGGAAGGAATTTATTGCAACTGAGGAAGGAGAAAGCTGGAAACAGACAATTATCCATGATCTGGATGAAAGCATTTCTACCGCTGATTCCTATGAGGAAGTCTTACAGCAGATGGAGCAAAAAGGCTATGAAATTCAGCACAATCCTAAAAGTATTACCTTCAAAAAAGAGGATGTTATGGTACGTGACCGCCGCCTGGGATATGCTTATACTTATGAGGGAATCTGCACTACTCTTGAAAAGAAAAAGCAAAAAGAAGAATTACAAAGCAAGAAAGACACATTCAATAAACAGCAGGAATTTTGGATAAAAAATACACTTTACCGCAGCATTTATGTTCCCCGTTACGACCAGTATGGAAGACGCAGAAATTTCCTTACGCGCTTTTTATTAATGCTCAAACAGAATGTTTCTACAACGATAAGTGCATCAGGCTTCCTTCCAGCACAAACCTCTTCACCAGAACCTCCCAGCTTAAAAAAGGCAGAAAAGCAAATAAAACTTCTGGAAGAATGGCTGAAAATAGCTGACCAATATGGTATTACGAATATGAATATCCTGGAAATACAACTGCGGGAACTCCATGCCAAAAATGCCCCCTACCTTCGTACTATATTTAATCTGGAAGATTACCTGGAAAATGCAGGAAGAATAAAGCAGTTGATTGAAAAATATCGAAAATTAGAGCCGGTTCTTACTACCCAAACTATTGATATAAAAGATATTCTTTCTATCCCTGACCCCACAATCATCCAGGAAAATTGTGCAAAGTTAAACCCCATGCAGGCAAAAACCCGCTCCGATTTGTTTCAGGCCCTACACAATTCTCCCTACCGACTAATGCGAAAATTTAAAACCTTGACCGAAACAGAAGCACAGCAAATCATTAAAGTAATACGAAAAGAGCAAAAAGAAAACCTGCCAGATGGATTATACTATGGAAGGAAACGTTGGAACAAACAGGAAAAAAATCAAGATTTTTCTAATCAAACCACAGAAAAATCTTTCATAAAAAGAAAACCAATCAACCTAAAAAATTATAACCCAGAAACTAAACAGGCTATCTTAGATTTTAAAGAAACAGCAGATATATTGGCTTCTTATGGGCTTACAAATGAAATAGAAATGGATAAATTTTTAGATGGTATTGCAGAAAAAGTTGCAGAACTTGAATTGCAAAAATCCTTTAGTAAAGAAATCAACATAGAAATAAAAAAATATTTCAGCTAAAGAAAGTACTCTCCCAATTTCCATCATCTGCATTCATCCATCAAAAGTTAATGGCAGATGAACATAAGAGCAGCACACTGTATGATATGCTTCTTTATATGAAATCACGCCTTGAAAAACTGCCGGATATTAAGGAACAGGATTTTCAAACCTCAAAACTTCCAAATCCAGATGAATACCGATTCATCTATGATTTACAATCCATTTGTCCTGATAAATTAAACATTCATTCGATGACGCCAGAAGATATCCATGTTCTAATTGTAAAGCTAAAAACTGAAGGATTTTTTGAAATGGAAATGGCAAAAGCGCTAGAAAATGAAAAAAGGGAGAGAAGACAACAAAATGAGCAAAACAACCTTGAAAGATGTTAAAAGCCTTATTCATAAAAGTAAAAACACATATGGACAAAGTAATTCGACAAATCCGATAATTAAGTCCACAAACGCAGAAAAACCTTTATCAAATGAAAAGCAGGAATCTTATACGCATAACTCTCATGATCATGCTATTCATAATCTCAATAATCCTTTGACTTTATCAGCAGATACCAAAGGAAAAATTTTAGAACCTCAAGAATCTAAAACCCAAAACACAAATATAGCACCACATAATTCAAATACAAATTTACTTCTTAATTTCAGCAATAATACCGATAATACAATCTGCATTAAAAGGAAGAATCCACATAATCCTGTCAAAAAAAGAACGCCCGCAATAACACGGGAACATGAAATTTTACTAAAAAAGCTTGAAGGAAAATTTACAATCAAAGAATTATCAGATAAACTAAATCTTCCTCTTTCTTCCCTTTATTCCTGGGCAAGGAAGCATCATTATCAGGCAAAAAACGGAAATATACATCCATCCATTTCCAGGGAAGTAGGTAAAAAGCTTTTAGAGCAGCTAAATACAATGAGTACAGCCGATCTAGCAAAAGAATATCATCTTTCCTACCATATAGTTTATTACTGGCTAAAAAAGCAGGGTCTTTGCGCAAAAAAACCATCTGCATTTCCAGAGTATATTCAACAGGAGCTTCGTGAAAAATGCCATATATTCTCTCTTAAAGAATTAGCACAAAACTATGGTTTATCCGAGCAAACCATGCGTTCTCGTTTAAAGAATATTGGATGTTTTTCAGATGGACAAGGTGGATTTTTAATTGTAGATGAGTCAACTAGCGAAGAAATAAAATCTTTCTATTATGAAAATGATATAGATAAAACAGCAGTAGAATTTCATACCACAAAAATAGCAATTAAAAGTTTTCTCAAAAAAATATCACAAAATAATAGATTCTATTCGTAACTAATATATCTTTTTTTATAACAATTCCCCGACTCTATGCAATAATCGGGGAATTATTTCATTAACTATTGATTTAATTTACTGACATATTTGGGCTTATCTGCTTCTGGAACCTTTAATGCCACCATTGCCTGCTCCGCAGTTAATTTTAATGTTTCCATTAAGTTTTTTATCGAATTTAATGTACCTTGTTCAAAGCCCTGTTTAACACCAATCGCAATTCCTTTTTCTTGCACACCCTTACTTAAATTGCACACATCCTGCACCTCACTTTCTAATGTCTTTGTCATCTTAATTTCAAAATCATCCTGAAGTATTTTCTTCTTTTCTTCTGGCTCTTTTTCTGAAGAAAGCAGTACATCCAACAATTTCAATATCCCTTTATAGTTATCATTTTCAGAAGTTCCCAGACAAATCATAACTACCGTAATCAAGTCATAATTTGCCTTCTTTTCTTTAACCTCTCCAATCGAATTCTCTTCCTTAATAATGTATTTAGAAATCGTATTCTTACGGTATTCTGGCGGATTAGCACAGATCCAAATCGAGCAGACCTTGCGAATCTTCTCATAATGGGAATCTGTAAATTCTACCCCATACTGTGAGGAAATCATCCTACTGGCATAATAAATCCCCCGTTTAATTAATGGATAACCAGGATAAAAATCATTTTGTGACTCCACGTTAATAATTAATTTTATACTTTCCTTTCTATCAGGAACCATCGCACCAAAACGGATATCATAGGTAATTGTGCCTTCGTTAATCGTGCTGTCCTCTGTTTTATCCCCTCTAATCTGTTCACCGCTGCAATCTGCCCCTTCATCTGGATTCACTGCAATTTTGGTAATCTGCGGCTCCCCTTCAATGTATTTTTCTGCAATCTCATCTACATTAAAATCCTGGTATTCTTCCAGGCAGCTTTTCATGATCCATGCCAGGATAATTTTATTTGCAAGAAGTCGTTTGCAGGCGGCATCATAAGCTGCATTCTCTCCGGCTGCCTCTATATTTCTTGCAAGTATCGTTTTCACTTCTGCTCCCATCTATGGTATAGCTTCCTCCCGT
>CAMNRM010000110.1 GCA_946553025.1 uncultured Clostridium sp.
ACCGGTGAGGAAAATCAATCCGATGAAAATGTTAATGATGATGCGTTTCATGGGGGGCTTTCTGTCCTTTCTATGGTTTGTTAATTTGATTCGGAAGATTAGTATGTGTAAAATTCAGTCGGTGTATCAAGTCTGTTTTGGGTTGTTTTTATGTTGTGTATATTGAATTATTTTGAAACAATTAAGCTTTCTTTCTTCTAACTACGAAGAATACTGCACCTGCCATTAAGATGATACCTGCTGCGTAGAAGATGGTTGTACCGATACCACCGGTGGAGGGAAGGAGAGTTCCTTTATTATTTGTAATATTGAATGCAATCCGTCCATCAGTGTTATTATTCCCATTAAGGCTAAAATCTTTTCCTGTAGAATCTTTTCCTGTAGCAATATATGTCCATCTAGCTACTGCATTCTGACTATCTACATCGTCTGGTTCTACACAGGTGATAATGACTTTAATCGGATCTATAATTCTATTATATCCATCTGGAGCGGTAATTTCTTCGATATTATATTCACCTTCTGCTAAACCGTCGAAGCGAATTACACCATTAAAACCAACTTCACCTGTTGCAGAAACTTTTTCAGTTTTCTCATTCCACTCTACAGTTACGTTCTTTTTATATTTTGCTATTCCATCTACATAGTCATTTATTGTACTATCATTAGGTGCAGTTTCTGTATAAGTGCCATCTTTCAGTTGATAATATGTTCCATCCGTTGCTTCGTTAAATACATCTTTTAAGATTTTAATTTTATTAATTTTCGTTCCGGTAATTTTAAATTCTGCTCCAATCAGAGGTTTAGTGGTATTTTGATCAACCTTTGTCAATTCAATTCCAGTTATATAAGTAATAACTTTATCTTTTGGAGTTTCGCCAATTACTTCTCCTGGTTTAGGTTTATCTGGATTGTCTGGATCTCCATCAACTTTTTTATTAGGATTATTAGAATATTGAAGGTGTGCCACATTATCATTACCAGGATTACCAATTACAGCATCATTATTGATAACAGCTGAGTACTTAACGATTATAGTTTTATTTACATACTCAGGCGTATCATAATCTTTGAAATTTTTTAAAGCAATTGTAAGTTCTGTTCCTATTACTTCACTATCATCATCTGTAGGATCTTCTTTCTTAGGGCTAGTTTCAAGTGTATATTCTTGTTCAGTTAATGTTTTTATTACTTTTGTTATCTTTTCAGTTGTTTCATCAATCTCAACTATTTGAATTGTTACAGGATGAGTAGCATCATTAGTAAATGTTAATCCTTTTGACAATGTATCATGTACAATAAAGTAATACTTCTCATATCCTGTCATATTAGGAACTCTAGATGTAATCTGGTAATTAACAGTGTCACCAATAGCCGCATTATTTGCATCAACAAGTTCCTCAGATGTTGTTACTTCTTCAGTGGTTTCATCTTTTTCGGTTGTCGTTTCAATAATTTTCTTTTCTAATGTTGGGGCATCGGCTTTAACTTTAACTGTAACAAATGGTGCTGCTGTACTCAATGCACAAGCTGCAGTCACTGTCTTATTATCATCTGTAGTTGCTGAACCAGCAACTAAATAATAACCTGGTTCTCCTACATCAATAACTACGGAACTTTCCGTTGCTTTCTTCTCTATAACAGGTACATTATTAACCTTATTTTGCGCATAAGCAAGTGCCTCTTCAGCAAATTTATTTAATGCATCACTATCCTTATCTAATGATCCAACATATTCTATTAAACTTAAGTGTCCTTCAATAATATGCCCTGTTGCATCTCTTTTTTCACTATAAGTTGTGCTATTGGTCACTTCACCCTGCTCATTTTTTTCTTCAACCACATATTCAAAGTTTTTAAAACCATTAGCAATTGTGTAAGCATATCCCAATTCCTTCGTCTTATCGCTAGCATAAGTTACGTCGAATAACTTGTATGCATAATAGGTATTTCCAGTCAACGAAATCTTTGAACTTTCCTGAGGCTCTACAGTAATCTTATACTCTGTTTCCTCAGCAAATGCTGCTACGGTCATCGATAAAACCATGATTACTGCTAGTATTAAACTAGCAAATTTTTTCATCTTTCTCATAATTGTTTTCCTTTCTTTTTTATTTGTTAATTATGCTTTTTCAAGCACGCAATAACCAGTGTTCCCTTTCGGGATGTTTGGACTTTTGTCCGGATAAAACAAATTACTTCTAACTGCTTACCTTACATCCAAATATCCTTTTCGGATGTTTTTTCATACTCTTTTTCCTCCCGCCTCCCTTCCTTGGTTTCCAGCTTTGTACATAAACTGCTCTGTACAACGTCTGCGGTTCTTTATGTACACCTGCGGAACCGGATGTCCCTGCTCCGCAGGTATGCATTACATTAGTTAAGATAATCAATAATCATCTGGGTCAAATCCTCGGGTGTCTTCCCTTTGTGCAGTGGATGCTTTCCGGTTTCTTCGTTCGCCGTAGAACTGGATTTCCATGCCTGCCATTAATAAGGCTAACAGCAATAACATCCATCCCAAACGGCTCATCATCAGAAGTCCGGGGCCGCCGGTGTCTGGGAGGCGTGCTCCAGCAATATTGATACAATTTACTGATATTTTTCCAGAATCTTCAACAGTGAATTTAACTGCATCTTCTCCATCAGGCTCTAATGTAAGGTTTGTTGAACCTTCGTATGAAACATGATATCCTGCATGTTCTGTTTCTTGAATCTTAATCGATGCCCCCATAGGAACCGGAATAATTACTTTACTACTATCTTTTAGTGTAAAGGAAACTTTAATAAATTTGCTTCCATCACTATTAGTACTTATTTCACCATCCGCATATCCTGTAGTAAATGATTTATCTGGATTTGGAACATATTCTCCCTTTCTAGGCGTTGAAGGCGGTAATTTAAATGATTCTATATTCCCGCCATCTGGCAATGTGATTTCAGCAGTAAAATCAAATTCTTTCGTTTTTGAACCATTCTCTACCTTTTTACTTACTTCTAAATCCACTTTTTTATAGTTCACAAATGATACTGCAATCTCTTTGCCTGGTTCACTTACTAAGTCAAATTTTTGTCCTTTGACTAAATTGCTAGTTGAGGAAGTGAGAACATAAGTATTTCCAATATCCCATATGGCAGTAAATTTATTTTCAACAAATCCAATTTTCATTCCCACTACATAATGTGTCTTATCGTAAATGAAATCTGGAGTATCTTGTTTAGGCTCTTCCCATATCTCATACCATTTGTACCAATATCCGTCATTTTCAGGTTCTCCTAGATCCTCACTCTTATATTCAAATACAAATTTATTTGTTGGATTTGTATTTGTACCTCCAACCACAATCTCTATTGGTGAGAATGCTTCAGATGAATCAGAAAGGGACTTAACTTTCCACGATTCATTACTTTCTTTTTCAAGTTCTCTTACCTCAAAAGTAAATGTTGCTGTTTCACTTTCTGCAAGACCAATACATTTTTTATAAATTGGTATTTCTCCTGTAAATTTAAATGTATTGGTAATTGTTACTCCTCCATTCATTAAATTACCATTATAACTAGGTTCATAATGCCAATTTCCTGATTCTGTAGGTTGCGTCCATGACTCATCTACTTCTTTAACTGTATAAATAACTCTTTTCCATTCTTTTGTGGTAGGATCTCTTGCATAAAGAGGCACTTCCCAAGTATATTTCCACTCTTTTTCTGCATTCAGGGTAATTATACCGCCATCCTTTTCATCTACTGGTATCCACCCTTCAGATTTTGTTGGAGAAATATATTCATTTTTATTTTCAGATGAGTTATTATCTTGGTTTGAAGTATCTGTAATCTTTGTTGTTAACTTTCTGTAAAGCTGAACTTTAATTTCATTTGGTCTTTTTCCAGCCTTATTATCAGCATCGTTCCAAACTTTAGTAACAGGAATTTTAGTGGAACGAACATTTGTAACAACAAACATCGTTTCCTTGTCTGGATCATATTCATCATCTACTTGAATATATCCTGGAGTTTCTGTCATTTCTTCTATAGTATACTCATGTAAGCCCGATTCCCCTACTTTATCATTTTTAGGAAGATTTTCCCATTCTTCTTTCCAAGTTGGTGCTTTTAAAGTTGCTGTAGCAAATGGTTCTCCATCCTGCTTTAAAACAACTACTATAGGATGATGGTATTCCGTATTATTGGGTTCGTCTATCCATACTTTTTTAACCTCTTTTTTTATAGTTTCTGCACCTGGAAGCTCCATTGTCTTTGCATTGGGAATAGTAAACTGCATGTAGCAACAAGAACCTGTTCCACCGCGTTCCATAAAGAATACTGTCATTTGGTGTTTTTTATTTGGTTCTTTTATATTCCCTTCGGCATCATATGCTTCTAGTTTTTCTTTCATCCACTTTTGCAGGTCTACATAAGCACCTTTTGCACTATGAATGCCACCAAGTTCTACATCTTCTACTAGTTCTCCATCAATATACAGCCAGAAGTCATCATCTCCACGGAAGTAATAATCCATTGGGCCTATATAGTCGCCTATAGTAAACTCAAAATCATATCTCATTCCAAAATACCAGTTATGTGTTTTTTTAATTCCCATAACTTCTTCATCATTTTCTCCAAATCCGTAATTAAGGCCAAAATTAGGATCTCTATTTACACCTGGCTCACCATAATCAGCACCATCTAAAGGCCAAAATAAATTTGAATACAATGGACTTGTATGTGATTTCTGAAGTTTACTTAAAGTAAGATCCTCTAACTTTGTGCCATTACAATATACACTGCTCAAAGTATAGGTATCACCTGTTCGTTGAAATCCCAATTGGTAATTATCTAAATATTTTTTTGCAATATATGTTCCAATATATTCCTTTTGACCATCATCTTTTGTAATTTCTTTTTGAAGAATCGTTGGCTTACCATTTTGATCATGAGTTTCTATTGTATAGATATCTCCGGGATAAAAAAGTCCAGGTTCAATACTAACTTTAGGATTTCTCTCTGTACCCTCACCTTCTTTAGCATATCTATCTTCCTCGTAAAAAGTTATATTATTATCATTTAATTTTGAATCAGGAATACCTTTAATTATTGGATTTTTACTCCTAACATGTTGCTTTGCATAGTTATGCCATATGGACACAAATGTTGACGTATCAGTAGTTCCATCAGCTTTCAAAGCAGAATTATTGTTCCAAATGCCAACACCAATTCTATCACTTCCTGTTTTAGTTTCATCATTATGCCAAGTTGGTTGACCATTTTCCATCCATAAATGAGGATTATTAATACCCACTTGATTTGTACGTATATTTAAACCTTTGTGTAGATTGCGGATATTAAATTCAGCTCTTTTATCAGATCTTATAAATGCCTCATTTTTAGGGTTGCTAACAGGTGTGTCTTCAATGGAAACATTGTAGTCATGAAAACCAACCTTTCCTTTTACTTCATCTGCATAAGTTATTGCTGTATAATAGATGTCTATTGTGTTTTGACCTTTTGATAGCTGAATCTCTGCTTTGTTATCTTCTCCCTGTTTATTTTTAGAAGAAAATTTCACATAATCAATAAATTTAACAGAGTAAACCTTAACCGTTTCTCCAGATTCTAAAGTTTTATCTTTTAATGCACCTACGGAAACTATTGTAAATGGATTCTGCGCTTGAATTTTCGCTAATTCTTCTGGTGTAATATCAACATCTTTATAAAATACTTCAAATTTTTCTTTTATTTTATCTTCTGTTATTGTTTCACCAAATTCTTTTTTTAATTCCTCTTTTATTTTGTCTTCTGTCTTTTTAATATTGCGTGTATCGGAGTAATAATCATTTTTAACTTTTACATAATCAACTTCATAGTTTTTGGCAGCAGATACTTTACTCCATTTATCAAGATCAAATTCTAATTTCTCACCAGTTCCACTACCATTCAATATAGTTTCTGTATCTGATTTATATATTTCTACGACTTTTGTATCATATTTCTTAGTTGCTTTATCAATTCCTGGTTTGAGATATTCTCTGCCATTTTCTATTACTATATTCCTACCTGTATTTGAATCTCCTTCAGCTAATTGAATGCAAATAGCATTGAAAGTTTCGCCTTCTTTTTCATTGCCCTGCACAATAACTTTTTTACCATTTGATGAATAGTAAAATTCGCCTTTCTCTTTTCCACCTTCGTCTTTTTCGGCTTTTATCACTTCTACAAAGTTTCCACTAGATTCAACTGCCTCATAATGATATTTATTTACTGTAGCATAATGGTTCACTGTTAATTGAACATCTTTTTCTCCGTCAGGGACATTCACTACAATATAAATCGAGAAATGATCCGTATCCATCACAACATCGCCATTATCCTGCAGTTCACTCTTCATCTCATTGGCAATTACTGTATCTTCATCCAAATGAAGCACTTTGATATTTTCGCTGTTTTCTGCGGCTTCTTCAGTTTCTCTAGTAGCTTCCTCATTACCTTCTGCCTTCGCCTCTTCGCTGTCCTTGCTTTCTGCTTTAACTTCCGTTTCAGCTACTGTCGCAACATCCTCTTCCTCATCCCTAAGACCAAACAGTGACATAACCTTCCTTACAGCCTTCTTCACAATCGACTGTTCAGCCTTCTCCTGTTCAGCTTTTTTCTTCTCCTCGGGATTTTCCAGTTCAACATTCTTAAACCTTACCTGTACATCGCCTTCGGGTTCGGTTTCCTCGCCATCGGCAATCAGCTTGATATCCAATGCTTTATACTGCTTAATCTCGGTTCCTTCTTCCTCTGCCTTTTTCTGCAGAGCCTCATCAACCTTTTCCTGTTGTTCCTGAGTAACCTCGGAAACTTTCAGCGACAATTCCTCTGCCCTCGGGAAGGAACTTGCCGGCCCGCTCATGATAATCTCACTGTCGCCAATCTTTCCGGTCAGTTCGATTTCTCCGGTTT
>CAMNRM010000111.1 GCA_946553025.1 uncultured Clostridium sp.
AAATGGAGTCTTGGAAGCCGCATAAAATAAGGCTTTGAGATTCCGAGAGTCTATATCTATTGGGATGGAGGAAATTCCGGAGGTCATTGGGGATGAAGTTATTGAAGCGTTAAAAGCGGCGGCACAGAAATATGATATTAGCATTGCCGCGGTAAATGCAACCTTTAATCTGATTGACCACGATAAAGAGCGCCTGAACCGAAATATTCGTTCGCTTGACGGGATGTGCCGGGCGAACCAGAAGCTGGGCTGCAGCCTTCTCACCCTTTGTACCGGAAGCAGAAGCCGGGAATCGATGTGGAAGGCCCATCCGCGCAATGCTTCTAAAGAAGCCTGGGATGAGCTTTCACAGAATATCCGGCCGGTGGCGGAAACGGCGAAACGCTATGGCATGTATCTGGGGATAGAAACCGAAGCTGCCAATGTGGTGATGACGCCGGAGATGGCAAGGCGCTTTATGGATGAAACGGGTTATGCAGGATTAAAGGTGATTATGGACTGTGCGAATTTATTTCTGCCGAAAACGGCGCATAAGGAGATGGTAAGGCCGGTGATTGCCAATGCATTTGCCCAGATTGGATCAGAGATTATTCTTGCCCATGGGAAGGACATTGCCGAGTCAGAGGAGGTTGTCTTTGCACCTACGGGGCAGGGGATTGTGGACTATGATTTATTTCTTTCCCTGCTGAAAGATTACGGCTACCAGGGACCGATGATTCTTCATGGAATCTATGATGAAAGTCTGATGCAGGGATGTGTGGAATTTATGCAGAGAAAGCTGGATGCATTAGGCATTACATAAATTTGGGAAAAAGAACCAGTTCATTGCGATCGAAAGAAGAGGGGGTAGGGGAAAGGGCGAATGAAAGAGGTATTGCTTGGAATTGATATCGGAACGTCGGCATGCAAGGTGGCAGCCTTTCTGCCGTCCGGCGCTCTAATTGCCCAGGAATCGGAAGAATATCCCGTACAATACCTGCAAAACGGCTGGGCACAGCAGGAACCGGAAAAATGGTGGGAGGCGGTCTGTAAGGCGCTTAAAAGGCTGTTTGACGGCAAGCTTGATGCAGGGCAGGTGCAGGGAATCGGCGTGGACGGGCAGAGCTGGAGCGCTGTAGCCGTGGACAGGGATGGGAAGGTGCTCTGTCCCACACCTATCTGGATGGATACAAGGGCGTCCGCCCAGTGCGAAGAAATGAAAGAAAAATGTGGGGAAGAACGGCTCTTTTCCATAAGCAAAAATCCAGTGCAGCCCATGTACACCATGCCTAAGGTTTTATGGTATCAGGAGGAACTGCCCCTGGTATATGCGCAGACGGATAAGATTCTGCAGTCCAACGGCTTTATCGTTTACCGGCTGACCGGGGAGATTTCCCAGGATCACAGCCAGGGCTATGGCTGGAACTGCTATGATGTGGAGAAAAAGAGATGGGCTGCAGAGATTTGCCGGGAAACCGGGATAAGAGAGGAACTTCTCCCGCCCCTTGCCGAAAGCTACGAAGTTATTGGGCGGGTCAGTGAAAGGGCGGCGAAAGAAACCGGTCTTCTTTCCGGTACGCCGGTTGTGGCGGGCTGGCTGGATGCGGCCTGTGCAGCCCTTGGCGTAGGGGTGATTTATCCGGGGCAGACCCAGGAGCAGGGAGGGCAGGCAGGCGGGATGAGCATTTGCACAGGGCAAGCCCATGCGGATATCCGTTTGATTTTAAGCCCTCATGTCGTTCCCGGGCGATGGCTTTTACAGGGGGGAAGCGTGGGCGGAGGCGGTGCAGTCCGCTGGTTTTCACAGGAATTTGGCGAAACGGATCGTGCAGAGGCAAGAAGGAAGGGCACACATGCTCTTTCGGAGATGGATACGGCGGCCGAAGCAGTGGAACCGGGCTGCGGCGGACTGGTTTTCCTTCCCTATCTGGCGGGGGAGAGAAGTCCTCTGTGGAATCCTAAAGCCAAAGGGGTGTTCTATGGGATTGACTTTTCCAAGAGCAGGAGTCACTTTGCCCGTTCGGTCATGGAAGGCGTGGCCTTTTCCCTCCGGCATAACCTGGAAACCGCAGAAAAAGCCGGGGCCGGGGCAAAAACACTGCGATCTATGGGCGGGGCAGCCAACAGCGCATTGTGGACACAGATAAAAGCCGATGTAACCGGCAAATCCATCGAAGTTCCGGCTTCCGACACAGCTTCGGCTTTAGGAGCAGCTATCCTGGCCGGGGTGGGCACGGGGATTTATTCTTCGTTTGAACATGCCGCTGCACAGACGGTTAAGGTTAAACGGATGTACCACCCGGATGAAGGAAAGAAAGCGGTCTATGATAAGGCTTATCAAACCTACCGGGAACTGTATGAACGACTGGAAGTGATGATGAAAGGATGATAAAGCGAATGAAGGCAGGAGTTGTATATGCAAGGGAAGATATCCGTTATGAGGAGATAGAAAAGCCTGGAGTTAAGCCGGGGAAGGTGCTGATTAAGGTGAAATATACCGGGATCTGCGGTTCGGATGTGCCAAGAGTGAACGGGGATGCCTGTCATTATTTCCCCAATGTTCTGGGGCATGAGTTTTCCGGGACGGTTGTGGAAGTGGGCGAGGGCGTGACGAAGGTAAAAGCGGGTGACAGAGTATCCGGCGTCCCGCTGGTGCCCTGTATGGCGTGCGAGGACTGCCAGAAGGGAAACTATTCGCTGTGTAAGCACTACAGCTTTATCGGTTCCAGGGAGTTTGGAAGCTTTGCGGAGTATGTGGCGGTTCCCGAATTAAATGCGGTGCCGTTTGATGAATCGGTCAGCTTTGAACAGGGAGCCTTCTTTGAACCGGCGACGGTGGCGCTTCACGGCTTAAAGCGGGTTCCCTATGAGGGAGGAAAGACCGTCGCCATCCTTGGCGGGGGAACGATAGGAATGTTTGTGATGCAGTGGGCGAAGATTTTCGGTGCTGCAAAAACGGTTGTATTTGATATTGCACCGGAACGTCTGGCCCTGGGAAAACGGTTGGGAGCGGATGCGGGAATCAATACGCTCGATCAGGGATTTATGGAAGCAGCCATGGAACTTACCGGGGGAAAAGGATTTGACTATGTGTTTGAAACAGCGGGGAATGTGGCGACGATGAAGATGGCATTTGAACTGGCAGCGAATAAAGCCCATGTCTGCTTTGTGGGAACACCGACGAAGAACCTTTCTTTTACCGTGAAAGAGTGGGAGAATATGAACCGGAAGGAATTTAGCCTTACAGGCTCCTGGATGTCCTACAGCGCACCATTTCCGGGGGAAGAGTGGAAGCTGGCTGCCCATTATTTTAAGACAGGGGAACTGAAATTTGATGATTCCTTTATCTTTAAGAAAGTGCCGTTAAGTGAGATTGCCAGCGCCTTCGAGCTGTTTAAAACATCTGGGGCAGTTAAGGGAAAAATCTTAATCGACAGTGAAAAGCAGGGGAGGGAGAGTGAGCAGAGATGATTACAACCATTACCCTGAATGCGTCAATTGATAAAGCTTATTCTATGGATCGGGAGATTGAAAACGGAACGGTGATGCGGGTTGCTTCTATCCATAATTCTGCCGGAGGGAAGGGCTTAAATGTGGCCAGGGTGATACGCCTGTGTAAAGAAGATGTGCTGGCTTCCGGGCTTGTGGGCGGCTATAACGGGAAATATCTGGAGGCTTTGCTTGACCAGGACGGAATCCGCCATGATTTTGACCATATTGAAGGAGAAACCCGAAGCTGTATTAATATTTTGGATAAAACCTTTGGCTCGACGGAATATCTGGAACCGGGATGTGAGGTAAGCAAAGAGGAAGAAGAGAAGTTTCTTTCACGTTTTCCCGGGATAATCAAAGACAGTTCTGTGGTGACCATATCGGGAAGTGTGCCCCGGGGGATGTCTAAGGATATCTACCAGAAGATGATTGCCATGGCAAAGGATGCGGGAAAACAGGTGATTTTAGATACGAGCGGGGAATTACTGAAAAAGGGAATGCAGGCGTGTCCTGCCGTGGTAAAGCCGAATAAAGATGAGATGGAAATGCTGTTTCAGGTAAAGATTCGCGGGATGGAAGATGTGATTGTCCATGCGGAAAAGATTGCCGAAAAGGGGATTGGCTATGTGGTGGTTTCCCTTGGCGGCGATGGGGCGCTGATGGTTTGTAAGGACGGTATTTTTCACGGAAAGCCGCCGAAGGTGACGGTTGTCAATACGGTGGGCTGCGGGGATTCCATGGTTGGTGCGCTGGCGGTTGCCCTGCACCGGAAATACGATGCAAAAAAGGCTCTGCAGTTTGCCGTTGCCGTAGCGACAGCGAATGCGATGTCACCGAATACCGGGGATTTTGAACCGGAGGTTTGCGAAAAGCTGGTGGGAGAAGTAAAGATAGAAGACGTATGCGTGGGCGGGATGAAAGCGGAAAATGTACAGGCAGTTGAAGTAAAGGCAGAAGCTATATCATCCGGCAAAAAGAAACGGGAGGGGGATTAGGTTAGAATGTCATTAGTTACAACAAAGCAAATGCTGCTGGATGCGCGGAAGGGCGGTTATGCCGTCGGTGCTTTTAATGTCGAAAATATGGAAATGGTACAGGCGGTTATTGAAGCGGCTCAGGAACTGCGTGCCCCGGTGATTATGCAGACAACGCCGACAACGGTAAAATATGCAGGTCTGGATTATTTTTATGCCAATGTCCGGGTAGCCGCCGAACGAGCCTGTGTACCTGCAGCGATACATTTAGATCATGGGAACAGTTTTGCACTGGCCATGCAGGCATTAAGATGCGGCTATACGTCGATTATGATTGACGGTTCGCATAAGAGTTTTGAAGATAACATTGCGGTGAGTAAAGCCGTTGCGGACGCCTGTCACCCATCCGGAGTCCCGGTAGAGGCGGAACTGGGCAAGGTCGGAGGAAAAGAAGATGATCTGGACGGCGGAGAAGATAATCCCTACACCGACCCGCAGCAGGCGAAGGAATTTGTCGAAAGAACCGGTGTGGATTCCTTAGCGGTGGGCATCGGGACGGCGCATGGAGTTTATAAGGGCATTCCCAGGCTGGATGTGGAAAGGCTGAGTGAAATCCGAAAGGTTGTTTCCATTCCCCTTGTACTGCACGGAACTTCCGGCGTACCGGATGAGGCGGTAAAGGAGTGCATCCGGCGGGGGATATGCAAGGTGAATTACGCAACGGATCTGCGGATTGCGTTTACTAAGGGCGTGAATGCAGTTCTGGGAGAAAAGCCGGATACCATTGACCCAAAGAAATATAATGCACAGGGCAGAGAAGAAGTTAAGCGGTACGTGATGGGCAAGATTAAACTGTGCGGGAGCGTGGGAAAAGCATAAAATAATGGAAAAGGAAGATGCATAGAAAGTACGAAAGAAAAAGAATAAAAGAAAGATTAAAAAATCCCGCAGCAGATGTTTCCTTTACTGCGGGAAAAATGATGACCGTTCACTTCAGTTTATATTTCTTCCCCGTACCTCTGCCGATGATCTCGATCAACCCGTTTTCATTCATTTGACGGGAAATCAGATAGGCTCTTGTTCTTTTGATATTCAACAGTTCCTGCAGTTCCTCATCGGTCATTTCACCGTACTCCATTAGATAATCCATTACTGTTTTCATCTGTGGCGTGATTGCCGTGGGCGCTTTTTCTGTTTGTTTTGGTATGTTTTTGATAATCTCTTTATTGGCATTCATATTGGGCAGTACGATTTTGAACGCATTGGAGGTCACCGTAATGCTGGGCTGAACAGGGCAGTCCTCGTACAGTTTGAAAATCCGGCGAATGCCGGTGCCATAGCTTTCGATCAGACGAAGGCGGTGGAATACTTCTGCCAGTTTTTTATTTCTTGGCTGCGAAACACCAATGCGAATATCTTCCGCAGACAGACCGGGTAATAGCCCGCCGAGAGAGATAAACTCCATTTTATTATTGTTTACATTGATAATGATACTGCCGCTGAAGCTGTAATCCCGATGAACCAGAGCGTTGAGCAGCGCTTCACGAATGGCCTCTTCGGGATAGTCCTGTTTATCTGTGCGGACAATACCTTTGATCGTAGAAACCGTTTTGTTGCACAAAGCCAGATAGTTGATGGCATCTTCAAATTGTTTGAAAATGGAATGACCAAACTCCTTGCTGTCCCGAAACTCCGTGCAAGATTCATCGTTAAATACGGCAATCTTTGTTGTGTGATGGCATTGGTCGGAAAGGAGCAGTGCAAGGTTTGTAAAAATGTCATTATGTGTGATGCCCAATACACGATACTTTTCGATAGAAAACTCGACATTATAGCGCTGAAATGCTGCTCTTGCGGCTTCAAAGGTTAATTCCTGTTCAAGGCAGCGGGCATCCTCAAATACATCTCCGTCGGAGTCCTTGATCATTTTGCGAATCTGGTCGGGAGATGCCTGCACGCTGGATGCACCCTGACGGACATAAACACCGGCAGGTTTCATCCCCTTGGATTTCAGATAGTATGGTTTATAGCTGCCTTCGCCGACTTCAATCTGAATTACATTGTTATCCTGAAGGACATAGCGCACAAACATGGTGACATCCGGTGCAATCGCATCACGAATGCCGTTGGTCAGGCGGGTGTAGGTTTCATCCACATTGTCAATGCCGATGAGATTCCCTTTATCATCAATGCCGAGGTAGATTACGCCGCCATCGGTATTTGCAAATGCAATGACTTCCCTGTAGATGTCACTGATCATCTGAGATTTATATTCAATGCGCTCACTTTCATATTGCATATCGAGTACCTCCAATGTAACTTACGAGCGGTTTCGGAAACTCTTTAAAGCCCATATTTCCGCTCTTTTTTTGTTTGCCTTTTTATTT
>CAMNRM010000112.1 GCA_946553025.1 uncultured Clostridium sp.
GTTCGGACAGCCACTGTTCTTTGGTCGGCAGGCTCAAGATTCCGAGAGCCTATTTCCTTCACGAATCCGATCCTGGGGTATATAGCCGATACGGCACATGCGGCGCTCCCTGCAGTTCAGGCCGGTGATATTCTTTCCGTCAAAGAAAATCTCGCCCCGGCTGCTTTTTTTAAGGCCAAACAGTCCCTCCACCAGCTCCTGCTGACCGGAGCCCGCCACACCGGCAATGCCCAGAATTTCTCCCCGGTGTAGGGTAAAGGACACACCCTTTAACTTCTCCCTTCCCTCATAATCCGGCACAGACAGATTCCGAACGTCAAGCAGAACCTCTCCCTTCTTTTTTTCCTCCTTCTGCGCAGTTAAAATAACCTCCCTCCCCACCATCATCGCGGCAAGCCCATGTTCATCCGTTTCCTCCGGCTTTACACTGCCGACACAGCGCCCGTTTTTTAACACGGTAATTCTATCCGCAATCTCCATCACTTCCTTTAATTTATGCGTAATAAAAAGAACCGTTTTTCCGTTTTTTACCAGAAAGCGAACAGCTTCAAACAATCCCTGGATTCCCTGTGGGGTCAGAACCGATGTAGGCTCATCAAAAATAATAATATCCACGCCCCGGTACAATATCTTGACAATCTCCACCTGCTGCAGCATGGAAACCGACAGATTCTCCACCCGTTCATCCAAAGGGATATTAAAATGATATTCCCGGCACAGTTCTTCTGCCTGGCGGCGGGCAGCTTTTCGATTTAAGAACATCCCCCATTTCCGCTTTTCATACCCCATCATAAGATTATCCAGCACCGACAACTCCGGAAACAGCATAAACTCCTGGTGTACCATCCCAATCCCCGCCCTGCTGGCATCGCTGGGATTTTTAAAATCTGCCTTTTTCCCGTGGACAAACACTTCCCCTTCATCCGGCCGGTAAAGCCCGCTGATCACATGCATCAGCGTACTCTTTCCCGCCCCGTTTTCTCCGATTATGGCATGGACACTTCCCTTCTGCACAGAAAGGCTGATCCTGTCATTGGCGGTCAGACTTCCAAACCGCTTGGTTATTCCCTTTAATTCCAGCACAACGTCCATAAACACACCCTCTGCCTTTTATCCTAACCCTTTATTATCGTTTTACAATAATTTCCAATCTCTTGCAGCAGCTCATCATCCCTGTAAAAGCATTTCTTCATGGAAGCAGTTTTTTAGGGAAGCAGTTCTTCCAGGTTAAGGGTACCTGCTTCCACTGCCGCAAGCAGGTCATCCAGCGAAGACTTCACATCCTCCGGAAGCTTTTCATAATCCCTTTCATCAAAAATAGCCGAATGAGTTTCAATTCCATAGTTTGTCCTGCCGGGAGTGAATCGTCCTTCCTTATAAGAAGTAAACGAATCAAACACAGCCCCGGAAATATCCGTTAAAGAAGACCAGAATACACAGTCGTCAATACCGCCCTGCCATTCATCCACGCCGATACACAAAATTCCCGCATCCGCACAGCCCTGAATTACCCCCAGGCCCGCCAGATTTGCCGTCTGAAAAATAATGTCCGCGCCCTGGCTGACCATAATCTTTGTCTGTTCCCCGGCCTTTACCGTATCGCTGTCATCTCCCACATAGGCCGTGTGCACCGTCACCTCCGGATCGGCATAGCCTGCCCCTGCAAGGTAAGCATCGCGGAATCGGTTAATTACAGGGATATCCAGGCTTCCAATCCATCCAATCGTTTTCGCCTCGCTTGTCTTTGCTGCCACAAACCCGGCGACAAAGGCAGGTTCCAAAGAATCCACATAGACATTCGCCACATTGTCATACTTTGTATCCAGGCTGCTGTCAATCAGACAGAAGAAGGTATCCGGATATTCCGGGGCAAGTTCCACGGCAACCTCATTGACCGTGTCAAACATGGTGTAGATGGGATTTGCCCCCATCTCTGCCATAGCGCGGATCTGCTCGGCATACTCTGCCTTATCCAGCGCTTCAATCAGCTTTACCGAAGCGCCGTATTCTTCTTTTATCCGTTCAAAGCCCGTCCAGGTCAGATCCGTAAAAGGAACGCCCGCCGGTGCCTCCGATATCAGGCAGGTGAATAGCTCATCGTCTTGGGAAACCTCCTGTTTTCTTGCTTCGCCTGCATTCCCGCCCTGCTCTTCTTCCCCGGATTTTTCTCCCGTCGAACTTCCACCCTCCTCTTTCTCTTTTTCCGTATTCTCTGCCTGCTGTGTGGTCTGGTTATTCTGCCCTTCTGGTGCTTCTGCTTTTCCTGCACATCCTGCCAATGCAAAGATTAATGCCGCTGCCATAAAATATCCGCTTATTTTCCTCATCTTTTTTCCTCCTGTTTCTTAATCTACTGTACCGTTGATTTCCTTGATCTCCTGCAAAAAACCTGCCTGCATTTCGGTTTCTATTTACCCATTCTATTTACCCATTCTATCTACCCATCTGCCCCGCAAAGACAGAACAAAGTTCAGTAATATCGCTTATCACACAATCCGGGGACTTTTCCGCCAGTACTTTTAACGGCCAGTTTCCCGACGGCACCGCCACGGTAAACACACCAGCCGCCACGCCCGCCTCAATATCAAACGGCGACTCGCCAATGTAGACGCACTCCCCGGGACTTGCCCCACAGGCGGCGGCTCCCTTTAAAATCGGCTCCGGGTCAGGTTTAAAACAGGTCACATCATCCCGGGTTACCATCCGCCGGATATAGCGGTGAAGTCCTGTCTGTTTCAGGATATGGGCCGCATTCTTCCTGCGCTCCGAAGTGATCAGGCAAATCGGAATTCCCTTATTCTCTATGGTTCTTATGGTTTCCCATGCCCCGTCAATAAGCCTGGCCCTCTCCATATGGATCGGATACTGCCGCTTATACTCGTCAATAAACGCAGCAATAACTTCCTTCTCGTCCGGGCGCACATTAGTCAGCGCGGTAAGCATAACCTCCACCGGAAGCCCGAACATCCCCAGAATATCCTCTTTTGAGGGAACTACATCACTCACCTTTGCAAAGGCGGCAAAAAGTGCGTCACAGATACAATCCTGCGAATGAATCAGAGTTCCGTCCAGATCCGTAAGCAGGGCTCGATATCCTGCCATCTTCTTTCCCCCTTACTTTTTTAAAATGGCATGGTCCAGCGCATGGCTGCACGGACAATCCCGATCGTCGGAAAGCATGGGAATGGCCAGGTTTAACACCTGCTTAAAATCTTCAATTCCCTGTTTCAGCAGCCTTGGAAAATCATCAGCCTCAATCTGCTCTCCCAGACACCAGTTCGTAGGAACGCAGATATGTGCATAGCAGATTGCCGCCTCCCTGGCAAACACGGCTTCCGGCAGCGTAGTCATCCCGATAAGGTCAGCCCCCAGGCTTCTGAACATCTTAAGTTCAAAGGGGGTTTCAAACCGAAGCCCTTCATTGACAAAGATCACCGCCTGGTCATGAACATGTCCGGGCTTTACCTGATTTGCTGCATCGATCAGTGCCTTCCTTAAATCCGGACAATAAGCCGGCGTCATATCCACATGGTAGGCTTCCACCTCATCATCGTATAAAGATCGCGGAAACCTCCTGGTCCAGTCGCAGAAATCATGCGGAATCACCAGACTTCCCAGTTCAATCTCCGGATTGCTGCTTCCCACACAGTTCGTCGCCAGTATCCGCTCCACCCCCAGTTCCTTAAACGCCCACAGATTTGCCCTGTAATTAATCCGCGGCACAATAATTTTATGCTCCTCCCCATGACGCGGAAGAAAATAAACCTTACGCCCCGCAATCTCACCCTCAAAAATTTCCGAAGAACGCCCATACTTATTATTATGGACAAACATTCTGGGATTTTTCAGCAATTCATAAAACCCGCTTCCCCCGATAATTCCAATTGGTTTCATCTGTTTCCTCCTTCTCCTTTTTGTCTGCATTACCTTTTCGTTCCCTTGCTTTCTGCTGCATTCTCTGTGTTGCTCTACTGATTTTTCTTTTATTTTTACCTACTGAAAACGTTTTCAGTTCCTGTAAAAAAAATGTTGTCATCCAAAATGACTACATTTTTTTCGCATCATCATTTCACCGTACAGACCGACGTCCGTTCGATAAAGTGCAAATCCAACGACTGCAGCCGCACCCCGCTGCTTTTCCCGGGCTGGTTCATCCGGCCAAGCAGCAACTCTACGGCAGTGCTTGCAATGGCTGATGTGTCCAGGCAAAAACAGGTAATCCCATGCCTGGAAAACACCTGCACATCCTCGTCGCACTCTTCAAAACCAATCATGGAAATCTCTCTGCCCGGCACCAGTCCATGGTTTCTCACGGCTTCAAGAACACCCATCGTCAGCGTATTGTTCCCGGCGATAATAGCTGTAGGTGCATCCGGAAGTTCAAGAAGCTGCGACGCATAGCGTATCCCTGCCTCCGTCTTCCAGCAGTCCTGGATAAAATACGCATCCCTCCAGGGCAGTCCATAGTTTTCTAAGCAATCCCGAAATCCCCGAACCCTTTCCCTGGCAATACCATAACCCTCTTCACCCACAAGAAACGCAATCTTTCGATGGCCCTTCCCGATCAGATACTCCGTTCCCTGATACAGGGCCTCATAGTTGCGGTTCATCACACAATCAATCGATGTATTATCCTCAAAAAAACGGTCAACCAGCACTACCGGCTTCTTTACCTCCTGTAAAGGCGACAGTTCTTTTAGCGAAGTGGCGTCCAAAATCCCGTCAGCCATCTGACAAATCGAACTCCCCAGAAAGCTGCACTCTTCATCCGCGGACTCCGTCGTATAGACAACAACATAATAACCGTACTTTTTCATTTCCTGAATCACCGTATTAATCAACTGGGTAAAAAAATGATTGTCAATAATCGGCACAATAACCACGACCATCTGGCTCCTGCCCCGAACCATAGCCTTCGCCGTAAAATCCGGAACATAGTGAAGTTCGTCAATAGCCCTCTGCACCCGCTCCTTTACCTCAGAATTGATCCATTTATAGTTATTCAGCACACGCGATACCGTGGACGGTGATACATTCGCGTACTCTGCTACATCCTTAATTGTGATTTTTCCATTTTTCATGTGCACTTTCATCCTTTTCCTGCAACAGAAATCGTTTTCAGTACAGCAATATTACCATATTATTTTTATTTTTGCAAGTCTTATTTGAAATTTATAGGAAAAATTGGTGGGTAAAAACTTTTCATTATAAGTCTTCTTATTTTTACTGTTTTCCAAAACATACGTTTGCTCTCAATCCATATTTAAAATATCCTCAATAGAATATTCTGGCTGCTCATACTTTTCTTTTGTATAATCGCCTGTACCGCCATTATCATACTCTTCCAAATACCTCGCCATTCCAAGCGGTCCCAACGCCTTTACTAAAGCTTCAGTCCCTGCACGTCGAATCTCACTTCCCCTTAACAGATGAATTCTCAGCATCGTATAATACCCCTTTCACTGCCATGCTCAATCCATATTCACAATATCACCAGACAGCTTATCCTATGTTGCTCCATTTGCCAGATCGTCAAACACACATCTATCACCTTCTTCTTTTTCCATAACCAGTTTCACTCCTGCACACGTATTTAACACATCAACCTCGCCTTTCCGATGTAAATATCATATCATGCAAATCCGATTTTTACAAGTTTTCTACCTATTTTACATCACAAATCTCCGAATAAAAGTTACTGTTCACACGTCAATGTCATTTAGTTAAAATCAATATTCATATAATTAGATTTCATTATATGGGGTCTAACCATATTTTTTCAAAAAAGGCTTGACATAAAGCCTAAAATGTGCGGCCGCTCTTGGTACTGATTGTATTTTAAGAGGTAGCGAGAGCGGCCCTTGGTATTAGAATCAGTTATTTCATTCTAATCCAAGGAGGTTTTTACCATGTTTTTTAATCAGATCAAATTCTTGTTCCGGGATGCTCTCTTCTATGTCGCATCCCACATCTCCCCTTATCTGGTCAACCCCGATAAAAATTTCACTAGGCGTAGGAAACTTCCCTCGGAGATGCTTATGTCCTTCCTTATCTCCCAAGGGGCTTCTACAGCGCCCACCTCAATGCACTCTATGACCTTGATACCCATACGTATAAGGATGCACTCATCCAGCCTGTCCACGGCAAGGACGAATTCAGAGCTTTCTGCACTATGGTGGGCAAGATATTGCTTAACCTCTTCAATGGATATAGCATTTATTGGCTCTGTCTTTTTAGCGTCACACCATCTATCTGGAATAATGTACTTAATCGGGTCGGAAGCCAAATCAATATATGCCGCACCATATTCCCTGATTGTATCAAACACAGAATTATTTGCAGTTCTTTCTGCACATAATAGCTTTTCTCCACCTTCATAGGTTACCACCACGTCATCCAATCCCAATTTAACATTAGCCTGTAATTCCACTCATTTTATATTATTATCGGGATTAAGCATATCAATAATATATTGCTGTCCAACAGACCACTCATACCAATATGGATCTCCCATCCCTGGTTTTGTTTTTGCTGAATATTTCATCTAACCCTCTCCAAGCTAAACAATATTTAAACATCATACTTATATATCACTTTTCCTCAATCCATTTTATCTTTTCCGCCGCTTTAAGAATATTTAACTGATACTCTGCAATCTCCTTTAAAATCTGAAATCTTTCTGCCTTATTTCTACCCTCACGAATCATTTGTGCATTATGTGTTT
>CAMNRM010000113.1 GCA_946553025.1 uncultured Clostridium sp.
ACAATATCACGGGTATTTCTTTCGGGTAGTGTTGTACTAATTTAACACTACCCGTCGGCTCATCGGCAAGGATCAGGGAGGGTTCTCCAGCCAGCGCACGGGCAATGGAAACCCTCTGCTGCTGCCCGCCGGAAAGCTGGGAAGGCATATTTTTCCACTTTTCCTTTAAGCCCACCCGGGCAAGAGAAGCCATGGCCCTCTCCCTGCGCTCACCGGACGGGACACCCGCATAGAGCAGAGGAAGTTCCACATTTTCCAAAAGATTTAGTTTCGGAAGAAGATTATATTGCTGGAAAATAAACCCAATCATCTTATTTCGGATTTCCGCCAGTTCATCGTCCTCCATATCGCTGACATCCTCTCCGCCCAGGAAATATTCGCCGGAAGTGGGAACATCCAGAGCACCGATAATATTCATCAGCGTGGACTTCCCGCTCCCCGACTTTCCCACGATGGCAACAAACTCCCCGCGATGGATTTCCAGGCTGATCCCGTCATTTGCGCGAACCTCTTCGTCCCCCATCTGGTAGATTTTTTCAATATTCCTTAATTCAATCAATGGAATGTCCAAATTAACCGATGCTTCCATGCCTGCGGCTCTGCCTCCTTATACTTTTTGTGCATATGTTGTTGCTGTTTACACGTTCACAGCTGCAATATATCCTGGTACAGATTTTTAGCCTTTTGACGCGGGTATTATTTTTACCGCATTCCTCCGGAACCGCTGCGTCCGCCCATCCCGCCGCCAGGGCCACCCATCCCGGGCCCGCCCATACCGCCGGGCATCATAAACATATTGGTATTATTTTGCGAGGACTCATCCACATAAACTTCCTGCCCCTCTTCCAGTCTGCTTAAAATCTCCACATATTCATCGCTGATCAGTCCGGTTTCTACTTCTACCGCATAAAAACCTTCGGGTGCTCCGCCGGTTGAATCTCTCTCCGATGATGAATGATTTCTTTCCGTGTCTTTATTGGTATCTTTATTGTTTTCCGCCTGCGGCCCGCCGCTTTCTGGCTTTTCACTGCTTTCCGCCTGCGGCCTGCTGACCTCTGGTCTTTCACCGCTTCCTGCCTGCGACCCGTCACCTTCCGGCTTTTCACCGCTTCCTGCCTGCGGCCCGTCACCTTCCGGCTTTTCACCGCTTCCTGCCTGCGGCCCGTCACCTTCCGGTTTTTCACCATTTCCTGCCTGCGGCCTGCTGCCCTCCGGCCTATCACCATTTCCGGTATCCCCGGAAGCAGGTGCTTCGCCTTTTACATAAACCCGGTTTCCGCGCATCAGGGAATCTACAGGAATAGATAAAACATCCTGCACTTCCTCTAAGATAATTACGCCGTCCACATTCATTCCGGGAAGGAGGTTTCCGGTTTCATCCATGGTTACGGTTACCGGATAATTGGTAACGCCGTTGGAGGCCGTACTCTGTAAACTTACATTGGTCACTGTCCCGGAAAAGGTTTCCCCTTCAAAGGCGTCTGCCGTAACCACAACCTTCTGGCCCACTTTTACCTTCTGAATATCCAGTTCGTCAATGGACATCTCAAAGGTAAGTGCCGATAAATCATAAATCACTGCCATCACGGTGCTGTTGTTTGTATTCCTGCTGATATTATCGCCCAATTTGGAGGTCTTGGTGATGACCTGCCCGGAGATAGGGGCGGTTATCGTATAGTTTTCATAGGAATCTTTTGTCGATTCCACCTTGTTTTCCGCGCTTTCCATGGATTCTTTTGCCCGGTCTATGCTGTCCTCATAATTTTTTAATATCTTCTCCACCGATTCCGCGGTAATCTGAAAAATCGGTGTTCCTTTTTCAATATACTGCCCTTCCTGCACCAGAATCGTTTCCACTTCCACGCTCGATTCCAAATCGGCAGCCATCACTGTATTGATTTTCGGCGAAAAGCTTCCTTCTTCGGCACAGAGCATACCATTGACCATGGCGGTAGCACTGGTCTGCGCCGTAAGTCCTCCTGGATTGGCGGCATCAATCGACACATAGCGAACCAGGCTGCCTCCCGCCAGCACCTCTTCCATGGCACTGACGGAGGTAACTACGCCGCTGACGGCCTCGCCGGTATCGGTAAGGGTCAGAAAAGCTTCCATTCCCTCTTCGATAACTTCTGCCTCACCGGAAAGAAAAGGAATACGAATTTCCATCACCAGATCGTCATAAATATCACAAATCTGCGCATTGGCACCAATCTTATCGCCCTCTTCCAGATGCAGTTCCTTAATATAGCCGGCTTTCGTGGCCTTATAGGTATTCCCGCTCAGTTCTGCCTGAATGCTCTGATAATCTTTCACTGCACTGGAATAGGTTTTCTGTGCCCTGGTCAATGAATTATTTGCCGACTGGATTTCCGTTTCCATCGAACTTCCGTCAATCTGGTACAGCACTTGTCCTTTTTCAACCTGATCCCCTTCTTCAAATTCCGCAAAGATAATCTCGCCCTCAACCAGGGAAGTAATCGAATAGGTATCCTTTGGTGCCAGTGTTCCCGAAGAGGATAATTCCGAGGTAATATCCCGCCGCGTGACCATTGCCGTCCGGTGCTCGCTTACCTGGGCAGACGCCTGAACCGACTTCTGGTGCTGAACATACGCCCAGCCTGCCCCGCCTGCCGCCAGTACAATAAGCAAAAGAACAATCACTGCTTTTTTCTGCTTCCGCCTTTTTCGCTTTTGTTCCTTGCTGTTTCTTTGCTTCTGTTCTCTGCCGTTTATTTTTTTCTCCTGCTTTACTGCGTTCTGCGCCTTATCTGCCGTCGCTTTTTGCGCCTTATCTGCCGCTGCCTTCTGTTCCCTATCTGCCGCTGTCTTTTCCCTGTTCTGCTCTGCCATGACAACCCTCACTCACCATTTTTCTTTATTATCATTAATCTTCCACAAAGTCCGTTACCCGATAGGTAATATCTCCGTCTGCGCCCTCGGATGAACCGCTGCAGATCAGAATAACATCATCGCTCACCTTCACCGTTCCGTAGATTGAAAACGCAAACTGAAGATCGGAAGTGGTCAGACTGCATTCATAAGAATCCCCGTCGTCCGTGGTCAATGTAACGGCAGTGGGCGTCATCACATCCGATGCACGGTAGTAGATATTGGTGATTTCGCCGCGCAGAACGGTCTGCCCGCTCATACTGTCGGACTGGGCAGAATACACCCAGACAGTCTTTGAGGAGGCATTATAATACATCACCACATAGCCGTTTTCTTCTTGGGCTGCCTTGATCTCTGCTTTGGTTGCCGGCTCGCCGTCCAGAAAAAAGCTTGCCTTATCCATAAGAAAAGGAAGCTGGGAAGCCATTGTCCGGCTTTTGGTCACAACCAATGGGCCTTTTACGGAGGTATCCAGCATTTCCAAGGGATTAATCTCCCCATCGCTGCTCAGGGTTAAATCCATAAACGCGCCGTAAATTTGCTGAGAATTTTTAGGTTCTGTTTTTAACAGATTATAGAAAAGGTTCAGACAATGATCTTCCGTCAATACCTCGTCCGGCTGCACACCTTCCAGTTCCTGATTTAACTCCAGATACTGGAACTTGGCAATCCGGCTCCCGTTCTGGTTCCCGGTAAAATCCTCGTTCGTATAGCCAAGGACAGCCAGAACCGCATTTGCAGCATCCTGCAGGGTTATGTACTCCTCCGGTTTAAACTTTCCGCCAAGAAATCCCTTCATCCATCCCTGCCTTGCGGCAATGCGGATATAGGATGCATATTCATGATCCGCGGGAACATCGGCAAACACCGACACCCCCGCCGCTGTACTCACGGTTTCCCGGTAGGAAGAAGCCCGAACCAGCATGGCAGAAAACTCTGCCCGGCTGACCCGGCGGCTTCCGTTAGAAAGTTTAAAAATCCCCGTCAGCTCAATCACCCGCCTGCGAAGATCGTATTTACTCGAAGCAAAAGCATCCGTCGTACACAGTGCTGTTGCTGTCGTAACGATTAAAAGGGAAGAAATCATAGATTTGAAATGCATTTTAGTTCTCCTCTCTTTGCCTGTAATCTACCTGCAATCTAAAAATTACTTTTACTTTATCATTAGATTGTGTTCATTTTGTGATAGAAAATGGCAAAAAGAGAAAATTTTTCTTTGGATTATTTTCCCTGCATTTTCATCAGGGATGTAAAATTTCTATCTGGCACATCGCCATCGCATTCAGCGCATTTTGATGACTCTCCGGTGTCACACCGGCGCAGCAGGCGGCATTGACCAGCACGGGGGTTTCCGGGGTAAAGGCTTTGATCAGCATAGCATTGGAAATCACACAGATATCCGTACACAGCCCGACAAGTTCCACGCAGGAATAATTCCCTTTTGCGGCATACTCTGCACACGCCGGACTCCCAAAGCTATTCTTCTCAAATCGCTTTCCCTCGATTCCAGCCAGTTCCCGGCACAGATCCCAGCCCATCGTTCCTTTCAGGCAATGCTTTACCGGAAGCTTCTTCCCTTCCTGTGTGTTCAGATAATCTTCGCCGTGTGTATCCAGGGTAAACACAACCTCATCGCCGGCTTCCAGATATTCCCTTACCCGTGCAGCAACTCCCGGGACAATCGCCTGTGCTTCTTTTGTTCCAAGACTCCCGTCAATAAAATCCTTCTGCATGTCCACAACCACTAATAAACGTTTCATGTCTTTCCTCCATTCTGATGCGCGTTTCACCATTGCTTTAAATCTGTAAGCACATGATGGTTTAATCCTCCAGCAATGCCCATGCACGGTTTAATACCCGTTTTGTATTTGCCAGCACGATTTCCTCATCTTCTTCTCCAACCGGCGCAACCTCCATGGATAAGACGAGAGGGGCATCCGGACGGAAAAATCCTTCCTGCTTTAACACCTTTAAATAGTCAAGAAGCTGGGCTGTATCATGAGCACTTTCCGGGAATCCAAATCTTGGGTGCTTGTCCCCATAAGCCGTACATCCCCTTTTTACTACCGCATTGCCAAAATGAAGATGGGTTATGTAGGAGCGAAGGGTCTGGATGACAAAGATCGAAGTTTCATAGGTCGTTGGAAAATGCGATAAATCAACCAGCAATCCAAAATTAGAATTCGTCATCCGCATATCGGCGGCAAACCGTGCGGCATAGGGAGCCGGTCCAATCAATGCCGCCTTATCCATATCAAAATCAAACACTTCCAACTCCACCATCATTTTCTTCTTTGCCGCATAATTACAAAGATTTCTTGTGGTCACAAGCAACTGCTGATATGCCTGCTCTTTAGTTTTCTCTTCCCATTTCCCAGCCAAAAAAGCAATGCCTGCTGCTCCAAGATATTCTGCCTCATCGATAGCCTCCAGCAGTGTTGCCTCCGCCTTTCTTCTCTCATTTTCATCGAGAGCATTCGGATTTAACTTAGGGCCAAGCAGCCTTGGCTGTGCCCCGTAGCACACCTTAAGATGCGATTGAGCCAACATCTTTTTCACCGCTTCCCGCTCTGCGTCATCTTTACACTGCGTAATCTCAACCGCGTCAAAATAATCATCGGCGGCAATCCTTTTCATGGACTCTAAAACCCCCATTTTGGGAAATGACATCCACTGGATTGTCCCTACCTGAAAATATTTGTGTATGGATTCTTTCATGATCTTCTATCTCCTTTTTCCTAAGTATAACCGAAAAGCACAAAGAACACAATAATAAAGAATTCAGGAACTGAACCCTGCTTTTTACATAACCTATAGTAGAGCAGCTTAAAAATGAATTTCCCCGTCACCTGTGGAAATCCGTTTTGAATGAACTCTGGCAGTATAAATTATAGAAAGGAGTTTTTTTGTATGAATTATTTTGCCTCCAGCACATGCCCGTCCATGAATACCGGCGTGTTTGAGCAGCAATTTCCTGTAGGAATGGCCTATGTTCCATGGCAAATATGGCGTCAGACCTATCCATTGGATAAAGCATTAAATCAGGGAACCATATTCCCTGAATTGGATTTGAATTTTAATTACAGGAGGTATCAGCAATGAATAATTCCACCTGCAATACATTGTTAAATCAAGTATACCAAACCGGCTTTGCCGTAGATGAGGTTTTGCTTTTCTTAGATACACACCCCTGTGATGCCACAGCCCTATCCTACTATCAGCAAGCCAAAGCCTTGTACCAGAATGCGATTCAAGCCTATGAAGCACAGTGCGGACCGCTCTTTATGACCGATGTCAATGACAACAGCTATTGGACTTGGAACAATGATCCGTGGCCATGGGAAGGAGGATGCGATTAAATGTGGAAATATGAAAAACGACTGCAATACCCGGTAAAAATCAGCCAGCCAAATCCTAAATTGGCACAGTTTATTATTAGTCAGTATGGTGGGCTATACTGTAAAAACCTATGATAGATGGGAGAAAAAATTCAAATGCATTGACTTTTAAGCCGAATTGAGATATTATCTAAATAGA
>CAMNRM010000114.1 GCA_946553025.1 uncultured Clostridium sp.
AGCATCTGCCTTACAAGCAGAGGGTCATAGGTTCGAGCCCTATAGGCCCCATTTGCAGGCAACTGCAAGGCCAGCCGGCGTGGCGGAACTGGCAGACGCACAGGACTTAAAATCCTGCGGGACTTAACTCCCGTACCGGTTCGATTCCGGTCGCCGGCACTTAAAAACCTTTGATAATTCAAGGGTTTTTTTGTTTTATGTTGTATTTCGTGTTGCATAGGTCTGTAAAATGGGCATTTGCCCGGTCATTCATTTCTGTTTGTCTATCGCTCATCGTGTGCCGGTAAACTGCCTTCAGAACACCGTCTGTCTGCCATCCTCCCCGTTGCATGATGTAAGCATCCGGGATTCCAAGGGCGTGCTGGATGCTTGCCGAATAGTGACGCAGGTCATGGAACCGGAAGTGTGGCAGGTCAGCCTTTTTTAAAACGTTCAAGAATCTATCTGTTATCATGTTGGGATTTAAGGCAGTTATATTCCCGGTAATCCCCTGCCACCTTTCTGCTACAAAATCCGGATAATCTATAAAACGGTCGCCTGCGTATGATTTAGGTTGCTTAATAATCCATTGCCGATTTCCGTTTAAAACCATGTTCTTGCACACATGCACCCGGTTTCCGGATATGTTGTCCGTGGTCAACGCCGAAATTTCCCCTCTTCGCATCGGGCCAAATGCTGCCAGCAGTACAGGCAATTCCATTTCTGTTCCAGACACATATTCAATCAGGCGCTTTATTTCGGCATCTGACGGGATATAGAGGTCTGGTCGTACTTTCTTTGGCAGAGCAGTAGTAAGGCGTAAATCCGGGCGATATTGGCTTAATACAGCGGATATAAGGCCGTGCGTGTTACGTACTGTTTTAGGGCTGTGTTTTATGGATTCCACGTTAATTGCCTCCTGAATAAGCACCTGGGTTATTCGACTTAATTTAATATCCATAAGAGATTGGATTTCATTTTTTCGGATACGTCGGTAGTCCATAATCGTCCGCGGGGACAACACCGCTTCCCTGGATTTTATGTAGGCTTCCAGGGCTTCCCCGAAGGTCATATCGCTTTGGGCGGTATTCCTTCGTTCTTTGTCTGCTGCAAACTTTGCAGCCTGTAACTCTGCATCCCGCTTCCCCGCCGGGCCTGGTATGGTGCTGGTGAAGGATTCGTAGATCCGCTTGTCCTTCATGGTTCCGGTTTTCTTGTCCAGAACCTTTTCGGTGTGGCTGTAGACCAGGCACCGCCAGGAGCCAGAGGGCAATTTTTTTGCTTTTGCCATAGTAATATCCTCCTTTATTTTTGGGTATAAAAAATACACCCATTGACCAGAAGCCGTTTGGATGATATACTATGGATGAATGTGCATGATATCATCTTCCGGGCTTACCGGAAATGGTAGCAGCGAAAGCCGTTCCTGTTGGCGCAGGGGCGGTTTTTGCATTTGACAAATGTATGAAAATAATTTATAATATGCTTAACAAGACAGCCGGAAGATAGATGAAGCTTATCCGTCCTGGCGAATTAAGAAGCTAAGTAAGCCGCCCATCCGGCCAAGGAGCAGGGCGGCTTACTTATTTTTCAGGTTCAGAATGGATACGATTAAAAGACCCGTGGTCAATATAATCATAAATTCCTCATATGTACTCATAAGCACCACCCCTTCCGTAAAGACTCAGAACGAATGGTTGCACGCCCTCCCGGCTGCCCGGGTAAATATATTTTATTATTGAAGTGTTGAGCAGTTTTTTATTATCGATTTTCTTGCGTTTACCGTGACCCACCACCAACCTACGAAAATCCAGTACAGAATTTGCATTTATCTAAATACCCCCCATTTTGTTTTTTTCACAACTTTTTATCTTTTGCTGTTCATTTTTGTTAGTATATAAGGGTTATAACGCTTTTTCTATATCATCAGCGCAGTATTTGGCAAAGTCATTATTCATAATGTGCATCAGAGCATGTTGGTAAGCCTGCATCTGACGTTCGCAATTTAACCGGGAATTAATGATGATGGTGAAGCTGCCATCTTCATTAGGGTGTACCTCTTCTTCTACAGCAGTATCCATATTTAGGAAATAGACACCAAGAGCTTCGGTTAATAAAGGGTTATTCATTTCTGATTCTCCTTATAGGGAGGTGTATTTATATTATTCATGATGCTTTAGTAAATTTCCCTTCCTGCGAGAATTCAATGATTACATGTGCATTGTTTATAATCAGTTTTTTAAAAAAGTCCATTTCTTCATCAGAAAAGCCAGAAATATCTTCCCATTCGTAATTTGGCAAATAGCAAGTAGCGTGATGAAATCCATCCTTTTCATCTGGCTTTTCGATATATACTTTTACACGCCCATCAGAGAGCATTTCAGAATGAACAATTTCTGTATCATCATTTAAAGTTAAGTATGGATACATCATGGTCAGTATGTTCCTTTCCTGGTGATTCAGATATAGTAAGCTTTGTAACAGAGTTTCAGGCAAAAAGTGGTTTTTCATGTATTGCTTGGCTCAAATAATATAGGTCGTCAGGACAAATATCTTGACCATTTATCCATTCAACGGTATTACCAGATATTTTAACTGTATTGAAAATACTTGGATTTTTTAATTGTTCAAACCATTGACCATTGATAAGTGGCTTTACATCAAAAAGTTTCTGTTCCCCATTATCAAATTTAATAAATAAAAAATAGTTTTCTAAGGGTTTAACAATGACGGGTTTTGGTCTTAACATAATTTTATCCTTTTTAGCATCCCTCATCAGATTCACCCCGTTCTTGGGCTTTAAGGGTTTTCATAAATTCAATATGCGCCCGAAGGCGTTCAGGAGGAATATCTCTGGCTACTTTGAAGAGCGTGCGAAGTTCCGGATTCTCGAAAGCTTCCTGGGCGATTTCGCGGGTTTCTTCGTTGAGGTAGTAGTGGTCGGTGTTGGAATCAGATTTTTCATCAATAAGATCAGTTTTACCAATTCCAAAATAATCTGCAAGCCGCTGAACTTTTCCCATTCGTGGTAGAGCAATCCCCTGGCACCAAGTATTGAAGGTTTGTGGAGATACATCTATGGCATCAGCAATCTCTTTTTGAGTTTTGTTAGATAAAGAAATGTATTTGTTTAAATTTTTGGCAAAGATACGTTTTTGTTCTTCATCAGCCATGGTTGCACCTCCATGATAATGTTTCTGATATATATAATACAACAAAATTTTATTTCAGTCAACCAAAAATCAAAAAAAACTTGATTTTAGTATTGACATCAAATTAAATTTGATTTATAATTTGCTACAAGGAGGTGATTGGAATTGGCTGAGTTTAAGATTAGCTTGGCTGCAGCAAGAGTTAATGCTGGATTGACTCAAAGTGACGTGGCTCAAATACTTAAAGTAGGAAAACAGACTATTGTAAGTTGGGAAAAAGGGAAATCGGAACCTAAAATGTCACAAAGCAGACAATTAAGTGAACTTTATAACATGCCTTTAGATAATATTTTTTTACCAGAAAAATCAAATTAAATTTGATAAAATTGATTTTGGTATATTTACTAACAGCCAAACACATCAACCAAATCAAAAGAGGAGGTGAAGGAATAATTTGACAAGATTTGCAGCAATAACATCCATCACGGATATTTACGAATTTTCCAAGATAATGTTTGCGATAGCTGCCAAGGCAGAAACACCTGAAAATTTGGCAAATGAATTGGCGATGGAGTTGTCAGAAGCTGGGCTACAGACTATCCGATCTATAGCCCAGCGAGGAAATTATCCATTATCTTTAGATGGAATACAAAAATTTACTGATTTGACATATTCTGTTCATATATTTGACCGAAAGGGAAAGCGTTTGGTAGATGTAGATCAGACAGGAGTTCATTGTTACAGTGAAGATTTGTTGATTTCAGTTTGTAAAGAAACTGGTGCTGAATGGAAAAAGGAAAGTATGGTGTATGTGTCAGATGGCTTGATTGAATTGCTAAAAAAAGCAAAGCCTAATGGCTCTGCTTAATGCAACAATATTTACATGGAACAGGGTTTTTCATGTACTTAACAAATGCAATATTTTCTGCTTCATGATATGTGTAAGTTATGCAACAACGTTTAGCACCAGCTTCGAGAATTTTGCAATTTTCAGTTTCATGTTTTAAGTAATGAATAATGCCTGTGTGTTTTTCTAATAAATATTGTTCAGTACCTGCATTGGGACTTAACATGAGATACTTTTCCTTTCTTTTGTACTCGGCCTGGCGGGGCCTGTAAGTACAGTATAGAGCAGGGGAATAGAAAAGACAAGTAAATTGACAAAAGCAAAGGAGGGTGATTGATGGCAAAGTTACCACCAAGTGAAGCGATGCAGCGTGCTAAGTTTGTCCGATCGATTATTTGCGGAAATCAGGAGCGATACGATGTAACGGACAAACAGTTGGCAAAGCTGTTAAATATGCGGCCCGAAACTGTGGGGCGCAAAAAGAACCGGATAGGCGGATTCGACTTGAATGAAATCCAGGTTATTGCTCCGGTTTTGCACTTTTCCCCTATGCAGGCCGCAAGCCTGGTACTTGGGCGAGAGGTAAAAATAAGTGAATTTTAAAGTGTGTCAGAAAAAGCTGCTGGTTTAACCCAGCAGCAGGCAGCCATATTTTTTTCATTCGTCTTCTACCTCGATGATGTCATGTTCTACGCCCTTGCCAGCATTAAGTGCTTTGACACCCCGACGTAGATGTGCCATATTGCTTTCGGAGTAGAATGGGTCAAGAGAAACCTCAAAGGGGATTTTCTGCTGGCGAACCATTGTCTTAGCAAAAATATTAATTGCCGTAGACATATTCAGACCCAGTTCATTGCAAAGATGGTCGAATTGTTGTTTCAATGTTTCATCCATTCGTATGTTCACGTTTGTTTGAGCTATGATTTTTACCTCACTTATTATTTGATGATTACATTGTATTGAAAACTATTTACAATGTCAATAAAAATGAATTATCGTTTTATATTGCGCATGACAAAAACGTAGAAAGGAGCGAAGATGGCAAGCTTGCGATACATCGTAAACCAGTTCAAGGAGGAACTGCGTGACGGAATTGCCTGGGTGGCGTTCTGGAAGGAAGGCCGGTCGTGGAACGGAGAGTGTTTCTATCTGAATTCGGAGGAACGGCTTTCCGTGAAGGACAAGACCCGGCTGGAAGAAATCAGCAGCATGGATGCCGGAGCAGTGATTGTGAATGGCTATTATTGCAGTTACTTCCGCGAAGATATGAGCATAACGGAAATGGTCTTTGGTGTGCGCTGTCATTATGAGAACAGCTATGATGACATTCCATCCTTTATTAAGTCCCATGAGCCAGGGGAGTTTGAACAGAGGCTGGAAGAGGCCAGGAAGGCCGCCCATTTGGTAGGAATGCCCTTTGCGGGTGTGTATGATCCGGATGATGAGTTTGACCCTTACGTGTATGACGGGAGGATGAGCCTGGAAGATGTTGAATTAATGCATCGGCTGATGCAGGAAGGAGGGTAAAGGAGTGAGCATAATTTTGGATGCTTGGGAGAGGCAGTGTTTAATGTATCAGAAAAGATATTTTGAAACGTATATAAAGCTTAATAAACGTCTTAACAATCACCTGGAAAAAACAAATAAAGAAACAAATATGCTGTATGCAAGTACTATACTGGAGATGTCCTGGGTTCTGAGTAATATCTTTGGACTTTCTGGTAAACAGATAGAGGAAGTGGAAAGAAACGCAGGATTTACCAATGAAGATATAGATAGCCCGTACATAGATTCAATTTTGCAGAAAGGAGAAAGTTAAGATGATTCACGGACACTTAGAGTACATGCCGCTTAGAGCCAATCGGAAGCGTGCAGAGGAATATGCCCGGCAGCATATCCGTTACTGCAACGCCCAGATCCGGCACTGCCGCAGGCAGCTTCGCTATTACCGAAGACTGCGTTTTAAAAAGCAGTTGGACAAGCTTCACCCGCTGCTTGTGCTGCTTTTAACGGTGGCGGTGTTTAGCGTATTTGTTGTTTTCTCAGCGCTGTAGGTCAGGGCCTTAAGTACCCAGAAAGCAGGAAGCCATACCGAAACACAGGCAGGACAAAAGGCGGGATAGAAAGCAAACCCTGGCAGAGGCAACTGCCGGGGTTCAATAAATACCAGAAAAGAACTAAGCCTATTATGGAGGATAA
>CAMNRM010000115.1 GCA_946553025.1 uncultured Clostridium sp.
ATAAATCCATACAAAAGGGCTATTCTTTTTGTTGAAAACTTTTAACTCACAAGTAAACTTTAATATTAAAAATAATATATTACGTCTTCTTTTAGAAATTATTATTGAAATGTTTGTTTATTCTATTGCTTTATTTTTGCAATATATTGTTATTAGCAAAATATTACATTGTCAATGGCTAAAAGAAATTTTTTAATTATATTCATTGCTTCTTTTCTTTTTATAGTTCATTTTATAAATACCTTAAGTATTTAAATACATCCAGTCTATTGGCTCTTGCACGTTCTACCAACGTATAAAAAATAGCATTGTCTTTGCCTCTTTTGGGCGTATCAACAAGCAATATCCATTACATTTCTATATTTGGAAGTATAATGGATATTACTAAATTATAAATAATATATGATTTATGTTCCATAATAGAAATGGTATAGAACTGCTATATTAATAAATATTTACAAATTATTTTATAACCTTCTCCATCAAACATTCATGCCGGTTTTCCTTTTTATTATAATTTATCCCAATCAATAATACATCCCCTGCGTAAACTTCCAGGGCTTGTACATAGTGTCTGTCTTTTATCTGCTGTATTGCCGTTTTGGCTGTCTTATCCCATTTTAATTCAATCAGCATCGCTGGCATGTTCAGAAATTCTCTTTTGGGAAGAAACACTAAATCAGCAAACCCTCTTCCTGTGGGCATTTCGCGTATAGGAAGGTAATAATATTTCAATGCACTAAAATAAGCCATACTGATTACACAGCTAAGTGCATTTTCATCATTGTACTGGATAATTGAGGTGTATTTCTCGTGTGCCCGTTCTATTGCTCTGGCCACTGCATCACTATCCATCTCCAGTGTTGCTTTTAGCAGTTCATCGGATTCCCTCTGCAGTTTCCAGAATTCATCCCAACAACAATCCCCCACCGCTTCAATAAATTCACTGCGAATTTCCTCATTGGGAATAAATGCTTCCTGTGTTTGTTCATCATAGGCAAGATATCCAAGATGTATCAGCAGTGTCAGGACATCATGCTTGTTTTTAAATGTCACCATGTCATTTTGGTACGATTTTGTATTTATCCGGATTTTTTCTCCCGAGAGCATCTTCAGAATATCTGTTTTTAACCCGTCAAAGTCCATAGTAATCCAGGGAATTATCATCTCATAGGTTCCAGTCATCGACCAATAGCTTTTTAATTTTCCGCGAAGAATAGAACTTACTACTGCCCGTGGATTATAAATATGAAGATTTCTTTTAAAATCATTTTTCTCAAAATGATCTTTTTCAACAGCATTCTCCTCCAGCAAATACCCGTCATACCATCTCTGGATATCAGCAAAATTGCGTCCATATTTCCGGCATAAGTCCTGTACTTCTTCTTCGGTAAATCCCGTATAGGGTGCCAGTTCTCCGGCATCGAGCATGGTAAATTCCTCAAAATTATTTAAAGCGGACTGTGTTTTAACTTTTTTAATCGGCAAAATTCCTGTCAGGTAAGCTAATCCAAGGTAACTGCTGGGAAGATTTCCTTTAAATAAGCTTCGTAGAAAATCAATATATCGTTTCTGTGCCTGCTCATCGTCCGCATCGTCCCGGATAATAGAATCCCATTCATCAATAATCAGAATAAACTGCTTTCCCGTTTCGCTGTTAATCAGGGCCAATGCTTCCGAAAGTGTGTTGATTTCTGTATGTTTTAAACCATTATCGTTCTGCATCTGTTCCGGATAAGCTGCACAAAGTTCTTCTAAAACTATACGCTGAATATAAGAAACGGCATCTGATGCCGACGTCACATTTCCCCGGCACCATTGCACATCAAACTGTATCACATCGTACTGATTAAGATATTTTTCAAAAGAAACATCCTGGCTGATTTTGCAGGATAAAAACAGTTCCTTTGAGTTACATCCCCGGCTGTAATAAGCAGCCAGCATATTTGCAGCCATGGATTTTCCAAAGCGGCGGGGACGGCTTACACAGATATATTTACTGCTTTCCTTCCCGATTTTTTTGTTCATACAGGCAATCATCATGGTTTTATCGACATAAATATCATCATAAATCGCCTGACGGAAAGCATCATTTCTAGGATTTAAAAATTTTCCCATAATTATTATTTTCCTCTGATTTGTTATTACATTTTTTCTTTTCTATAAATAACAGAATATTTTCTTCTGTTCCTTTTCCATTATTTTATTATATCAGTCAGAAATAGTAAAGCATAAAACTGAAAGATAAGTAGCAAAAGATAAATATAAAGTCTTATTGCGCAGCAAAATGTTATTTAAAATAACACAAATACCCCCTTTTGCATAAAAAACACAATAAAACTTAATTCTCCCCTTGCTTTCTTTATATATCTATGCTATCCTATCCCTGCTTTAAGTCAAAGAACAAAAATGTTATTTAAAACAACATGAAAGAGCAGGTTAGTATGAAAAAATTATCCCAGAAACGTCTTGCCGAACTCGTTTTATTTTCGCGCAAGGCAAAGAAAATGACGCAGCAGCAGCTTTCGGAGGCTACGGGAATCAACCGGACGATGTTAAGCCATCTGGAAAGCGGAGAATACATCCCTTCGATTCCTCAGTTGGAAGCTTTAAGTGAAACCCTTGACTTTGATTTAACCGAAGTTTTCCTCAATTTTGATAAAACCGGCAGCGGCAAACTGGAAAAGGTATCGCCGTTAAAGATCGCCGTAGCAGGAACCGGCTATGTCGGCCTTTCGGTTTCGGTTCTTCTGGCCCAGCATAACCATGTTACTGCCGTGGATATTCTTCCGGAAAAAGTTGAAAAAATTAATAAAAAAATTTCACCCATCCAGGACGATTATCTTGAAAAATATCTGACGGAAAAAACACTGGATCTGACGGCTACACTGGACGGCGAAGAAGCTTATCGGGATGCGGATTTTGTCATTATTGCCGCCCCGACCAACTACGATTCAAAGAAAAATTATTTTGATACCCGTGCAGTGGAATCGGTGATTGAACTTGTGCTTCGCGTAAATCCGCAGGCAATCATGGTGATTAAATCAACCATTCCGGTCGGCTATACGAAATCTGTGCGCGAAAAATATCATACCGAAAATATTCTTTTCAGCCCCGAATTTCTGCGTGAATCAAAGGCCCTCTATGACAATCTTTATCCCAGCCGTATCATCGTCGGCACGGATTTGGACAATCCCCGGCTGAATTTGGCGGCACATCAGTTTGCCTCTTTGCTTCAGGAAGGGGCGGTGAAAGAAAACATTGACACTCTGTTTATGGGGCTTACTGAAGCGGAAGCAGTGAAGCTTTTTGCCAACACTTACCTTGCCCTTCGTGTATCTTATTTTAATGAATTAGACACTTATGCCGAGTCCAAAGGTCTAAATACAAAACAGATTATTGACGGAGTCTGCTTAGATCCGCGCATTGGCACACATTACAATAACCCTTCTTTTGGCTACGGCGGATATTGCCTGCCAAAAGATACTAAACAGCTTCTTGCCAACTATCAGGATGTGCCGGAAAACCTGATTGAAGCCATTGTCGAGTCGAACCGTACACGCAAAGATTTTATCGCTGACCGTGTGCTTGATATTGCCGGGGCTTACGGAAATTCTGCGGCATTTGATGCCAGAATGGAACGAAAAGTTGTCGTGGGTGTGTACCGATTAACAATGAAATCCAACTCCGACAATTTCCGCCAGTCCTCGATTCAGGGAATTATGAAACGAATTAAGGCAAAGGGGGCAACAGTGATTATTTATGAACCGACACTGAACGACGGAAGCACCTTTTTCGGCTCCCTTGTCGTCAATGATTTAAACAGCTTTAAGCGTCAATCCCAGGCAATTATCGCCAACCGCTATCATGAATGTCTGGATGATGTCAAAGATAAAGTTTATACACGCGATTTATTTGGAAGAGATTAATTTCGGAAAGATAGAAAAAGGCAAGATGAAAAAGATAAACAGAGATAGAAAATCAGAAATAAAAGAACAGAAGGGAGAAATCCGCAAAATCATGGGAGAAAACAAGGAAAAAAATAAGACAATAATTCCTTTGTCCGGGAAAACAGTTTTTGTAACCGGAGCCGCAGGCTTTATCGGGGCAAATCTCGTCCTCCGCCTGCTGCCGCAGGGAGAAGATATTACGGTTATCGGCTTGGATAACATGAATGATTATTATGATGTAAAGCTTAAAGAATGGCGTCTGGAGCAGATCCACAAAGCTGCCATGTCAAACCCTAAAGCCTGGAAATTTATCCGGGGAGATATTGCCGACAAAGAAATGGTTGACGATATTTTTAAAACCTATCATCCGGAAATCGTCGTCAATCTTGCTGCACAGGCCGGAGTCCGCTATTCCATCACGAATCCGGATGCCTATATGCAGTCAAATCTAATTGGTTTTTACCATATTCTGGAAGCCTGCCGACATTCCTATGACAACGAAAAAACCGGCGTAGAGCACCTTGTCTATGCCTCTTCCTCCTCGGTCTACGGCGTCAATGAAAAGGTGCCTTTCAGCACCGAAGACAAGGTAGATAACCCGGTTTCATTGTATGCAGCAACCAAAAAATCCAACGAACTAATGGCTCACGCCTATGCAAAGCTGTACAATATTCCCTCGACCGGGCTGCGCTTTTTCACTGTCTACGGCCCTGCAGGACGCCCGGATATGGCTTATTTTGGGTTTACTGATAAACTGCGAAGCGGCGAAGATATTCAGATTTATAACTTCGGAAACTGTAAGCGGGACTTCACCTTTGTCGATGATATTGTGGAGGGGGTAATGCGGGTTATGCAGGGTGCGCCAGTGAAGAAAACCGGGGCGGACGGGCTGCCTCTTCCGCCTTATGCTGTGTACAACATCGGCGGCGGACACCCGGAAAATCTTTTGGATTTTGTGCAGATATTAAGCGAAGAATTAATCCTAGCCGAAGTTCTTCCCGCAGATTATGACTTTGAAGCCCATAAAAAATTAGTACCGATGCAGCCAGGAGATGTGCCGGTAACTTATGCGGATACAGCGGAATTAGAAAAAGACTTTGGCTATCATCCGACAACGGATCTTCGTACAGGGCTTAGGGCGTTTGCAGGGTGGTATAAGGAGTTTTATGGGACTTGATTTGACTGGGGAAATAGAGTAAAATAAGGATGTGGAGCATGTGGCTTTCTAAATCGCAATGCTTTTAGTATTTAGAATGAACAGGGGGGGTTGATGGATGGGAATGTATCTGAACCCGGGAAATGCCGGATTTCAATCGATACGAAAAACGATTTACATTGATAAATCCGAACTTATTGCAAAGATTAATCAAACTATCGGAACAAAAGATAAATTAACTTGTGTCAGCCGTCCAAGGCGGTTTGGAAAGTCGTTTGCCACACAGATGCTTTGTGCCTATTATGATAAAACCTGTAATTCTCTGGACTTATTTTCTGATTTAAAAATTGCTAAGGACTCTACATTTGAACAATATCGTAATCGTTATCATGTTATTTATCTGGATATTACCTGGTTTATTTTTACAGGAGGAAATATTAAAAATACGGTTTTTTATCTTCAGGAACAGGTACTTCATGAGTTATATATGATTTATCCGTTTATTCATAAAGAAACATCTTTTCCGGTAGCACTTGCAAAAATTGCAGAAAAAACCGGAGATAAGTTTATAACTATAAATGAGCAAATTTAAAAAAATGCACAAAATTATCCTACTAAAGCCA
>CAMNRM010000116.1 GCA_946553025.1 uncultured Clostridium sp.
TCTTACGATTTTAAGCCCCAATCCGTGTTCTGCTTCGGCTGTTTCCGTCTGGGAACTGGGAATACTGGTATCGTTATTCAGTAATGCCAGGTATGATTCCTTGATTCCGCACCCAGAGTCTGCGACACAAAACGTACAGATTCTGTTGTCCATTTTTACAGAAACGGTTATCTGACATCCACCAGGATTGTGTGTGATGCTGTTTTGTATTAGATTGCGCAGCATCCGGTTAAGCAGGAAATTGTCGCCGTATAGGAAAGTTTTTATATCTGTGTCAGTTCCAGACAGTTCTAATTCATAGCCCTCCGGAAGTCCGTTATTTAGAAATTCGCTTATCACCTGCCGGATCAGTTCAAGAGGATCAAGCGGCTTTATGCGGAAGGGCTGCATAGAGTATTCCAATTTTGTTGTTAAATTTAGATCTGCAACCAATGTACGGAGCTTTTCACTTTGTTTTCGTATGATTTCAGCCTGTCTTCTGGTTGCTGCTGGTAAGTCAGGGTTATCTTCTATTTCACTGGAATAACCTAAAATCATAGAAAGTGGCGTACGGATATCATGAGATATTCCACGAATCCATTCAGCACGCGTATTATCCTTTTTTGCCAGATAGTCACTGGCATGGTTTAATCCTGTATTGATTTCAGCAAGTTTACCTTTTTCCTCTAAGTGAAATGTTTCCCCCTGTGACAGTTTTTGGATGCCAGCCAGGATTGGCCGCATTGCAGTTTCGATTTTTCTGGTATTACGTAAAAATAAGAAAATCATAACACCGATATTGATGACCAATGCAGCCAGACAGATGAAAAGAACAGGCCAGAAATATCTGGTTTTGAACGAGATATAGTATTTGCTGATTGTGCCCGGCTGAAATCCCACAACTAAAAGTCCATTTGGATGATTCCAGATTTTAACGGGATAGTCCTTCAGATACCATCTGCTGAACATCGCAATTTCAGATGCAGAGTATTTAAGGGGAAGTCCTTCTGGCAGACCGCTTTCCCAAATGACAGCACCTTCATCGTCAATCAGCATAGCCCAAGCATCCGTCTGTGCTAAGATGTCATTTGCTTCCGGATCAACTGCGAATGCCCCGTTCTTTTGTTCAATAAGATTTGAAAACCGTTCCATTGGAAAAACGGAGTCCTTAACACCATTCAGATAGGAAGTAAGAAAAAGGATTCCTATTAATACAATGTTGATTACAAAAAACAGCAGCAGTATTCCGATGACTGATAATATATAGTGGCGAAAGAAGCGGTCAATTGGTTTCATTTTTCCGCCCCCTTAATGTGGAGCCGGTAACCTAATCCTTTTACGGTTAAAAGGGAAACAGGTTTTGACGGATTGGCCTCGATCTTTTCCCTTAAGTGGCGTATATGTGTCACAAGGGTATTTTCATATCCCTGCCAGAATTCCCCACAGACAGTTTCGCATAGTGAACCTGTGGTTACAATCCTTCCGGAGTTATCAAATAACTTTTCAAATAGCGTAAATTCTTTTGCAGTCAATGAAAACACTTCATCTCCACGATAAACTTCGGCCTTATCTAAATTAACGGTTGAAGCTTCCAGATATACAATACGTTCCTTTTCAGGATAGGCGCGGTTTAAGATTGCCTGAACACGCAGAAGTAACTCCTTGGGCAAAAAAGGTTTTATAAGATAATCATCAGCTCCGTTTTCAAATCCTAAAAACTTATCATCGGCTTCTCCGCGGGCTGTAAGCATGAGAACAGGAATCGTACTCGTTTTTCGTATTTCCTTTAATACAGTGAAACCGTCAATGCCCGGCATCATCACATCAAGAATTACCATATCGGGTTGATTTTCCCGAAATATCGCTAATGCCTCTTTCCCAGAAGAAGCAGTGGTGATTTTGGTGTACCCGGCACGTTCAAAAACCGATTGGAGCATTTTAAGCAGCTCTGATTCATCATCGACAGCAAGAATGCTTTTATCTTTCATACGGCACCTCCTTTTCTTTGTCCCTTATTATAGCTCAAAAGATGAAAATATCCTATTCATGTTTTGAAATCTCAAGGTAAATTCAAGGTTAACTCAAGATACCCTCAAGGATGCCATGTTACAATCAATGTGAATCAAAAAGGAGGTATAACATCTATGAGTGATTACATTATTGAAACCTGCAGCCTGACAAAAATGTATGGAGAACAGGCCAGCGTATCTGATTTAAGTATCCATGTAAAGAAGGGGCGTATTTATGGTCTGTTGGGACGAAATGGTGCAGGAAAAACCACGACTATGAAAATGTTGTTAGGTCTGACGGCTCCCACATCCGGCGAAGTGAAGATTTTCGGAAAGCCTATTTATGGAAACGAGAAGAAAATTCTTCCGCGTGTGGGCTGTTTGATCGAATCCCCCGGCTTCTATCCCAACTTGACCGCAACGGAAAATCTGAAAATTTTTGCGAAGCTGCGTGGGCTGAAAGGTTCCAACTACATTAGGAGCGCACTGGAACTTGTTAATCTGCCGTATCAGGATAAAAAGCTGTTTTCGCAATACTCTCTTGGAATGAAGCAGCGGCTTGCGATTGCGCTGGCTGTCATGCACGATCCGGCAGTACTGGTTCTCGACGAACCGATTAACGGGCTTGACCCTATCGGGATTGCAGAGGTTCGTTCTTTTATCCGAAAATTATGTGATGTCAGGGGAAAGACCATTTTGATTTCCAGCCATATTCTTTCGGAGATTGCTCTCCTAGCAGATGATATCGGCATTATTGATCATGGTAAGCTGCTGGAAGAAGAAAGTCTTGCTGAATTAGAACAGAAAAACCGTCATTATATCCATTTTACAGTATCCGACAGCAAACAAGCCGCCCGCATTTTTGAAACAATGTTTCAGACAAGATATTTTAAGATTACTGATCAGCATAATATCCATTTGCTGGATGTCAATCTGCCGACTGCAGCGATTACCCGTGCATTTGTAGAAAATGGCCTGGAGGTGTTTGAAGCGCACCTTTGTGAAGACACTTTGGAAGATTATTTTAAGAAAGTAACAGGGGGTGAGGGAATTGCTTAACCTGATAGCTGGTGAGTTTGCAAAATTGAAGCGTAAAAAAATTGTGCCCTTTATTATATTGCTATCTCTGCTGTTCCCTCTTATTGTGGTTTACACTTCTAAAATGGGAATGGGAAATGATACAAGTGTGGAATTTTTGAAAGGACGGTTCGATTTATCTTATACCATGATGCTTGGATATGGTCTGGTTTTTTTGGAACCGTGTCTGTTGGGTATTCTAGCCTCCATACTGTTCTTTATGGAGAGGGATAATGATACTTTCAAAAATCTATGTGTAATTCCGGTCACTACGTCACGGCTGATTGCGGCAAAATTATTCGTTGTATTGATTTATGGGCTTTTTTATACCCTTTGCAATACTGTATTTATGATTTTCTTTACATGGGTTTTAAAGGCGGGAATCATTTATGATGTTGGATTTAAGCTGGTATTCAGTCTTGTTTTTGGAATAGGAATTACGATTGCCACGTTGCCGGTTATCGTTTTCATTATCTATTTCAACAAATCCTATTTGATTTCCACGCTTCTTTCATTCTTCTATGCGATTTTGAACTGGAGTGTTTTATCGCTGGTTGAAGTGAATTTATCGCTGGTAAAGGTAATTAATCTATTTCCGACTTTATGTGTAATGAATTGGAGCAGCAAAAAAATGATGGGACGTTTGGCGGACAGATATCTTTCAGAAGCAGCTTATTTGTTATTTCCCTCCGATATTTGGGCATTTGCTGTACTGGGGATAACGCTGGTTTTTTCGATACTGCTCATGCTGCATTTTTATAAGAAATGGACGAGGTGATGAAATGGATAATCTTATAACTGAATTTTGGAAAATAAAACGCTATTCTGTAATCAAGGCCGGAGCCGCTATGATGTTTCTCTCCGTATTTATGAGTTGTTTTTACTCGACGGCCAGTACCTCTGTCGGCTGGGATTTTAACTATTTTGTTCATCAGGTGGTTCAGCAAAATTGTACGTATTTTTTTCCTGTGGTAATTATGCTGACAGCCTCCTTTGTTATTTCGAGGGAGACAACGGACGACACTCTGAAATCAATTTTAACGGTTCCGGTTGACTTTAAAAAGCTGTTGCTTGGAAAATTTGAGCTTCTTTTTTTTCTCTCCATAGCTTTCAGCCTTATCAACGCCGCGTTCGCTGTTATTATGAATCTGCTCCTGCATTTCCCCGGAATGTCAGCATACAGCATTATGATCGCCACGGGGCGGATCATAGCCACAAATATTTTAATTTACCTTTCGGTACTTCCACTCATTATTATCAATACATTTCTTTTTGGAAGTAGCCTGATTGGTGTTGCTGTCGCATTCGTATATGGTTATTTTGGAACCTTTGAGGGCTCTTTGCTAAATTGGTTTCCGATCAAGGCTGCAATGATTTTGTTTGATCCGTATTGTGGTGCAGAATATGATACTGTTTCCTATCAGACCTTTCCGGCAATCATCATATTAATTCTCACGGTGTTGCTTTCTGTTGTACTGTTAAATGCTTTTACACATTCAGAAAAACTTCCCAATGTAAAAGCAAAAAGGAAGCCAAAAAAAGCAGAGCGAAAAAGAGGTTGGTAATCTAGAACAAAAGGGATGAAAATGCAAAAGCGATCGAAAGATGGGGTGGTATTCATGAAAAAAACATTAGTGTGTATTGGCATAGCAGTTATGCTGATTTGTTTTAAGTTGACTATGTGTAGTAAAAAAATGAAATAATTTAGGGAGGTTATAGGATGAACAAAAAGAATGTATTAATCGGAGTTGGGATAGTGGTTATGGTTGTCCTTTGTATTGGTATCGCCATTTTTGCAGGAACTGGCGGCACTGATTATTATACACAAATTGATAACACAAAGGTAAAGGAAATTGAACCGCACGGTGCGATGAATTATTCTTACACATTGACAGTCTATGATGAAAATAGTACGAAACGAGATATTACTTTTGAAACAAGTAAAATTCTCAAGGATGACGCCTTCTTACGCTTGGAGGTAGCTCCAATTCGTGGAGTTGTAAATTGGGAAGAAGTGGAGTATACGGAACTTCCATCTGCTGTACAGAGTGTTTACTCAGAGTAATGTTTAATTTATCGTTAATAGAGGGAAAAATATTGAAAAAGATGTTGATTGTAGAGGACGACGTTACATTTTTAGGGCTGCTATCTCATGTTCTAAGGAATCAGTTTGAGATATATGAGGCTTGTGGTGTGAATGAGGCATTGAAATTACTTGAAAACATATCAGTTGATTTGATCTGTTCGGATTACAATATGCCGGGCGGTACAGGTTCGGAACTTCTGGAACAGCTTCATAGAAGTGGGAAGAAAATTCCGTTTATTTTGATGTCCGGGACAGAGGATTCATTTGTGATTCATAGCGTAAAGTTTTATGGAGGAACATTCTGTAACAAGACTGATTCGGATCTGCTTACAACAATTAGAAAAAAGCAAATTGTGAATAGTGGTGATTGGTTTATGGGATAGATGATAATACAGAGACAGTTGCTCCATACTGGAGTGATTGTCTCTGCCTTTATGTTTAAGAGAAATATAACTTGGATGGACCTTGTATTAGAGCTAATATAGAAAAAATCAAGCAG
>CAMNRM010000117.1 GCA_946553025.1 uncultured Clostridium sp.
GAGTATCTTCCATTAAAGAATGGCATCGCCTCCCCATCCACAGTGTGCCGGCTCCTGTCAGGAATAGATGAGGAACTGTTTGCGCTGGAATTTATGGAATGGATCGGGGAGATCGTGAGCACGAAAGGGATCCATCTTGCGGTGGATGGGAAAGCACTGCGGGCCGCAATGGAGAAGGTGAAGGATTTCCGGGTGCCGATGGTCCTGAATGCGATCGATGCGGTAACGGGAGTGGTGGTGGCCCAGATGCCCATAAAAAATAAGGACTGTGAGATCAAAGCGATACCGGAACTGTTGAAACTGCTGGATATAAAGGAAAGCACCGTCACAACAGATGCAATCGGGACCCAGACGCAGATCATGGAGCAGATCCTTTCCCAGGAGGGACATTTTGTGCTGATGGTCAAAAAGAACCAGCCGCAGTCCTATGAGGAGATCCTAAAATATTTCGGAGAAATGTTAGATGACCATAAAAAAATGGAGAAGGACAAAAGCTACAGGCCAAGATACCCTCAGATGCAGGAAAAATATGAAGAGATCAGCCAGAAGGAGCGGAACCGTGACCGGCAGGAATACCGTTGGTACAGCGTATGCACGGAATGCAGCCTCCTGACAAAGACACAGAAAGAATGGCCCTTTGTAAAAACAGTAGGGCTGGCCAGACAGGTACGGATACCAGTAGAAAGGGATGAGCAGGGGAATGACATCACACCGGATATAAAAACTTTTCTGGAAAAGGGTTCCAGGCGGAGGCCGAAACCTATCCAGGACGAAGAGATCGGAAGAGATATCCAGAAAACAGGAATGATCTCCGACATGGAGCTGAACGCAGAAGAAATGGGCCGGATAAAAAGGGAGCACTGGGCAGTTGAAAACCGTCTGCACCATGTGCTGGACGATACCTTCCGTGAAGACAGGTCACCAGCAAAGAGATCAAAGCACAATCTGGCGCTGATCAGGAAGTTCGCCTATAACATCCTGCGGATAGCCATACTGTCTGGCGACTGTGCAGAGATCATAACAGAAGCCATGGATGATTTCTGTGGTGACCCTTCTTTGAGAAAGAAATATGTCTTCAGCGGAATAGCCAGTTTTTATTGATAAAATAAGTATATAGGATTTGAAAAAAAGTGTAAATAAGATAGAGGGGATATTTTGCGCTTTTTTACCGGATGTGGATAACTGATAAGGAAGAAAGGCTGAAAAAACGACCGTCAGAGAAGGTTTTGAACGGACAGACACATGTTCATAATAAACGATACCATTTGGGATGCTTCGTGAAACAACCCTGATATCCGCATAAAGAGCACTTGACGAATTTCTCCCCCTCGATTATAATTCACACAGAGCTTTTTAACCAAGTTTATTACAACGATTAAACCAAAAGGACACAATCGACATGGAAGAAAAGAAAAAAAGACCGATAAAGGGAATCCGTATCCGCACAGTAAATTATGGCATGATTTTTATTTCTGCTGTTTTATATATTTTACTGATCACGGCAACTATCAATGCATCAAAAGAATACAAGGCGATGATTAACTCTACTGATAGCTACATAGATGCCCAGAAGCTTGCCGCGCAAATCGCTGACGGATCCAACTACCTGACCGAACAGATACAGCTTTATGTTATAACTTTACAGCCCCAATATATGGAAGCTTACTTTACAGAAGCAAATGTTACCCGCCGCAGGGAAAATGCATTAGAAGAGCTGAAGCAATATCATGTCAGCAGCGATGCCATTCAATTTCTTGAAACAGCACTCTCCCATTCCAATGAACTGATGGAACGGGAAATCTATGCGATAAAGCTGATTGCTGTTTCCCAGAAGGAGGATATGGATACGCTTCCGGAGGAAGTCAAAAAAACCGAGTTAGATACAAAGGACCAAAATCTTACCCCAGAAGCAATGGTCGAAAAAGCCCGTAATCTTATATTTGCTACCAGCTACCATGACACAAAAGCTCTGATTAACGGCAATATTTCTTATTTTGTTAACAATGCAGTTGACTTTACCCGCCAGGAACAAAAAGACAGTTTTGATCTGCTGAAAAAAACCATGTCTTGGCAAAAAGTATTTATCAGTATCCTGTTTGTGTTAAACCTGATCACTTTTACCATGGTTACCGTGCTGATCGTTAAACCCCTTCAGCTTTACATTAACTGTATCAAAGAAGAAAAACGTCTGGATATTACAGGTTCCTACGAATTCAAATATCTGGCCCTGACCTACAATGACATCTATGAAGTTAAAGCTTCCCACGAAGCCCTCCTGCGCCACCGGGCAGAACATGATCCTCTGACCGGGCTGATTAACCGTGGGGCATTTGAACAGCTGAAACAGTTATTCAAAGTTAATCCCTGTCCGCTGGCCCTTCTGATTATTGATGTGGATAAATTCAAATTGATCAATGACGGCTATGGCCATGAAGTGGGGGATCAGATTTTAAAGAAAGTCGCCGCCACCATTAAAGACAATTTCCGTGCCAAAGATTACCCGGCAAGAATCGGCGGAGATGAGTTTGCTGTGATTGTCACAGAAGTTACCGAAGATATGAAGTCCAGCATTTTAGATAAGGCTGCCGCAATCAATGAATTGCTTAAAAACCCCACCGACGGTCTGCCTGCTGTATCGCTCAGCATTGGCGGTGCCTTTTCCCAGCACGGATTTTCAGATGACCTCTATGCCAATGCAGACAGTGCCCTCTATATCGTCAAAGAACAAGGACGCTGCGGATGCCGTTTTTATGAAGAGCCACAGTCTTAACTTCTCATACAAAAGGCGGTATAGCTGCTGTAAACCAGCAGCCATATCGCCTTTTCCCTTTATTTTCCGATAGCCCTATTTTTCTGATTTTTCCTTAACTTACCGCAGGCCTTCATGCTTAGTAATTTTCTGCATGGACTTCAAAATAACTCTGAGGATGGTTACAGGTAGGACAAACTTCTGGTGCCTTTGTGCCCACTACAATGTGTCCGCAGTTCCGGCATTCCCACACCTTCACCTCGCTCTTTTCAAATACCGCTGAGGTTTCCACATTCTTTAATAAAGCGCGGTATCTCTCTTCATGGTGTTTTTCAATCACCCCCACAAGTCTGAATTTTGCCGCCAGTTCCGCAAAGCCTTCTTCCTCGGCAGTTTTGGCGAAGTTTTCATACATATCCGTCCACTCATAGTTTTCACCGTCAGCCGCCGCTGCAAGGTTTTCCTTTGTATTGCCAATGCCTTTCAGTTCTTTAAACCACATCTTTGCATGTTCTTTTTCATTATCGGCAGTCTTTAAAAACAGCGCGGCAATCTGTTCATAGCCTTCCTTTTTCGCTGCAGAGGCAAAATAGGTATATTTATTCCTTGCCTGTGATTCCCCTGCAAATGCTGCCTCCAAATTTTTTTCTGTCTGCGTTCCTGCATACTTGGTTGTTCCCATATCTTCTTCCTCCTTTAATTAATTTACCCATGCCAAAGATACGTCGTCAGCTAAACTTTCCTTACTGTTCACACGGCAAAAATCCATGAAAATCGCCTTTGTCGATGGGATTTTTGCTCACTGGCCCAGTTTAACATATGGTCAGCGCAGCAAGTGCGCAGACCTACGTGAACAGTCACAAATTTTCCACATTCCTTCTGCGCACCGAAGACGTCATACATGCTTCTCCTGCATGTAAAATATCGGTGTATTTTGCAATATCTTCATCGGTGGTGCAGAGATCATCCACCGATAATCCATGAATATTCGTATTTCCGGTAATTCTTGCAAATGTCTTTAATTCCTCTGCCGAGCATTTCAGATAATTCTCCACCCTCTTTGCTGCAATATCGATATGTAACCGCCCACGCAGTTCTTCATCCTGCGTAGCCACACCTACCGGACACATTCCCGTCCCACAGATACGGTACTGCTGACAGGCCACCGCAACCATGGCTGCTGAAGCAATAGCAACGGCATCCGCCCCCATGGCGATTGCCTTGGCAAAATCCGAGGACACCCTGAAACCGCCGGTAATCACCAGATCAATATCCGAGCCAACGGAATCCAAATATTTCCTTGCACGGGAAAGCGCATAAATCGTCGGCACACTGGTGGAATCCCTGATGATTGCCGGGGAAGCCCCGGTAGCCCCGCCGCGCCCGTCAATGGTAATAAAATCCGGCCTAGCATAGTCACAAAATTCCAAATCCCGTTCGATACGCCCCGCAGCAATCTTAATGCCAATCGGTCGTCCTTCACTCCGCTGACGTAATTCACTGACCAGCCTTTTTAAATCCTCTGCACTCTCCACGCCGGGGAATTTTGAAGGACTGATAACATCTTCTCCCAGCGGTTTATTCCTGATTTTTGCAATTTCAGGTGTAACCTTGCTTCCCGGCAGATGTCCTCCCATCCCCGGCTTCGTTCCCTGACCGATTTTAATTTCAATGGCATCGGAAGTTTTTAAATTCTCATCGGTAACGCTGTACAAATTCGGCACATACTCAAAAATATACTTATAAGCTGCCTCTTTTTCTTCCGGTAAAATACCGCCCTCGCCGCTGCACATCGCTGTACCGGCTGCCGCACTCCCCTTTGCCATGGCTATTTTAGTTTCCTTAGAGAGCGCACCAAAGGACATATGCGAAATATAAACCGGCATGTCCAAAACCATAGGCTTTTTTGCGTGCTTTCCGATTACCGTTTTCAGTGAAACCTCTGCATGTTCATCCAGGGGCATGGGATTTAGCTGTGCCCCAAGCACAAGCACATCATCCCAGCCCGGTATCCTCATCTGCGTTCCCATCGCCTCAATTGCCGACTTTCCGGTAACTGCCATGGCATGAATTTCTTTCATATACCGATAGCTGCTATCCGTCTTCTGTGTCTTTTCCGGATAACTTAAATCCAGTTCCACAGTGTCAGCAAATACCGGCGGCATTTCCGGTTCCCTTAAAATCTCTTGCGTTTTTTCTGTTTTCTGTGCTTCAACTACTTTAAATTTTTCCGGCGGCTGTTTGCAGACAGGACAACTGGTTAATGCAGAAAATGGCTTTCCCTCTTTTTCTTCATCATACACATATCCGCAGATACTACACCGATACACCATAACTAACCCCTCCTTTTACTGTTTATTTCTACATTCCGGGCAGATATAGATTACCTTCAAATCATAAGAAATAATCCCTTCTCCCAACTGTTCTTCCAGGTTCTTTGTCAAATCTTCAAAGCATATGTCCGACACTGCCCCGCACCTTTGGCATACCAGATGGTCGTGCTTCTGGATTTTATCATAGCGGTCAGGTGAACCTTCGATTGCCACCTTCCGCAGCAGTCCTTCCCTGCACAGGGTATTAAGATTATTATACACGGTCGCCTGAACAACCCTGGGTTCAGTTTTTTTCAGTTCTAAAAAAATCTGTTCTGCGGTCATATGCCTTTTTGACTGGTTGACTATGTTCAATATCTGCTTCGCATATTTGGTCACAGCTTCACCGCCCATTTTTTAGAATTATTCTAATTATAATTTTAAATATCTTTTTTGTCAAGCACAATTTCTGTCAAATCTAACAAAATTTTGGAATATCCACTTCCATACATCCGGGTTTTCGACACTTTCAAAAACTTAAGATTAAAAAAAATCTAGGATTTAA
>CAMNRM010000118.1 GCA_946553025.1 uncultured Clostridium sp.
TCGGACAGCCACTGTTCTTTGGTCGGCAGGCTCAAGATTCCGAGAGCCTATTTTAGATTAATGTTAAAATGGTATGTAAATATTTTTTAAAAATTTAAAACAGGATGGTGTGAAATAAGAAAGTCAGGCAATTTCTTCAATTCTCTGCTTAATCCTGCGAATCTCATTTTCCAGGCGGGTCACTCTAAGAAGGAGCATTTCCTTTTCATTTTCTACTTTCAGAACATTATTCAACTTACGGGAAAGGTCAAGATGACCCTCTGCAATAATGCTGATTTCTTTATTCGTTTCATTTTCAAGAGTCATCTGGATTTCGGTTACTTTTCTTTCCACCTTATCAAGTCTTTCTTCTAATTTATCAAGTCTTGCCTCCACTTTATCAAGCCTTGCATCCATTTTATCAAGCCTTGCATCCATCTTGTCAAGTCTTGCATCCATCTTGTCAAGTCTTTCGTGTATAGGCTTGTTTGCTTCCCTTACAATTTCAGCTATCATTTCCAGGTCTTTTTTTTCTAACATTTGTTTTTCCTCCTTTTAGATTAGTCTATTCTTCAGCCTTCTCAGCTTTTTTGATGCAGTAGTTGTTGGATTGTGCCGGCAGCTTCTTCTGCCTGAGTGGTGCGGTTGATTTCCCGATCAATAATCATATCCACGGTTTCCCGACCAAAATCATCAAGTTTTCTATATTTTTCTATGTGCTCCATTTCGGACGGTTTTATATTGAAATCTGTACCGGAAATTTTAAGCCCATACGCTTCAGCCAGTATAGCGGCATAATTCAAATGATATAATTCGCAGAGCCGCAAAAAGGTATCGATATCGGGTTCAGTAATTCCGTTTTCGTAATTGCTGAGCGTAGTATTTTTTATGCCGGTGAGCTTTGTAACATCACTCTGTTTCAAACCTTTGTTAAGGCGTCCCTGTTTTAGTTGGGCAATTAAATATTCATTCATGTGTTCCCCACCTTTCATGAATTATTATATACCAAAATTTTGAAACTGTAAATAATAATTCCAAAAAACTTAAAATTAATATTGCTATATTGTTACTGTATTGTAATTTCTTAATGTTAAATAATTGTTAAAATTTGGAAATCCGAAAACGGAAGAAAGGAGAAGAAAAGGTAAGAAAAATGCGGGTTTAATGCAGGTTATTGAGGAGGAAATCTTACCGATTCTTACGCTTTATTCCAGTTTAATAGTCACAAGAAAGTCACAACTGATTTTTTCGATTTGTTTTCGTAGTTCTTCAACATCACGGTGGCCATAAACTCTGTTGGTGATGTCAGAAAATGCATGGCCCAGCATCCGCTTCCGGTCATTTTCTGCAACTTCATATTTTTCGCAGAGGTAGGAAAACGTGTGGCGGCAGTCGTGAGGGGTGTGGTGTTCGGCAATACCGATGTGCTTTAGCAGGTTATCCATATTCTTTCGGAAGGTTACGGGGGTAACAGGAAGCAGCTTCCCGTAGCGATTCATCCTTTGCATGACCAGGGGCTGTATGAAGGAGTGAACGGGAACAATGCGGCTTTTCCCGGCGTCAGTTTTGTTTCCACCCTGGAAATACCATTTATCCGTGTTGAGGTGGATATTTCGGTATTCGTTGATTCTGAAGCCGGACAGGCACATGATCACCAGCATTTCGGCAGTTTCATCTTCCCTGGCAGCATAGATTTTAGCCAGTTCTTCCATCGTAAAAGGGATGCCTTTTTCATCGTCATCTTCTTTCTTGATTTTTACACCAGCACTGTAATCCTTTTCGCAGAGGTCGTTCATCAGGGCGTATTGGTACATCTGATGGAACAGGTTTAAAATAAGTTCCAAGCTGGCATGTTTTAGAGGGCACTAGTCAATTACGGCCTGCAGGTCACTGTGTTTCAGGCTGCAGAAAACCAATCCGTGAAGTTCTTTGCAGTTTTTGTATGCCGCTGTGGTAGATCTCACGGTTGCATCGGAATATTTATGCCCTTCTGGAAACTTGTTGGCGAAGAAGCGGTTGTATACCTGAGAAAAAGTAGGTTTAGCCATATCAATGCCGGAAATCTTCCGGTAATCGGAAAGAAGACGGTTGCTGATAGCTGCAGCGCCTGCGTTCTGGGCTACTTCCTGTTTGATGGAGAGTTCGTAGCCTGGCTTGTAATTACCGGCGTGCCAGGCCGTTAAGACGGCTATTCCGACCATGTAATCATCTACGTAGCAGAGGGCAGCGGGGCGGTCGGTAATATCTCCGGTTGAATCGTCTAAGTGGGTCGGAGGGTGGACGGCGTAGGGGTTGCGTCGGCCTTTTCCTAAATAGCGGATGCTGCCGAAGCCGTTGGGGAGCCGGGGGTATTTCTTTCTTTTTGCCATAGTATTTCATCCTTCTTTCTTTTGGGGTATGAATTTTGGGTATAAAAAATACACCCATTGACCGAAAGCCATTTGGATGATATACTATAGAAGTGATTCAAGTTCTAAGGGTGGCATGATATCATCCTTTGAGGTTACCGGAAATGGTAGCAGTGAAAGCCGTTCCTGTTGGCGCAGGGGCGGTTTTTCAATTTTTTTTCTTATCTTTTTTTCCCCATTGTGACATAAGGCCATCGATGTGTTCAAAAAGGTTTGACTTTATATTTGCCCACATAGGGTCAAGAATGAAATCAATTCCTTCACGTCGTGCAAGTTTTGCGGCAGGAACAAAATCGCTGTCACCAGCAATTAGAATTATCTGATCTGCCTGTTTTTTATATGCTAATGAAGCTATATCCAAGCCTATGCGCATATCTACGCCTTTCTGTTGAAAGCAAATAGAAAAATCAGATTCTTTTAGGTCAGAAATATTTTTTTCGCCTGAACATATGTCCTTTAAGGCAGAAGCACTAATGGAATATGAGGCATATGCATCGGAAAGTTCTCCAAGCCGGAGGGCAACTTTTCTTTGCTTTTTTAATTCTTCAAAAAATTTATTTGTCCAGGCATACGTATCAGAGTGCCGAAAATCAATTCCCCGTTTCAAAAGAGGGTGATATACCGTCTTTTCAAGAGGAGGGCAATCATAATAGAATATTCGATATAGACCACGGTCATCATAACGTTGTTCATGCCTAAGGTGAGCAGAACAATAAGCATAGAGTTCGGCAGCACGTTTTTCAGGTTCTTTCTTTCCCCAAAGATATGCAGCACGTTTCCGGTAAAAACCTCCATCTACTAAAATTGCAGTTTTCATATGTACCTCCATAAACGAGTAAAGCCCTAGGTATCAGCTACTCCCATATCAAGGGAAGCTTACCACCTAAGGCTTATTTACAGTGTAAACTTCGTTACACCACTATAATATATGCAAAAGGTGGTTTTGTCAATCATTTTTTGAAAAAATGTGGATAGCATGTGTATAACCACAATATGTTGTGATTCTTGTAGAATTTCATCAATACTCCCAATCAAAATTTTCTTCCGCCTTCCCCAGCACCTTTCCTAATACCATGATTCACTCTATTTTCATAACTGCCAAATATGGCCGCGAATTTGTATAAACCATGTCAGGACAAAGGTCAATACAGTCATTCCAATAAATGCACATACCATCAGCCTTTACCATTTTAAAAAAGTTGATATTTTTTAAAGGTTGATAGAGCGGCATTGACAGAAGTGGTTTTACATCAAAAATTTTTTGTTCACCATTTTGAAAGCAGATAAAGAGTTCATAATTATCTAAAGCTTTTACATTAACAGGGCGCGGGTTCATAAAATCACCTCAAGTCTGTTTATTTCAATGGTTCTATTTTGAAAGCGGGTTCTCCATCACAAAGAAGTTATTTGAATAAATCTGAGTGTGTTCCAGTTCTTTCTAAATATAAATTATTGCCATCAATTTCATAAATTAAGAGCCAATCTGGTTCGATATGGCATTCTTTACGCCCTCTATAATTACCTGACAAAAAATGTTCACGGTTTTTGGTTGGTAGAGGTTTCGGGATAGCTAAAATTGCTACGACATCTTTTAAAAGGTTGATATTTAACCCTCTTTTGATGCATTTTTTATAGTCTTTTTTAAACTGGGTGGAGTAGATAACATTCAGCATCTTATTCCTCCAAACTTGCCCATAAATCATCAAGATTATTAAAACTTTGGGCGGAACCTGTTTTTTTCATTTCATCTACCTCAGCAAAAGCTGCAAGTGTTTCCGCATTTGGAATATCCCGTTCAGTTGTGGTTAATCCCTGGATGTAGCCGATAATATAGGCTATTTTATTATCTGGTATAGTATCTAAAAGCTGATACATTTGTTCTCTTTCACTCATTTTGCAGATTCCTTTCTTTGATAATGTTAAATTTCTTCTGCCTTTCCCAGTACTTTCCCTAACACGATAATTCTGTCGCCCTCGTCTGTAAGTGACGGATAATTCGGATTTAAAGAAATCAATTCATTTTCGCCAACTTTTTTGATGTAAATATTATTGCCCTTCTGGAAGATGCCTATATCTCCAGTATCTATATGATCAGTCTTTTGAACGTAAACGATATCACCATTGGAATATTCAGGCTCCATGGATCTGCCGCTTACACCAATGACATAGTCGGCATTTTTGTTCAGGTCGTTTTCTGGATAGGCCCTGACCCCGGCGGTTATGTCGGAAAACTCCACGCTGGTTCCCGCAGCGGCGATCTTGCCGTAGTAGGCGAAGAAGCGGGAAGGGATGGCGTGCTGGGTTAATTGTTGCTGGAGTTGTTCGATTGTGTCGGCTGCTTCCTTGGCCTGGGTGGTTCGGTTGAGTTCCCGTTCTAGTTCGTAGTTTATGTGTTTTTTACCAGAATCATCTAAGAGTCGGTATTTTTTTACAATTTCAAATTCTGGTATACTGATTTCATCGTCAGGAAGTATGGGAGATAAAAAGTAGCTTGCCTTTACGCTTAGAATTCCGCATATATATGAAAGCATATCTAAATCTGGCTTACTGACATTTTTCTCCCAATTACTAATAGTTGTATTGGTTACGCCTAATTGTTTAGCAAGTTCAGACTGTTTTAAACCTCTAATTGTTCTAGCCTGTTTTAATTTATCTCCAAAAGTTTGTTCCATTTCCATACCTCCTATACTGATAATACAATAATATTTAGATTTTGTAAACAAAAAATCCAAAAAACTTGTAAGCTTATTTTGAAAATCTATTGACAATACAAGAATATTGGACTATACTACACGTATATTCCAAGAATATTGTAAGCGGAGGTGAAAAATGAAAGCAAACTTGGAAATCAAAGGATATCTTGAAAGCGAAGGAATAAGTCAGGCGTTTCTGAGTCGAAAAACAGGAATAACCTCTTCTAAACTAAATTTAGCGAGCATTCTCGGAAACTCAATAGTGAATAGGCAGGGAAGGGTTGATTTTCAGAAA
>CAMNRM010000119.1 GCA_946553025.1 uncultured Clostridium sp.
CTTATCTCGCTTTCTATAATATTAAACCTCAAAAATTCGGGAATCGCTTCCTTTAAACATTGTTCTTTCCTATCAAGGGAACCATCCAAGTTTGCAGCAAGAACAACATCCCGCGGATATAACGGCTCCGACAGCGTACAATTTCTTATATCTTCATAATCATTGCACAATGGCAGTCCATTTTCCTTACTTAAGTAGTCCACCATAGCCAGAAGATAAAAACTTTCCCGATACCATTGCCGTTCCCAATAAGTCCTTATTTGATTTTCTTTTAAAATATCAATGATAAAGTCTATATCCCCTTTATCTTTCACTAAATGACAGATATTACTTTTATATATTTCAAAATCTCTTAAATTTGGAGCGTTTTCATCTTTTTTAAAACATTCTGTCAATTCCATTTCTCCAATCTCCATTTCACTGATTCCTTTTCCATTGATTATAACGGTATATCATGACAACGTCAAGAAACGAAAATCCTATAATCCAAAAACCCCTGCAAATGACATTCCCACGCCATTTACAAGGGTTTCTTCATTATCTTTTATTAACTCAGTAGCCTCTCCAAAGCAACAAGCACCCCATCCTCCTCATTCGACGGGCACACCTGTTTTGCCGCCTGTTTTACATTCTCCGGAGCATTTTCCATCGCATAGTAATCATAGGTTTTCTCTTCCGGCACCGCCGGGGCAAATTTTAACAACACCTTCTATCTACAATTCTCCAACACCACAGTTTCATAAGGTCTTAGTACAAAATCTTTTTCCATCGCATCCCCGGGATAATTTCCCAAAATTTTCCTATAATCCTTCCACGCATCCTCTGCCGCCACAGCCACTTCTTTTCCGGTCAGGTTATTCAATACCACCAGTTCCTCACTCCCATACATCCTCTTATAGCCAAGAATATCGGGATTTTCTTTTTCTATAAACGCAATACACCCCTTTGCAATGATTTCTTTTTCCTTCCGCAGAGCAATTAAGGTTTGATAGAAGGCATAGACCGAATCTTCATCTCCCCGCTGAAGCTCGGCATTAATCTCCCCTGCCTTATCCCCGGTTTCTATCCACGGCGTCCCTTCGGTAAATCCTGCATGTTTCCCGCCCGTCCACTGCATGGGGGTTCTGGAATTATCCCTTGACCGGGCTGCTAACACCGCCAGCGCCTCTTTCTCTGTATTTCCCTGCTCCTGCAAAATCCGGTAATAATTTAAACTTTCCACATCGCGGTACTGCGAAATATCGTGAAAATGCGGATTCATCATCCCCAATTCCTCACCCTGGTAAATATAGGGCGTTCCCCGCATCAGATGAATCGCGGCTGCCAGCATCTTTGCCGACTCCTTCCAGTATTTCCCTTCATCGCCAAACCTGGACACAATCCGCGGCTGATCGTGATTGCACCAGAACAGGGCATTCCAGCCGTTTCCCTCCTGCATCCCCATCTGCCATTCCTCAAACAGCTTCTTTAGCGCCATCCTGTCCGGCTCCATCAGCTTCCACTTGTCGCCATCCTTATAATCCACCTTTAAGTGATGAAAATTAAAGCACATGGACAGTTCCTGATTTTCCGGGTTGGAATACGCGATGCAGTCCTTTAAGGAGGTGGAAGACATCTCTCCCACCGTAACACATCCGGCAATTCCCGTATCCCGCGTAAGTTCCTGCAAATATTCATGCACATGCGGGCCGTCGGAATAAAACCGCCTTCCGTCCCCCTCATGGTCATCGTTAAAAATCTCCGGCTTGGAAATCAGATTCACCACATCGAACCGAAAGCTTTCAATCCCCTTCCCTTTCCAGAAAAGAATCACCTTTTTCAGTTCATCCCGCACTTTGGGGTTATCCCAGTTTAAATCCGCCTGGGTGACATCAAACAGATGGAGATACCATTTTCCCAGGGAAGGCACATATTCCCAGGCCGAACCGCCAAACTTCGACTGCCAGTTTGTCGGCGGCTTTTCGGGCGTTCCTTCTTTAAAGATATAATAGTCCTGGTACTTTTTCTCCCCGGAAAGTGCCCGCTTAAACCAGGGATGTTCCGTCGATGTATGGTTAAATACCATATCCAGCATCAGCCCGATTCCCCGCTTTTTTCCCTCGGCAATCAGTTCCTCCATATCCTCCATCGTCCCAAACCGCGGGTCAATGCTCACATAATCCGCCACATCATACCCGTTATCTCTCTGCGGCGAGGGGAAAACAGGCGTTATCCAAAGATAATCAATCCCCAGATCCTTAAGATAATCCAGCCGTCCGGTAATCCCTTTAAGATCACCCACACCGTCCCCATTTGCATCCATAAATGACTTCGGATAAACCTGATAAACTACCTTGTTTCCAAAATTTTCCATATATTCCCCTCATTTCTAACGATAGTTTTAACGATTTTTCTAACGATTTTTTTAGCGATAGCTCTAACAATATTTTTAACGATTCCTTGAAGATGTTTTAATGATACTTCAACAATATTTCTTCCCTGCCTATTCAAACCTGACCACAGCCGTTTCCCTTGCCTTCGCCTGGATTCCTGTGATAAACTGTATGTTTTTTGCCTCTCCCGGCGCTGAGATAATACACACCGTCACATCCCGGTAGCCTGCCGCCTTAATTTTCTTTCGGTCAAAGTGAATCAGCGGATCTCCTGCCTTTACCTGCTGCCCCTGCCTGACCAGATAGGAAAACCCGTCGCCCTTCATATTGACCGTATCCAGCCCGATATGAAGAAGGATTTCCATGCCGTCTGCAAGCCTTAATCCGCAGGCATGTTTAGAATCTTCCATTAACGCCGCAACCTGGGCATCGGCCGGCGCATAAAGGGTTTCGTTTTCCGGGATAATGGCAATGCCGCCGCCCATAATTCCCTCGGAAAATACACCGTCATTTACTTCTTTTAATGGAATAACCTTTCCCGTCAAGCAGGCTTTTAATTCCCTTTGCTTTCCATTCACAGCATTCACCGATTTTTCTTCCGCCTTAACTGCACTTTCTCCTTGTACTCCGGCTCCGGCAGCACTTCCTGCACCTTCTCCCCGCACTCCGGCTCCGGCAGCACTTCCTGCACCTTCTCCCCGCACTCCGGCTCCGGCAGCACTTCCTGCACTTTCTCCCCCTACTCCATTCTCAACAGCACTCCCTGCACCTTCTTCCGCCCCCATATCAGCAGCGGACAGCCTCTTTTTCCCTACCATCACCGTAAGTCCCAGCGGTACGGCTACGGCAATCAGCATACACAGGGCAAAGCTTCCCATGTACTCCGGCTGAATGGAAAGGATTCCCGGAAGTCCGCCCACGCCGATGGCATTTGCCGTCGTCGATGTCGCCACACAGACGATGGCTGCCAAGGCCGAGCCAATCATTCCGCAGACAAAGGGAAAGCCCATCTTTAAGTTTACACCGAAAATCGCCGGTTCGGTAACGCCTAAGTAGCAGGAAATTCCCGCCGGGACATTGACCTCCTGTGCCTCGGCATTTTTTCTTTGCAGAATCATCATTCCCACAACGGCTGAACCCTGGGCAATATTGGATAAGGCAATCATCGGCCACAGCATCGTCCCGCCGTAATCGGCAATCAGCTGAAGGTCAATGGCATTCGACATATGGTGAAGCCCGGTGATGACTAACGGTGCATACACCAGACCAAAGATTGCTCCGAAGATAACCTTAAAGGAACCGGTAATTCCCGCATATACAACCGCCGAAACCGCAGAGCCAATCTTCCAGCCCACCGGCCCCAGAACGAAATGGGAGGCCATCACGGCAAGCAGCAGGCTGCAGAACGGAACGACAATCATTGATACCACCTGCGGCGTAATTTTTCGGAAAAACTTTTCCAGATAGACCAGGGTAAACGCGGCAAGGATTGCCGGAATAACCTGCGCCTGGTAGCCAATCATATTCACCTGGATAAAGCCGAAATCCCACTTGGGAATATCCGCCGCTGCCGTGGAAGCCACCGCATAGGCATTTAAAAGCTGGCCCGACACCAGGGTAAGCCCAAGGACAATGCCCAGCATCTGCGTCGTTCCCATCTTCTTCGTCACCGACCAGCAGATACCGACGGGCAGCATATGGAACACGGCCTCGCCGATAATCCACAGAAAGCTGTCAATCCCCGCCCAAAACTGGCTGATATCACACAGGGTTTTCGTCCCCTGCTCAAATAAGTACAGACTGTCGATACAGTTGCGGAAGCCTAAAATCAAGCCTCCGGTGATAATCGCCGGAATCAGCGGCGCGAAAATCTCCGCCAGCGCAGTGACTATCCTTTGCAGTACGTTCTGGTTCTTCTTTGCCGCCTGCTTTACCGCATCCTTGGAAACGCCCTCAATCCCTGCGGTTTTCACAAAATCCTGATAAAACTCCGAAACCGTGTTCCCGATAATGACCTGGAACTGCCCCGACTGTGTAAAGCTTCCCTTAACTACCTTCATGGCCTCAATCTTCTGGATATCCGCCCGCGACGGATCAACCAGCGCAAACCGCATCCTGGTCATACAATGCGATACCGCGGCGATATTTTCCTTTCCCCCAACCAGGCCCAGAAGTTCTTTTGCATCCTCTGCATACTTGCCCATGTTCTTACCTCCATTTTTGTATTGGCTGCTCTGTCTGTTGCTTTAGAAGTTGTTTAAACAAGTTCTCTGATGCTTTATTTATACCACACTTGTTTAAACATGTCAACACTTTTTCGCAAAATTTTTAAAATTTGTTTGAACAAGTTTTTGAATTTGGGTTGACATTCTAAAAATGGGTTTTTATAATAGAGGCAGCATAATAGAAACAATAGAAAAACAAGATAGAAGAATAGAAAAGCAATACTTGTGAGTTAAAAGTTTGTAACACTAAGAAACCATGGAATCCCACGGTTT
>CAMNRM010000120.1 GCA_946553025.1 uncultured Clostridium sp.
GGTGCCGGACATGATTTTAAACCGCCCTTACCACACTTCCTCCTATGTGCCGGAAGTGGCGGCAGGCAATAAGGTGATGGCCTTCGGTGACTTTTCCTATTACTGGATCGCTGACAGGCAGGGGCGCTCCTTCAAGCGTCTGAATGAACTGTTTGCGGCAACCGGGCAGGTGGGATTCCTTGCTTCACAGCGTGTGGATGGAAAGCTGATCCTTGCCGAGGCAGTAAAGACCATGAAGGTGAAGGCTTCCGCATCATCAGCATCATAAGAGGGGAGGCGGCAGGGATGGCAGTCCTGACATTGGAGGAGACGAAACAGTATCTCCGGGTAGACAGCGCAGATGAGGATGCTTTTATTTCCGGCCTGATCGAGACCGGGGAAAATCTGTGTGCAGATGTGGCACGGATGGAATTATCAGAATTGGAAGCGCATCTTCCTATGGTGCGGATTGCCGTCCTTTATGCCGCCGCTTATCTGTATGAACACCGGGAGCAGGCAGATCATGGGGAGTTAGTTCAGACGCTGCGCTCCCTGCTGTTTGGCATACGGAAAGAGGTGTTCTGATGGCGCTTGGGGAATGGAAGGACAGGATAATCATTCAGAAGAGCGTGGCGGGCAATGACAAAGCGGGTAACCATGTGCTTTCATGGCAGGATTACTACACCTGCCATGCCTATGTGAACAACCTTTCCGGGAAGGAGTATTGGGAGGCGGCACAGCTTAATGCGGAGAAGGAAGTGTTTTTCCTCATCCGCTATTGTAGCGAAGCCGCCGCCATTGACACGGAGCATTTCCGCATCCTGTTCCGGGGGCAGGTGTATAACATCACGTTCATTGACAACGTGAAATACCAGAATAAAACTATAAAGCTGCGGGCGGCTTTGGAAAAGAGGTAGGGATGTCTGAAAAGAAAGTATCCATCGAGCAGATGGCGGAGGCGGTCATGGACGGCCTGATTGAGTATGCCGGGCTTGCCACGGACGTGATGAAGGACTGCGTCACCAAAGCCGGGAACACGGTGAAATCGGAAGTGAAAGCCAATGCCCCGATTCGGACAGGGCAGTATAAAAAAGGGTGGGCGGTAAAAAAGCAGAAGGAAACATCCAATTCACTGGAACTGGTAGTGCATAACAAGAAACGCTATCAGCTTACCCATTTACTGGAGAAAGGCCATGCCAAGCGGGGCGGCGGGCGCGTCCGGGCATTCCCCCATATCGCCCCTGCGGAACAGGCGGGCATCCGGGAACTGGAGGAAGGCATCAAAAGGGGGCTGGAAGGATGAAGCACGAAGAAGTATTGAAGATGATGGAGGAAATGAAGCTGCCTTTTGCCTATGACCATTTCGTGGAGGGCGAATCCCCGGAGCCGCCTTTCCTCGTATTTTTATATCCCAAAGCTGCGAATTTCGCAGCGGACGGGATTGCATATTTCAAAATAAACCAGCTTGACATTGAACTGTACACTGATCTGAAAAATCCCGACTTGGAGGAAATCATAGAGGCTGTTCTGTTGAAACACGGTATTTTCTATGGCAAGAGCGAGACGTGGATAGAGTCGGAAAAGCTGTACGAAGTCTTGTATGAAATGGAGGTCTGAAATGAAGAACAACAATAAAGTGAAATTCAACATCTGCAACTGCCACTATGCTTTGCAGAAAACACAGGAGAATGGGGAGATCGGGTTTGAGACGCCCGTGGCAATGCCCGGCGCGGTTTCCATCGCATTGGACCCCAACGGGGAGCCGGAATCGTTCTATGCGGACGGCATCGAGTATTACATCATAGCCAACAACATGGGCTATGACGGCGATTTGGAGCTTGCCCTCATTCCTGAAAGTTTCCGCACGGATGTGTTGAAAGAGGAAGCGGATAATAATGAAGTATTGGTGGAGAACGCCCATTCTGAGACGGCGGCTTTTGCGCTGCTCTTTGAGTTTGACGGTGACATCCGCAAGATACGCCATGTGCTGTATAACTGTTCCGCAAGCCGCCCCAAGATCGAGGGCAAGACCAATGAGGAGAGCCGGGAGGTGCAGACCGAGACGCTGACCATCAAGGCGCGTCCATTGGCAAGCGGCTATGTGAAAGCCAAGACCGGGAACAGGACATCTGCGGAGACGTATGCCAACTGGTATAAATCCGTCTATCTGCCGGAACCAAAGGCAGTGGATGCAGAGACAGAAGGACAGGGATAAGGAGGCTGAAAGGATATGAGCATTGTCAGAAAAATAGAGATTGACGGGCAGGATGTGCTGTTCAAGGCATCGGCGGCGATTCCGAGGATTTACCGTTTGAAGTTCCAGCGTGATATTTATAAAGACCTGCGGATTCTGGAAAAGAGCATAGGCGAGGGGGATGAGGAAAACTCCAATCTGGATTTATTCTCTTTGGAGATGTTCGAGAATATAGCCTACACGATGGCGAAGCACGCCGACCCGCAGATACCGAATGAAGTGGATGAATGGCTGGACGGATTCAACACGTTTTCCATCTATCAGGTATTGCCGCAGCTTATAGAACTGTGGGGGCTGAATGTGCAGACGGATGTGGAGGCTAAAAAAAACTTCGCCCAACTGAGCGGGAAATGACCACGCCGCTGTTCCTGCTGCGGTGTGTGCAGCTAGGGCTTTCAATGTCTGATCTGGAACTGCTCTCCATTGGATTAATCAACGATATGTACTGTGAGAGCAGGAACGACTCCTGCTCCTATGCAGTGCTTGGAACGCAGGAGGATATGGATTTGTTTTAATTGAAAAAACAGCCTTTTTCTGCTATTATTGGTGGTGGAAAAAGGCTGATGGATTCGGAGGTAAAAGGCAATGATTATTTGGCTGAATGGAACTTATGGCGTAGGAAAAACAACTGTGGCACGAAAAATAGGAGAACTTTTAGATACTGAAATTGAAATTTTAGAATCAGATTATTATTATCAAGAGATGGTAAAAGAAAATATGCTTTTAGCTTTCGGGGGAACTTTGCCGCAAAATAATAAAAATTTCCTAATGAGATTCAAAAAAGTTATTGAAGAGAAATTGGAAAACACAAATAAACAGTTAGTTATTGTTATGGCTTTAACTCAAAAGGAAGGTGTGGAGTTACTTTTTGAACATTTTAATTTAAAAGGAAATGTGTTGCATATTATTCTTACTGCGAGTGAGGAAACTATAAAATCACGAATAAATTCAGATGATAATAGGGAAAGGGGGTTTGCTATTGAATGGCTTAAATATAATTTAGCATTTTTAGATGCGAATTTTCCAGATGCTATTCGGATTGATACGGAAAATGAAGATGCGGATGCTATTGCGAATGAGATAATTAGCCATTTAAATATCTAAGGACTAAAACTGAATAGATTTCTTACATAGGCACTTGCCATCACAGCAGGTGTCTTTTTTTACGCATTTTTCAGGGAGCCTCAGGGCTTCCTTTTTTCGTGGGGAGGTGCTTTGGGTGGGAGCGTCAAGGATACAGGGCATTACGGTGGAGATCGGCGGCGACACCACAAAGCTGACCGCCGCGCTGAAAGGGGTAAACGGGGAGATACGCACCACGCAGTCACAGTTACGGGATGTAAATAACCTCCTGAAACTGGACCCCGGCAACACGGAACTGCTGGCACAGAAGCACCGGCTCCTTGCGGATGCGGTGCGGGAAACGAAGGAAAAGCTGGAAACCCTGAAAGCCGCTGCGGAACAGGCAAACGAAGCGCTGGCAAAAGGGGAGATCACCCAGGAGCAGTATGACGGGCTACAGCGGGAGATCATCGAGACTGAGGAAAAATTAAAAGGCCTCGAAGAACAGGCGAACCAGTCAGCGGTGGCGGTGCAGAAGATCGCCGCCGTGGGCGAGGACTTGAAGAACTTAGGGGATAAAATTTCCGGTGTCGGAACTACCCTCACCAAGACTGTGACCACGCCCATTGTGGGGCTTGGCACGGTGGCGGTCAAGACGGCGGCGGACTTCGATACCGCCATGAGCCAGGTCGGGGCGGTTTCCGGGGCAACGGGGAAAGACCTTGATGCCCTGCGGGATAAGGCAAGGGAGATGGGGAGCAAGACCAAGTTCTCCGCATCGGAGGCAGCCGAGGCAATGAACTACATGGCGATGGCCGGCTGGAAAACTTCGGATATGCTCTCCGGCATTGAGGGCATCATGAACCTTGCGGCGGCATCAGGGGAGGATTTGGCAACTACCTCCGATATCGTGACGGATGCGCTTACCGCCTTTGGCCTTACCGCAGCGGATTCCGGGCATTTCGCGGACATCCTTGCGGCGGCATCCAGTAATGCCAATACCAACGTCTCCATGATGGGTGAGACCTTTAAATACTGTGCGCCTATTGCCGGGGCGCTTGGTTTTTCTGCAGAGGATACCGCAGAGGCAATTGGCTTAATGGGAAACGCGGGCATCAAGTCCACGCAGGCCGGTACTGCGCTCCGTACCATCATGAGCAACCTTTCCGGGGAAGTGCAAATCTGCGGTTCGAGCATCGGGGAGGTCACCATCGCCACCACCAATGCGGACGGGAGCATGAGGGATTTAAGCGCCATCCTGGCTGACTGCCGGACGGCATTCGGCGGATTGTCCGAATCGGAGAAAGCAGCGGCGGCGGAGGCTTTGGTTGGCAAAAATGCCATGTCGGGCTTCCTTGCATTGATGAATGCTGCCCCTGCGGATATTGAAAAGGTGAGCAGCGCCATAGCAAACTGTGACGGGAAGTCGGCGGAGATGGCGGCCA
>CAMNRM010000121.1 GCA_946553025.1 uncultured Clostridium sp.
ACAGTGCAAAGTCCCTGCTCAATTCTATCTGCTATGCTGTTTATTATGAGTTTGCCTTCCGTGACCAGAACTTTACTACGGTTTCAGAGTTGTTAAATATGTGTGGCTTTTCGGAAGGGGACGAGAATTATCAATCTGGCTATGATGTCTGGCTGGATCATTTGATGAAAACCTCACGGATGGGAGAGGAGCACCCGGCAATCGTCTGGAGAAGAAAGGTATCCGCAACAGGGAAAGAGATGAGTTCAATTATTTCTACCGCGCAGACGCCTATCCGGCTGTTTGCTTCTAAAGATATCCAGCGGTTGACAAACGTAGATACCCTGGAGATGGATACCATTGGGGACAAGCCAACGGCATTTTATATCATTATTCCGACAACCAACAGTACTTACAACTTTTTGATTTCCCTGCTGTATACCCAATTATTTGAAAGTCTTTATTACCGGGCACAGAATGTGTTTAACGGGAGCCTTCCGCATCATGTGACCTTTTTCCAGGACGAGTTCAGCAACGTTGGGAAGATTCCTGATTTTGATAAAAAGATTGCCACCTTTCGTTCGGTCAACTTGTCTACCTGCATGATTGTCCAGTCCCCCAACCAGATTGAAACGCTTTACGATAAAGCAGCAGCGGATATCATGGATAACGTTCACCAGACGGTATTTATCGGAAGCGGAGGCCAGGGAGAAAAGTCCGCAACAAAGTGGATGAGCAATGCGCTGGGAATCAAGACCATTCAGGCGGAACAAACTTCTGTCCATGCATCAAAAACGGTAGGAATGTTTGGGCTGGATGGTTCAACGATAGAACATTCCTACAATGCTACCCAAAGACCATTGATGACCCAGGATGAGCTTTACCGCCTGCCGCCAAACCAGTGCATTGTGATGATTAAGGGGCAGAAACCTTTTCTGGATGAGAAGATTGACCCGGACCGATGCTTAAATTTCAGTTCTGACCAGTTTAGTGTGCAGGGAGAGCATGGGAGGAAGTTGAGGAAAGAATTATTATACCCGATTAATGATAAAGACCCCAAATATCCTGCCAGGAAGAGGACTTCGGATTCTTATCGGTTAGGGATAGAACAGTCAGTAAAGATCGATAAGGAGCAAGAAGAACGGCGTAAGCAGGATATGAAAGAAGATGAAAAGTATGACCCGGTTCGCAAGAATCCTGTGATGCCAGGAGTAATGCCATTGGCAGATATATGTTCTTTGGATAGGGTCAAATATTATGAGCCAGATTATTAAGCAAAAACCGTATCCACTAAACTATGGATACGGCGTTTGTCTAATATTACGAGCCCTGTGCAGCTCCAGGACGGAACAACATATGACTCTATCAATATTATACAAAATATTTAATGAAAATCAACAATAAAGTGGCTCGAAAAATTTTATTTATGTTTTTTAATCCCCCTTTAATTTATGTCCTTATAGGACAGGGGCAAATTTCATTCGATAGGGTATATTTGTATAGATTCTTTTGCCCGGTTACTAAAGTAATTAAGTTTATGTTGGTTTCTCAAAGTGATTTATTTTAACCATAAGAAAGTATCAGGAGATAATTGAAAGTTCCTGGTATGTGATTTAAGTAGCGAAAAGCAACCCGAGAGAGATTAGGAAGGAGAGCAAAGAAATGAAAAAACAGAGTTTTACATTGAGGAAAAAGATGGGTAAAGCTAAACAAAAGATGATGGCAATGAAAGCATGGATGGCGGTAGTGATTAGCACTGTCCTGGGGAATGCAGTGCCATTTCCAGCCTATGCAGATGGACTTACGGTAACCGATACAGCAATCAAATCCATGTTAAACAGTACAATTGATATTGTATTTCTGATTTTCAGTGTTGGCATTGCGGTTATGGGAGCATTTCAGTTAATCCCTGCCATTATCCATTTCATCCAGGCAAGCAACAGTCAGAATGGAGAGCAGAGAAAAGAAGCAGGTTCCGGGATTGGGACAAGCATTATGATTTTGTTATTGGCTGGTCTGGTGTTTATGCTGAAAAGCCCATTGAAGGGCCTGGTAGGGCTTACTGGGTGATGGATGTGATGGGATAGGATAAATGAAATGATAAACGATGGGATTGGATGGATTACATTGAATTACAAAAGTAAAAAAATACAAGAAGTTATAAGGAATTTCGTATATGGGGAGGGGAAGTGGAATGGGGATGGGTAAGATATGGTAAGTGTATGGAAGAAATCTAAACAAAAGATGGGCAATCATTTTGCTTTTTATATTATTCCAATGCTGATTTTGCTGTTATGGTTTTCCGCCATACCTATAACAGCCTACGCAGATGAAGGCAGTCTGATAGAAATAGAAGAAATAAAAGAGGAAGAAGAATCTGGGGAGGGAGAAGAAAATGAGAATGGAGAGGAAACAAAAGATGGTGGCAATGCATTTTTAGATGCCATGTTAGACTCTGTGTTTGGAGTATCAGAAGAGAAGGATGGTTCCGGTTTTTCGACGTATGAAATGCTGGATGAAGCGGTGGGTATTGTGGACAAAGCTTTTGAAACGCTGACGGACACAGGTTCGGAGATTGGTGCATTTTACTATATGCTAAAAGCCGTCGCCCTCACCATTATGACCATGTATTTCGTGATGGGATTAGCCAGCCGGGATTTTACCCAGCAGTTTGGGAAGCCGACAGTGGAAATGTTAGCTAAACCCTTTGCAAAATTTATCATCTGTATTGTTATCCTGATTTTTTCCGAGTACCTGATGCAGTTCTTTTTATATCTTTCCCAGTGGTGCTTTAACCGTGCCCCTAAAGATAATTCCATGTTAGGGGAAATGGCAGAGAAGATAGGGGATTATAAGAAGATGGTTTATGATGCTGTAGGCTATACTCTGCCATCGGAGAAAAAGGGCCTTGGAGTAATGGATACCTTTAAAAATATCATACCGTTTATCTCTATCTTTATCGCTTTTATGCTCCCCTGGCTGGTATCTTTAGCAGCAAGCCTGGCAGCGGTGTGGGTGGTCTATTCCCGAACTGCGCAGCTCATCATTATGGCAATCGGTGCGCCTCTGGCAATGGCAGATCTTTATGGGGAACATCCGCTGCGGGAAACCAGGGCATTTAACTATATCAGGGAATTTGCCGGAGTGTGCTTTCAGTCGGTAGTGATTACCCTTGTTTTTATGGCAATGAACATGATAATGGCGGTATTTATGGAGCATTTTGGAAAGCAGATTTCGGATGGAGCAAATGGTATCGGAGCATTGATGGCGATGGGATTAAAGATTGCTGTATTTAAGCTGGTGCAGGTTGGTCTTGTCGTCAGTTCGGCAAACCGGGCAAAGAAGCTTTTGGCGTCAGCATACGGGAGGGGTGGCGTAAATGTATCATGATGAAGAAAGGATTTCATTCTATGATGGTGCAGTAGAAATCCCAAAAGAAATTCAAAAAATCCGTGACCCGATTATCTTTAACCTGACCAAACGGGAGTTGTTTTTTGTCAGCGCAGGACTAATCCTGGCTGCAGCTTCTCTTTGGGTGTTGTTTCGATGGATAGGAGTAAAAAACTCTGCTTTTATCGTTTTTCCAGTGCTGATTTCTGTACCATTTTTACTGTTTGCTTTTATCCGGCCAATGGGATTAAACCTGGAAGACTGGCTGACCATCTGGATAAGCAATAACATTAAATCTGCACCTGTAAGGAAATTGTTTGCACAAAATGAATACGAAAAAGCTTTGGAACTGGTAAAAGCATATGAAGAAAAAACAAAAGCAGGAAGAAAGGGGATTGGATGGATGAGAAAGATAAAGATAGGAAAATCAAAAATACAGAAAATAGAAAAGAGAACGATGAAAAAAGGAAAAATAAAAAAGCAGAAATCTGCCTATAAGATAAGGATGTAAAAGGGAAAGGTAAGAAGGCGTGTTGAGGAAAAGGAAGAAAAAACAAAAGTTACTGACGAAGGAATCAACCATTCATAAAACAGCAAATAAATTTGTTACTTATGGAGGCTACATACCAGAACTAGTATAACGTTCGCTAATTAACTGGACTTTTTTACTGGCAATGTATCAACGA
>CAMNRM010000122.1 GCA_946553025.1 uncultured Clostridium sp.
TTGAGGTGCTCTCAAGCCTTAAATTGACGGCTCTCAAGCTTTAAAATAATCAGTATTATTAGGGGCGGAAATTCCGCACTCTTGACCGCTGGTTTTCAGGGGTGCAGACTGCGGTTTTTCAGCAGTCTTGACTGCGGCACTGTCAAGCGGTCTTGACTGCTGGTTTTCCGCAGTCTGAACCGGTGCGGCGGGTTCCGGCTCCAGAATGAAGTTCTTAACGTAAATCCGGGCGGGGTGTCCCTGGCCCTGCTTTTTCCGTTCCACAAGGCCGATGCCCTCCAATTCGCGGAACAGCTTCGTCGCCTTGTCCTTGCCGCAGTCCAGCATGGTCATGACTTCCTCCTGGGTGAAGTAGAGGAACACGCGCCCGTTATCGTCCAGCCAGCCATTGCGGGCAGACAGCCCCATGCGGTCAAGCAGCAGGCCATACAGCACCTTTGCTTCCAGCGACACGCCTTTGTAGCGGCGGTCGGTCAATAGGATTTTGGGGATACGGTAGAAGCTGTACTGGTCGGCTTCATTCCCGTAGTAGTAATTCAGATTCAAAGTTTCCGGCATTTTCAAAGCCTCCTGTCTAAATGAAAAAAGCCCCGGCGATCTACGTCACCAGGGCAGAGTTATCTATAAACAAAAAAGCCGCACAGTAGCTGAACATCCGTCAGTTACTGTGCGGCTGATATGAATTAAAATCGGTATTACCGGGTTGCTGCCCGTTTGTCCTTTATGTGAAATGGTTCCTTATCACCTCCCAGTCTGCCCCCACCAAAGGGCGTATTGTAATGGAAAAAGAATGGTGGCAAATCCGAAAATCCTCTCTGATTAAGATTGCTCATGGATTTCTTTGCTTTCAGAAAACAACAACATATAGTATTGTATACATTATTTGTTTCTGTATTTAGTGTCATATGCGCGCTTTACAACACCTGAGCAACCTTGGTAATAATGGGTTTTCCGATTTGTCCTTATTATACCGTAAGGGCATACGTTCTGCACCAATTTAGCCAATGCCGGAATGAACCCCAAAGCGTTACAGTACATCATGGGACACTCCAATATCACTATGACGCTGAACTACTACGCACACGCAACATTCGCTTCCGCAAGGGCTGAAATGGAAAGGCTGATTGCATAGCCGCAGACGGATTTACTACTTCTTTTACTACCATTGAGAGGGAAAACCTAAGAGGTTATGAGGGTATATAAGAACTTCTCCCCATATCTAAAATGCCGGGAAAGCCCGAAAATACGGGCTATACCGACATATAAGAACTTCTAAAGAGATAATCTAAATTCACCCATAATTTTTATATAATATTTTTTGTACATTAGGTCTTGACATTTTATATTCATGCTACCATGTCAGAATGGACATCCCGACATGGGATTCTATTTCTTCCTGGGTGATGTCCTCATCCGGCTGCGCAAACCGTTCGGCATATGCGGCAAGCTGCTCATCGCTTAGCGAGCAGATTTCGTCTCCGGTATCTCCGGCAACGAAAAAAGGGCCGCACACCACATCCCCATCGATACGCCGGTTTCCCTCCATGCCATTCAGCTTGTTCTCTTCATTGATTACCAGAAGCGTCCCATCGCCATTGCCGATATATTCAATCCGTCCCTGCACCGCCCTCTGCTCTCCTTCCAGCGTGTTCGGGATCTCCGATTCATAGGGTTTCCGGTGCGGCTCCACCACCAGAATGCGGATAAGGTTATCTGCTTTCTGCGTCTGTTCGGAATGGAATGGAACCTTTTTAAAACCAATGCTGTCACAGAAGTAAAAGTCGGCTGATTCCCCATCTTCCACTTCCACAATGTCGGATACGGATAAGGAGTGTCCCCGGTGTAGCCGATGCCCCTCTGTATTAAACAGCCGGTATACATCCTCCATCCCTGCACAGTCCACATCCCCCATGAACACCCGGTCATAGATGGATTCATCAATATCTGCACTTCCCTGATACTTCTGCATTTCTTCGTATCCTTGGAATTTTACCCGGTGCAAGTCCCGATCCATGTCAATCTGATAGATTTTGATTTTCATTTTGTTTTCCACCTTCCTCTCTGAAATGTTTTTTGTTTCTGATCGTTTTTACTGATTGTTCCTATCTTCCGATTATTTTGGGAAAGCCAGAACCCTTGAGCCGTCTCATTTACTGCAGAAAAAAATGGGCATGGCTTAAATCCATACCCATCGCATAAGCTATTTAATTTTTATCCTGCAGCCTTTCTAAGACCCCAGAAAATGACCGGTAGATCACATCCAGCCTTTCTGCCCACTTTCGGCATTCCCCGTTTAGGGTTTCCATGTTTTTCAGAAGCTCCGGGATACATCCATCATAGCAGCATGCCGCCGCATCGTTTATGTTTATTTCTTCCAAGGCATGATGCACGTCTTCAGCCCCTACTTCTATTAAAACATTTAAGTCATCGGCCGCCAGGCTGGCTATGAGATGCTCCAGCTCCTTTGCCGTTTCAAAGCGGATAAAGCTGTTATAATAATCGTGTTCCTTGTCATACTCATAGAAAAACCAGACGCCTTTTTGCGTATGCCCGACATCTGCATCGGAATGTTCAAAGTAACTGCTGTACTGTTCGATGGTCTGCCTTATTTTTTGCTCTTCTGTCAATGGTATTACCTCCTTCCTGCGTTTGCTTACAGCGCCGCAGTACAAACCATACCCACAGTTTCTTCAGAAATCCATTCACAGAAAGCAACAAAAAAATCTCTTTGAATTTGTGTATATCCAACAGTAAAGCTTTGATCTGCGTTTTTAGTCATGCTATAATTCTGATTTTCTCATTCTCTATATACCACTTTCCATTTGAAACAAAAAGAGCATGGAATTTCTCCATACTCAATGTGATATCTTGGTTGTAAAATAATACTTAAAAATCTGCTATTTAGAATCACTATTCCATTGATTTATCACTTTCTCAACCTCTGCAATTAGTTGCTCCTTATCCGGAATATAATAAGTATATTTAGAAGCAAAAATATTGCTAGATAAACCACCCAACGCATATTCCACTGCCAAAGCATCTTTATCCGTACAAAGTATAATGCCTATCGGCTTATTGTCCCCCTCATCATTTACTTCATTCTCATAATAATTCAGATACATATTTAACTGTCCAACAGCTTCCGGCACTAATTTTGTTGTCTTTAATTCAATAATTACATATGATTTTAATGGTTTGTTATAGAATACCATGTCTGCATAATAATGTGTATTATTAATTGTAACCCTCTGCTGCGTACCGACAAACATAAAGCCTCTGCCTAATTCCAGCAAAAACTTCTCAATTTGCTGTACTAATGCTTTTTCCAAATCACTTTCTATTACCGGCTTATCTTCTGGTATGCCTAAAAACTCAAATACATATGGATCTTTTATAATATCTTTCGGCTTTGTAATTTCAATACCATTCAATGCTAAATTTAATACTTCCTGTTTATTGACTTCCCCTTTAGACAATAACAAACGCTCATACAAAGAAGTATTAATCTGTCTTTTCAATTCTCTCACTGACCAGTTTGAATTAATGGCTTCTTTTTCATAAAAGCTACGTTTATTTCTATCTGATATAGTTAAAAGTTCGCAATAATGCGTCCAACTCAATTTGCCAGTCACTGACTGGCAATTCTCATAATTCAAATAGAACGCTCTCATATTTTGCAAGTTTGATCTGGAAAAGCCTTTACCAAACTCACTTGTTAAAACTTTTGATAACTGTTTTAATGTTTGTTCTCCGTATGCGGCACGAATACTCTCATTCTGCTCATATCGAACAATAATTTCCCCAATCTTCCAATAAGAAATAATCAATTCATTGTTTACTTCTTTCGCAACATTACTTCTGGCCATATCGAGAATATTTTTTATTTCACCAATTAAAGGATTCATCAATTGATTATCCATTATGTGAACCACCCATCGTCTAAAGCCCAACATCATAAACTTAAGGAAAAATCCAAAGGAATCTGTCAACAGGTTCCTTT
>CAMNRM010000123.1 GCA_946553025.1 uncultured Clostridium sp.
CGTTCCAGTTAGCCTTACTCGGAAATACTCGGATAAAAAAGCCTCCGCATTTCCCTGGTGTGCCAGAAGAGCAGAGGCCAAATAGTTCCTCTTTCATGCGCGTAACGATGTCAGCAAATCCTTTTATGAACACATTTTTTCTCTTCTGCGCGTGTAACCATGTCCGAAAACTACAGCTTCAGCGCTGCCCTTTCTGTGCTGCTTGTCCAGGTCTGTTCAAAATAAGCCAGGCCACCACACACCAGCCCCGCACTGTATATTCGTTCATCTTCCGGAAGAAACGGTCTTAATCTTTTAATCTTCGCCGCACCATCTCCGACAATTCTCCCGGAAGTTCATCCACCATGCCCCATAACGTGGTGCTTAACTGCTCTTCCTGCATTTTGCCAAGTATCTCCTCTGCCGGATCTGCCTCATCTGCCAGCATATCTTTCCATGCTGTATCCTCTGCCCCATCCGCATCCCGCAGAGGCGCGTCAAGGCTTAGCGTAATCATTAATTCTGCGCTTTTCCTGACATCAACCACGGTTTCACAGTTCCAGCCCAACCCTTTTGCTGCTGCTTCACCTGTCGGCTCCTGCCCATATTCTAAAACATACGCCGAAACAAACTGCTGGTACTGTTTCACCTTCTCCAAACTGTGCACCGGCAACCGCAGACAGCTTCGGTTATTCTGTATATAGCGCCTCATCCGCTGCCTTATCCACTTTTCCGCACAGGTTAAAAACTTAACGCCCCGCGCCATGTCATAAGCATCAATGGCAGGATACAAGGCAAGATACCCCTCTTGTTCCAAATCCTCGATTTCTGCCTGTCCTTTATATTTCCAGGCCATGGAGTGAATAAAGGGCAGCACCTGAAAATAAAGCTGTTCCATATTTTCCCGCACATCTTCCCCGGCTTTAATCCGCAAAACAAGTTCCTCGTTGGTCATTGCTCTTTACCCTTCTATCCTGCCGGAGCATAAAAAACCCGTTCCTGCTTCTGATGGGCCAGCCCCATTTCGTAAAGAACACCTTTTGCCCTGCTCATATCTTCGTAGATGCCAATACAAACCGGTTCCGGATAAAACTGGCTTAAAGCATACACCGCAGCCTGTCCGCTGCTTCCATAGGCTTCGGCATAAGTTTCCGCATAATCCAGATAGCGTTTAGCATCCTGTGTTCTGATTTTCATGTTCTTTGCACCGCCTTTCCAAATCTCCTAAAATCGCCAGGGATAAGTCCTTTGCTAACTGCCCGGGGTATTTCTCCATAATTCCGCGAACCGCTTGCACTGCCTTCTCCCAGTAATCCGCATCCTTGCCGGGCTTAACCGGAAGCAGGGCCTTGTACACCTTCCAAACCTCTCCAAAAAGTTCAAACTCAAATGCAATATCACTGTTTTTTACCACCCTGCGCCCCTCCTAATCATCATCAAACGGCGTTTTCATCCTCTGCTTTGTAAACTCCATCCAGGCAGCATCGGTTTCTTTAAAACACATAGCATCCCCTAAAAATTCCAGGCAGAATTTTGTCTGCTCCCCCTGCCGGTTCTTCTCCACCTTAAGCCCTTTTTTGCTTCGGTCGGCTTCGTCCAGGTTCCACAAAAGGATAATCACGGATGCATCCTGCTCTATATCGCCGGATTCCCGAAGTTCTGCCATCGTCGGTTCCTTGTTTCCCCGGCCTTCCGATAGTCGGTTTAACTGTGAAAGAACGATAATCGGACAGTTTAACTCCATCGCCAGGGCTTTTATTGCCTTGGAAATATCCCCGACCTCGCTGGCCCGGTTGGTATAGTGCCGGTCTGCACGGATAAGCTGCAGGTAGTCAATGATAATACAGTCCGCATCCATATGACGGCTTTCCCGCCGAATCTCCGTAACCGACTTTGCACCAGAGGAAATCCACACATCCAGCTTTTTCAGTGCAAGGTTTGCTGCATGAAACTGGCTTTCTTCATCCTCCAGGAAAGACTTTCCTCTCCGCACACGGTTTAATCGGATTCCTGACTTCCGGGAAAGCATCCGCTCATAGACCTGCTTTTCCCGCATTTCCAGGTTATACAGCAGCACCCTCTTTCCGGCCTGGCCCATCTGCATCAGGATTTGTGTCACAAAGGCAGACTTTCCCACCGCTGGCCGTGCACCAATCACAATCACATCCCCGCCTTCCAGACCACCTAAGGCATGATCAAGCCGGGAAAATCCCGTATAAAGCCGGATACCTTCACGGTCAGTGAAATATTCTGATGAAACCTCGTCCACAATCTGACGAAGGTTCTTAATGCCTGTCAGGTTATCCTCCTGCAAGGTTTCCAGTTCGTTAATCAGCTGCCCGATTTGACGCTCTGCACTTACCGGCTGGAATTCTGCCGCCTGAATCATTTGCGTGGCTGTACGGGCCTTGTAGGCGTTGATTACAGCCTCTGCATACTTTCCGGCGGCGGCACTGGTCACGGTGGAATCGGAACATTCTTTCATGTGTTTCAGGAAAATTTCCTGCGGCAGATCCGAAAACTTCTCGGCAATGGTAACGAGATTTGCCGGGTAGCCAAAATCATAGGCACGGACATATTCCAGATAAACCCGTCCCAGGATGTTATCGGCAAACATATCTGACCGAAGCCTGGCACAATCCTTTACTGCCTGCGGCTCCATCATCAATGCACCAATTAAGGCGCGTTCAGGTTCAAGAATCATGTGTCCTCCTCTTCCGGAAGGTAATCAAGAATGGTTTTATTCATGAAGGTTGAAAAGTCCTGGTAATAATCCAATTCTGTCCCTGCCTCCTTACGTTCATCAACATAGGCAACTACAGCAAGATAAATCTGCTTTCGGCTAAGATGGTAACGGGTTCCGCTAATCACCCGACCTTTTCCTACAAAGCCCCGATAATAGTCAAAAGCTTTTGTTTTGCCTTTCTTTTTCGGATAAGCCTTATAGATTTCTCCAAAATCCTCTGCATCTTTCTGCAAAGTGGTTTTTTCGTCAGCTGGCAGAGGCTTTTTTCCTCTTTTTCACATTCTCGCGCTTCGTCCGGAGCGCATATATTATTATTAACCTTACCTATCCTAACCTGGGTTTCCATTTGGTATGCCGTTTGGTTGTCATCTGGTATACCAACCGCATCCATCAAGCTATATTCTCCATTTTCCAACACCGAAAGCCGCTCCATCTCTGAACGATAAGCTGTCTTTTTATATCGGTCACTCCTTATGTAGTTGTGCACTTTCCAATGACGGATAACACAAACTCCGCTTTCAAAAGGGATAATAAACCCTTTGGCTAAAAGCAATTTCAAATCATCATCATTGCATCCGACCATCCGCTGTACACGCTTCGGATTGCTTATAAATCCATCATCATCCGCCCTCATTCCAAGATGAAAATACAGCACTTGTGCAGTCAAGGGCATATCCAGGAAAGAATCTGTATCAACCACATCCAACGAAAACATTCTTCGATTAGCCATCTTAACTTTCTCCTGCCATACTGTCCAGATACTTTTCCACAACAGAAACTTTAAACAACACCCTCCGCCCGATTTGAATTTTGGCTCCTGCCTCTGTGCCGATTTTCACTGCTGTAGCCCTGCCGCTGTCCAGCATCCCCGCCAGGGTTTCAGCACTGACCGCCATAAACTCCTTGCTTTCCCGGTTTAATTTTTTACGCATTGCTTTTTCTCCTTTCACTTTTTATCTGCGCTCGTCTGATTGCTTAAATTTGTTAATGGCATTATATCA
>CAMNRM010000124.1 GCA_946553025.1 uncultured Clostridium sp.
TTCTGCCACTCCCGCAAGAACCCCCGGATCTCCTCAATTCCCGGTTCTTCGTCGTACATGGAACGATGCTGGCGGATGGTTCCTCCCGGCTCTACTTCGATGGTATAGAACGGCACATCCGGTTCACTCTTTTTTCGCAGGAAACAGATATAGGTTTCATTATCCCTTATCCGTTCAAAGTAGCGCTCCGTGGCTCCGGCGCAGTGATGCAGGGCACGGCCTTCGGCAACGATGTCAATAAGGCGTTCCGGAACGATAATCTTATAGGTTTCATTTTCATGGGTGAATTTTTCCTTTATCCTTTGAAGGTTCTCCTCTGCTCCGGGGAACTTCTCTGCCATCTTCTTTGCAAAGGCTTTCTGCTCTTCTTTATCCCTTTCCATAGCTTCTAACATCTGCTGCTTACGGATTTCTTCCACCATTTCATCATGCCGGCGCTTTAACTGCCTGGGGCGATAGACCATTTCATCCTTTGTATCCTTACCTCCCTTTTCGCACATGGATAAATAGTCCTTCCACTGGTCAATCACCTCCCAAGTCTTCATGCCTGCGTACTCCCCGGCCTGCTGCTTTTTGATGTAGTTCATGGCCTGGCAGGGGGACATACGGTCGGTAATAAAGGCCAGATTCTTACTTCTTATCTGTTCTTTTTCCAGCCAGTCTAAGGTTACATCGTTTAACTGCATCTGGTTTTCCTCTGCCCAGCGCATCCAGTCTACCATAAGTTCCCCGCCGTCCCTCTGCCGAATCCGGTTGATTTTCTGCTTATCCTCGATTCGGAACACTTCCTTTTCGGTTTGGCCGGTGAAATCTAATCCACCCCAGTATTCTCCGCTCCAACGAACGATTCGTCTTATGCTTTCTTTAAGAAGGCGGTAAAACCTTCCCTTCAGCAAATACTCCATCATGCCGCTTAAGCCCTTTTCGGAAGCTGTCATCATTCGGTTATAGTCCAGGGCAAGTCCGGCTTTCGCCATAGCTTCAAACACCCGGGTCCATTCTTCATAGCGTGTGTTTGCTAACGCAGAGGCAATGCCTTTCGGGTATAAAAAGGTTTCCTTCGTCAGACGATTGGAAGGGTTTTTCTTATCATCAAAAATTTCCTCATCCTCTTCTCTGCAGTAAGCGTAGTTCTCCCTGGGACGCTGGTTATAGTATATCTTTGGTGCAGCATCCGGCTTGTGGGGCAGAATAAGGCGGACGGCTTCCGAAAGAAAAAGATGCTTTCCTCCGCTCCAGGTAACATGTACATCAAAGTGACGGGCAATGCTTTTTTCTTCATCCATCTTCTGCAGAAACATCACGGAAAAGTTGCCCTTAGGTTCTCCATACTTCTTTGCGATAAGGCTCTTTTTACACCCGGGGCAGATAACCTGGTCATTATGACGGATTTTGGGTACTTTCCGTTCTTCCATCGCCTTAAGAACTTCTTCCGATGTGCTTGTCTTCATGCAGAGGCTGCAAAACCATGTATCGGTTTCCTTTCGGTAGAACAGATAATCCGGACCTTTGGTTTGTTCAGGCATCCAGAAAAAGGCTTCGGGGGGAAGGTCAGGCACCGCAAGCATCACTTCCTGAATCCTTTCTTTCCTGCGCTTCTCCCGGTTTTCCCGCCTTTCGCTTAAGTAATTGCTTTCTCTCCAGTGTATCTCCCAGAAAATATCCCGCTTATTATCTCGCTTATTATCCCGCTTATCTTCTTTGGTTAAAGACAGCATCCGGGCGGCAAGCTGTTCATCTTTCCTGCGGTAAAAAGGAATGTCGATAAACCAGCCCGACCAGCCAAGGCCATTTCCTGTACACAGGCTTTCCAGCTTACGCCGGCTCCACGCACCGTTCTCGACTAGATAGGATTCATACTCTCCGCTCTTTGTATTTAGGCAATAGCGCCCGATAAGCTTTCCATCCTCCCAGTAATTCATGATCAGAATTCTTTCCAGGGACTGGACGGTAAAGACTTTTCCTTCCGTTTTGGGGAATGTTGGTTTCAGACTTAAGATTTCTTTTCTTCTCATCTTAGTAAACCTCCTTAAGCTGCCGGTTTTCATCCAGGGTGTACCAGGTATCCGGCTTTCCCCAGACAGCCTTTCCTTTGCGTTTTTCTCCCGGGCCGGGGATGATAAAAAGCTTCGTTGCCTTAATTTCCCCGTCCCTTTCCACCACCAGCCCGAGAACCGCCCCGGCACTTCCCCGCACCTTAGGACACTCCCCGCGGGCAATGGCGATGGCTCCTTTCTGCTTAGCTTCGGCCTTATCTTTCTTTACTTCCAGCATATGGCCGGTTTTCTCCCAGTCACGCAGAGGGTGTTTGACCATGTAGACCAGCGCATGGTAGACCAGGGCAGGGATGCTTAATTCTTCCACCAGCCGGATCTGCGTACAGGAAATCTTGGCATCCTTCCCGTCCTCGTCGATACTCCCTCCGGCTTCCACGATATAGTAACGGTTTCCTCCTCCCAAGGCATACCAGTCCAGACACTCCAGAGGATTTTCCGTACAGTGGAAACCCGTGCTTGCACACTTTGACTTGTCCTCGGTATAAAGTACACCCGGTTCATACTGGAAAATCCCTTCGCCACGGATACAGGTTAAATCTTTGGTAAAGCCCTTAAATGCCAGCATCGCGGTTTCCCTCCTTCCCGTTCAGGTAATAGTCGGTAATAATCTGCCTGGCCCGGCCCATTCCGGGAATACCAAGGCTTACCTGGCCGGAAACCTTGGCCTGTTTTAAAATATCTCTGTCCACCGGCTTTGCGTTCTTAAAACTCCAGGTCAGTAAAGCGGCGATGCAGCCTTTTAAACTTTTCTCTTTGCTCCGGACAGCAAGAGCCATCGGTGAAGACTCCATGCAGCGCATTCGGATGTACTCCAGCCAGTCTGCCATGATTTCATAGGGGGTAAGCTTCTCAGCTTCCACCGCAAGCTTTCCGAAAGCCGCAGTTAATGGGGTTACCAGGGCATCGGTGTCATCGTTGATATAATCCAGGGCATCCTCCTTATCAATGCCGTTTTCCTTGGCCAACAGGTAGATCGCTCTGTGGTCGCCTTCGGCTTTCTGGGCCGCTGCAGCCCGGTTGATTTCTTCCCATGAATCAAATTCTCCAAATTTGTCAAACATTGTTTTTTCTTCCTTTCTGGTATTCTTAAAACTTGTCCTTTACTGCAAAATGGTTTACTTCCTCCTTTTGTGAAACGGCAGGATTTTATCCCCTGTGCTTTCGGCAAAACTCCCGCAATAGCTGTAGCCATCAGCTGCAAGGTTTTCCGGAAGAGTCCTTTCTCCTTCTTGCACCGGTGCAAGATTTTTCTCTTCTTTGCCCAGGACAAAACACATCAGGTTTTCATCCTCGATAATCCAGAGATCGCCCATCCGGTATACCCGCACCCGTTCTATCTGTTCAGCGGACAGCTTACTCATTGGCTTTCCCCGAAGCTTCAGGCGGATGAAAAAGTTCCGGTCTTCCACTTCCCTTTCGGTCATGGGGATTGCCTTAAACCCGCCTTTGCCCCGATCCACACGATAGGCTGCCAGTTTCTCTGCACTTCTCTTTTCGCTCATCCGCTGCC
>CAMNRM010000125.1 GCA_946553025.1 uncultured Clostridium sp.
TAATCGAGGATGTTTTAGTTCCCCTTGGTCTTCTGCCAAAAACCGGAGATGGTTCTATCAGTTATGCACCGTTATTAACATTAATGGCCGCAAGCGGATTGTTGATTTTTGGACTGATCTGGCGCAGGGTAAGGAAAGCAGATTCATAAGTGAGTTTTTCAGTTGTTAATTTTGTTCATATTTTTCGTTAATAAAGGAAGGGCTGTTGCGTCAGAGAACAAAAAATCTCGGACAGAACAGCCTTTTTCCTATAAAGCGTAGTTTTTAAAGCGTAGTTTTTTATCCCGAATTATTCGCAGTAATAGATTTTCAGAAGAAATCTGTACTAACATATTTATATTTACCGCCTTTGTTTTAGGACGATCCATCTGCCGCTCCGATTTGAGCCTTCTCTTTTCAGAATGCCCTTTTCTTTTAATGTATTGATATTGCGTTGAATGGTTCTGGATGTTTTGTGGAGCAGGGAGGCAAGTTCTTTGGCTGAAAGCTCCGGCGAAAGTTCCAGATGGTCTAAAACTGCCTTTTCTGTAGAGGACAGTTTTATGGTATCTGCGACATTATCTGCGACATTATTTGCGACATTTTCTACGACATTCATCTTGTTCCGAATTGTCGCATTCAGCATAAAGGCAACATCCTTATATTCTGGTGCCGGCAGTCCTGCCTTTTCCATCTCCCGGTACATCCGGTCAATGCCTTCCCCGAATTCCTGCACATAATCATATTCATGTAAAAAGGCAGCAATTTTAGGGTTGCGGGAAAAGTGGACCTGGCGCATATTGTTCAGACGGACGATGCCGGGTAGGTTGCCGGGGCTTTCCACAACAATCCGGTCATCAAACATTTTGACCTGGATGTCGGTGCCTTTGATGCTGTAATCACGATGCGTGACGGCATTTATGATAATTTCCTTCCAAACGAATTCCGGGAATTCGGGTGTTGTGACGAATCTCCCTTCTTTTCCGAGGTAAGTATGCTCTTTAATTTGGTCCCGGACGAAGGAAAGCGTCTTTTCCACCATGTTTAGGATACGCCCGGTAAATATTTTATCCTTTACCACGTTCATTTCAGTGCCGACTTTGGCTTCCGTGCCATCGTAGCGGATGAAGCGAAGCCTTGCCCGCTGGAAATATTGCTGTGGGTCTTTTCCGAACAGGAGGATGGCAGCACCGCTCATTTCCTGGCGGCCGCTTTTTGTGACAATAAAGGATTTATTCTGTCGGATATATTCCTCTGGCGATTTGGCATAGCCTATTTTTTTACAGTAGGATGCTACAAAGTCCATGTCAATATCCTCAATGGAGGAATCGGCAACGGGTTCATCTTCATAATAGCGTGTACCTTTGGAATACATTAGCCGCAGCCGGTCGTCAAAGCTGAGTTTTTGAGATTTGTCACCCATGCGGTAATATACATCGTCCTGCTGGTTTGCATGGAGTTCCGGGCTCTGTGGGATCTTGATAACCAGAAGGTGGTTGGGCTTTCCGTTTTTATCCACGCATTCCAGGGTTTCTGTTTCAATAAGGACAGAGGGTTTGCAGAAATCAAAGGGGACGCGCAGGATTTCATTGATGTTTTCGGTATAGTCATCAATTCCTGTAACTTCGCCATTATCCTCAATTCCGATGACTAATGTGCCGCCGTCAGCATTGGCAAAGGCGGTGATATGATTGGATAGTCCTTTTGGCTCTTTGCGGGCGCTTTTCCTGTCGTAAGTCTGGTCTTCTTTTTTGGTTTTTAATTCTTCCAGAGAATATTTCATAAGAAACCTCCATGCCATCAGGCATCTGTGTGTGGCACTGGATTTACTTTTATATATTTGCCACTTTTGATTCTGGCATCTGATGGTTTTTTGCGTTTTCCGGAATCAGCCAGGTGTTTCCGGCTTTTTGAACATTTGGGATGTGTCCCTCTGCGCATAGGACAGCGATACGCCGCTTTGATAGCCCCATTTTTTCCTGATTTCCTGCGTCGAAAGAAATTTCATGCTCCTTTAATGGGAAGGACGTTTACTTTCTCACCATAGATATTGGCTTTTTTGTTCTGGATGATGACGACAAGGTGGTTTCCGCACAGTTCGCTGCCGATGGTGCAGGGCAGACCCAATTCAGGTTTAACAATAGTAGCGAATTTGTCCAAACGTAGAAAACCACAAATGAATAACAGCATCGCTTTGAGCTTCAATAATTTTTATAATTGAATTTAGCTGTTTTTGAGGTATTTTAGAATTGTTGTTACAAAGCAAACATTTCCCATGTTTTGTAAGCCATATTTTTGTTGCATTTTGTGATGGAACACCTTTTGCTACATGAACATGGATAGGTTCAAGGGGCTTTCCTTCATTCATCCAGAAATATACCGTATAGGAGCCTATTTTAAAAACTTGCGGCATCTTCCAGTCCTCTTTCAAAACCTCCCTCTCCTGCAAGTTCAATGATAACATGTGCCAAAGATTCTAAAAGTTCCTGGAAATAATTAATTTCTTCCGAAGAAAACCCTTGAATATTTTCCCAGGAATAATCCGGAAGATAGCATACTGCCGAATGGAACCCACCAAAAACAGGTTTTTCAATGCAGACCTTTACTTGTTTTTTATTATCTTTATCTAATAATTCAGAATGAACAATTTCTGTATTGTCATTCAAAGTCATAAATGGATATAACATTTTAAGCTTTCCTTCCTGTTCGTTTAATCCTTGCATCTGTCAAAAAATCTAAAAATTTTTTTAATCATTAATTTCATACTGCCATTGTATAGGCATCCAACTTGTGTGTCAAGCAAAATAATCCCCTTAAATAGTGCAATTTTATCTGGAGATTGTGATGGAAAGTTTCTTCCTTGTCGGAACAGAATTCTGCGCAAAATGACATGAACAGCGGCAAGGAAAAAGGCAAAACAGCAGTTTTGTGAAGGCAGGAAGCGAAAAATCTTAAAAAAACCTGAAAAAAAATAAAAAAGTTGGAAATTTTTCCAGAGATGAAATGCTTTTTTTAACGCCCTGTGTGCTATACTCTGATTAACAATCGATGTGAGATGGATAAAAAGAAGGCAGAAAGCAGCCGGAAAGCCCGGGTTTAAGGCGTTTTTTAAGGCTGAATGCTATCGATATTTTCAAACTCTGAGTGTAAACCAAACTATACTTTAGTTGACACTCGGAGTTTCTTTTTTATTGTGTAGTAAATTTATGTTTTCATTCTAATATTATCAGATATATTCTTTGAAAATCTTTAAGAAAATCCCTGGTTTAAAACAATTCTCAGCCCAATTTCTGTAAAAAATAGTGTCAACTAAAGTATAGTTTAGTTGACATCAAAAAAACCCTGTAAAATAGCGGCTTAACGGATGCTTAAAGGTGAAAAACAGGGAAAAGCCAATAAAAAACAGGTGCAGAACAGGTAGTAAAAAATGTTATAAAGATGCTGAAATTT
>CAMNRM010000126.1 GCA_946553025.1 uncultured Clostridium sp.
CATAAATACAGGGTTTTCTGCCTCTTTTTATTTTGCAAGTGTCGAAAACGGGATTGTAGCATAAAGAGGGGGGATTGTACAAGAATTTCTATTAAAGGAAAATATTGGAAAATGCAGCCGAAGTAAAAAGTTTCTAAAAAAGATCCGCATATTCTTCCCTGCCTGTTCATACTCTGGAAGTAGCCATAAAAGAGCACCGGCATTTCCATCCGGATTTCGGACAGCCGCGGGATGGTTAGGAGTACATAGAAGGGTAAGGGGGAAGATTCATGACGATGAATGATAAATATGAGGAGGTATTAAAACAGTATGCGCTTCAGGTCAGGGGCGTGCGCAGGGGACGCGGGGCCTGGATATGTGAAACGGATCAGGGAATGAAAAGCCTGAAGGAATATCAGGGAACATTAAAACGTCTGGAGTTTGAGGATCAGGTGCTCTGCCAGCTGCAGGGATTTGCCGGACTTAAGACGGATCAATATATAAGAAACAGGGAAGGAACCTTAGTCAGCACTTCCGAAGACGGGACACGGTTTGTCTTAAAGGACTGGTACGGGGATCGGGAATGCAGCTTAAAGGATGGAAAAGAGGTCTGCGAAGCCTTATCCTCCATTGCCCGCCTTCACGAAAGACTTCGGAAAATCGAGGTTTTAAAGGAGTGGAACATGGGTTCGATCCTGCCGCGCCTGGCTGTGGAGGATATGGAGCGCCATAACCGGGAACTGAAGCGGGCAAGGGGATTTATCCGGGGAAAGCGGAAAAAATCGGATTTTGAACTGTGTGTGATGAAAAGCTTTAATGCATTTTTTGAGCAGGCCAGTGAGGCGGCGCAGGGGATTGCCGGTCTGTGGAAAAGCGGTGAGGAGCCAAGGCTTCTTTGCCACGGGGACCTGGATCAGCACCATGTCCTTATGGGCAGCGGCTATGTTGCCGTGATTGAGTACAACCGTATGCACTTAGGCTTGCAGATGGAGGACTTATACCGCTTTATGCGCAAGGCAATGGAGAAACACGGATGGAGTCTTTCCCTGGGGATGGATATGCTCAACGCCTATGAGAAGGTGCTTCCTCTTGGAGAAAAGGAAAGAAAATGCCTGTACTATCTGTTTTTATATCCGGAAAAATACTGGAAGCAGATTAATTATTATTTTAATGCCAATAAGGCGTGGATACCGGCGAGGAATATGGATAAGATTATCGGCCTGGAAGCACAGGAAGAAAGCCGCAGAGGGTTTCTGCGGCTGCTTCAGGGGTGAGTTACTATATTAAGGTGATTAAGGTTAAGGCCGAAAATCAGCTCTCGGTTAATGCTAAAGAAGAAAGAAAGCTGCGGATGACCGGAAGCTGTTCGGTTCGGGTAATCGTAATTTGGGCCAGATGGCAGACCTGTTCTAATATAGCTGCCACAATGCCGTTGCTGACACGGATTTCTTTCGGGGCACCCTGGCCAAGGATGAAGTCAACGATGTATTGAATCAGCCATTCTTCGGCCTGGGCTTCCTGTTCCATTAAATCGGCTTTCAGCATACGCCTGCTTTCGGCATCGGCGATCAGACACATCTTGCGGTTGATCGAGCGGCTGCGGGGCTTTTCTTTATCCAGCATATGGCTGAAGGAAAGTTCTGCTTCCAGGCAGTAATTGCCGCGGCGGGCGTTTTTTAGTTCATCCATCAGTTTTTCATCGGTTAATTCCAGATAGGAAATCTGGTAGTCGGTAAACGGAAGGGTTTGTTCCCTGCCCACCCACTGCTTTTTTGTCTGGTCATAAAAGTAAAGGTAGATATTGCCGTGTTCAAAATCTACGGAAACCGGGTCATTATCCCAGCATTCCAGCGCTTTTTCCAGCAGCGTCAGATAATTGGCCATCCGTGCGGCCTCTTCGTCATCAAGCATACCGGGGAAATAGCCTTTGCTGTGAGCCATAAAATACAGCCACTGATCCTTCCCATAATATTTATAGCCCAGGTTTTTGATAAGCTGCCTCTGTTCCTCGGACATCTCCTCCCGGCTTCCCCAGTAGGCAGCCAGACAGGTTTGGCTGAATAAGACATATTCGGAAGTAAGATTTAGCTTATCTTTATCCAAAAGAAGGAAAAAATCATTCAGCCCTTCATAGCCTTCGTAGGCGACAATACTGTATTCTTTGGCCTCATGGCCGATGATATTAAAAAATACCGGTTTTTTTCCCGCTTCTTCCTGAATCCCAATTAAATCCATTTCCCAGAATTCCTCCCAGGGCTTTCGCTCCTTGATTCTGGTTGCCGTTTCGTAAAGTTTGCCCCATAATTTTAATGATGTTTCCTGCATGCTCTTCTCCTTTTGATTGACTTACGGTTTACCCGTGACTATATTCTGCGGCAGATATTTTTATTATACAGGGATTCCAAAGAATTACAATGCTTTCACGGCAGTTCACAAAACTTTCATTTTTTTATTGATAAAATCCGGGAAAATAGAAATCCGAAGGGCTTCCGTAGATAGTGTAACTTTACCTGGGGAATTTTAAAAAATAAAAAAATAAGACGACATC